>CAVVVS010000105.1:0-165315 GCA_963751355.1 uncultured Ignavibacteriales bacterium | reverse complement strand
AATACTCTTCAAAAGAGAATATGTTCTGCTGTTGAAGAAATTGAAATTGTAAAATTCAGAGAAGACGAATGGAAGAGAGAGGGCGGAGGCGGAGGAAAATCAAGAGTGATAGAAAACGGTAAAATTTTTGAGAAAGGCGGCGTTAATATTTCTTCGGTGTACGGTAAGATGTCCGAAGCAGTCGCCGGCCATTTGGATACCGAACCTTCCGATTTTGGTGCATGTGGAATATCATTAATTCTTCACCCCTTATCACCTATGATCCCGACTATTCACATGAATGTTCGTTATTTTGAAATGAATGAAGATAAGTACTGGTTCGGCGGAGGAATTGATCTCACTCCCTATTATCCCTACACCGAAGATTTCATACATTTTCATCAAACGATAAAAAAGGCTTGTGAAAAAATTATTCCCGGCTCGTATTCGGATTTTAAAAAACAGTGTGATGAGTATTTTACGGTAAAACATAGAAATGAAATGAGAGGCATTGGAGGAATATTTTTTGACTATTTGTCTGGTGATAGGGACAAATATTTTAATTTGATCAAATCGGTTGGTGATTCTTTTCTTGAAGCTTTTATGCCAATAGTAGAAAAAAGAAAAACCGAGGAGTTCACAGAGACTGATAAAGAATTCCAATTAATCCGGCGCGGCAGGTATGTAGAATTTAACTTAATCTACGATAGGGGTACTATTTTCGGGTTAAAAACGGGTGGGAGAATAGAATCGATTCTCATATCCCTTCCGCCTGAAGTGAAATTTGTTTATGATAAGAGACCGCTACCTAATTCACCTCATTATGAGATGAATAAATATTATCAGCCGAAAAATTGGCTTGAATAGTAATATATACCCTACCTAACTTACTTTAATATAAAAACTTAATATACCCATTTCTTAAAATGATGTGAGAAAGCAACTATTCCCTTTCCTTTCAATTTCAATGACAAATGAGTATATTTGCAATTTAAAAATTGCGTTTTATACAACAAATAAACAAAAATAAACCTATGATCAACTTAAAATCATTAAATGACGACCAAAAAAAGGCTGTTGAATATAACAGCGGACCTCACATGATTGTAGCCGGCGCCGGATCCGGTAAAACAAGGGTTCTGACTTATAAAATTGCTTATTTAATTGATGAAGGTTATGAACCTGAAAGCCTATTGGCACTTACGTTTACAAATAAAGCTGCCAGCGAAATGAAGGAACGCATAAAAGAACTTATCGGTGCAAAAGCGAGTAAAATTTGGATGGGAACATTTCATTCAATTTTCGCCCGCATTCTTAGAATCGAAGCTAGTGCGATCAAATATGAGAGTAACTACTCCATATATGATGCCGAAGATTCACTCTCTTTAGTTTCAAATATAATTTCGAATTTAAATATTGATATTGAAAATATAACTGCTAATTCTGTGAAGCACAGAATTAGTTTTTTAAAAAATCAAATGATACTGCCTGCTGAATTTAAAAAGAAACATATCGACTCATTCATCGATGAAAAAGTTGCTGAAATATTTGATGAGTATCAGAAGCGATTAGTAGAAAATAATGCGATGGATTTTGAAGATTTGTTGTTGAAACCCATACAACTTTTTAACGGTAATTCAAAAATTTTACAAAAATATAAGAAGAAATTTGAATATCTATTGGTTGACGAATTTCAGGATACTAATTTAGCACAGTATGAATTGCTTAAAATGTTAACTAACAAAGACGGTAAGATTTGCGTAGTTGGGGATGATGCTCAAAGTATTTACAGTTGGCGCGGAGCAAATATCGGAAATATGCTGGATTTTGAGAAGGATTTTCCCAAGCATAAAGTCTTCAAACTTGAACAAAATTACAGATCTACAAAGACAATATTGGCCGCTGCAGATTCGGTAATTAAAAATAATAAAGAACAGATAATAAAAACTCTCTGGACGGGAAATAACGACGGTGATTTGCTGACCTTAATTAAATGTGCCGATGAAAAGGACGAAGCGTATCAAATTGCTAAATATATTAAGCAGGAAATATCCAAGAAAAAATTATCTCATAAAGATTTTTCAGTTTTTTACCGTACTAATGCTCAATCGCGTGCGCTGGAAGATGTATTTAGGCGTGAAAAAATTCCATACAGAATTATAGGCGGAATCGAATTCTATAAAAGAAAAGAGGTGAAGGATATAGTTGCTTATCTCCGGGTTATTTCTAATCAAAATGATGAGGAAAGCCTTTTAAGAATAATGAATTTTCCGCAAAGAGGGATCGGGAATACTACTATTACCCGCATGATTGCCTTTGCCCGCAAGCATGAAATATCACTTTTTGAAACCATGACCAGGGTTTTTGAAGTAATCGATATAAAAGAAAGAATTCAAAAAAATGTGAAGGGATTCAAAATACTGCTTGATAAATATATTGACTTGAAAGACAAATTGTCCGTCGGTGAACTATCCCGCGCATTGGTCGACGAATTAGGTGTTCTACGGATGTTCAAAGAAGAAAATACACCGGAATCAAAAACAAGATGGGAAAACATTAACGAATTGCTTTCAGCATTGAGCGAGTTTTCAAATTCCAACAAAGATGCAAAACTTGATCAATACCTGGAAGATGTATCTCTGATTTCAGGCATTGATACTTACGAAGAAGAACAAAATCACGTTACTATGATGACTATTCATAGTGCCAAAGGTTTAGAGTTTCCTGTAGTCTTTATTTCGGGCTGTGAAGAAGATATTTTTCCGCTTTCCAATAAATTTAGTTCCGATGCGAGTATCGCAGAAGAAAGACGGCTATTTTACGTGGCTGTCACCCGTGCTCAAAAAAAGGTGTATCTTTCCCATGCCCGTTCGCGCTACCGTTTCGGTGAAGTAGCTTATCAAAGCCGTTCAAGATTTATTGATGAACTGGAACCGTCAACCTTTAAAGAAGTAAACGGAGGTATCGGAAGAAAATCATCGCGCAAATCGAAAAAGGAAATGTATTATGAGTATTTTGAAAATATGGAATATGAATCCTTCGATCAGACAAATAAATCATTGAAGCCGGGGAGCAGAGTAATGCACGAAAAATTCGGACTCGGCAAAGTTACCCAAATTAGCGGTGTGGGTGAAATGCAAAAAGCCACGGTTGTTTTTGAGGGTAACAATGTAAAGCAATTAATGCTTAAATTTGCGAAACTAAAAGTTCTTTAAAAATATATTATTAAATTATTCAAATTATGTTACATGAACCTGATTGAAGAAGGTATTCTGCTGATGTAAATGCATTGAATGTAATTCAAATAAAAACTTGAATTATCAAGATTAACTTTTCAGGAATACCGGGTAGATTTAATTGAATTAGGCACAGTATTATAAGAAAATTAAAAGCAAGGAGTTGGGAGATGTCCATAGCGCCAAAAAAATTAGCGATATTAGTCGGTGGCGGACCGGCGCCGGGTATCAACAGTGTTATAGGAGCTGCAACTATTCGTGCCGCACTCGAAGGTGTGGAAGTTATAGGAATAAAGGACGGTTTTAAATGGATTATGGAGGGAGAAATTTCACATGTAAAGGAGCTTGATATTGAAAATGTCAGCCGCATCCATTTTAGAGGCGGTTCCTACATAGGCATTGCTAGAAATAATCCTACTAAGAATAAAAAACATTTAGAAAATACCGTTACGTCACTTTTACGGCTCAATGTTGATAAGTTAATTTCTATCGGAGGAGATGACACTGCATTTAGTGCATTAAAAGTAGAAGAAATGGCTGCGGGAAGAATTAAAGTTGTTCATGTTCCTAAAACAATTGATAATGATCTAGATTTACCCCATGGTATTCCTACTTTTGGATTCCAAACAGCCAGGCATATCGGTGTTGAAGTAGTAAAGAACCTTATGGTGGATGCACAAACTACTTCTCGTTGGTATTTTGTTGTCTCTATGGGCAGAAAGGCAGGTCATCTTGCGTTGGGTATCGGTAAAGCAACCGGTGCAACGCTAACTTTAATCCCTGAAGAATTTCCCGAAGGTAAAATAAAATTATCTCATATTGTGGATGTTATGGTTGGCGCAATCATTAAAAGGCTCAGTTACGGAAGAAGAGACGGTGTAGCCGTTTTAGCCGAGGGATTAGTTGAAAGGTTAGATCATAAAGAACTTGAATCCCTCGTAAATATTGAAAGAGATGCCCACGATAATATCAGAATAGCCGAGATAAATTTCGGTGAAATATTGAAATATAAAGTGCAGGAGAGATTGAAAGAGTTCCAGATAAAGTCGACTATAGTTGCAAAAAATATAGGTTATGAATTACGCTGTGCCGACCCAATCCCATTCGATATGGAATATACCCGTGATCTTGGTTTCGCTGCTGCTCAATTCATCTTGACCGGAGGTAATGCCGCTATGGTGTCAATCCAGAACGGTCGCTTTGTACCTATGTTTTTTAAAGATATTATCGATCCGAATACAAAGAAAACAAAAGTCCGTTTGGTAGATCCAAGTTCTGAAACTTTTTATATTGCACGTCGTTATATGCTAAGATTAAACCGGGCTGACTTTGAGGATCCGCATGAACTTGCCAAATATGCCGCAACTTGCGGAGTTTCTTTGGAAGAGTTCCAAAACCAGTTTTATTATTTAATGGAACGTGATCTTCTATATAAAAACTTAGAGGATGGTATGTTTCAATTAGCTGCTCCCGAAAAAAATGATGCTCACAAACCTCCGGCGAAGAAACATACGAAACATAAAAAAGAAGAGAACGGAGAAGTAATTCCGAATAATTAGTCTGATAATTTAGTTATTCAAATGAGATGGGCAGAATGAAACTGCCCATCTCTTTTTTTTAGTTCTTTTTTTCCGATTTAAATACTTTACCAAAACAAAATACACTAAGAACTATAATTATTCCCCAAGCCATAACCATGAAAATAATTCCCGATGTATGCATTCCCATAATTTATATCCTTTAAATTAATTAATTCATTTCTATTTGTCCGTAACAAGATTACTTTGCTTCCCGTTGTTTTGGTTATGATTAGACCACGCCTTCTTAACAAGAAACAATAATCCAATACCTAACAGAACCATTAATGCCCTGGAACCCCATATATATGGTATATCTTCCGCAGAAGCATGTGTGAGCATTAAGGTAGGAATTGCATCATTAATGAACCACCATATCATAACTACAACCAGAACCAATGGGGTAATATACTTCATAATATAATAGAATATTTTCGGAATTGCGATATCTCCTCCCTCGTTCATTTCTTCCCATGCTTTATCGGCTCCGAAAACCCACATGAATAAGACTGTTTCAATGAGAGCGAAGACGACCAGGCCGAAAGTACCAGCCCAGTAATCCATTTCATCCAAGAAGCCATATTTTAGAAAGAAAATAACAAATTGAACAGCTATCAATACAACGATTGCTAATGTGGTAACGGCTTTCTTCCTGCTCATTCCGAACTCATCTTCAAGGAATGCTACTACCGGCTGCCCCATAGCTACCGAGGAAGTTATTCCCGCAAAAAATAACAATAGGAACCACAAAAATCCGAAAAACTGACCAAGCGGGATTTTTTGGAAGATTAAAGGCATTGAAACAAACCCGAGATCAAAAGCGCCACCGCTTGCAAATTGCTGTGTAGCCGCTAATCCGAAAAACGCAACCGCAACCGGAATAGCAATTGAACCGCCTAATACGACTTCCGCAAATTCGTTGGTAGCTGCCGTAGTAAGACCGGATAATGCAATATCATCCTTCGGTTTCAGATAACTTGCGTATGCATGTATTGTCCCCATACCTACGGAAAGTGTGAAGAAAATCTGTCCTGCCGCAGCCAGCCATATTTTGGGGTCGCCTAGTTTTGAAAAATTAGGATTCCAAATGAAGGCAAACCCGTTCCACACAGAATTTTGAGGAATTGATGGATCCGGAGTTCCCAAAGTCATAACTCTTACCGCAAGAATAGCAGCAAAGACCAATAACAAAGGCATTGCAATCTTAGCCAATTTTTCAATTCCATGGGAAATCCCCTTGTAAAGGATCCAGAAATTTAATCCAAAGGTTACCAGCATCAATAAATAAGCAGGTAAAACTGATGAAAAATGAGCACTGGGCACTCTTCCTTGATAGCTGTAAAGGAATGTTTTCATAGCATGGAAGGTTGTTTCATCAAAGTAAGATTTGGTTAAGGAAAAAATACTGAAACCGAGTGTCCATGATTCGATGTAGGTATAATAGATAAGAATAACAAGAGAAATAAAGAGACCGAGGGCGCCGAAATATTTTGCCAGTTTATTTTTCCATATTACATCAAACATTCCGGGAGCACTCCCGTGCCTGTATTTACCTCCGTGTCGTCCGATTCCCCATTCGATCCACATTAGTGGAATTCCCAAAATCAAAAAGAAAATAAAATAAGGAATCATAAAAGCGCCGCCGCCGTTTTCCGCTGCCTGTACGGGAAATCTTAAAAAATTACCCAGACCAACAGCGTTACCTGCCACGGCAAGTATGAGTCCTATTTTACTAGCCCACTGATCTCTTTCTCCGTTTTGTGGCATTACACCTCCGGTTTATAGATTGATAATTGAATGATGAAGTAGCATAAAATGCAAAAATGTGAATTTTTAAGTTTTGAATATTATAACTTTGAACATTAATATCAACTGTAAACTGTGTTTTCCTGAAACAAATGAGCAAGGCTTAACGAACCTTAAGTAATTAATAAAGTTCAAAATTACTTAAAATTTTTATCTTTTTAGTTATGTCTCAATTTTACTAAACAAAAAATTTAAAAACTTTTACTGTGTTATTAGTTTTTAACATAAAGATTATATAGAAAATAACTGGTTGAATATCGGAAGATGAACAAGTGATTATTGATGCTGTTTCAATTCTCGTATTATTAATTGAATCTTTGAAGCAGGTCTCTTTTTTTAATTTATTCGCTGTTATCTTAACAAAATATTAGAATGGCGTAGAAACCTGAGTCTACGAATAGATGAAAAAATGCCTTCCTTTCTTCGTGATATATTACCTCTCATCGATAAAAATTGTTCGTTTGTAGAATAATTTTATTATTCTGTTTTGAATTAGGAATTAATTTTTATGCGGATAGAAACTAATCTTTTTAAAATTAATAATTTGTGGCTTTGGACAAGACACGCAACATTTTAAAAATTTTTTTACTCATTCCAGGATTTTGAAAAAATAGCATACTGGATAGTTTTTTAATTTGTCAATCATATCGAGTGCGTTTCAAAACACAGAATTACATTGTAAGACAACATTTATGCCGCATAAACTTCACACGGTCTCCATATAGCAAACGGCAAAGCAAACTTCCTAAATATCAAATCTTATAATTATTTATAACTTTATTACGGATTTGGATTGGATAGGGGAAAAAAATAATTCCTTTTATCGTTCCACATAACCATTTGTCGAATTAAATGATTACACGTAGAAAATTTCTTCTCTTAAATTGAAAAATTTATCAAGTTGAATTTGTCGTGTTTAAGCTAAAAACTATTTTACAGTAAATAATTAGAAAACGCAGAATGTTTTCAAAAAATGCTTGTAAGAAAAAATTGATAAAATAATATATCAATTAGCAAAAGTTTAAAACTATTTTATAATTTTCAATGTGAGGGAAACACAATGAAAAAGAGAATACAGCTTTTATGTAGTCTCGTATTTATTTTATTGTTTGGTGCTTTAATAGCAACTGCGACATACGCTAATACTATAAACGTTCCTAGCGATTATTCAACAATTTCTGTAGCCATTTCAGCGGCAAGCACTAATGATATAATCATTGTGGATGCTAGCGGTGGACCATATACTGAAAGTCTAGTGGTCAGCAAAAGTATTACCTTGAGATCGACTAACAATGCTGAAATTGATGGAGTGATTACAATCTCAGCTAACAATGTTAATATAGAAGGTTTAATAATTAAAAATCCTTCCGGTTTTTATGGAATTACCGCAACTGGTTGTAGCAATCTTACCATAAAAAATAACACTATAGACCGAGCTACGAATGCTGGGATATATATTAAGTGTTTTTCGTCTAATATTAATAATATCTCGATAACCGGTAATACGATTAAAAATATAAGTTCGGGTTCCTGCTCTACAAAGGGGATTCTTATAGGGGATTCAAACGGGAATAAAAACTTTGATGATGTTGCTATCCAAAGTAATAATATCTCTTCTATTACCAGCTGCGGGCACGGTGCCTGTGGAATATTGATAAATCATTCTGTGAGTCCTTCTACAGGAAAGATTATCAATCTTCAAATAAAAGGTAACACAATTAATAATCTTGATGGTTTATGGGCGCATGCAATAGGTCTCGAAGGGAATACACCAAGTGCGGATTTAGAAAGCAATATTATCAGCAATGTTATTGATCATAAAACACCAACTGACGCTGCGGCTATAAACGTGGAAGATAATCCCGGTGCAGGTACGCTTGCTATTACTTCAAATTCTTTTTCAAGTGTAAATTTAGGAATTCAGAATAAAACAACTAATACGGTAAATGCCGCTAATAATACTTACGGTGCAGGTGTTAGTACATCAGGTCCTGTCACTGCTCTAGCTGCTCCGACGAACCTTTCACTTAATGGAGTTAAGGCTGTATCTTTTACTCCGACATTGGGTTATGATGCCGTAACTAATAATGTAAATGGAGAAACAGTACAATATACCGTACAATTATCACCAGAGTCTAATTTTTCCCACAGTTATTTATATCGACTTTACAATATTAATACGAATACATTCCAAACCGTTCCCTCAGGCAGATTGAATGCAAATACAACATACTATTGGAGAGTGAAAGCAGAAACCAAAACAACTCTACGAAAAAGCGCTTACGTAACAGGTAGTTTTACAACAAAATCAGTCAGCCTTCGAGAACCCGGCAATGCCATAACCGGAGTTTCTCTGTTGCCTACCTTTCAATGGGATGATGCCAATGTTAGTTCGTATACATTAAAAATTGGAACAAGAAGCCATTCTTATTCAATTAGTGTCCCAATTTCAGTTGGTTCTAATGCCACTAGCTTGGGTGGAAAAGTTACTAATAAAGCATTCGAGAAAGAATTGGGCCCCTATTTAAAAAATAATACAAAATATTATTGGACAGTGACTTATACAGATAATAGTGGAAACAGTCAAACATTTAATGAATTTAGCTTCGCCACTGTTTCAAATATAAATCTGGCTTTATCCAATCCTTCAAGCGGCTCTACTTTGTTCAACTACAGTTCCGTAATGTTTGCATGGGTTATCTCTACTGTAACCGGCAATACTAATTTTGAACTGCAGATATGTAAAAATTCTACCACACCTTCGGTTGAGGATTGGGCTGATAATTCAATAACCGAAACATTTTTTACAGGCAGTTCATTAAATTACACTCTTACTGGGCAATTGGACGGAGATACAACTTATTATTGGAGAGTAATTGTTAGATCTACTAACGGAAAAGTTGTAAAAGTTTCTAATGCAAGTTCGTTTACAACTGCTAAGGATGCAATTACCACTTATCCGTCATATCAAGCCGGTAATTAATTCCACTGTTTATACATTAACTCGACATTTTACTGGAACATAAGTGGAATATCTGAAGGGACTAATCTTTATGTAGATTTGCCGATCTTGATGCAGGGCTACTTATTACTGGAAAGTTACGGCAGGTTTGCTAAATAGTGCTTCAAAATCATCAGACTGGTTCCAATTTACGACTGCTTCAACTACAGACCGGTTTAGCCTATAGCGGGTTTCTCCGATAAATGCAATTAAAATAAATACAACCTTGCGTCTATTGTCTTAACATCTGCCCGAACGAGCACAAGCAAGTCAATCTTATACTTTTCAATACACTACGGATAAATCATTTGCAAATGCAAAGGCTGTGAATAATATCACCGCGAATTACGTACAGTTAAACAATCCGCCGGAAGGAAATTATTATTGGAAAATAGGGGCGCATTTAGTTTGATTCTTGCAGGCACTTATCTTGCATATTAATCTAAAAAACTTCATAGCAAGCATACTTCTCAGATGGAAAACAAAACATAACACCTGGTAAAAATTCGAGTGGTTATGTAATTTATTATTCAAAATTTATAATTAGAGGAATTAATGTACAATTAAAGCAATTTTTTATCTATCGCTTTTTCTATTCATTAAAATTACTATGTAATACTAACATTTTATTAAATTAATTTCTTCAAGCCTTGTAAGAATAAATTGATTTTGATGATTAATTTTTATCTTTAATAAATGATATACATAATGATAGTGGCGGCTTATCAGTCAGAACGGCAAACTTTTCTAACAGAAAAATTGGGATTATCAATAATTTTTAAAATATTTGTCCTTCGTCGACAAATATGACCGCTTGTCGAATAATAAAAATTTAGTGGAAAAAGATTATTTTTTTTATTAATATGGGCTGTCAAAAATATTAGCAAGTTTTATTTAAAGATTATTTGTTTTACGATAATTAAAAATGTAAGTTGCCATTTATCGATAAAATCGGCCTAATGTCGATTCTATTCGCATTTAGTAGAATTTCACTAAACAAATTAATTATTGATAAGTATTTTCGTACCGTCTTATAAGTTATTCGTTTAGAACTATTTTATAAAATGAGGGGTACATTTTGGAACATACAATACACTTCTCAAAAGAAATTTTGGATGCAGGTTTATTAGGGGATCTCATAACCGCGATAACAAAAGCTCAAACACTCTTAAATTTAAAATTTGAAAAATTTAATTCACAAGATGCTAACAGCATCCTAAATGATAGTGATAACGCAAAAAAACGTTTAAGCTATTTATTTAACGAAAGCTTTATAATAAATAATTGGTGCTATGCTTGATATTGAAAATTACACTTTTGTCATTCCAAACTTAACCCGTTTGCGGTAAATTTGGAATTTCATTTTTAAAATACCAAACCCGTAAATTTTTTTTTAAAAGCGTAATTGGCATATCCAAACAGATTATTTTTTTGAAAGTTTTTAAATTTGTACCGCACAACGGTGCTACAAATATAGAGAGTTCATTCAAATGACACGTGAGCACATCTTTTTTGTTGCATTTAGTAAAAAATTTCCCAACATCTTTTTAAGATAGCGGAATTATTATTGTTCCCCCTTTAGGAGAAATCCGCTTAAGCGGGAATATGCGACATTGCTGTGTGCGCATTATGAGAAAATACATTAAAACATATTTTATGAAAAAAGTATTTCTATATAATTCTCAAAAAATATTTTTAGTTGTTTGCCTAATACTGTTTTCTTCGATGGGTAAAATTTATTCTCAGAATATAATAAACTTTAAAAAGTACTCTGCTTATAAAAAGTCACTCAATTTGTTATATGCAAGAATTATAAATGGGAGTATCACAAAAAAGGCAGCTAAAACTGAACTCGACTCACTAAAAAAACTACCATACAGCAATACTAAGGAGTTTTCTTTTCTCATACAGCAAGAACTTCCGCTATATATAGCAGGGTTAAAAGTAAAAATAGATTCGACTGAAGTATATATAGTAAAAAAGGGAGATTTCCTTACCAAAATTGCGAGAAAAAGTTATGAGAATTCTTCTAAATGGCCGGTTATTTATGACATAAATAAGAAAAGAATAAAAAATCCGAATTTAATTTATCCTAACCAAAAGATAAGGATTCCTGTTATCGTACAGACTAAAAAAATTGATTCTTTAAAAGCGAAAAAAATTGAGGCTGTTCTTAAGCTTGATTCTAACAAAAAATTGCCAAAACAGCAGAATGCAGCAGAAGAAGATTCTGCAAAGACAAATCAGCTTTTAAAAAAGATGATGAGTTCAATAGTTAAGGGAGAGAAAAAATCCACTCTCAAGAAAAGTGATTTTTCCGGAATTGACGGTTTGATTATTGACGAGACCGAATCCAAAATAGGCCACGATTTTTATGATAAGTTTTTTTCTAACTGGACACCTCCTAAAAATGCCAAGAATTATACCATAACTATCTCCGAAAAACCATTGCCCAGGCTTGGGACACAGATTACAATAGAAATTAACGATACACCAATTTTTAAAAGATTTGTCCAGCCCCGTTACGAAATTGTACAGCAAATGGCACTACAGGGAGTATCAATTACTTATTCATATCTTGAAAATTATGCACGGGTTCAGAAGGAACTTGGCGGGGAAGATATGCAGGGAACAGGTATATTTTAGTTGAAAAGCATAAAAGAAAGGGACCTATGAAAAAAATAAAATATTGTATCCCGGTATTTCTGCTGTTTATGATTTTTATGGGTAATAAAAGTTTTGCACAGCAGTTCGTTTATACACCTATAAATCCGAACTTCGGAGGATATTACTACAACGGGCAGTGGTTGCTGGCGGAAGCGCAGGCTCAAAATGGTAAAACTGCAGGAAGCAGCCCCGGTGCTTATTCACCTTACAGCACTAATCCACTTCAGAATTTTCAGCAATCGTTAAATCAGCAGATACTGAGCCAGCTTTCACAAAAAATTGTAACTTCAGCCTTTGGGGAAAGTACTTTAACTAAAGGCCATTATCAATTAGGTAATTATATAATAGACATAAATCCCTCATCGGATGGATTGCATGTAAATATTCAGGATAATTCGAGCGGTAGCCAGACAACAATAGTAGTTCCTTATTATTAATTATAGAGAAAAGTTAATGCGGAATATTCAAATAGTAATTCCTGTGTTCATAACGGTGTTTTTAATGTTCTTTGAAGGATGTGCAAGCTTTGAACCTCTGAAAACCACACCCGCACATATAGGCGCACCTACGGAAGCCGGCAAAGAGCTAGCTTTATTGCCCCCGCCTAAAGAGCCGATTGTTGCGGCGGTTTACAAGTTCAGAGATGAAACCGGGCAATACAAATTAACGAGTTCGGGAAGCAGCTTTTCTACCGCCGTTACTCAAGGAGCTACTTCAATTTTATTGAAAGCTTTGCAAACTTCCGGATGGTTTGTACCAATTGAAAGGGAAGGACTTTCGGATTTGTTAAACGAGAGGAAGATAATCCGTTCCAGCCGTGAAAATTATTTAGGTGCGAACGGTCAAAAATTGCCGCCTCTACCACCCCTTCTTTATGCCGGAGTTATTCTTGAGGGAGGAATAATTTCTTATGAAACAAATGTGCTTACAGGTGGTGTAGGCGTTAAATATTTCGGAACAAGCGCCTCCGGTCAGTACAGGCAAGACAAGGTGACGGTTTATTTACGTGCTGTTTCTACACAAAACGGGAAGGTATTAAAAACCGTTTATGCTACTAAAACAATATTGTCGCAAATGGTAGATGCGGGTTTGTACCAGTTTGTGGATTACCAGAAATTATTACAGGTTGAAACAGGTTACACTTACAATGAGCCTGTGGATCTTTGTGTTACCGAAGCTATTCAGAAAGCTGTTCAGAGTCTGGTAATTGAAGGTATAATGGACGGATTGTGGCAGTTAAAAAATCAAAAAGATTTTCAATCTTCTGATATTTTAAATTATTTGACAGAAAAAAAGAAGGTTGATAATGAAGATTTTCTGGAGAAAAATCTTATACATCATAGGCCAGCTTTCGGAATTGATTTAAGCGCAGGCGGACAAATATATTCCGGTGATTATCCCGGTCCTACAACAAATTTCAGCAGCGGTGCAGGCTTAATGTTTTCGTTTAACCGGCAATTATCACTGGAAGCCAGATTTGGAAGAGGAAAATTAGGCGCCAATTATGCTTTTAGTAATATGTTTTATGTTTTTGACCTGGCATCGATTTACAGGCTAGTTCCCCGTTACGAGTTAACACCTTACGTTCTGGTTGGGGGAAGTATAGTTTATAAAGATAAAGGTGAAAAAGGTTTATACAGTCAAAATAATCAATCTACGGATTCTTATTTCGCTATTGTTTCCGGTTTGGGCCTGGAATATTTGTTAAGTAATCATTTAGGCCTTAATGTAGAAATTAATAATCATTATGTATTAAGTGATCAACTAGACGGCTTATCCAACGGAAAATACGATGATTATTACTGGGGCGGAAGAATAGGATTAACCATTTTTATAGGACAGTAAGTGAATATAAACGAAGCTTTGAAAAATTTGATAGATACGGAAATACAGATTAAATAAATTATTTATTAATAAAGTCCATTAAGGAAGGGGGTGCGCGACAAAGAGAAATGAGAAAATACATTACAATTTTTTGGTGGGTTGTAATGTATTTAGCCCGGCAGCGCCACGGAACTTTCTTTACACAAAGTGAAAAAGAAAGTTTGGTCCCCGTTAACGCCGCCGGTAAATTCCGGTTTTATAAATATTGAGAATAAATCTAATAAAATATATTAAAAAAACCGGAAAAACTCCCGCCAAAAAAATATGCTTTAACCGGGATGGAATAATTTACATTAAGTAATGTCTGACCGGTTAGCTATAACTAACTATTTTCTAAATAATTAAAGGGAGTTAAACAATGAAAAAGTTGTTTATTTCTATAGTTGCAATTTTATTTGCAACTACATTTAGTTTTGCACAAAATACTAACACTACAACACAAACTGGTAATAGCAATATAGCCACAGCAACACAAACTGGACATAATGATGTTGACCTTATTCAGGTTGGTGATTTGCAAAAAGCAACAGCAACTCAGAATGGAACTAATTCAGGTGGAATATACCAGCTAAATAATGGCTATAAAAATCAAGCAACCTTATCCCAGGATGGTTCTGGAAATGATGGTTGGATCAACCAGGGAATGACACAAGGATATTGGGACTATTATCAAACAGTAGGAGCAAAATGGAACAAAGCCACCATGACTCAAACTGGTAATTCAAATTTTGGTTCAATAGAGCAATACGGTGGAAGTAATAGTACTAATGGAAATGTAGCTAATCTTACTCAAAATGGAAATGGTAATACTTCCTATGGTTATCAAGGATGGGCTTTTAACAAATGGGGCGAGACATATACCACCTCCCACCTTCAAAGCTATAACAGCAAAATTAACATTTCACAAATTGGTGATAACAACACAGGCAACGCTTGGCAGTATGGCGGTAACAATAATAATGCAAAAATTTCGCAGAACGGGAATGGTAACATGGCCCAAATTTCTCAGGGTTTCATTTATAATGACGGTGCCTATACTTATTCTCACCCGGTTTATAACACTCAGAATAATAATGCTAACATTGCTCAAACGGGTAATCATAATCATGGAAAACTAATGCAACTTGGTGATAACAACTCTTTTAAATTAACCCAAAGCAATGGCAGCAGTGTCGGTTATGATGCAAGTACAAGTGGTTTAACAGCTAGCCGTAATGCATATTTCCAGCAAGACGGAAGTAATAACAATTTTACTGGTGACCAAATCAATGGAGCTAAATTAGATGCTGTAAGTGAAGGCATTACCGGCTATTATGGAAGTTTCCAGAAAGGTAACGGTAACACAATCAGTTTAAGACAATATAATGACAATGCATTGATGCAGCAAATGGGTAACTCTAATACTGCAACATTGTGGCAGGGAGGTACTGCTGTGCATAATGCAACAATATTGCAAAATGGTAATTCTAATTCTGCTAATGTACATCAGCAATAGTTCCTTATAGCTACCCTTCGGCATGGTTTTGCAAATAGATTATTGCAAAACCATGCCCATCAAGGACAGAATTGGGTGAATATGAAATATAACAAACCATGAAACGTCTGTTAATTTTATTATTCCCGATTTGTAATGTAACCACCGGTCTATAAAACCGGTAGTTACATCTTTATTGACAGGAAAGTTCAGAAGGCAAAAAAATTAAAGTGCCGCTAGAACAAGTGACTTACTAGTTTTTCATCTTTGCTGAAGCGGCACAGAATTTCAGTATATCCACTAGACGATGAATGGAATTGTTTTGAAATTTTTCAGGTTGGTAATTATAATGTATCAGGTATTACCCAAAGTGGATTGTTAAATACAGCTAATGTTCATCAGCATTAATAAATAGTATTTCCGAGGGAAATATACATCCCTCAGATATATATTATAAACAAAAAGTAAAAATTGTATATACGTCGATTTTTTGAACTATAGAATGAATTGAAGAATTATTAAAAGAGTAATCAATTTAATATATTAGAATGGATTTATATTCAAATTAAAATTAAACAAACAGAACAAAATAATAATTCTTATTTGAATAACAGCTCCACTATTTACAGTCGTACAATTCAGAACAGTGGTTAATAAATAAACGAGATGAAAGCAATGAAAAATATCATAAAAATTTTCAGTTTCTCAGCGGTTATTGTCACATTTAGTTTTTTAACAGTATTTGCTCAATCTTTAAAAGTACCGGCTACTTTAAATAATAACAAGATTACAAAAAATAAGATCCCTTTTAATCAAATAATAAGCGGCATAAATACTGCACAAAACAATAACGGTTTTGTCAATCAGGCTATTATTGGGCAATACGGAAATTCAAACAGCGCTTTCATTAATCAAGTAAGTAACTCAAGCAATAATTACACTGCCATTCTTCAAACAAAAAATGACAATAATGCCGTTATCAATCAAAAAGGTAATAATAATTCGAGTAAAATAGAACAGAACGGAGATTACAACGGGACGACGTTAAATATTAATGGAAATAATAATAAAACGAGTATATACCAGGGAGGTACCGGTAATCAAATTTTAGGAAATATAACCGGAAACTCTAAGCAATTCGGAATTACACAAGAGGGAATTAATAATACACTTATTCAATCCAGTATAAATGAACCGGTTAACGGATATAAGATTTATCAAAAAGGTACCGGTATGCATGTGAAAGTTTTAAACGGACAGTTTTAAAAGTGTAAGAATAATTAAAATGTACAAAATAACTCTATTATTGGTTTGTTTTTTAATTTGGGGAAGTTCACTGCAAAGGATTATAAATAATAATGCTCAAAAATATAAGACATGGATATCCGTTACAAATAAAAGTAATATAATAATGTTTACGGGGAAATTTAAAAACAACACGGATGAAGATATTAATATTTCTTACAGCTTAATTGTAATCAAATCGGGGAGTCTCGGTACATCAAATTCTTCTCAATCGGGTAAAAAAAGTGTAAATAAAAATGCAGTTGTTACCCTTTCAACAGTTAATCTGGATTATATTAAGAATAATAAATACAGGGTGAATTTAGAGGTTTTTAAAAATAATACTATCATCGGAAGTGATAGTGTAAAAATAAATTAAAATAGCTTTAGAGAAAACAAAATAAAGAAAGTAAATAAGGATCGGAGATTGAATACATGCGGAAATTTATAGCAGCAGGTAATTTCATCTTTTTAGTATTGTTTTTGCTACTATTAAGTTCATGTAAGGATAATACAGTAACTCCTATTACTTACGGAAATATTCACGGAGTAGTATTGGAGCCGGACAGTAAAACACCAATTCAGGGTGCACTTATAACTACAAATCCGGGTACACAATCCATAATAACAGATGCATCAGGTGAGTTTACTCTTAACAATGTACCGATTGGTGACTATACGGTTTCTGCATCAAAAACTAAATTTGAGAAAAATTCTGTTTCCATTTCTGTTACAACCGGTAATTCGGCACAAGTGACAATTGTATTAAATTATTCTACATCAACCCAGCCCGGTATGGCAGTAAAACCGAGTCCCCAAAATAAATCTGCGAACCAGCCTGTTTCGTTAAAATTATCATGGCAGCCTTCTTCAACTTCACGTTTTGATACCTTGAAGTATGACGTTTATTTATATAATTCCAATTCCACAACGCCTGTGCAGATCGCTTCATCTATGACCGATACAACATACAATGTATCAAATCTAAAATACGGAACAACATATTTTTGGCAGGTAATTACAAGAGGAACAGATACTATCAGTACATACGGAAATATCTGGAGTTTTTCTACGCGTCCTTTTCCCGATAATCCATATGTGTTTGCAAGAATGGTGAACGGGAATTATCAAATTTTTTCATCTGACACCACAATCGCAAATACGGTTCAGCTAACCTCGGGTAATAACCGGGATTGGTGGCCGAGATTTAATCCGAAACATAATATTATAGCATTTACCTCTGATGCGTCCGTAGAACCGCAAATTTATACTATGAATATGGACGGAAGTAATTTGTACCAGGTAACAACCATAGGAGTTACGGGTTATGGAAATTACGGAACCGGATTTTGCTGGTCACCCTACGGTGCAAGTTTACTTTTTAGTCATAACGATAAATTATACAGAATAAATTCGAATGGATCAAATTTAACTTTAATTGCAACCGCACCTGCCGGAAGAAATTTCCGCGGATGCAGTTATTCACCCGATGGAAGTAAAATTGTTGTTTTAACTGTAGGTTCAAATATATATGATTCAGAAATATATTTAATGAATTCTGACGGCAGTAATATGAGCCTTTTAGTTGATAATTTATCTGGTGCAACTGCTAGTCCCTCTTTTTCAGTTGACGGACAAAAAATATTATTTACGCACGATGTCTCAGGCTACCAGGATAATACCGGCAGAGAATTGGACTCCCGTATTTTTGAAATTGATCTCGCCACAAAAGACACAACCGATCTTTCTGCTTTTAAGCCCAAAGGCACAAATGATATAAACCCAAGGTATTCACCTAATGGCGCATATATAATATTTGAGAACGGTTCAAACACTCTCAATTCAACTAAAAATATTTGGGTGATGAATAGCAATATTTCCAATGTAAATGCTAAGGGTAACAACAGACAAGAAATAATTGTCAACGGCGTTATGCCGGATTGGAAATAAAAGCGCTTTATCGATGGATCCTTCTTAGAAAAATAACTTAATTTGGATAATAACTGTTGTTATCTGCAATTCATTTCAAAGTTTATCTCAAAAGTGATATTCTGGACTTGAGTCGGAATATAAAAGTTCATTTTTTTTAACACAGATTCTGAATCAAGCTTGCTTACGGCAAGCAGATCCTGAATGACCAATGAGCCGTTTTTAGACTGTCCCCAATTCAAAATCATCCTCGCTTGGACAAAATTAAAAAATAAAAACTTGATCATGTATTTATAGATTTTAAGCTTTTACACAATTCCAATTTTTCCTAGAGTTCGAATTTTATTTTTTTACCGGGATATTATTTAATATAATCGGGTAAATGTTTTATATTATTGATAATATTTTTGAAAACAATTTTTGGTTCAGATGAAACCGTTCCTTATATTATTCTTCTCGATATTCTTCATCGGCATCACAAATATTAAAGCTGCTGTTCCCACAAATTTAGATTCAGTAAGGTATATGAAAAACCCAAATTATATCCAGCAGATGGGATTGTACAAAATTTATAAACTAAAACATGCTGATATAGTAATGCTCGGTAATTCTATAACGCATGGAGTCAATTGGGCGGAGTTGTTAGGAAGAACCGATGTTGTCGGTGAAGGTATTACGAGCGATGTTCTTGAGGGATTTCTAAGCAGAATATATTATGTTACTAAACTGCATCCCAAGGTTTGTTTTATAATGGGAGGGATAAATGACATTTACAACAGGCTTCCCGTGGAGACGATTTTTCAAGAATATATCCAGTTAATAATAAATCTACAAACAGATAGTATAAAGGTGGTAATTCAATCCACTTTATATGTGTCTTCAAAATATCCGAATGCTGAAGATAGGAACAAACAGGTCACTAAACTGAATACCTTGTTAAAAGGATATGCCGGAAAACATAATATTGATTTTATCAACCTAAACAAACAAATGTCTCCCCATAATTTTCTGAATAACCAATTGGCCTTTGATGGGGTTCATTTAAATGCTGCGGGTTCTTCGATATGGCAAAAAGAAGTAGAAAATGAATTAAATTATCTAGGGATATAATTCTGTGATGAATATTGTAAGAATGATATTCTCCTTATGCTTGTATTTTGATATGAAACTGTTTTATAATAATAGTCTCAAAATAAGATTATATTCTCATTCTTGTTTGTTAAATTACTTACCGGATGAGAGTGCGGTATTTAAAATAACAGCTCGGTAGAATGTTATCTAAAAAATTAAAATGATTTGTGATAGTTTTAATTCAAGTTGTTTTGGAATATTTAGTTATTAAAATTTGGTATAATTGTTGACTTACATTGCGAAATAAAATTTTTCTCCAAATTTTATAATTTAATGGTTCATAAATCTGCAAGGCTATCTAAGCGGATAATTTGGTAATAATATTTTATTAAAAAAAGGAAAGGATGAGAAATGATACCCCCGGATAATCAACGAAATAAACCGTTGTATCTGATAGGGTTAACAATTTTATTTTTAATTGCCTTGTCATATTTACCTTCAAATATAATAATTTTCGGTTATTCGGTTAAACCTGTTGATCTATTTATGGATGTCAAACCCGATTCTCTTTTAGATATAAATAATATTTCTCACAGCAATTTTTTAACAAATCAGAAATCATCGTACGAACAAGTGAGCATGGATAATAGAGAGGCAGCCGGTTTTAATCGACATGAATATACAGCCTCAATCTCATTAAACTTGATTAATGATGTTTTAAGAAAATTTGATGATCCGGATAAAAAAAATACTTCATATAATTCTCAAATTACGATTGACGAAATAGGTAACTCGAATGAAAAACTTGGTGGCGATTTATCGCAGATGAAATATTTTTTTGAAGCGTTAAAAAACACAAAAGTCAGAAAAGTAAGGGTAGCACATTTTGGTGATTCTGAAATTGAAGGAGATTTAATTACATCCAATATCAGGCAGGAACTTCAACAGAAATTCGGCGGTGAAGGAGCCGGCTTTTTATCGATTACTTCTCAGGATATTACTTTCAGGACTACAACCAAGCAAAGTTTTTCAAATGATTGGGATTCATATTCTATTCTGGAAGGAAGTACCGGGGGCGTTGATCCGGGCATGAACGGTTTTGTGGCTATACCGAAAAGTGATAGTTGGGTAGAATATCAAGCTACAAACTTCCTGAGTTCTGTAAAATCGTTTAATACAGTTTGTTTATTTTATAACGATGCAAAGTCATCTTCCATAAAATACTCCTTTGATAACGGTTCAGAAAAATCTACTCATCTTCAGCCCGGCTCTGCTGTTCAAGAACTGATCCTAAAAGCTCCGGGAGATGTAACAAGTGTAAAAATTTCTGCAACTATGCAGAAGCAGGCTCACTTTTTCGGAGCTAGTTTGGAATCCGGTAACGGAATATATGTAGATAATTACCCGTTGAGGGGCAATTCGGGAGTGTCTCTGGGAGATATACCCAAAAATATTCTTAAGGGCTTTGACAAGTATATGAACTATAAACTTATTATACTTAGTTTCGGGTTGAACGTGATTACATACGGTTCGAACGATTTTAAATGGTATGAGAAACAGATGGTTAAAGTTGTTAATCATTTGAAAAGTACATTTCCAAACACAAGCATTATAATTGTGGGTGTCGGTGATAAGAGTATGAAAAGAGGATCAAGGTTCATCACCAATCCTAACGTTCCCAGGTTAATCCAGGCACAGGAAAATATTGCCCTGAGAACCGGCGTTTCATTTTGGAATTTATTTGAGGCCATGGGCGGAAAAAATTCAATGAATGACTGGGTAAATGCTAATCCTCCATTAGCTTTCAAAGATTATACTCATGTAACTTTGCAGGGTGCTCAAAAAATAGCTAAAATGCTGACCGGCGCAATCCTTGAAGCTTATAATAATTCCAAGTAATATTTAAATAAATTAATTTAAATTTAATGAATTCATATTCGTTCAATGAAAATGAACTGGTTCCGGAAAGATGGTACCGCAATGCCGAATTAAATCCGGATAAAGATGCTATCGTTCACTATACGGCTGGTGAAGAACCTTTCAGATGGACTTATTCTGATTTAATCTCCCATGCGGAAAAATTTGCTGCTGCTTTAAAAAAGCGAGATATTAAAAGGGGAGATGTGTGCGCCATAATTATAAGACATAATAAATATTTCTACCCAATTTATATGGGTATATCATTAATTGGTGCCATTCCTGCTGTTCTTGCTTACCCCAATCCCCGGCTGCATCCCGATAAATTCAGACAGGGTATTGAAGGAATGTTGAAACATTCCGGGCTGGATTGGATATTGACCGAAAATGATTTGGACCATGTATTATTTCCCATAGCCCGAAAGGAAAACAGTACAATAAAAGGAATTTTTTTCCCACTCGAATGGGCTGACGGATTAGACCGTGATGAAAAAATGATAACTGAAATAAAACATGGCTTAAAATCAATTAAAGCATCTGACCCCGTATTATTGCAGCATTCATCCGGAACAACCGGACTTCAAAAACCGGTTGTATTATCGCACGAGGAGATTTTAAAGCATCTTTCAGATTATTCTGATGCAATAAAATTAAATGAAGACGATAAAGTTGTAAGTTGGCTCCCTCTATATCATGATATGGGTTTGATCGCTGCATATCATTTACCAATTGCCGCAGGAATTACTATCGTTCAAATTAATACATTTGAATGGATTTTATCGCCTGTTCTTTTACTTGAAGCTATTTGTAAAGAGCAGGGAACACTTAGTTGGGTACCGAACTTTGCATTAAACATTATGGCTGATAAAATTCAGGATGACGAGTTGAGCGGGATCTCGTTGAACGGCTTGAGGATGCTAATTAATTGCAGTGAACCTATCCGTGATGATAGCCATCAAAAATTTTATAACCGGTTCAAAGAATATGGATTAAAATTAAATTCGCTTTCTACGAGTTATGCAATGGCGGAAACCACATTTGCTGTAACTCAAAGCGAACCCGGAAAAGAAGTGAATAAATTAGTAGTCGACAGAAATGAATTAGCAAAGGGAAGCGTAGTTATTGCCAAAGAAATTAATAATTTCAGAATTTGTGTTTCTTCTGGAAAATTAATAAACGGCTGTAAAATCAGAATTGTTGACGATGAAGGTGAAGATCTGCCGGAAGGTAAAGTGGGAGAATTTGCAATTAAATCTGATTCCATGTTTGACGGTTATCGAAATTATCCGGAAAAAACTCGCGAGGTTCTGAAAAATGGATGGTATTACAGCGGTGACTATGGCTTTGTAAGGGATGATGAGTATTATATTGTAGGAAGGAAAAAAGATATTATAATAGTTGCTGGTAATAATATTTACCCGGAGGACGTGGAAGATGTTGCCGGGTCCGTAGAAAATGTTATCCCGGGAAGAGTTGTTGCCTTTGGTGAATATGACTCGGAGCTAGGGAGTGAACAAATAAGTTTGATTGCCGAAACGAATATTGTCAGGGGAAAAGGGCATTAAGAATTTGCGGCTTCAAATAATTAAAGCCGGAATGCAAATCGATGTAACAATTAAAAATGTATATTTAGTCCCCCCTAGATGGTTGATTAAAAGTTCCGCAGGAAAACCGGGAAGGGAAGCAAATAAGAAAAGAATTTTAGCTGATAAAGGAAATTCTATTTTGGAGGTTTAATGATATCAGAGCGCTTAAAAAAAGTAATATTGGATGAATTAAATTTAGACGATTATGAAATCCAGGACGAAACCAGAGCCGATGAAATTCCAGGCTGGGATTCTCTTAATCATATAAATGTTATACTGGCAATTGAAAAATATTATGGTATAAGATTTAAAAGTGTAGAGGTATTGAGATTAAAAAATATTGGCGGTCTTCAAAAATTAGTTGATTCCAAACTTAAAAATCAATAAAAAAAAGAGGATAAAATAATTCAATCAAATAAAAATCCTGAATTCGTCCGGAGTTTTGATGTTTAACGGAATTGATTTTAGTAAACTGCTGCGGCTTTTTACGTTTGACAAATATGACCCCCTCCTTTTTTCCACAAGTTTTTTCCTTTTTCTCTTTTTGGGTTTCCTAATCTTTTATAGGATTTTTATAAACAGGAGAAATGCAAGAATTACCTTACTCCTTATTTTTTCGTTTTACTTTTACTATAAGGTGAGCGGGATTTTCTTTTTGATATTGTTTGTATCTTCAGTGGTAAATTATTATGCCGGAATTTTAATTGGTACAGGTACTGTTAATTCAAAAAGAAAATTTTGGTTTATTTTAGCGGTGATCGTCAATCTTGCTTTGTTGGGATATTTCAAGTACACTAATTTTTTCGTCCGTATAATAAACGATTTTAGTATAAGCCATATTAATGCCCTCGACATATTTATTCCTATCGGAATTTCATTCTATACATTTAAAGCTCTGAGTTATATTATAGATGTGTTTTGGGAGAATTTAAAACCCGAACGGAACTTCGCGTATTTCTGTCTGTACATATCGTTTTTCCCCAATGTTCTTGCCGGTCCTATAGACAGAGCAACCGAGTTTCTGCCCCAGATACGGAAAGAAGTCCACATCAGTAAAGCACAAATGGGATTTGCAATCTATTTAATTATATCCGGGTTATTTAAAAAAGTTGTAATTGCCGATTACATAAGCTTAAATTTTGTCGATCGGGTCTTTCAATCACCTTTAAGATTTACCGGTCTGGAAAATCTTTTAAGCGTTTACGGCTACGCACTTCAAATATATTGTGATTTCTCCGGATATTCGGACATGGCGATAGGGATTGCAATGCTGCTCGGGTTTAGGTTAATGGACAATTTCGATTCTCCCTATCAAGCTAAAAGTGTTGCCGAATTCTGGAGAAGATGGCATATATCTCTTTCAACTTGGCTGTTAGATTACCTTTTCAGACCTCTGCAAATGAAGTTTAGAAATTGGCGAATTTATGGCAACTCACTTGCACTATTAATCACATTTGCACTATGCGGCTTATGGCATGGAGCAAACTGGTTGTTTGTGTTTTGGGGAACTCTTCACGGTTTGTTTATGGTAGTTTCTTTATTTACTCAAAAGGCACGAAAGTCTTTTTATAATCGTTTGGGAATTGCCGGTTCGAAGTATTTAAAAGCATTTCAAGTTTTTATTACGTTTCATCTGGTTGCATTTGCCTGGCTTTTTTTCAGAGCCGATTCCGTAACGAACGTAATACACATGTTAAAGCAGATCTTTTCATTCTTTCACGGAGAAGTATTTCCACAATTCATTTCGGGTTACCCTAGCATCTTTGCATTACTGATTATAGGTTACCTATTACATTTCTTACCTAAATCATTCGAAAAGAAGACGCAAAACCTAATAGCTAATATGCCTCTAATAGGTCAAGCTCTTTTACTGACATTTGCAATTTGGCTGGTTATTCAAGTAAAATCCGCAGCTTTGCAGCCCTTCATCTATTTCAAATTTTAACAGAATAAAATAAATTGATGACTCTCCTTTAAAGAGGTCTTTTTGAACTTAAAATGTTATGACTATTGCCCAAACCGCCCGGAGGATTTATATATTCTACGGTATTGATATATTTCGGAGATAACGTAGAATTTTATAAGTCAATTTGTTCTGTACCTGTCAGGCTGGACTTGCTGATCCTGCCCGGAAGGGATTCAGCATCTTAAACACAAATATAGAATGAATTCTCGAATTTCCCGAAAAGATATCTTGCGCTAAGTTCGGAAAGACAAAAATGAGTTATCTCTCATTAGTTCAGTAACATAAGTTAATTAAGTTCTCCGAAATTTATCATTTCCTATAGAAAATGTTTTTATTTTAAATTATTTTTAAAGCTATGAGAGAGGTTAAAAAGAAAGTTTCCACTTATTGGGGTTATTAAATACGGAGTAATAATTGTATATTACACACATAAATCCGGAATCAAAATTAAATCTTTCAATCAAATTCATGAGAGTTTAAATGAAATGGATAGTTGTGTTTTTAATTTTTGTTTTGATAATACCGGTTTACTCACAACAAAAAAAATCTATAACGGAGATTCAAGCGATAGTCCAAAAAATTCAATTGAAATATGCCCCAGATAAAAGGACTGCAATATTTAATATCACACCTCGGCAGAACGGGAAAGAAATCCGGTTAATTGGCGAAACAAGTTTAGAAAGTGCAAAAAAGAAACTAGTAGAAAAATTAACAAATGATGGTTATACTGTGAACGATAATATCAATTTACTGCCTTCTAAGGAGCTTGGTGATAAGATTTATGGTATATTAAATGTGTCTGTTGCAAATTTAAGGACGGAACCCAAGCATTCCGCTGAAATGGCAACACAGGCATTACTCGGCAGCAAGTTAAAAATTATGAAAAAATCGAAAGATTGGTATTTGGTACAAACTCCTGATAAATACATTGCCTGGATTGAATCTGAAAGTCTTATTCGATTGAATAATGAGGAACTTTCAGCATGGGATGAAGCTGAAAAAGTAATCTTCATAAAACAATACGGATTTTCACATACTGCGGCTAAACCGGGTTCTTTGCCTGTTTCCGATCTTGTTATCGGCGATATATTGAAAAAAATCAGTTCTGATGGACAATATGCTAAATTGGAATATCCGGACGGAAGAATTGGATTCGTTTCCAATAATGATGTAATGAATTATAATAAGTGGGTGAACAGCAGAAATTTGACAGCAGCTAATATAATTAATACTGCGAAATCTTTTATGGGTATTCCTTATTTATGGGGAGGTACTTCTGCCAAAGCATTGGATTGCAGCGGTTTCACAAAAACAGTTTTCTTTTTAAACGGCATTTTATTACCAAGGGATGCATCCCAGCAGGTAAATGTGGGAATTTCTGTAAACTCAGGTAAAAATTTTGAAAATTTCAAAACTGGCGATTTATTGTTTTTTGGAACAAAAGCAAACGGATCCCGGAAAGAAAAAGTTACTCATGTAGGAATCTATATCGGGAACGGTGAATTTATTCATGAATCGGGAAGTGTAAGAATAAATAGTTTTGATAAAACTAAAAAAAAATACAGCGCTTACCGGTATAACCAATTTTTAAGGGCAAAAAGGATTATAAATTCAGCCGGTAAAAACGGAGTAGTGCTTCTTTCGGAATCTCAGTATTAAGTTATTAAAAAGGGGGCGTGATGCTGAAAAGGAGAGATTTCTTAAAGAATTCAAGCCTTATAGTCACGGGAGTTTTCGCCGCTGCAAGTGATATTTCTATATTTACTAATAATAAATTACTCGGAAAAAATATGGCAGGTAAATTAAAATTAAGATATAAACCCTATACGTTGGAATTAAAACATGTTTTTACGGTAGCCGCAAATTCAAGAACGACTACGCCTGTTGTTTTAACAGAAATTGAATATGAAGGAATAACCGGATATGGTGAAGCGTCTATGCCACCTTACCTGGGAGAATCGCATCAATCAGTTATGGAGTTTTTATCCAAAATTGATCTTTCGAAATATGAAAATGTTTTTGGGCTGGAAGAAATCTTAAAGGATATTGATGAAATTGAACCTGGCAATACCGCAGCAAAAGCTTCTGTTGATATTGCATTCCACGATTTAGTAGGGAAGTTATTGGGACAGCCATGGTACAATGTTTTGGGATTAGAAAGAGAAAAGACACCTTTTACCTCATTTACAATCGGAATTGATAAACCGGATGTTGTTAGGCAAAAAGTAAAGGAAGCGGATGAATTTAAAGTCTTAAAAGTAAAACTAGGCAGAGATAATGATAAAGAAATGATTGAGACTATTAGATCCGTTTCCGGTAAACCCATTACCGTAGATGTAAACCAGGGATGGAAAGATAAAAATCTCGCACTCGATATGATCAATTGGTTAAATGAACGCAATGTGTTATTTGTTGAACAACCCATGCCCAAAGAGCAGATAGATGATATGGCATGGCTCACTCAAGAAAGTCCTTTACCCACAATAGCAGATGAAGCAGTTCAAAGACTTTCCGATGTAGTGAAGGTAAAAGATGTCTACACAGGGATTAATATAAAATTAATGAAATGCACCGGTTTGCGGGAGGCATATAAAATGATAATACTTGCCAGAGCACTGAATATGAAAGTTATGTTGGGATGTATGACTGAAACTTCGTGTGCTATTTCCGCCGCTTCCCAGCTTTCACCTTTGGTCGATTGGGCGGATCTTGACGGGGCTCTCCTTATTAGTAATGACGTTTATAGTGGTACTCAAATTATCGACGGCAAGGTAACTTTAAACGAATTGCCCGGTGTAGGTGTCAAAAAGAAAATTTGATGATAAAAAGTTTTATATGATTATGATTCACACTACAAAATAGTAATTTCTTATTGATAAATTAATTATTAAATTAAACGGGAAACTTAAAATTAAACAAGAGAGATAAGAAGATGGCAAAAAATTTTGTTTCGAATGAAGATGCCACAGTTCGGATGTTTAAGAGTGATTTGATGGAAGCATTATCAAAAGTGCATCCTGCTGTGCCAATTATTATTTATTTCCCGGTGATTTCATATTTTCTTTTTAAATCTATTATGGAACTTGATATCTCTTTTATAAATATTGTAACTCTTATTCTGCTTGGGATTAGTATATGGACAATTACCGAGTACACACTTCATCGTTTCATATTCCATTTCAAATTTAAATCAAAGATAGGCGAAAAGCTGCATTTTATCTTTCACGGTGTTCACCATGATTATCCGAATGACTCGAGACGATTAGTTATGCCTCCCTCGGTAAGCATACCTCTTGCAGTACTTTTTTATTATTTATTTTTGTCCGCTCTTGGACCGGTATTAATCTTTCCGTTTTTTATCGGATTCTTAACCGGTTATCTTTTTTACGATATGACTCATTTTGCTATACATCATTACAACATGCATAATAAATTCTGGCTATTGTTGAAGAAGCATCATATGAGACATCATTATCAAGATCCTACGAAGGGATTCGGCGTAAGTTCACCGGTTTGGGATAAAGTAATTGGCACTGATTTTCCCCAAACAAAGAAATTGTAGATGGTTATTAAAAGATTTTGAAAAATAATTCACATAGATGATATTAAATACTTATGGTTAATTCTTTAAAAAAAAATGTTCTGGTAGTTGAAGATAATATCGAATCACAGCTAATCTTTGAAATTTATTTAAGAGACGATTATAATGTTGATACAGTGGGCAGAGGACTTGATGGTTTAAAATCTGTACAGAGTAAAAATTTTGATTTAGTAGTACTTGATATAAATTTACCCGGAGAAATCGACGGGCTACGTTTTATTACGGAAGTAAGAGAAAAGTTGAAACTGGTTAAATTGCCGATCCTCGTGGTAACTGCTTATGCTCTTAAGGGCGACAGGGAAACTTCGCTTGGTAAGGGTGCAAATGATTACATGACCAAACCTATTAACAAGGAATTGTTTCTCAGCAAGATTAAAAATTTGATATAGATGATATTTAATGTGTTAAGATATAAGTAATAAAAATATGCAAAATATTGGGTTGTAACATTACATTTTCTACTCATTGTCTTTTCTATTCCTACCGGATAAACATTGTTAGAAATTTTGCATTTTAGTAGATTTCTCAGTTATCCCGAGGACTTCCTTCGAGGAAATTACTTCTTCTGCAGTAAAAACGGATATTTAAAAAATAAGGTAAATTTTGCAGCCAAGAACTTCAGACCGTGCTACTATAAGGTTTTTAAACTGTTCGAAATGTAATTTATGGCAAAATAGAACAGCGATGATGCGGGTTAGAATACGATTCACAGATTATTAATTTGGAAATCATTTTGAGATAGTTTCACTGCAATGCAATTATTAGCTTTTAAACAAGCTCAGAAATGTGGACAAAATATAGCATTATACTTTTACTCGTCTCAAAGTTAATGGTAAAAATGATTTGAGAATTTTCCCCGGCAGTACGATTGAATGTTCATTGCTGAATTTATTTTGTACGAAAAATTATCTTATAAAAATTTGAATTGTTATCGATGAACAAATTATTCCGGTATCTTTTCGTTCTATCTCTTATGTTGAGCTCTGTTAACATTTATGCTCAACACGGTAAAAGTTTTTTCATCCGTCTAAATCAAGTAGGATTTCTTCCTAACGATTTAAAAACAGCAGTAATAATCTCTAAAGAACCTCTGCAGAAAGAAGTTTTTTCTATTTTAAGTGATCCCGGCGGAATACAATACTCGGGTAGGATAGCTGAAAAAAAATATTCTTACGGAAATTTTAATTACTGTTACACAATTAATTTTTCGGATTTTATTACACCGGGTAAATATGAACTCCTTATAGATGGGGAAAAATCATGCTCATTTAAAATTGGTTCATCTATTTATAATTCTGTAGTTGATTCACTTTTACTTTTTTTCAAAGAACAACGCTGCGGACCGACGCATCCTTATCTTCATGCACCCTGTCATCTTTCGGATGTAACTAGATTAATCGGAGACCCTTCACATACCGGCGGTGTTGATGCTACTGGCGGTTGGCATGATGCTGGAGACTACATTAAATTTCTGTCAACAACAGCATATGCAACTTATGTTATGATGTTCGCGTACGAGTTTGATCCTTCAAAATTCGCTTTTGACGATAATCATGACGGAACTCCTGATATTCTTGAAGAGGCCAAAATAGGCATTGATTGGATGCTGCGATGTAATTATTCAAAATATAAACTGATAACTCAGGTGCAAGATCTGAGAGATCATGATGTAGGTTGGCGTATGCCGGGAAAAGATACTTTGCAATATAATCGTCCAGGTTATGTTAGTATTGGTAAAAATCAAATCGGTATGTTTACCGCAGTAATGTCTATGGCATCCCGTATCTGGTCGGAGAAATTCAAACTTTATAATTTTGCTGGTCAGTGCCTGGATGCCGCTGAAAATTTATATTCAATTCGAAACTCAGTACCCGATGTGGACAGCAGTGAATCTGGTTTTTATCAAGATAAAAAATTTAGGGGAAAATTAGCTCTCGGAGCGATTGAATTATACATAACCACACACGATGAAAGTTATCTATCGGGATGCCGAAACTTATGCCGATAGTGCCGGATCAGATTTTTGGTGGAGCTGGGGAAATATTAATGCTCTTAGTGATTATCGGATTGCCGAAATTGTCCCGCGTTTTAAAAAATACATCTATCAAAATTTAAAAAGCTTTGTGAGTAGAATGGATTCATCAATATTCAGAGAAGGACTCCCTTATTCGTGGGGTACGACTAACTCATTGTTAGGAGTTGCATTCCAGGGAATCCTATATAAAAAATTGACAGGCAGTTCACAGTTTGATTCATTATCCACGTTCCAAAGAGATTACGTCCTTGGTAGAAATCCATGGGGCTTAAGTTTTATATACAATATTGGTACAGAATTTCCAAAGCACATTCATTCTCAAGTTGCTTATTTTCATAATGGGTATTTGCCTGGTGCAATGGTGGGAGGACCTGCTCCAGTCAACATAATAGATCAATACAAAATTAAATCTTATTACTCACAGTATGCCCGCTTCGATACGAAGACAATTAAATATTATGATGATAGATTTAATTTCGTCACAAATGAATCCACAATCACGGGTAATGCGACTGCAATATTTGTATACGGTTATTATTCTCAGTCACTCCGGTAATTGACTGCGCTATGCTCTATATCATAATATATCATCAAATGCGAGTTATTTGATTGCTTATTTAATATATTTCCAGGATTGATTCAAAAGTTAATCTTTAGATTTGATTGGTTTAGAGTCTGAGTTTTATATCCTCAAACCTATTTTTTTTGTTAAAAAATCAATACTTTTTTGAAAATAGAACAATGATTATACGGATTCGACTGATTTTTTATGGGTGTCTAATTTGAAGTTTACTTTTTTACAACTTTTCTAAAGTGAGCGGTTAAACTATAGGTTAACTGAGTGTCTCCTCAGGCAATGATCCATTAGAAGTAACACGTAAACTATTTTGCAGAATATCTAATGATTAAATGTTTAATATACAGTATTAAATAATACTCTAAAATTTGATTTATCTCTATAAAATTCTATTATAATGATGTGTAGCATAATAATACATTAAGTAAAATTTGTCTCTATTTAATTCAAAAAATAGAAGTTTATTCTTAAAACCAAAAACTTTGAGGTATTTAGTCTCGGCATAATAATTGTAACCTTATTAACAAAATAATAAGATTATGAAAAATAAATCGCAATTAGTTTTATCGGGAATTCCACTTGTTGACAAAGAATGGGGAGGCTTCTATTCCGGCAGAAATTATCTCTTAGTTGGTCAACATAATTCTGGAAAAACGTCATTTGTTTTGCAATTTGTAAGAGAAGGTGTAAAGAGAAATGAGAGTATTCTATATTTAACCTCTGTAAGTGTTAAGGAGGTTAAAAATTATTGTGCAAAAATTGATTTCGATATTCAAAAATATATTGACCAAAATTTAATCAATATTGTGAGGGTAATACCGCCTATAGGCATATTTAATAGCATAAATCGAGATGAATTTTTAGCGGCTTATTTCCAGGATATCAAAAACTTAGTAGAGGAATACTTACCAACGAGGATTGTTTTTGATGAAATGACATCTTTCATAGAGTTTGAAAATTTAACTAATTTAATGCATACTTATCAAAAAACTATTAAGTGTTTTGACAAACTTGACCTTACAAATTTATTTATTTTAAGAGATCCTGCTACCGAGATTACCCAAAGATTTGTAGACTCTTTAGCAGTATCATCAACAGGTATTATTTTTTTACAAAAAAATGAAGATATTGAAAACGAGGGCGAAATTACTATTACTCCAAATCTCAGTCATCCTGAGGGAAAATTTAAAGGGAAATACATAATAAACTCCAACTGAAAAATGACCGGAGATAAACTGAAAGTTCCTGTTTCGCATACCCATAAAAAATGGACAGTACCATGGTTGAGATGTTTAAAGTGGAAGGTGAAGCTTTTAGATATTTAAGTTAATTTTAACTTTTAAATAGAGGGTAGGGACATCAAAGATCTCAAATTAAATAATTTAGATCACCATATGAAAGAAGTGTTAGTATGAATCAAAAAGTACAATTAATACCATCTGGTTTGGAACTAGTTGACGAAGCTTGGGGCGGATTTTATAGGGGTGGAACCTATATGCTTCTAGGATCTAGAAAATCAGGAAGAACACTTTTAAGTTTACAATATGCTTTGGAATGCGCTAGACAAAAAGAAGTCTGTTTGTATTTTACAAGTATGCGCCCGAAAGACCTCATGATTCAAGCTGCCTCAATTGATTTCGATCTCCAACATTACATGAACCAAAATTTAGTTATAGTCGTAAGGGTTGCCCCTCCCACGGATCTTGAAGATGTTGGTAATCCAGATGACTTTTTGGTTGAATATTTAAACGATATTGCAACTGTTGTTGAGCAGTATCAACCCTCCAAAATTGTATTTGATGAGTTAACCCCATTTATTGGTTTTAGTGATGTCCATTTATTAGATGAAGTATTTTCACAAACCACCGAGAAAATAGAAGATGCCGGTATTACTAGTTTGTTTATTTTAGGAGAACCGGTGACTCCGGCAGCAAATGATATTGCCGATGCCTTAATATCTCATTCAACCGCAGTTATTTTCCTGGAGAAGGAAGATTCCGAAGAAAGCAGGGTGGAAGGCGGAAAAATGATTATCACTCCAAACATTGGTCATACGGAGGGTAAGTTTAGTGCAAATTATTTTATTGAACCTTACAAAGGAATAAGTGTTGATTTTCGTTCCAAACCTGCGTCCAATAAACATCGTGCTGTACAAGGAGGTTCTGTATCTAAATATAAAACGATGGCAGATATGGAACTGCCAAGAGAAAATTATTCATTTTCGAATTTTTATTCTTTGGATGACTTTAATTTAATCTTAAACAATCAAATTGCTTTGTTCCAAAGTACCGGTCAGGTTTTTACAATTGTATCCTTCAGGTTCGATAAACTAGCCGAACAACAAGGATTGCTTACTTTTAGCCAGCTTCAAAATGCGATAAGGCTTGCCACAGATAGAAAAGATAAAATATGTACTGCAGATAACAAAGTAGTGGTATTAGTTACTAAAGAAGAACAAAATAGCGTTAATCACCTAATAAGTAAAGTTCGCAGTAATTTGCCAGGTAATGACTCTAACTATCTAAGGCGGGTTGTAAACTTTATCTCAATCTACACGGTAAAGATGAATGAGGGAATTCATAAAGCCGAGGATATTTTTACAGAACTTTTAACCGATGAGCGAGAATCCAAAAATCAATTGGGATTTCATTAAAATAAAGGAACCATGTTAAAAGTATTAAAGTTCTTCATTACGCTTTTAATTATTGCCGATTTTTCTACGTTACTTTACGCGCAGACAACCCCTGCTATTATAATAAAAAATCAAGCTGTTCAGGAAATGAAATCTGGTCGCTATGGTGAGGCGATTAGTCTTCTAAATAATTACATTTCAGCACGCCCTCAACAGCCGGATGGTTATAATCTCAGAGGTTTATGTTATGAAAAAAGAGAAGCATATGAATTAGCCGTTTATGATTTTCGTTCTGCTAGAAAACTTGCACCGAATGATAAACAAATTAATGAAAACTTAAGCAGGACTACTCAAAAGTGGTACACTTTGCTTTATAATGAAATTGAAGGCTACAAAAGAGAAATTGCTATAAACCCGAATAAGGCGGATAATTATCTTGCAATCGGAAAGTCTTATAAAAATTTGGGGAAATGGGGGGTTGCAGAGCAGTGGTATGATCAGTATTTAGCAAGAGCACATGCTTCACCGGATGAAATTATTAGGTATTCGGAAATACTCGCAAAAAATAATCACATTGCCAAAGGCTGGCCTATTCTGAAAAAGTATACTCAAGAGTATCCTAATGATCAAAGATTATGGTCTAGGTTTGGCTATTTTTCAATGTGGCTTGGCAAAAGAAAAATTGCCATAGATGCTTTTGAAAATGCTCTTTCACTTAAACCTTACTTTAAAGAAGCATTAGACGGTCTAAACCAGGCAAAAGGAAAGGGCTACATTTACACTGTTAATGATACCTCTTCGAGGTATAATTATGGAATGCCCGTCTCTTACATTTATCCTATTGATAAATATTATAGAATATTAAGACGTCATCCATCCGATGTCTTGGTTAGAATGAAGCTCTTAAAAGCTTTGTATAAAGCCAATAGGCTGGAAGAAGCTAATCAGCAATTGGAAATTTTATCAAAAACATCAATTGATACAACAAAAGAATTTCAACAGTTATCGGATGAAATAAAGCAACACAGGCAGAAGTTTTATCTTCAACAAATAAAGGAATATAGTGCTAAATTGAAAACCGATCCTTCCGATAAAAAAGTGGTTTTAAAATTGGGTGGATATTATAGTAATCTTGAAGATTATGATAGTGCCCTAGTTGTTTATGGTAATTATCTGAAGTTCAAACCGGATGATGATGAGGTTAATTACAGGTACGCAAAGGTTTCTGCCTGGAATCATGATTTCCAAACCGCTATTACCAAAATGAATGTCCTTTTACGAAAAGATCCTAATAATCTTGATTACCAATTCTTCCGTGGTCAATTGGCCGTGTGGACGGGGCACGATTTGGACATGGCAAACACTTATCTTCAAAATTACCTGAGAAAATATCCCCAAAATTTAGATGCCATTATTGCAATGGGTTCCTTAAATATTCAAAAACAAAATTTTGATAATGCCTGGAAATACCTGGATCAAGCCATGAATATTGATTCAACCAATCCGGATGTATCTCAGCTCCAATCGGATTACGAATTCCAAAAATTAAGAGCAGGGCAAGAAAAATTATTTGGTATACTTGAACAAGCACGGGAACTAGCTCTTAAAGGAGATTGTGATCAAGCACTTAGCCTATATGATAAGTATCTAGCGAAAGCAGAACCAAATCGACTTATCAAAAAAGAATATGCCGATGTTAATGCATGTGCCAAAAACTATGATAAAGCAATAAATATTTACAATAACTTGCTTGCGCAGCAATACAGTTATGATATTGATCTTCAAAGAGCGAAAGTATATTACTGGATGGGTGATTCGGTTAATGCTCTTAATGAATTTAAAAGCCTTGCCGAAAAAGAACCGCACGATTTTATGACAAATTTATATCTTGGTGATTCTTACACCAAAATGCATGATTACGGTAAAGCAAGAAATGTTTATGACAACCTGCTTGATTCAAACCTAGATACTACTCAGATAGCAATGGTGAATCAAAGACTGAGTTGGCTTCCAGTAACAGGCTTTAGAGGTTTTATTAAGTCATTTCCAAATTATGCCTTGCTATCTCCTTATGGATTGTTTTATAGTGACAATTTAGGTTTTCGTTATGATGCAGAGGGAATCAGGTTTGACTTAGGTTTCACTCAATTCCTTTCTATCGGAGTAGAAGGTTCACGGAGTACACTTGCCTCGGATAGTTTAAAAACAAATTTTAATATTCTAAAATGGAATCTTAATTTTCGCCTTTTGGACAGCCTAACCATGGGGATTGGATTTGGTAATGAAACATTTGATAAGAGTAATAAATATGTAACTGCCGACGCATTTCTAAAATACGATAAACCGAAAAGGTTCCAAATTAGGCTGGGTTATTCCAAGAAGGATGCTGCCGAGGTGCTATATTCTCCTTATCTGGTTGGCACTCGTTTAACTGCACAGTTGGGCCTTTTTGATGCATACTACAGATTTAAATCAGGCATAAAGATATTAGCAAAATTTAATTATATAGATGTTTCTGACGGTAACAGCGGAACTAACCTTGAAATACGACTTGGTAAATATTTCTATCCGAATTTCATTTTTGGATATGAATATTATGGAACAATATTTAAAGGGAATCTGGTTTATACTATTCTCCTCAAAATTTTTCTTCACATAGTTTATTTGTAGATTGGTCATTACTTGATGAACAAAATGCCCAACTATTGCTGGGCGGTAAAATTGGAATGGTTGCAAATAGCAGCTATATTGTTAGAGAAATTCATGCATCTGCTAGTTTTGAGATCCTAAAGAATCTCACATTACAGGCAGCTGTAGCAGCAGGAAGTAGCGTTCAAAATCAATATGGTTACAATTCTGTTGCTTTTAGCTTATCCGCTTTCTGGGCACTCTAAACCCGGTTGTTAAGTTTAATTGTAATAGTGTATTATACGTGCTAATTCCAAAATTTTCTGCATAATCAATACTTCAATACGAACATATGAGTGTACCTTCTATAATTTATATGTTAAAGTTTGTATGAAGAGTAAAATAGGCAGCTTTTCATCAATAGCTTAAATAAAGTTAAGTAATTTTTTTCATCGCTTTTATTTCCCATATTTATCATTTATCTTACTCCGAATGTTCAAATAATTTTTTTAATCAATATAAACCAAGATAAAGTTATTTTAAAGTTTAAATTGAGACATAAAAAAATATTATCTTAATATGTTACAGCTACAATATCAAATCACGGCATATCTATATATAAATCAATAGGGTTAAGTGGCATTATAATTGATATTTAAAGAGATAACATTAAAGTATAAATTATGCAAGAAGAACCAAAAATACTTAGAGCAAATCTAATACTTGAGAATTTAGAAGAAGAGCAGCCGGAGGTTAACAAAAGTAAAATACTTTTGCGAAGAATTTTCATTAGTGGAATCATATCTTTGTTTCTCATCTTAGTTATAATTTACACGCTCCCTATGACTGTCCTCTCATTTAAATCATTATTGGAATATTCTTCTATAGTTGCTTTGGTTATTTTCCTTTTTATTTTATTGTTCCGGTATTTTGCAATCCTGGTACTTGCTTATCTTTACATTAACGAATACACTTATAAAAATATTGATGGCTTTTATCCCTTTGTGTCAATTATAGTTCCAGTGTACAATGAAGAAATAGTTGTTAAAGAATCCGTCAATTCATTACTGAAATTAGATTATGCTAATTATGAAATAATTGTTGTCAATGACGGTTCATCGGATCGGACAAACAAAGTAGCCGAAAAGCTGGTAGGTTATCAACAGGGAATGCATGGTGATATAAAAGTTTCTTTAATAAATAAACCGCACGGTGGAAAAGCTAAAGCTCTTAATGCCGGCATCAGATATTCGAGCGCCGAAATTATTTTATGCATGGATGGAGATTCACAATTATCGCCGGATTCCGTTAAATTAGCTGTAAGACATTTTACTAATCCGGAGATCGGTGCTGTGGCTGGAAACGTAAAAGTGTTAAACCGTGGAAAATTATTTACCGATCTTCAAGCTTTGGAATATATTGAAGGTTTGAATATGGCAAGAAGTGCCCAGAGTTTTATTAGGCTGGTTAATATAATTCCCGGACCAATTGGATTATTTAGGAAAAAAGCTATAGAAGAAGCCGGATTTTATTCTAGTGACACATTTGCTGAAGATGCAGATCTAACTTTAAAAATATTAGCAAATGGCTGGAAAATCTATTATGAGCCGAATTCAATTTCCTATACTGAAGCCCCGGCTAAATTGCAGCAGCTGCTGAAACAAAGATATCGATGGACAAGGGGAATAGTACAGTCGCTTAGGAAACACAGAAAATTAATGGTTAATCCCACTGTAAATTTTGGTGATACATTTATCATCTGGACAATGGTTTATGAAGCATTGATTTGGCCAACAATGAATATAGCCGCAAATTTATTTTTTATAATCGCTGCGTTGGCATTCGGCTTCTCTGAATTAATCTTCTTTTGGTGGGCAGCATTAGCATTGTTAGATCTTGTTACTGCATTGTATTGTGTCGCTGTTGAAAAAGAAGAATTTAGACTTATCGGCTACTCAATTATTTACAGAATGTTCTTTATATTAATTATCGATATATGTAAAGCTATGTCGACGATTGAGGAATTTCTCGGGATTAGAATGACGTGGGGGAAGTTGGAAAGAGTGGGGTCTCAGAACCCCTAAAGTCTTTTAAATTAATGAGGGACTAAGATGGAATTAATTCCTATTTTATCAACTATCATACTTGTAGCGACAATAAGTACGTTGTTATTGGCTATAGGTGCTTATATCCTCTACAAAGTTAGAGAGAGAAAGGGAGAACAGGCTGCCGTGGTTAAACCGGCAACAGTGCAGGCTGAATTAGTTACACCTTCAGCAAGAAAGCAAGGGACAGGTAGATCTCTGTATTCAGAACCACAAGGTCAACAGTACAAACAACCTGCACCCCAACCTATATTTTTTCAGCAAAATCATAGTATACTTTCAACAAAGCAGCCTAGGGTTAGCCCTAGCTATCAGTCAACTAATTCTGCTCAGAACCAGCCAAAGCAATTTACCGGTTCCACACAACCAAGAGGTTATCAAGGTCCCGGTTATGCTACGCAGGGGCAAGGTGGACAATCTGAAAAGAAAGTTAAGTTTCAGCAATACACATCCGATGGTTATGTCGCGGCTAAAAAAGACGACAAAAACTCTGGGGCGTTAAAGTGGCGATGAAATCCCTAAAAAGAGGAAGAGTAAACTATTTGGTTTTAATTTCCAGTGGTTTGCTTTTTTTATTAGGTGCGATTTTAATCTATCTATATATTCTTAGAGGTGTTTTTGGAAAATTTGATGCTAATGATTTATTACCTAATGTTCAGGTGGTTGAAAATTTCTTTGGGGGAAGTAAACCTACCATAGGAATATTGGATTCTAAATATACTCAGAATATGTTGCCGGATGGTAGTACTTGGATTCAAGATAATATCAACACTTGGAAAAAATTTCTTTCAAGCGAGGGATATAAATACGATGTTATTAGTGATCATACTATAGAACTCGGGAAAGAAAATAAATATAAGGTGCTGGTTTTACCAGGCTCAAAATCTTTGAGCGATAAAGAAATTGCCGAATTAAAAAGATTTTTAATTGATGGAGGAAGCATATTTGCTACAAGCGGAATTGCTTCATATTCTGATCTTGGAAAATGGAAAGGATGGTCTTTTTTATCTGATGTATTCGGTTTAAAATTCTCAAAAGAGGTTAACCGTAATTCCGTTACCAAAATTCATACACTTCGAGGCGGACTTCCGATTACCGCAAATATTCCTGCAGGTTTTCCACTAAGAGTTGCCACATGGGATAGACCTATGGCAGTGGAAGTTCTCGATCCTAGAACTATTCAAGCTAGTTTTTGGTATAATTACAGGCATCAAAATGGCTTATCGAGAGAACAAATAAAAAAAACAGCCGGTATTGTTTATGGTAATTATGGTAAGGGAAGATTCGTCTGGATGGGTTTTGAAATAAATTCGGTAATCGGGGCGCAAGCGGAATATATTTACTTTGATAAATTATTTAAAAATTGTATGAGCTGGTTAACTTATCAACCTATTGCATTCGTACGGGATTGGCCCTCCGATTACAATGCCGCTGCTATTATTACACCTGAACTATCTGATAGTCTGAATAATATTAAAAATTTATTAGGTATACTTAAAGGGAATAACGTACAGGCAACCTTTTTTGTTAGTCCTTCAGCCGCGGAGAATCATAAAAATCTTATCCGTGAATTGCCGCCTTACGGTAATATAGGAGCTTTGGTAGATATAGGTTATTTAGCATCGGTTAATGATACAGTTAATTCATTAAATGATTTTCAAACTCAAAAACAAGAATTAAAAAATGCTAAAGCTGTTCTTGAATCTATAACCGGGCAGCCTGTTTATGGATTTATGCCGTACAACGGCCTTTTTGATCAAAATACAATCCAGGCTCTTATCCAGAATAAATATAAGTACGTAATTACTGATTCCTTAACCGATCGCTCTATTCCGAGGACAATAATTCGCGGAGATAGTCTATTGTTATCAATTACTAAAACTGCCCGGGATGATTATGAGGTAATTAGAGACTTTGGATTAACAAATCCTAACTACCAATTTTACACATATCAGGAAGATATTGACCGTGTTTTATTTGAAGGGGGTTTATACGTATTTAAACCTCATACAGCTTACCAATTGAGTGCGCAAAATGTACAAGTTGTTAATAAAGTAATTAAAGATTTAAAAGAAAAAAAATTATTGGATAACGACTGCATCTAAAATTGAAAGATGGTGGGCAAAACGAAATTATATTGAGGTAAGAGTAAGGAAAAGGGGTGAACGCCGAGTTAGTTTAACCATCTCGAATCCCGGTACTAAGATTGCTAATAATCTTGTTATCCAGGTCTTTTTAAATGAACCTGCTGAAAATATATCTTTAAGTACCGAAATAATAGGGACAAAAGCTGCTAAAATGAAATATAATCATTTAAACCATATAGTTTATTTATATATAAATAATCTAAAACCTGGTGAGTCAAGGGGATATTATCTAGATTTTGATAAGCCGAAAACATGACTGTAATAAGTTACTAATTCTTAGTTAATTGTTTACACCTCTTGATACTAATTGTAGAATTTAATTTTTATTATTTTCAATAAGCTTTAAAATCATATAAAAGTGCAAACAAGTAATCAGTTAAATAAAGATTTATTTTATACTTTAGGCGAAAATATAAAACACGCTTTTCTTATTTTCGATCGAGAAGGTAATATTTTGTCATTGAATTCACAGGCAAAAAAAATATTCCCTTTATCCGATATAAATCAGAACATCTTTAACATTCTGGATATCCAATCTGCAAAGGTATTAAGATCATTATTTGCGCAACTATTTGAGGGCAAAGGCCTTTTAACAGAAGAGATTAGATTTATAATAAAATCTGGTGAAGAACTCAGGCTTAAATTAAATTTAAATACTTACCAAGAAGAAAACGAAGTCTTCGTTTTTTGTTCTGCGATCCCTCAGGAAAATAAAATATCATTGAACGGAATAACTAATCTGAAAGTTCAACACGGTGATTTAATTGATATAGTGAATAATAAAGAGATATTAAAAATAATAAATGATATAAAATCTTTATTCCCATTCACCTTCATTGGTAAGGAAAAAATTCTTAATGAGGTAGATAAGTTAGATGAGTTCTTTTGGATTGAGGATATTAATGGGAACTTTACACTGGTTAATAAAAATTTGGCTGCGAATATCGGTTTAAAGAGAACTCAAATTGAAGGAAAACCAACAAAAACTTTTATCCCTTCCTATCTTCTGGATTTTTATCAATCAATTAAAACTTATATTAAAGGATCGGAAAATTGTGTTGTAATGGAAGGTCTGCCGTTAACCGGAATTTCCACTGTTCAAAAAATGCAAACTCTGGAAATACCTTTAAGCGATGCAGAAGGTAAAGTTATTGCCATTATAGGTATCTCTCAAAACATATCCGAAAATAAAAAATCCTACATTGTACCGGATAATATATCTCAATATAATCTAAATTTTCTGCGGGATTTCCCAAAAGCCGTTGCACTTATAGAAGATAGCGGAAAATTTATGCAAGGAAGTAAAGAATTTTGTAAATTATTTGTAATTGATTTGACGGATTTGGAGAAGTTAAATTTTTTTGACATTATTACGGATGAAATTACCTGGAAAATACAGCAGTTTTTATCTTCATCCGCTGAAAAAACTATAATTGAACTTAATGATGGATTGAGAATCAACGACGATGAGACAGATGCAGTAAATATATATTTATCAAAATTTAATGATGAAGATAAACAGCATAATGGATTTTTAATCCTAACAGACAAGAAAGAAAAACTTGATAGTTTAGAATTTATATTAAATAGTAGAGGAAAAATGTTTGAAATATTAATCCAGAACAACCCCGAGCCTATCTTTATCTATGATACTGAAAATTTAAGATTTCTCGAAGTTAATGACTCTGCACTCGAACTTTACGGTTATCGTAAAGATGAATTTTTACAGATGGATTTAACCGACTTATATACGGCTGAAGATATCCAAACCTTACTTGACTCTTCTAACAAAGAAAACAAGCATGGGAAATTTAGCGGACCCTATAAGCATAAGAGAAAAGACGGTTCATCCGTGTACGTGGAATTAAGCAAAATTAATTTTAAATTTAACAAACGGGATGCCCATTTTAATATTGTTAGGGATGTAACAGGTAATCTGGAATTAGAAAAAACAAGCCAGCTTTTTAAATCGGCTTTTGACAATACGAATGATTTGTTATTTGTTACCGACAATACCGGTTTTATTACATTTGTAAATAAACATGCTATCGACCAGCTGGAAATAAGCAAAAGCGAGCTTGAAGGTACATCTTTCACATCATTGGTGAAAGATGAGGAAAGAGGTACGATAAATTCTACCATTTTTCAGTCGCATATGAAAGAAGCCGTTACTTTGACAACCGAACTAAAGCAAGTTAACGGTGAATTCATGGAAATTGAAATCACCGCCACACCCATATTAAATTACAAAAAAGATGTTGATTCATTTACGATAATAGGAAAAATTGAAGCAAAACCCGAAGTTGAGGAAAAAATAAAAGAGGTTATTAAAGAAGTAGTAGTTGAAAAACCCATTCCACAAAATAATGTTTATAGGTCAGAAAAAATTGAAGTCTCATTTTTATCCAATTTGTTTCATGAAATATTGACCCCTATCAATGTTATCCTCGGTTTTGTGCAGGAATTAACTGACGGAGTAGAAAATGTTAGTCCGGAACAGAAAGAAGCTGCGGGTATCATAAAACAAAACAGGGAAAGGCTTCTTTCATTGATGAATTCGGTGATTGATTATTCAAATTTACAACAAAATAATGTTGAAATGAATATTGAGGATGAAGCAATTACCGAAATTATAGATAAAATTCAGAATAATCTAATTGAAATTACCGATTCGGATTCAATAGAATTTGCTTACGGGAAAATATCTTCTTCACTGAAATTTAAAACCGATAAACAAAAATTTGAAAATTTAGTATTTCAATTAGTCAAAATAACCTCACGCTTGACGAGAGAAAAAAAAATCTATTTCTCTTCCTACCAGTATGATAGCGATTCTTTTATAATAAATATTAGAGATAATTACAATGAATCATCAAATTATTTGAGCAATAATCTTTTCAATCTATTTCGCAAAACCAATAATGAGGAAATAAAAAATTTAGGAATTTCCAAACTGTCACTTCAATTAGCTAAATCGTTATTGTCGGTATTGAAGGGAAAATTTGATATAATTAAAGGGGATAAGGACAAAATTGATTATGGATTTATATTCCCGATGGACTATACCAGCGCAGCGAAAGTTGAAGTGTCACCGGGAAATGATGAATCTTTAAAAGAAACAGAAGCTGAAAAGACCTTAGAAGGACAAAAGGAAATTGAAACACCGGACCTTAAAAATTATGAAAAATTGGATGAAACTATAGAAACAGAAAAAACCGAAGAACTTGTACAGTCAGATACCGGAACAACGGATGAAGAACAAATAACTTCAACACCAGACCTAAAAAATTATGAAAAATTGGATGAATCTGTAGAAACAGAAAAAACCGAAGAACCCGTGCAGTCAGATACCGGAACAACGGATGAAGAACAAATAACTTCAACACCAGACCTAAAAAATTATGAAAAATTGGATGAATCTGTAGAAACAGAAAAAACCGAAGAACCCGCGCAGTCAGATACTGGAACAACGGATGAAGAACAAATAACTTCAACACCGGAACAAGAATTTTCTGATGTTAATTTAAAGAAAGAAGAAGTTACAAATGAGCCGATTATTAGTTCATCTTCTTCCCAAAAGATAATATCACCTAATAAGCTTGATCTATCAGCATTATCCTGTCTTTATATTGAAGATCAAGTCGACTCACAAATCCTATTTAAAGTTCAGATGAAAGGATTAAAGGATATTAAGTTTGCGGTCAGTTTTGAGGAAGCTTTACCGTTACTCGACACAGAGAATTTTGATTTTATTGTTATTGATATAAATCTCCAGGGAGAATATAACGGGCTTGATGCTTTAAAAATCATTCATAAAATGGCTGGCTACGAACATATTCCGATTATCGCTGTAACTGCCTACGTATTACCGGGTGACAAGGAGAAGTTTATTGCAACCGGATTCAACGATTTTATTTCTAAACCTATTTTCCGTGAAAAAATGGTAGATTCGTTAGAAAATATGTTCCTTTCATAAATATTGTTTATCTAATAAATTATACATGTTTTTATTTGATGAATCGGGTTTAGTACTCTTTGGAATAATTTTTACCTTCCTTTTATATTGACAAATTCCTTCCACCTATTTAAATTACCATACAAATGTATGGCAATTTGAATTAATCATTATTTGCTTACTGAGATTACGCAAAATGATGGAAAATATTTTTCCATCTTAAGATCTTATTGGGAAAGATACATTTTCTCGTAGGAATCATATCGGTTTTCGGTTATTGGAAATTCGAGATTTGTTCACACTGGGAATGAATTAGTATTACTTTTGCGCAACTTTAATAGATTAATAAAAAATGTCATTTCTTTCGAGGTGATGTAAAGCTTACATCGGTCATTAAATGTGATTGACTAACCGAAGGTGTATTATGTCAAAAGAGTTAACGGAAATTCAAAAGAATATCTTGAATTTCATCATCGATCAAAAAACCGGGAGAGGTATCCCTCCCACACTCGCTGAGATTGCTGTTTATTTTGGGTATAAAAACCGCGCAACCGTTCAACAGCATCTTGCTGCATTAGAAAAAAAAGGTTACATAAAACGTAATCCACGGCTTTCACGCGGAATTGAGTTGACCCTAGAAGATAAATTTTTTATTCCGCGTCCTGTTTTAGGTGAAGTTGCAGCCGGTAATCCGTTAACTATTTACCCAGATGCAATTGATACCATCGAACTTCCCACAATTGCACGTATGCCTAAAGATTCTTTTCTGCTGCGGGTAAAAGGGGACAGTTTGAAGGATGCATATATATTCAACGGTGATATTGTTATTGTTAATCCGAATCTCGAACCTAAAAATGGCCACATTGTTGTTGCAATCCTCGATGATGCAGCGGTGGTAAAACGCTTCCATAAGAAAAAGGATAGAGTTGAACTGCTATCGGAGAATCCCGAGTACGAACCTATTGTAATTAAAAAGGATTATCAAAAATTCAAAATTGTGGGACTTGTGATCGGGATTTATAGGAGTATGGAAAAAAGAGCCGGTTGAATAATTAACAATTAAAAATGTAAAGCATGAATTTATTTGCATAAGATTATTTTTAAATCAAATTCTTAAAATATTTTACGGTAATTATTTAATCCTTAACAATTCTACTAATGATTTGAGTTATTAAAATCTCATCATAATTCTGAAATTATTTATATATTCGCCTCTCATATTTTAGCGAAGAAGCGGATGCAATTTATTTATTTACGATTTTATAAAAGAACAGAATTAAATTTTGCTAATAGGAACCGGGTTAAACTTTTATCCTTTTCCATACTTGCAATCATTTTTTGTGTACATTCCATAACTGCACAAAGTTTACCTAAATATAAATTAAACGATATTGTAGTTACTGCAAGCAGAATACCTACAACTTTTTCCGATTTAACACGAAGCGTTACAATTATTGATCAACAACAGATTGCGCAAGCGCCTGTTAATAGCGTGCAGGGTTTGTTTCAGTACGCACTCGGTGTTGATTTGCAGCAGAGAGGGGTTGACGGAGTGCAGGCAGATATAGGGATTAGAGGCGGTACTTTTGAAGAAACTTTGATACTAATTGACGGAATGAAAGTGAACGATCCGCAAACTGGTCATCATAATTTGAACTTGCCGCTAAGCCTTGATGATATAAAAAGAATTGAAATTTTAAAAGGTCAGGGCTCAAGTGTTTATGGTCCTAATGCTTTTAGCGGTGTGATCAATGTTATTACTAAGAAAGGTACTGGTAAGAATCTCTCAATACAGGCCGAAGGCGGACAGAACAGTTATTATAAGGGAGAATTTTATGGATCTTACCCTGTCGGAAATATCGGAAATAGAATTTCATTCTCAAAGGAAAAATCTGATGGTTACAGATTTAACACCGGATTTGATGTTACTAATTTCACGTATGGATCATCCTATAAATTAGGGCATAATGATGTTAGTTTATTTTATGGCTATAACGATAAAAAATTCGGAGCGAATGGATATTATGCTGCAGCATATCCCGATCAATGGGAACATACAACTACCAGGTTATTGAATGCAGCGGCAAATATAGGCGGGAAATCATTTCGAGTATCTCCCAAAATATACTGGAGAAGAAATGATGATAATTACTTACTTGATTATATTCATCCAAATTATTATCAAAATATTCACCAGACAAATATTTACGGTGCCCAAGTTCAAGTATCATTAACAAATAATTTTGGTACAACTTCATTTGGAGGTAAATATACCACCGATAAGATTAAGAGTACAAACCTGGGAAATCATTTAAGAGAGAATAAAGGCATTTTTGCCGAAGAAAAACTTTTGCCTGTTGAAAATTTAACCGTAATAGCCGGGGCATTTGCATATAATTATGCTACCATCGGATGGCGGTTTTGGCCGAGTGTGAGTTTAGAGTATAATATTTCTAAAAGTATAAGATTGTTTGGCTCTGCCGGTAAAGCATTCCGGGTTCCGACTTACACCGAATTATATTATTCATCGCCTACAAGTATAGGAAATCCAAATTTACAGCATGAAGAAACTATTAATTATGAAGCAGGGATAAATTATGCCGGAAATATTTTCTATTCAAGATTGAGCTTATTCAGAAAAGAAGGCAAAAATCTGATCGATTGGGTCAGAACTTCGAATAACCAGCCATGGACAGCAAAAAATATTTCGAGCATAAATACGGATGGGATAGAATTCAATTTTACAATTTATCCTTATTTAATTTTGAAGCATTCACCGATAATCAAGGTCAACATCGATTATACTTATTTAACTTCAAACAAGGAAACCGCTGAATTTCAATCGCAGTATTTATTGAATTATCTCAGGCATCGATTAATCATTGGAGTATCCAATAACTGGTGGTTTGGAATCCGGCAAAGCTGGTCGCTGCGGTATGAAAATCGTGTAAATTTTGAAAATAATTTTTTGGTTGATACACAACTAATGAAGAAAATTCAAAATTTTGAGATATTTTTGAAAGCAACGAATTTATTCAATAAAACTTACCATGAAATAAGCGGGGTGCCGCTTCCGGGTAGATGGATAACCGCAGGAGTAAAATTCAATTTGGGTGAATGAAAACTGGGTGTAATAAGATCTCTTCCGATTTAAGATTGTAGATTAACGATTGCAAATTTAAGAAGTGCTTAGGAAAATCTAAGATCGAAAATCGTTAATCATCAATCTGCAATCGAATAGTTATAAAAAACCATTTATACGAATAAAAGCAACTTGATACTGTTCCACATTCACTATTTCCTTTTTACTTTTTACTATTCTGTGTAACTTTTTCTAATCTCACCTGTCTATTTAAATAAACAAATGAATAAAATTATTCTGCAAGACAAAAAAGAAAATATCTCTTTACCGGAGCTTTATGAACGATATTCGGATCATATTTTTAAGTATTCGTTCAGTATTTTGAAGAATACGGAAGAAGCAAAGGATGCCGTACAAGAGGTTTTTGTGAGATATGCGAAGAACGAAAATTCTTTTCAGAAAGATTGCAGCTATAAAACATGGCTTTTGATAATCACGAGAAATTATTGTTTTAACAGAATAAGAAATAAAAATTTTAAAAACGAAGATATTTACGACTATGACTTTAATACAAGTTATAATCCCGATTACGATATGCAAATTTCATTGAGAGATGCGTTACAGAAATTATCCGGTGAATATAATGAGCTAATTTATTTGAAGGAATACGAAGGTTTTTCATACAAAGAAATAGCAGAAATAACGAAGCTTAGTCAGGAAAATGTAAAGATAAAGTTATTCCGGGCAAGACAGGAATTAAGAAAAATTTTGAAAGGTGATAATTAAAATGAAACACTACGAATTGGAAATTAGCCGATTTGTGGATAATGAATTGTCTGCAGGTGAACAGCAACAACTTTTTACTCATCTTGCGGATTGTGAAGATTGCAGAAAAACATTGGCAGATTTTATGGAAATGAAAAAGGAGACTAAAGAATTATATGAGAATATTGATGTTGATTTGAAACCAGAAATAAATCTGCCTGTAGGAGTTACTCCATCAAAAGAGAAAAATATTTTTAAGCCTCTCTTTTATTTTTCTGCCGCTGCATCAATTGTTTTTGGGCTATTGTTTTTGATTAATTTGTCTAGTGTTGATAGACTGTCATCAAAAATTTCATTGCTCGAACTAAAGTATAACCGGCTCACCAAGAATTATCAAACAGCACAAAAAAAAGATGTTAACGCTGAAAAGAAAATAAACGAGATTACTTCACAAACAAACACAAATTTATCTGAAAAAAAGGATAATGGGATTGAGCTAAAAAAGAATGACTCGGAACTTATAGCCATAAATAAAAATGACAAAAATTTGTATCAGGAAAAGCTGAAGGATAATTATTTCAGACCTTCGCGAAGAACTCAAGAAATAAAAGTAGTGCAGGTAACAAAAAACGATTTTCTAACTCCTCAAATAGTGGGGAATTAACTTGAAAAATCTATTAAAAGCTTTCATTATTGCTATTGTTTCGTTATACCCTGTACAGGCTCAAATGAATAATTATCATCTTGATTTTAGAGCTGTTGTACAATCAAACGACGGTGTACACAAACTTATTTTATTTAATCGAGGGGATGTAGACGGCGTAATTGACGGTTACATTCTAATTACTAGAAGCAACCATAATATTGAAGGAAGAATTCAAAAGAACGGTTTTAGCTTTTTGGATTCAAAAATATTTGAAGTGGGTATTAAAAGTCTTCGCAGAAAATGGGTTAAAAATAATTTTCCTGTAAAAGATATAGAAACGATGACAAACGGTGTTGATGTTGAAAAAGTATATTCGTTCGAAATTACGCCCGAAATATTGAATATTCAAAGCGACTCTTTAAGCTTTTATATAAAAGGTGCATTTTACGATCTTACAAAACAAAATAAAAACAAAGAGTGTAACCTGAATTATAATATAGATCTCAGTTATAAGTTATATAAAATTCCTTATAATAAAACTATTCCGTTAGATTTTCTAAACAGAAAACTTGAAGATTACAATTGTTCAATCAAGTTTATAAAGATTAAAAAATCTGAAGAATATTTATCAATCGAAAATAACCAGCCTCTGTTTTACGGAATTAAAAAATCGGTTTCGGAATCCGAATTCCCTCCTTCTGCCAGATTTAAAATTGGAGTGGAATTTATTAGGGCTAATGCAGAGAGTCAATATCAATCAATTGTTTTTTCGCCGTTCAATTTTTTATTAAGAGTTCAGCAGCATGCCCTTGTTCCGGTTAATTCTTTGATCGATAAACAAAATAGCAACAGAGTAGAACTGCCGGTTGATGTTTATCATGCCGAATTGAAGTTCCCTTTCCGATTATATAATAAAGAAAAATCCGAACGATATAAAAATTATAAAACAAAAAAAAAATATTTCGTTCTAAATATAATATTGTAGTGGTGCCAATTTCTTTAAATGGTGATACTCTTACTGCAGATGTCTTTCTAAACTATTCTAAAATAACACTTGATAATATACCGCGATGGACACCAATAAAAAAGAGAGTAAAATTAATTCAAGGGTATCCTATTGCTATAAATCTTCCCAGAGAAAATTGGAGTGCAAACTTTTCGAGAGACGGAGAAAAATACAATATATATGGATACTCCGATTATGAAAGATATGTTAACGAATATCTTTTAATCTCATTTGATTCAATCAAAAATAAAGAGGTAACGGAATGAAAAAGGTTTTATTATTACTTCTATTTATTGTCCCTTTTATATATGCTCAGCAAAACTCAAAAGGAACTATCAGTCTGATGTTTAACGGCGAAAAAATCGACTTACCGGTAAGAACGGTAATTCTTAGAAAAGAAGATCATATAATTTTGAGCATCCGGGCAGAACATAATGATTCAAATATACAGCAGATGGTTTCGCTTGAAGTCGGGTTAAATGAACTATCATCCGGACCAAATGCCGAAACTCTTGAAGGAACCAGGATTGATATCAATACAAGGAACGCAGCAACTAATTCAGGGAAAAGTCTTTCTATTTGGTTTAATAATAATAAACCGGCGAACGGGAAAAGCCAGTCGGAAGCTGCACATTACGGTGTTTTTAATAAAGGAGAAAGAGTAAGCTGGGAAATAAATTCAATATCAATGAAGTTAGCCGTTACAAGTGTAAAATATGTAAATGGTTCATTACACATAGAGGGAGAATTTCAGGGGATATTCAAATCCACTTTAGCGCCGAAAGGGCAGGTAGCGGAAATAAAAGACGGCAAGTTTGAAGTAATAATCTAGAATATTTGGGATATATTTAAAGATTTGTGTAATTAGTGAAATTGGCGGCTGAAATTTTAGTCGAGACTAATGTCATAATATAATACTAAAAGAGAATACATTCCTATCGCTTTATGGGAAAAAATATTTTTCTCAACTCATTATCTTCCTATTCAAAGAAGAAAACATAAACATCGCAACTAACAATTGAACAATAAAACAATTTAACCATGCCAAAATATAATATAGGTACGGCAGGCTGGTCCTATAAAGATTGGGTGCCTGCATTTTATCCGAAAGGTCAGACGAGTGGTTTTGACTGGCTTCAATTTTATGCTCATTATTTTAATTGTGTTGAAGTAAACTCAACTTACTACGCTTACGTAAGTCCGCGAGTAGTACAGGGCTGGATAAAAAAAGTTATTGATTCGGAAGATTTTCTGTTTACGATTAAACTTCATCAGGATTTTACTCATAAAAAAAAATTTGATAAGGAAAAAATAAAAGCAGTAAATTATAACCTTGAAATGCTTGCAAAAGAAGAACGGCTCGGGGGATTGCTGATCCAGTTTCCGTATTCATTCCCTTTTAATAACGTTACTGCAGATTATATTAGAAAACTGAGTGAGATATTCCAGAGCTATAATTGTTTTGTGGAAGTAAGGCATGCATCATGGAATAATAAACAAACTCTGGAATTGTTCAGTAAACTTGATTTAACATTTTGTACAATCGATCAGCCGCAAATCGGTAAAGCAATTTCGTTTGAACCGATTATAACGAACGACAAAGCGTATATCCGTTTTCATGGAAGAAATATTGATGCGTGGATGCAGTCAATTAATAACTACGGTAAAAAACAAACTTACGAACAGCAGAGCGAAAGATATAAATATCTTTATTCTCCCGGTGAATTAGTCGAGATTCAGCAGAAGATTAATTCGATTAAAGAAAAAGTAAAAGAAGTTTATGTAATAATGAATAATCACCCCCAGGGTGATGCGGTGGCTAATGCGTTTGAATTAATGCATCTGCTCGAGGAGAAATCGAGAGTTCATATGCCGGAAAATATTGTTAAGGCATTTCCGAGATTAGAACAGATACTAGAAAGTCAGAAACAATAGAACACGGATAACGCAGATGACGCAGATTTTCACGGAGAAGATGGGAATAAAAATTCAGCTTCTCATACCACTTATTTTGAAAGTTTTCCTATAAAGAGACATAATTAGCAATAGTGTTAATTATATATTTATTAAAAACCATTTGATTTTATGCGTACAATATTTCATTTAGATCTTGATGCGTTTTTTGTGTCTGTCGAAAGGATACTCGATCCTTCGTTAGAAGGAAAGCCTGTTATTGTAGGAGGCGATCCTCACGGAAGGGGAGTGGTGGCGGCTTGTTCTTATGAGGCTAGGGAGTACGGATTGCATTCTGCTATGCCTATTAGAACGGCTTATAAACTATGTCCGAATGGTATTTATTTGCACGGACACTCAAAAGAATATTCCCGTTATTCACATGCGGTAAAAAATATTCTTACAGCCTATGCCCCTATAATTGAACAAGCTTCCATAGATGAGTTTTATATGGACTTTACAGGATGCCAAAAATTATACGGTTCTATGTTTGCATTCGCTTCAAAACTGCAAAAGGAAATTTGGGATAAACTGTCTCTCCCTTGCTCAATCGGGATAGGGAGTAATAAAACCACTGCTAAAATCGGTTCCGATTGTATGAAGCCAAAAGGAATAACTTACATGATACTCGGAATGGAAGAGCATTTCTTGGCTCCTATGCCGGTTGAAACTATTCCCGGTGTAGGAAAAGTAACTTTAAGAGAATTAAACAGCAGAGGAATTTACACAATTGGAGATATTACCAAATTACCTGAAGATTATTTCTCTGCTGCTTTCGGAAAGTACGGTATCGATTTATGGCGCAAGGCTCACGGTAAGGGAAGTGAGTATTTAACAATTGAAAGGGAACAGAAAGGAATTTCAAAAGAAAACACTTTTAATAAAGATGTAGTAAGCAATGAAATAATAGAAAAAACTTTGTTTGATCTTACCGGTAAAGTTTGTCAAACTATGAGAAATAACAACTGGCAGGCTTCCAAAGTCTCTATCAAATTTAGGTATTCGGATTTTCAGACTATAACACGATCCCGCACAATAAAACATCCGACTGACGATGATAAGAAAATTTACGATATTGCTCTTGAATTAATCGGTAAAGCACATACTAGAAGAGTTGCTGTTAGATTAATTGGTGTAGGCTTGAGTAAATTCAATGAGTTTTATGAGCAGGAAGTTTTGTTTGAAGAAATCGAAATAAAAAGGAAAAAACTCTTAAGGGCAATTGATCAGATAAGAAACAAATATCATTACTCAATTATTAATGTGGGGGTAAAATAGCAATATATTGGTCATTCGCTTCGCTGTCATTTAATTGTCATTTGTGTTTCGCACATCATTTTGACAGTACAGATGAATGACTAATAATGACAACCAAGGACTATAAATGACAATCACATGACCTTCTTATTAAATGGTATCTGTTTTTATAAAAGTGCATGCTAGTTGCGAATGGAAAGACCAATTAATCATCCCGGAGGCCATTTCATCTGTCTGCCGCCCAACAGATGCATGTGAAGATGGTAAACATCCTGTCCGCCGTGATTCCCGCAATTAAAGACCAACCTAAAACCATCCTCAGCAATATTCATTTCATTAGCAAGTTTATTTGCTGCATCAAACATTTCGCCTAAAAGCTGTGCATGTTCTTTGCCGTTGATATTGGTTACCTTTGGAATTTCAATTTTAGGGATTATAAGAATGTGAACAGGAGCTTGGGGATTGATGTCCTTGAACGCCAGTAACGTATCCGTTTCCAGAACAATATCGGCGGGAATTTCTTTCCGGATTATTTTTGCAAAAATTGTATCTGCCATAATTAATTTTCCTTCTCAATTCCGTATTTTTTCATCTTATTATATAAATGACTTCGTTGAATTTCAAGTATTTCTGCTGTTTTACTAATATTCCAATCGTTTGCATTAAGCTGTTTTATGATGAAGGCTTTTTCAGCTTTTTCTTTAAATTCCTGGAATGAATTGCTGCCTTCAATTATATTGTCAATAGAAGACTTATTGGGAGCAAACATAAATTCAATATCATTTTTTGTGATATTTTTTGAATCAACCAAAATAATTATTCTCTCGATTACATTCCTCAATTCGCGTACATTGCCTGTCCAGGGGAGACTTTGCAGAAATTTTATCGCACCATCTTCAAATTTTACATGGGGTTTTTTATGTTTTTCAGTAATATCATCGGCAAAGTGGTGGATTAGAACAGGGATATCCTCAGTTCTTTCCCTAAGAGGAGGTACCAGAATTGGAATTACGTTAAGTCTATGAAACAGATCCTCCCTAAAATTACCGTTTTGAATTTCTTCTTTTAAATTTTTATTTGTTGCGGAAACTATTCTTACATCTACTTCAATTTTTTTATTTCCACCGACTCTTTCCAGTTTACCGTCCTCAATTACCCTTAACACTTTAGCTTGAGCCTGGAGACTCATATCTCCGATTTCATCCAAAAATATAGTCCCGTTATTGGCAAGTTCAAATTTACCGATTCTTTGCTGAACGGCTCCGGTGAAAGAACCTTTTTCATGCCCGAATAATTCCGATTCTATTAATTCATTGGGAATGGCGGCACAGTTAACTTCAATGAAAGGCTTTTCCTTCCGGCTGCTTTCATTATGGATTGCTCTTGCGACAAGTTCCTTGCCGGTACCGTTTTCACCTGTAATTAATACACGTGTGTCGGTCGGTGCAACTTTATCAATGCTTTGTAAAATATTTAAAATTGACTTACTCGAACCTAATATTTTACCGTCACCTAAAATTGATTTTTTATATTCCGTATTTTCCGTAAGAAGATTAGCTTGTTCAACAGCATTTCGAACGCTAATTAATAGTTTATCCCGATCGATTGGTTTTTCAATAAAATCAAAAGCACCCAGTTTGGTTGCTTTTATGGCGTTTTCAAGACTACCGTGCGCTGATATTATAATAACAGAAATTGTGGAGTTTTTTCCCCTTACACTATTTAAGACTTCAAATCCGTTCATTTCAGGCATTTGAATATCGAGTAAAAGTGCGGAAAATTTATTTGATAATACTTTTTTTATGCCCTCTTTTGCATTTGTTGAGTAATCCACATGATAATCTTCAAACTCGAGGATCATTTTTATGCTTTCGCATATTTCATGTTCGTCATCTATAATAAAAATCGAATTCATAAATGATATCTAAAAAATAATAGTGAACGAATAATTAATATTTGAGAAGGTAATATATTTTTATCTTTTTTTAAAAACTCTCCAAATATATTTCCGATTGTATCCGTCTGTAAATCTCTCGGATCAATCAATGACTGAACTTTAAAGTTCTGCTCAAAAGCCTCAACAAAATAACCAATTAAATCACCCAAATCAAAAATGTTAGAAGTATATGAAAGGAAAGCACTGCCGAAAAAATGAGCTAGTTTATCCTTGTCGCCGAAATTATTTTCAGGAGAATCAAAATAAATAAGTTTGGGTAAATTTTTATTTTTCAGTTTATATATTGAATCCGATGCCGATGTGAGCGGAAAATGTAAAAGGGGAAGCAGAGGAAATTTTATAGGTACAACCCGATAAGGTATTGTCGTGAATGTAAGCACAAACAGTGCATCCGAATAATCATAATCTTCAAATTTAACTGCTCGCAAATATAAGGTATCCACGAGAGCAAGATCATCATTTGTAGTACTTAATTTCTGAAAATAGTCGGATGCAATAAAACTTGAAAGATAGTTTACGGCTTTGGATAAGTTACTCTGTTGAGCGATAATTTCCTTACCAGGTACAAAAATGCTGAAGAGTAGTATGAATGAATAAGCTCTAATAAAAAATCGATGAGGATCTAATTCCATCTATGTCTGTATCACTCCAACGTTAAACTTAGGTATTTCCGGATTATTATTAGCCACACTTAAAGCCATCGAAATATACTCTCTTGTTAAAGCCGGATCAATGATTTCATCAATCCATAACCTTGCTGCGGCATATAAGGGATTACTTTTTTCCTCATAAGAATTCTGTATTTCATCCAGCAATTTTTTCTTATCGGCTTCGCTCAATTCTTTACCGCTTTTTGCGGATTGCTTCAGCTTTATATCGAGTAAAACACTGCTCGCCTGAGCACCGCCCATCACAGCAATTTTTGCATTTGGATAGGCAAAAATAAATCGCGGATCGTAAGCCTTGCCGCACATTGCGTAATTGCCGGCACCGAAGCTGTTACCAGTAATTATTGTGATTTTAGGAACAGTAGAATTTGCAACTGCATTAACCATTTTTGCACCATCTTTTATAATGCCTCCATGCTCAGCACGGCTGCCGACCATAAACCCGGTTACATCCTGTAAAAAGATTAACGGAATTTTTTTCTGATTACAATTCATAATGAACCGCGTAGCTTTGTCGGCGCTATCGGAATAAATTACTCCTCCAACCTGCATCTCACCTGTTTCCGTTTTTATTACACTTCGTTGATTAGCAACAATTCCTACAGACCACCCATCAATTCTCGCATAAGCCGTTATTATGGTTTTCCCGAATCCCGCTTTATATTCTACAATTTCGGAATCGTCTACAATTCGTGCAATGATCTCATACATATCGTACGGCTTAATTGGATCTTCCGGTAACAAACCGTAGATTTCTTTCGGAGAATAAGATGGCGGTTTACTCAACGTTCTGTTAAAATTTGCTTTTGCAGTTTCAGCAGTATTGTAGACGATGTTTCTTATAGTTTCCAGGCATTCATAATCGTCTTTCATTATATAATCCGTAACACCGGAAATATTTGATTGTACTTTTGCACCGCCGAGTTTTTCATTATCGATTACTTCACCTATTGCTGCTCGAACCAGATGTGAACCGGCTAAAAACACCGAACCTTCTCCTTCAACAATTAATGCTTCATCACTCATGATAGGCAGGTAGGCGCCGCCGGCAACACACGGACCCATGATAGCTGATATTTGAGGAATTCCCATCGAGGACATAATCGCATTATTTCTAAATATTCGACCAAAATGTTCTTTGTCTGGAAATATTTCATCCTGCAGTGGAAGAAATACTCCTGCACTATCAACAAGATAAATTATCGGAAGTCGGTTCTCCATGGCTATTTCCTGTGCACGCAGATTTTTCTTAGCGGTAATAGGGAACCATGCCCCTGCTTTTACAGTTGCATCATTAGCTACAACAACATGATACTTACCGTGTATTTTCCCTATCCCATAAACCGTACCCGAAGATGGTGCTCCGCCGGATTCATTATACATTCCATAAGCCGCAAAAGTACTTAACTCATAAAAATCATTTTTTGAATCAACCAGTTTTGCGATTCTTTCTCTTGCGGTCAGTTTTCCTTTTGATTTGTGTTTGGCAATCGCTTTTTCTCCTCCGCCTAATTTGACGATGTCTTTTTCCGCATTTAATTTTCTGATAAGATTTTTGTAGTAATCTTCTCTTTTAAGATAGGATTCGTGTTCGTTTATGGGTTTACCGATTTTCACCATGACAAGTTAAACTCCCTGGAATAGATCAAAATAATATGAGTTAAAATAAATCTTTAGTCAATTAAATCTTTCAAACATTATTCGTCAAAAAAATAATATAAGGAATTACTCTTCTTTAAAAAGTGTTAAACTTCCATGTTGTAATTGCCAGTTATTTATTTGAATATATAGAATGTTAATCCAATAACTTATAGAATTTCAGCATAACATTAATCTTTCAACAAATCTCTGCCAATAACAATCCTTTGAATTTCCGAAGTTCCTTCACCGATTGTACATAATTTTACATCGCGGTAAAACTTTTCCACAGGATAATCTTTTATAAATCCATATCCTCCAAAAATTTGTACAGCTTCGCTTGAAGCTTTTTCGGCCACTTCGCTGGCAAAAAGTTTAGCCATAGCTGCTTCTTTTGTGTTGGGAATATCATTATCCTTCATGTAAGCAGCCCTTAAAGTCAGCAACCTTGCGGCATTTATATTTGTTTCCATGTCGGCAAGTTTGAATTGGGTAGCCTGGAACTCGCTTAAAGCTTTATTAAATTGTTTTCTTTCTTTTGAATATTTTAATGTTGCGTCTAGGCATCCTTGAGCTAATCCCACACTCAATGATGCAATTGAAATTCTTCCGCCTTCGAGTATTTTCATTGCTTGGATGAAACCTTCGCCTTCATTTCCAAGCAAATTTTCTTCCGGTACTTTACAATTTTCAAAGGTCAGCTGCGTTGTATCGCTGGCTCTCATCCCAAGTTTGTTCTCTTTTTTACCTACAATAAATCCTTCCATTCCTTTTTCAAGAATGAATGCCGAAATTCCTTTTTTACCTTTTCCCTTATCTGTAATAGCCATAACAACTGCAGTACCGCCCACGGTTCCGTGGGTAGTAAAAGTTTTACTGCCGTTAAGCAGATAATATCCGTCCTTCTTTTCCGCAAAAGATTTTAATCCTGCCGCATCACTACCTGAAAAAGATTCGGTCAAACCCCATGCACCCATTTTCCTTCCCGAGGTAAGATCCGGAAGATACTTGTTCCTTTGTTCTTCATTACCAAATTTGTAAATATGGTTTGTACATAATCCGTTATGAGCGGCTAAGGAGAGCGAAATTGACGGATCGACCCTGGCTAATTCTTCCACTATTAATTCAAATTCAATATAGCCTAAACCGGCTCCCCCGTATTTTTCAGGAATTATTATTCCTAAAAAGCCTAATTCGCCAAGCTCTTTAAAAATTTCAATCGGAAATTCCTGCGCTTCATCATATTTCATGATGTTCGGACGAATTCTCTTTTCTGCGAAATCACGGATAGTATCACGGATGATAATTTGGTTCTCATTAAGGTCGGTAACAAATGGACTTTGCAGCACTTCCATACGGTTCCCTTTCAAAAGTTTATGTTTATTCCAACTATTAGTTGAAATTTGAAAGCGGCAAATAAAAAGTCTTTTGAACTTTATCTGCTGAATATATTAAGAAGTTACAATTTATTTTTGAAATTTTCTATAATTTCATCAGCAAGGTGATAAGGAGACAAATCACCGAGCACTACTTTTTCCATAATTGAATTTAATGAATTTTCTCCTTCACCGCTCCATAATTTTTTTCTAATTTTATCTTCAACAATGTTTTTAATACGATGTTTTATTCGTAGTTCTCTGTGCCTTAAGAAATTTCCGGATTTATCAAGATAATTATGGTGTCGTTCTATCTCGTTTGCAATATCATTAATTCCTTTATTATCCACCGCAATCGATTTAATGATGTTAGGCATCCATGTATGTTCATCATGATCCTTTAACATTAATATTGTTGTTAAAGCTGTGATTGCCTGCTGAGCACCGGGACGATCACTTTTATTCAGCACAAAAAAATCAGCGATTTCCATTAAACCTGCTTTCATTGCCTGCACAGAATCTCCCGATTCCGGAACTAGAACCACCATGGTAGTATCTGCAGCATTTGCAATGTCTAATTCGGACTGTCCCACTCCGACGGTTTCGAATAAAACATAATCAAACCCGGCAGCATCCATAACGTCCGCTGCATCGATAGCTTTTTTGCTCAAACCGCCCAAACTTCCCCGCGTCGCCATACTGCGAATAAAGACATTCGGATTTTGTCCGATGTCTGTCATTCTAACTCTATCGCCTAATAAAGCTCCGCCGGTAAAAGGACTCGTTGGATCGACAGCGATAATCCCTATCTTTTTATTTTGATTTAAATAATATTTTGTCAACTGATTTGTTATTGTACTTTTCCCCGCACCGGGAGGTCCGGTTATTCCTATCCGATATGCTTTCCCAACTTCAGGGTATATTTTTTTCAATAATTCCGCAGAGGTCATATTGTTTGATTCAACAATTGATATTGAACGGGCAACTGATCTGCGGTCATTGCTAATTAACTTTTCAATTAATGAATTATCTATCACCGTCAAATTGTTTTAACATTAAAATTTATTAAAAAAAATTGTTCTACTATTAGATATTAAATTTGATCCCTGAAGAATTCAACCGTTTTATTTAATCCTTCATCTAAAGTGGTAGAAGGTCGCCAGTTGAATTTATTAAATAATTTATCCGAGGTTATAACGCTTCTCATTTGTTCGCCCGGGGCTGCCGGTCCGTGTTTTTCTTCTTGGCCCTTATTAATTATTCCATTTAAACTTTTAAAAAGATCATTCACATTTGTTTCCTTTCCGGTTCCGATATTAAAAATATCAGTGTCGGAATCATTCAAGACAGTAACGTTTGCTTTTACTACATCACCGACAAAAACATAATCCCGTGTTTGCTCGCCCGTGCCGTTAATGATAGGCTGTTCACCTTTTAATAATCTTGTAGTAAAGATAGCAATGACGCCGGCTTCACCGAACGGATTTTGACGCGGACCGTATATGTTGGCGTATCTTAAAATAGTGTAGTTCAAATCATATTGAGCTTTGTAGAAGTATAAATATTTTTCAACCGAAAGTTTTGAGATGCCGTAAGGCGAAAGGGGACGGGTAGGATGTTTTTCGTCCGCAGGAAAATAATCTTGCTCGCCGTAAACAGCACCGCCTGTTGAAGCAAACATAAATTTTTTAACGCCCGTTTTCACACAATTTTGAAGCAAGTTAATTGTTCCTAATATATTCGTTGTTGCATCGAATGCCGGATCTGCAACAGAACGCCGTACATCCATTTGTGCGGCATGATGATTTACAACATCAAATTTCTCTTTCTCGAATAATTCTGATAGTTCTTTATCGCCTATGTCAGCTTTTATGAAGTTTGCTTTGGGATTTACGTTTTTTTCAAAGCCTGTTGAAAGATTATCAAGAATTGTAACTTCGTGACCTATGTCGATAAATGCATCCGCTATTTGAGAAGCGATAAATCCGGCTCCTCCTGTAACTAATATTTTCAAATTTTGTCTTCCTTATATAATTTATGTTTATAAATATAGTTTTTAACTTTTAGAGGAACAAGAAAATCGATAGTGAGTCCCTTCAGAATTCTTTCCCTTATTTCACTCGAACTAATTTCTATTGTTGGTGTTTGAACAAAGATTGCAGAATTATAATACTTATCCATTATCTCGGGTTCTTTTGAAAGTTCTCTTTTCATCACCACTAATTTAACTAAATCTAAAATTTCATCGGGATCTTTCCAAGTATTAAAATCAACAATATTATCGTATCCAATTACTAATTCAAGATTTTCATACTGTTGTTTTAGTCTTTTTATTGTATCGACGGTATAAGAAACGGATGAGCTTTCTATTTCTATCGTTGAACATTCAAAATATGGAACATCTTCAATTGCTAGTTGAACCATTTTAAGCCTATGCTCGGGAGATACAGATTTCACATTCAATTTATGGGGCGAAATATATGCAGGGATAAACAATATCTTATCAAGATTTCTAATTTCTTTTACTGAAAGTGCCGTAATTAAATGACCGATATGAATAGGATCAAACGTTCCCCCCAGAATACCTATTTTGCTCATTTAATTAGTCCCTTATACTCTATAAAGAGATTTGTAAACAATTCATGTATTTGATGACTGCAATATGCCAGGCTTTCTTTTTTTGAAAGTTCATGATATAATTGTTTAAAATCATCCAGTGATTGAATTGTTAAATAATTTCCAAGAACATGCAAAAAATAATCATGTTTTCCGAAAATTGATAATAATTTATCAAAATCTCTCTCCTGAAGTTCAATTGCTTTTAGTAGTTCACGGGTCCAGGAGTTGAAGCCTAAAAATGCCAGGTTACCGTTACCTGATTTTCCGGCTACCAAAGCCTCATCCTCCATTGCGAGTAAATCAAAAGCTTTTGCAATATCTTTAGATGTATATCCTATCGAATTATTAAAAATTAACAGGTTGTTGGAAAAGGAATTGAAATATTTTTCGGATAAGAAAATTAAAAATGATTGTATTGTTGATGACTCGTTCCAAATGATTGAATTCTCGTACTCAGCGAATTTTTCGGGCAAATATCCTTTATCTTTTTTGTCAAAACAGTAAAAAATATTCTTCCCCGGTTGTAAGTCCCTCAATACCTCCTCATGATTTGAAACTAGTGCGGAGTATAAATCACGTGAACTGTTTTTGTCAAAATTTTCAAATAACGGTATTTCATCAATATTGAACATTGAGTGAAACGGGAATACGTATATTGACGAATTAGATCTCATTTATTGATTAAGCTGGGATTCTGTTAATAATTTATGAATGATATTTCTATAATTTTCAACATCATTCCGGTAATATTCTCTTTTTAATCCTTTCGAATTTTTTAGCTCCATTTTTCGAAAAGCTAAAGTTGTTGCATTCTTAATATATGATTTCCTGATGCTTTCATCAACCCAACCGGATTTATTTCGTTTGGCAGATTTCAATATTGCAGGATGTGTTTGCGGAATTAGTCCATTTTGTGCTTCTTCGAACAATTCCCTGTAAATTATTTTTTTCTCGTTTTTTACAGCCAACGAAAAAACAATAAAAAATACTGTGATAGTAAAGAACATGAATATAAAACCAAATACTGTCGTGGATTTGAAACTAACGCTGAAATTCCACGCTGAATGTATAAATATTGCAATTGCTAATCCTATTACCGGTAAAACAATTTTATAAGAGAGGCTCTTAAATTTTGCTAAACCCAAAAATGCTCCAAAAGTTGCAGTTGCAACACAATGCATTACTGCAGAAAATAAAGTTCTTATTATTACAATAGAAATCCATTGCGATAACGTTGAACCGTATGCCAAAAAGTAAAGAAAATTTTCGGTCATGCCAAAACCTAAACCAATAGCTCCGCCGTAAACTATGCCATCTGTTAAATTGTCAAATCTTTTATTGGTTACAATGATAAATAAGAAAATACCTTTGGTTATTTCCTCGACAAACGGGGCTACGAGTATTGTATCTATATGCCCCAGTTCGGATTTATTCGGAATGAAAAATGCAACTTCCGATGAAATTAACCAACTTCCGATTATAGCAAAAATTATTGCGCCGATTGCTCCCCAAAAATAATTTGTTAAAACCAGTTTGAAAGGTTCTCTGTCATATCGGTCAAATCTCCAGATGATTATTAAGTATATAAACATCGGGACGATAGCTGCTAATGCAGAAGCTATTATCGGCATATATAAACTAAAATTTTAATTCCAATTTGTTTTATTTATTAGTCATTTAAGCCACTCTATTATTTCTTTTAATGAGGGTCTCTTTCCGTATGACAGAATGCCTATTCTAAAAACTTTTGCCGCAGCCTTTATTGTAATAAATATGGAAACGAACATTATGACTAAAGTAATTACAATATCGGTTTGTGATACCGGTGCAATATTTAATCTCAAGAGCATGATTGAAGGGAGAGTGAATGGGATATAAGATAATATGTGTACAAATAAAGAATTTGGATTTTCTACAACCGGAACAAGCAAGGCTATGGGAACAACTAGAATTATGCTTAAATAGCTTGTTATCTGCTGTGCTTCCTGCTCTGTATTCACTATTGAACCTACACCCACAAAAATCGCAGTATAAAATATAAAACCTAAAGTAAAATAAACCAGGATAGGTATGAGATTGGAAAATGCATGTGGTGGAATAATATCGGTACTGCCGGCAATTGAAATTCCAATCAACAGCCAAATCAATATTTGAGTAAAACCCAATGAACTTAATCCAAATATTTTACCGGTTAAAAGTTCGTCGGGCGTACAACTGGAAACCAGAATTTCAATTAGCCTGTTTGATTTTTCTTCGACTAAACTCCTAATCAGCATTCCACCGGAAGACAAAATCATAAACATCAGCAGCATAATAAAAACAAACGATGTGAAAAATATTATGAGAAAATCTGCCTTAGATTCTTTTCCGTTCTCTTCTATTTTAATTGGTTCAATATTTATATTGCTTAATGTAAGTTTTACTATATTTGGATCAACACCTGCCTTCTTAAGTCTGTGAATTATTCTAACCCTGTTTACAGTCTCTTGGAGAAGGCTGATTTCTTTAATATTACCTGTATTTAAACTCCGGTATTCAACATTTAAGGAATCGGTACCGTTGTTCAAAAACAGTAAATAGCCTTTTATCCGGTTATCAATAACCATTTCATCAGCCGACTGTCTAATATAATCTAGCCCTTCACTTTTCTTAAAAAGATTAACTGCGATGAATTGCGGCTGCCCGTTGTCTAGCTTTAACTTTTCAAGCTCATTACTAAGGAGGTGAGTGAAAATACCGGAAGTATCTAAAATACCTATTGCATTGGTTGTGGTTTGAGCTTCATTAGTAATCATTGTCGGTGCTACCGTAAGCCCGATTATTATTGCCGGGGTTAGAATCAATGAAATTAGGAAAGTTTTTGTTTTAACTTTTTCGAGGTATTCCCACTTGGCAACTGCAAATGTTTTTTTAAGGCTCATTACATTTAATTCTTTTTTATTACATCAATAAAAATTTTGTTTAAAGTGGGTTCTATAACTGAAAAATGAGTTACATTAATTCTATCTACAATTGAGCGCAAAAAATCATACGGCTTTGCATCATCTTTTAGCTGAACCTCCGCATAATTACTATAACTGTCAATATTGATTACCGTCGGAAGAGATTGAATAAATGATGAATTACCTTCAAACTGAATTTTTATATTGTTCGAACCGTATTTCTTTTTTATCTGGGATAAGCTTCCGCTGCAAACTTCTTTACCGTCATTTATTAAAAAAATATCCGTACATAGTTTTTCCGCCGTATCCATCTGATGAGTTGAAAGCATAATTAATTTACCTGATCCTGAGAATTCAATAAGAATTTCTTTTATCTCCTGTTGATTAATCGGATCAAATCCGGTGAAAGGCTCGTCTAAAATTAAAACCTGTGGATTATGTATTATTGCAGTAATAAATTGAATCTTTTGTTGATTCCCTTTTGAAAGTTCCAGTATCCTTTTATCAATATATTGTTCAATAGATAACCTTCTCAACCATTTGTGTGCTTCTTCACGGGCAAGGTTTCTGTTCATATTTTTTAATGCAGCGAAATAAAGAATAACATCGATAACTTTACTCTTTTTATAAAGTCCGCGTTCTTCCGGCAGATAACCAATTTCGTTAAAAAAATTTTTACTGATCGATTTGCCGTCGAAAGAAATTTTTCCACTTGTTGGCTTAATAATATTTAACAGTACTCTTATGGTAGTTGTTTTTCCTGCACCGTTCGGACCGAGTAGTCCAAATATTCTTCCCGGTAGAATACTGAAAGAAATTTCGTTTACCGCGGTAACGTTTTTATATTCCTTAACAAGGTTTTCAACTAAAAGCATGTTTATTAAATAATCAGTAATGAAATTAAATATAATTTTACAAAATCAGATTTTTAATATAATTTATTAAGCCATGTTACGCAAAGAAATACTATTTACTTAAAATCAAAAAGAATAACAAGAAGAGAAGGAAGCTAGTCCATCCAAAATAAAAATTATAAAAGAATGTAATCAAATTTTACCTGACTTTTTATTTATGTTACAGGTAATTTCTAAAGAATTAATTTACTTCCACAAAAATTTTTGCTATCTGTTAAAATTCTAAATACGAATACTCGAAAATTATTTTTTAGATATACTGCAGAAATCATATAATATGGTGATTTAGGTCAGAATTACCGGCTTGATAAAAAAAGGTCTTATGAATTGTGTGTCATATTTATATATTTTTGCTGATTCAATAATAAAAAGAGATTAAGCAGGCATGCATAAAATATTGACTATAATAGTTAGTATGTCTATATTTTAGCTTGTTTTTGCCTGTTTTTTGAGAAAATGCCATGAAAATAAAAATCTCAAATTTGAGCGACGGTGTTCATACATTTAATTTTAATGAACCTGTAACCGAAATCAATTTGGATAAACCTTTTCTAGGAAATATCAAAGTAACTGTTAAACTGGCAAAAATGAATAATCAGATTATTTTGGATACAGAGATCCTACTAAATGCCGATTTTGAGTGTGACAGGTGTACGTCTCAATTTAGTTCTATAGTGAAAAATTCATACAGAACGGTTTATTTGTTTGGGCAGGAGATGCAGCCGGATGAAATTTCGGATATTACTTATTTACCGGTTGATGCAGATAAGATTGATATTACGGATGACATACGGGATTATGCCGTTCTGGCGGTGCCTATGAAAAAGTTGTGCAAAGAAGACTGCAAAGGATTATGTGCCAGATGCGGAAAAGATCTCAACGAAGGTGAATGCAACTGTGCAAAAGAGGAAATTGATCCGAGATGGTTGCCTTTGATGGAATTAAAAAATAAATTAAATATTAATTAAAAGACGGAAATAAGATGCCAAATCCAAAACGAAAATGGTCGAAAAGTAGAAGAGACAAAAGAAGAACACATTATAAAGCTTCAGCACCGGCATTGGGTGTGTGTTCAAATTGCGGTGAAATGAAGTTAACCCATCGCGCATGCCCCGCCTGTGGTTATTATAACGAACGTTCGATGTTTTTACCGAAAAGCTAAATCAATAAAAATAAATCCTTTTTAATGCACATTTCCAACAATAACAATTCAAAATGTAGAATTATTGTCGATGCTATGGGGGGCGATTTTGCCCCTCAAAACGCCGTCGTGGGTGCAATCCAGGCATCCCTTGAGTCTGATGATTTTGAGCTGTTTTTAACTGGAAAAGAAGATGAAATTAAAAAAGTTATCTCTTCAAACAAACTCTCATTTAAAAACGAAAATATAATTCACGCCGATGAAGTAATTGGGATGAGCGACTCTCCAACTACTTCACTAAAAGCAAAGCCTAATTCATCCATTGTAACCGGGGCAAATTTTGTTCGGGATAAAAAAGCTGATGCTTTTGTCAGTGCAGGCAATACCGGAGCAATGATGGCGGCATCCACTTTAATAATGGGAAGAATCCCGGGTGTGGGAAGACCTACCATCGGGGCAACCATGCCTAATAAAAACGGATTTTGTTATCTGTTTGATGTCGGTGCCGGTAAAGATGCACGCCCTTTGCATTTGGTTGAATATGCTATAATGGGAGCAATCTATGCCAAAGAGATTGGCGGTATTAAAAATCCCTCTGTCGGTATTTTAAATATGGGCGAAGAAGAAGGGAAGGGTAATGAAGTTTCAGTAGAAGCTTATAAATTATTAAAAGATACTAATCTGAATTTTACCGGTAATGTTGAAGGCAGAGATGTTTTGAACGGAAATGTTGATGTTGTTGTTTGTGACGGATTTGTAGGAAATGTACTTTTAAAATTCGGTGAAGGAGTATTGACTTTTCTAAAATATAAATTTGCAGAAGCTGCTGAAAAAAGTTTTTTGGATAAATTAAAAATTGGAATTGTAAGAGGTTCACTTAGAAAAATACTAAAAGATTTTGATTACCAGGAATACGGCGGCGTTCCGCTGCTCGGCGTTAATGGAATTAGTATAATAGGTCATGGATCAAGTACAATCAAAGCCTTTAAAAATATGGTACTTCGTGCTAATGAAATGCACCATAAAAAACTGATTCAAAAAATTGAAAAATCAATAAAAGATGCTCAAGTTTAATCTAATAGTAGGATAAAAATGAATAATAAGAGTCATAGCGCAATTATAACAGGGGTGGGGATGTATGTGCCTGATAAGGTGCTGGATAATGCTTATTTTGAAAGTATTGTAGATACAAATGATGAATGGATTAGGACAAGAACAGGAATAAGAGAAAGAAGAATGCTGGAAAAAGGAGCCACGAGTGATCTGGCATCTAGAGCTGCTCAAGATTTGTTAGATTCAAAAGGAATGAGTGCCGATGAGTTGGATGTAATAATTGTTGCTACCGTGACACCTGACATGTTTTTCCCTGCTACCGCATGTTTGGTGCAGGAAAAAATTGGTGCAAGTAATGCATGGGGATTTGATTTATCTGCTGCTTGCTCGGGTTTTTTATTCGCTTTTCAAACCGGCTGCTCTCTTGTAGAAAGCGGCAATTATAAAAAAGTGATGGTAATCGGTGCGGATAAGATGACATCTATTGTAGATTATACTGATAGAAACAATTGTATTTTATTTGGCGATGCAGGAGCAGCTGTTCTAATCGAACCTTCAGAAGATACAAATTATGGATTACAAGATTCTTTATTAAGAGTTGACGGATCCGGAAAAGATTCTCTTTACATGTTAGGCGGCGGAAGTTTAAATCCCCCCAATCATGATACGGTAAATAATAAGATGCACTATTTATACCAGGACGGCAAGGCAGTTTTCAAAGTGGCAGTTAAAGGAATGGCAGATATATCGTACGAAATTATGCAGAAAAATGGTCTCACCGGTGATGATATTGCATATCTGGTACCTCACCAGGCAAATTTGAGGATAATAGATGCCACCGCCAAAAGAATGGGAATTGACCAGAGTAAAGTGATGATAAATATTGATAAATACGGCAACACTACCGCAGCTACAATTCCTTCATGCTTGGTTGAATACTCTCGCGAGGGTAAGCTTAAGAGAGGCGATAAAATAATCCTTTCAGCTTTTGGAGCGGGATACACATGGGGAGCCAGTTATGTTGTTTGGTCAATGGATTAATTTATAATACATTTATAATAAAGATTGTTTAGTTAATGTCAAAAAAAGCTTTTTTATTTCCGGGTCAAGGTTCACAATACATAGGAATGGCAAAAGATCTCTTTGAAAATTCCGTCGAAGCTAAAGAGATGATTAAAACTGCCGATGATGCTTTAGGAATTAATCTCTCTTACATCATGTTTAACGGACCGGAAGACCAATTAAAGCAAACCGAATTTACACAACCTGCTATCTTTATACATAGTGTGGTTCTATCGAGCATTATCAGAACATTAGATGTTGAGGCTGCTGCCGGTCATTCCCTTGGCGAATATTCTGCCTTAGTTGCAGCCGGTGCAATCCAGTTTTATGATGCCGTTAAAATTGTGAGGGAGAGAGGTAAAGCGATGCAGCAGGCAGGTATCGATAACCCCGGTACTATGGCAGCAATTATCGGTTTATCACCAGGTGAAGTTGATAAATGCTGCGAAGAAGCTTCAGTTGAGGGAATTGTACAAAGTGCTAATTTCAATTCTCCGGGACAAATTGTAATATCCGGATCCGTACAGGGTGTGAAAAAGGCGATGGAAATTTGTAAAGCAAGAGGAGCCAGGCTGGTGAAGGAACTTGTTGTCAGCGGTGCTTTTCACTCTCCATTAATGCAGTCTGCAAAGGATAAATTAAAAGAGGTTTTAGATAGCTCGCACGTTTATGATGCAAGATATCCTGTCTATGCAAATGTATCCGCGCTCCCGGTGAAACAAAAAGAAGAAATTAAAAACTTACTTCATGAACAGGTAACTTCTCCGGTTAAATGGGAAAATACAATTATTAACATGATTAATGACGGTTTTGATGAATTCTATGAAGTGGGTCCCGGCAAGGTTCTTCAAGGTTTGGTCAAGCGTATAAATTCCGATGTTAAATGTTTCGGAATTGATAAATATTCAGAAGTGGAGAAATATTTATAATGGAAGAAAATCTTACTATGGAAATCAACGGATTAAAAATTGATCCTAAAATTTTCACATTTAAATTCCATTGCCGCTGCAACGGTGAATGTTGTTATTACGGTGTATATACTGACTTAAAGGAGCACGACGTAATAATGGACATTTCGGATAAAATTATAAATCTCATGGATGATTCCCAATCAAAAGACAAATCAAAATGGTTTGAACCTCCCGAGGAGGATGAAGATTTTGAGTCCGGAGTAGCCGTCGGTACCGAAGTAATTAATGGAAAATGTTCATTATTAGACAAAGAAGGTTTATGTACTTTACAAAAATTAGCAAATCTCGAAGGAGAACACAAGTGGAAGTACAAACCTATTTATTGTATATTATTCCCACTAACTGTTTATGAAAATACATTAACTATTGACGATGAACATATCGACAGGTTAAAAACATGCAATAAACATCCTCAGGAAGATATTTCAATTTATGAAGCTTGTGAAGAAGAGCTAAGGCATTTTTTTAGTAAAGAAGACTTTGCCCGTCTTGAAAATTTTAGAACAGAATATCTCAAATCAATAAAATCGAAGAAAGCAATATGAGTTTGAAGGGGAAAAAGGCTATTGTTACCGGCGGTACCCGTGGAATAGGGAAAGCAATTGTTTTTGAGCTGGCTTCGCAAGGATGCGACGTTCTTTTTACTTATCATTCCTCTGTTGAAATTGCAAAAAATGTTGAAGCAGAAGCCGGAAAATATGGAACCAAGGTTATCAGCCTTCAATCTGATGCATCTAAACTGTCGGAAGCAGAAAAAACTGTCAGTTTTGCTTTGGAAAATTTAGGTAGTTTAGATATTTTAGTAAACAATGCTGGCATAACTAAGGACAATCTTCTTTTAAGAATGAGTGAAGATGATTTTGACAAGGTAATTTCATCTAATTTGAAGAGTGTTTTTAATTATACTAAAGCATCTGTTAAGCCCATGATGGGGCAAAGGTACGGAAGAATTATCAATATATCTTCCGTTGTTGCAATTATTGGTAATCCGGGACAGGCAAATTATGTAGCTTCCAAAGCGGGTGTAATCGGGTTTACAAAATCCACTGCCAAGGAGCTGGCATCGAGGAATATTACCGTAAATGCTATTGCTCCGGGATTTATTATTACGGATATGACGGAAAAATTAAACGAAAAACAAAGAGAGTCCATTATAAGTCAAATTCCATTAAAGAGAATTGGCAGTCCGGAAGATGTAGCTCGTGTTGTTTCTTTTTTAGTTTCCGGCAGTGCAGACTATATTACTGGTCAAGTAATTTCAGTGGATGGTGGAATGGCAATGTGACAGCTAAGTAATATTTAAATTTATAAAAATGAATAATTATTAATTAAATGTGAATATCTTTCATTAAATTAAACTACATAAAATAGGAGACACAACATGGACGTTGAAGCTAAAGTAAAAGAGATTATTATTGATAAACTTGGTGTGGAAGAATCTCAAATTACGCCGGAAGCTTCTTTTACGAATGATTTAGGCGCAGACTCACTTGATATTGTAGAGCTAGTTATGGGTTTCGAAAGCGCTTTTCAAGTATCAATACCCGATGAAGATGCTGAAAAAATTGGTACTGTAGGGGACGCAGTTAAATATCTAAAAGAAAAGTTAGGCTAGTTTTTATAATGTCGAGAAATTCTTATTTCTCGACAATTTTATTAACTTGAATGCATTCTACCCGTCTAACTTCTATTTAAGTTAACTACTGACCGAAATGATTTCAAAACTATGGAGAAATTTATGGAGAAACGGAGAGTAGTTGTAACCGGAATGGGCGCAATTACTCCTATCGGCACAGGAGTTTCCGAATTTTGGAGTGGCATGCTTGAAGGAAAAAACGGAGTTGCTCCCATAACAAAGTTTGACGCTTCAAAATTTGAAACCCAATTTGCTGCCGAAATTCGGAACTTTGATCCTGAAGATTATCTTGAAAAAAAGATCATTAGAAGGTTAGACCCATTTTCACAATATGCGCTTGTTACCTCGGATATGGCTGTTGCTGATTCCGGGATTAATCAGAACAATATTGATAAAAATAGGATCGGTGTCATTTTTGGTAGCGGTATCGGCGGAATGTTTACACTTCAGCAACAGCACCAGCTGTATTACGAATCTAAAAATCCGCGTTCAATCAGTCCTTTTTTTGTAACTATGATGATTTCTGATATGGCTGCCGGGCAAATTTCAATTAGGTATGGTTTTAAAGGACCTAATTATGCCACAACATCTGCATGCGCAACTGCTTCTCATGCAATTGCCGACGCCTATATGTTAATTCAAAGAGGAAGTGCAGACGTAATGCTCTGCGGTGGTTCGGAAGCCGCTATTACTGAAATGTCTATCGCAGGCTTTAATGCAATGAAAGCATTATCACGATGGAATGACCGGCCATATGAAGCATCACGTCCGTTTGATAAAGATAGAAACGGGTTTGTCATGGGTGAAGGTGCGGGTACTTTGGTTCTTGAAGAGTATGAACAGGCAGTTAAAAGAGGTGCAAAAATATATGCTGAAATTGCAGGTGTGGGACTTACGGGCGATGCATATCATATAACTGCCCCCGCTCCCGGCGGAGAAGGTGCAGTGAGATCTATGACAGAGGCTTTAAAAGATGCGAATGTTTCGCCATCCGATATCGATTATATTAATGCACATGGCACTTCCACACCATATAACGATGTAAATGAAACCAAAGCTATAAAATCGGTCTTTAATGAACATGCCTATGAATTGGTGATTAGTTCTACAAAATCAATGACAGGGCATCTTTTGGGAGCTGCCGGTGGAATTGAGGCAATTGCTACTGTGCTAGCAATATATAATAATATAATTCCGCCGACTATAAATTTGACAAATCCTGATCCCGAGTGCGATTTGAATTACAGCCCAAATAAACCTACCGAAAAAGAAGTAAAATATGCAATTAGTAATACTTTCGGTTTTGGAGGTCATAATGCATCTTTATTGTTTCAAAAACCAGGAATGAGTTTTGAATAATATCTTTTTCAGGTTCATTTCATTAATTAAAAAGAAAACGTATTATCAGGGATCAAAAGAAGTTTCGAAGTTTTTAACTCCTCAAAAATTTTTAAAACTTGAAGAAATAATTGGGTGTTCAATAAATGATAAAGCATATTATATTCAGGCGTTGATGCATCGCTCTTTCCTTGAAAAAAACTCTGAATTTGAAGAATCTAACGAAAGACTGGAATTTCTTGGCGATTCTGTCCTTAGCCTGGTTGTCGCAGAGTATCTATTTGAGGTTTTCCCCGAAAAAGATGAAGGTTTTCTTACAAAAGTAAGAGCAAAACTTGTTAATAGATTTTCACTGGCGAATGTTGCCGAAGCCATTAATCTTTCAGACTACCTCTTAGTGAGCAAAAACCTTTCCAATAGTTTTACCAACGGTTCGAGAACCGTGCTATCCGATGCATTGGAAGCTTTAATTGGTGCAATTTATATGGATAACGGTTTGAAAGCATCAAAATCATTTATCGAAAGGGTGCTGATAAGACCAAGTTCTAAAGAAGGCGAATATTTAATTGACGAGAATTATAAAAGCCAGCTCCTGGAATATGCACAAGCAAACAAATTAGATAATCCTTCCTATTCTGTTATAAAAGAAGAAGGGCCACAGCATAATCGAATTTTTACCATCAACGTTATGATTGGTAAAATTGAATTTGGGGTTGGAAAAGGGAGAAACAAAAAAACAGCAGAACAAAACGCAGCTAAAATGGCATTAAATAAACTGCGCCGGGATAATAATGATATTTAAATAATAGCATGCTAAATTACCTATCTTAACAGCAAGTGATTTCGTTCATCTATTTGCAAACTCTAATAATTTTATTCCTATTAGTAAAACGTTTTTCCCTAAAATTGTTTAATTTTAAAGATTAAAAAATATGTAACTTTTAATTGAGAACAGACTAAATCCCAAAATGGTAATTTAACTTTTGAGAGAGTAAATATTTTATGCAAAACATTAAAAATACTGATCGATTTGTAGATAGGCACATCGGACCCAATAGCGATGAAATTAAAGAAATGCTCGATGTTGTCGGAGCAGATTCATTAGAAAAATTGATATCGGAAACCATTCCCAGGGATATAAGGTTGAAACAAAAACTAATATTAACCGAACCTCTTTCCGAATATAAATTTTTACAAACTCTTAAAGAGATAGCCGCTAAAAATAAAGTTTATAAATCTTACATCGGAATGGGATATTATCCAGCTATTACTCCAGCTGTAATTCAGCGCAATGTGCTAGAAAATCCGGGCTGGTACACACAGTACACACCTTATCAGGCAGAAATATCCCAGGGAAGATTGGAAGCATTATTAAATTTTCAAACAATGGTAATCGATTTGACGGGCATGAGTATAGCGAATGCTTCATTATTAGATGAAGGTACTGCGGCCGCTGAAGCAATGTCCATGTTCTACTCATTGAGAAAAAATAAGGATGCCAACGTATTCTTGGTTTCGGGTGATTGTTTCCCGCAAACTATAGATGTTTTAAAAACGAGAGCAATTCCTCATGGTATAGAAATAAAAATAGTCGATCATAAATCTTTTAAACTCAGTTCTGATGTATTCGGTTTGTTGGTTCAGTATCCCGGAATGTCGGGGGAAATAGAAGACTTTAGAGAATTATTTAAAGCTGCTGAAGAAAAAAATATTTATAAAGTTGTAGCTGCAGATTTATTGAGCTTAACATTATTAACTCCCCCGGGTGAATGGGGAGCTGATGCAGTTGTCGGAACAACACAGCGTTTCGGTGTACCGATGGGATTCGGGGGTCCGCACGCCGCCTACTTTGCAACGAAAGAAGAATATAAAAGACAAATACCCGGAAGGATAATCGGTGTTACTATAGATTCCGATAATAATAATGCTTATCGTATGGCTTTACAAACCCGTGAACAGCATATAAGAAGAGAAAAAGCAACGAGCAATATTTGTACGGCCCAGGTGCTTTTAGCTGTTATAGCGAGTATGTATGCTGTGTATCATGGTCCCAAAGGTTTAAGAGGCATAGCCGAAAGAATTCATAAGCAAACCAAGTTTTTAGATTTAGTATTAAAAAAGCTCGGATATAACCAGGTTAACAAATATTATTTTGATACCTTGAGTATAAAATTTGATGAGGGTTCCGAGACACCTTTAAATTTAATAAAGGGAAATGCACTAAAAACAAATATCAATTTTTGTTATCAAAGTAATTCAATAATTGGTATTTCGTTGAATGAAACCACCGATTATAAGGATATTTTAGAAATCATAAATATTTTTATAAACGCTGCGAATAAGAAATCTGTTGAAAATATTTTAAGCTCAATAGAGCAAGATATTAAGATTGATTATCCCGAACATCTTACAAGAAAAAGTAAATACTTAATGCATCCTGTTTTCAATACATACCATTCTGAAACTCAAATATTGAGATACATGAAGATGCTTGAGAACAAGGATCTTTCATTGGTACATTCGATGATCCCTTTGGGTTCATGTACAATGAAATTAAATGCCACCACTGAGATGATGGGAATTACGTGGCCGGAATTTTCCAATATTCATCCGTTTGCACCCAACAATCAAGTTGAAGGCTATCATCAATTATTTACAGAACTGGAAAAGGGACTTTCCGAAATTACTGGTTTAGCCGCTACTTCACTTCAGCCGAACTCAGGTGCTCAGGGTGAATTTACGGGCTTGATGATAATAAGAGAGTATAATATACACAGAGGTGAAGGGAACAGAAATGTTGTATTAATTCCTTCCTCGGCGCATGGTACTAATCCGGCTAGTGCCGTAATGGCTGGAATGAAAGTAGTAGTTGTTGCATGTGATAAGAACGGCAACATCGATGTTGATGACTTGAAGAAAAAAGCCGAGTTGCATAAAAATGAGCTTGCCGCATTGATGGTTACCTATCCGTCAACTCACGGAGTCTTTGAAGAAAAAATAAAAGAAGTCTGTAATATTATTCATGAGAATGGCGGTCAGGTTTATATGGATGGTGCCAATATGAATGCGCAGGTCGGTCTTACTAGTCCTGCGATGATTGGGGCGGATGTTTGTCATCTTAATTTACATAAAACATTCTGCATACCGCACGGAGGCGGAGGACCCGGGGTTGGTCCGGTTAGTGTAGCTTCCCATCTTGTTCCGTTTTTACCGGCTCACCCTGTAATAAAACTAAAGCATGAAAATGGAATACACGCAGTATCGGCCGCTCCCTGGGGAAGTGCCGATATCCTGATCATTTCTTACGCGTATATTAAAATGATGGGTAGTGAAGGGTTAACTAATGCTACCTCCATCGCTATTCTTAATGCTAATTACATGAAAGAGCGTCTTAAAAATTACTTTAAAGTTCTTTACGCAGGGCAGTATGGAAAAGTAGGGCATGAATTAATTTTCGATATGAGGGAATTTAAATTTTCAGCACACATCGAAGTTGAGGATATTGCCAAAAGGCTTATGGACTATGGATTTCATGCTCCAACAGTATCCTTCCCTGTTGCCGGTACTCTGATGGTTGAACCGACAGAAAGCGAATCTAAAGCGGAACTCGATCGTTTTTGTGATGCGATGATTTCTATAAGAGGAGAAATAAAAGAAATAGAAGACGGGATTGCAGGTATAAACGACAACGTATTAAAAAATGCGCCCCATACAATTCAAACTGTAATTTCGGATGAGTGGGATCATACGTATTCTAGGGAAAAAGCAGCTTACCCGTTGGAGTGGACAAGGTTTAACAAGTTTTGGCCCAGTGTAGGAAGAGTTAACAGTGCTTACGGCGATAGAAACCTTGTATGCAGTTGTAACCCGATTTCAAATTATATTGAAGAGGAAATCGTCTCATGAAATGTTCATATAGAGCAAAATCAAATACGGAACAATGTGCATGATTTTTAGATTCGCCTTTGTCAAGGCTGAAATTATAAAGAGGTGTAAATCTTCAACCTCAATTAATCTGCTTTGTTATACTAAATAGGGTAATTTCATAACAGGGATTACCATATAAAATTCCCAGTTTTGGACTGTTTATTTTGTTATAATTCTATATTTTTCCTCATTAAATCATATCATCATATTTTAATGTTAAAATATTTAATCTTATTCATAATTCTTTTGCAATTCTCCTCAAAAGCTTTTACCCGTGGTTTAGACACATTGAAATATGAAGGGAATTATGCTGTAGTTATTGATTCCATAAAAGTTTTGGGAAATAAAATAACCGACACGGACATTATTACCCGCGAATTAACCGTCGGAAAAGGAGATATAATAACCCCCAAAATCGCCTCTTATAACAAGGACAGAATTTATAGTCTCGGTATTTTTACTCATGTAACTGTCTTTCCGCTAAAAATTAATAAAATTAATTATTTAATTATTTCAGTTGAAGAAAGCTGGTATATTTACCCGCTTCCATTTGTGGAATTAAAGTATAAAGATTGGAACAAAATTTCGTACGGTGTGGACGTATTAATAAAAAATTTCAGAGGGAGAAATGAAACATTATTAGGACGTTTTGCCGCAGGTTACGATCACAGCTATGTTATCCATTATTCAACTCCTTACTTAAATTGGAAACATAATATCTTTTTATCCGTAATGGCATCTTATACCACTTCATTTAATAAAAGCCAATTTGCTAAAAATATATACGGAAATGATTTTAATTATAAATTAATTAATGGCTTTTTACAAATAGGTAAAAGATTCGGACTTTATAACAAATTTGCATTAAATCTCGATTATAACTATGTGTCAAATCCGATGTATATTCCAGGACTATCGGCATCGGATGAACGAATTGACAGGACTTTTTCTGCCGGTTTTACTTACTCTTACGATACGAGGGATTTGGCTCAGTTCCCGCGCCACGGTATATGGTTTTCTTTAGATTACAAGGCAAAGGGATTAGGAATAAATAATATAAATTATGATGTGGCAAAACTGGATTACAGAGAGTATGTAAAATTATTTGACGATATCGGTTTAAAATGGAGATTTGTAACCAGGCAGACTTTTGGAAAGTTAGTGCCTTTTTATGATTATTCTTATATCGGATACGATGAACGAATAAGAGGATACTATAGTAAAGAGCAGGAAGGTAATAACATGTATATTGCGTCATTGGAGTTTAATTATCCAATTATAAAAGATCTGGATATAAGTTTGGATTTTATACCGATATTACCTCGTGAATTATTGACATATAGAGTTGCGTTATACATAGAGTTATTTACCGATACCGGAACCACTCAGTTGAAGGGCGAAAATTTGCATATAAATAATTTCAATACTGGTTATGGCACAGGCTTCACCTTACTTCTTCTTCCCTATAATTCACTTCGAATTGAATATGCTTTTGACAAATACGCACATCCTGAATGGATTCTTGGGTTCGGTACATCGTTCTAGTAATTGAAAGTTTTTCAACTCAACAAAATATATTATTTAACTCCGACTATCCTGCATTTTATATTTTGCGAGAATTTCATATAAGCAATCTTTCTCAGTCGTGTCTCCTGGTACGCAGTGCGAGTAGCACATTAATTGGATCCACTATGAGCCTTGCAAACATCATATTAAAGTTTTAAGAGTTTACCGGATGTTCATTATAAATCGCAATTAATATAACCTCAATAAACTCTGCAAAATTATTGAAAATCGATCAAAGAAAAGGTTTTCCCGAAACGGATAAGGATGCCGATATTATTTTATTTGATAATAATTACTTGATATTCGCGGCAATTGTTGAAAGGAAGAAAGCGTAAAAAAAATCTGAATGATTTTTATACCGAAATTAAAATATTATCTGTGAAAATCAGTACTGTATTTTTACTAATCCCTCGGAAGGATTTATATAAATATAATTATTAGCAATTTCAAGTCGCTTGCCTTTTCCGGAAACCGCTTGCTTCATTTCTTTATTCACTGGATTTTTAAATAATAATTTAATGTGATCATCTTTTATATTATTCTTAATTTTTATTTCAACCGCTTTAGGATTAATTCTTTTTATAGAATAAGAAATATTTCCGTAGTAAGTGGGCAAATCTTCTACTGAGATACCCTTCGGTCGATTAAGCCATTCGGACTTTATACCCGCACCTAAAACCAAAGTTGAATCGTCTTCATCTTCATATACAAATAACGCACGAAAAGTATTTATGTAACCAGACCCAACCCAGGTATGGGGCATATCCCCAATAAACTTGGGTTCATTCCTGTCCTTCCAAACAACCTCCGCCCAATGATTCCAGCCTTCCGGTCTCTGAAATTTAAAAAAGTAGTTTAGAAGATCATAAGTCCTGTTTATTTCGTGCAAATATATGAATGCGCCTGCAACTCTTAATTCATATGGAGTAAAATTTTTCCAATCATCTGCAGGTGACAATCTTTTATTAAAAAATTTAAAATATTTATCAAATGTATTTTCTAATTGCGGCTGCGGTAAATATTTTAATTCACCGCACGGGAAAATACCGATAGCTGTGGATGTTGCATCGAAATCCCCCAATTCGGCACAACCGGGGATATAATTGATGTTTTTGTTTTCCATTGCAAGATGAATTGAATGGTATAAATTTTTCCGGAAAGTATCTCTCAATTTTATATACTCGTTTTCCTCTTTCTTCTTATCTAAAATGTGAGCAATAGTGACAGCATCTTTTAATCCCTTCATAACAAAAAAATCGTCCCAGTAGGAGTGCATAGGCTTTGCAGAATAACCTTCGTGACTAATGGAAGCAGGCACTAATCCATAGAATGATTTTTGTTCGTTAGTGCCGTTTTTGTTCTCTCCGGTTGTTTCTTGTTTGATTTGATGCTCAATATAATTAACTGTTTTTTTTACGTTATTCCATTTACTTGCCAAAAATGTGGTGTCCTTGGTAAAGTTGAAATATTGATGCAAAATAAATATGAATTCCCCCTGGCTGTCGTTTTCCGGAACGGGATCAGCACCTCTTTGATCAACAACGCATGGAATTTTACCACTCGGGAATTGATATTCCGAATACCAATTAATAAATTCTTTTACTTCTTTGGTGATTCCCATTCTCAATAGAGCAGCGCCCATCAACGCACCGTCTCTTATCCACGCTCTTTCATAACTTCTCGAACCAGGCTGCAGCGCACTTCCGTCTCTATTTATTAAAATATATGCAAGGCTGCTCTTTAATGTATTGATCATTTTTTTTTCAGACTGCGGCAAATCAAATTTTACTTTATCCAGTTTGCTCCGCCAGTACTCAGAAACATTTTCTTGTCTGTTCTTGAAAAATAAATCCGCACTTTTAATATTATTGCCAGCGGGTTGATAACTGTCTTTATAAAGCGGAACCGATATAACAACATCATGTGATCCTTTAGGCTGCAAATCAAAATCATATTTAAATGCTGCCGAACCAAAGCCTAAACTATCCTTTACATTTTGGGCATTAGGTAATATATTTTTATTAATATAGTTTACGATTGAACCGTTAGTGAATTGGACCGCACCAAAATTCGTAGGCTTTGTCAATGAAATTACCTGCTTAGTATTATTTACAGTTGCGGTTCCATTCGAATAAGTAATGCTATGAATCTTAGCTACACCACCTTTAAGATTTAAAAACTGCCAGGGTGGACTTACTTGAAACGGTCTGAGTGTTAAATATAAGGATCCTTTCATCTCATTCATTGTACTGTTGGTTATACGATAACGGACATAAATTGATGACTTTCCTGCCTGTCCGCCCGCTAGTGCTTTTATTTCCAATTTTAATCCGTTACTTGTCCACCTGACAATTGGAACGGGAAGATAATTATCAACTAAACTTTGGGTGGTTTTAACATTATTCCAATTTATATATTTACCGTTGGCATATAAAAACGGCTCTATCGAAAAACTTTCTTTACCGGTTTCAATCATTCCTTCTTCATTTATTAGTCCTTCCTTATCGTCCCCGTTTACACCTATTACATCCCAATAAGTTTGTACTTTCGATAAGTATTTGGGGAAGTAACCTTCGGGATAATTCTTAGCAACCTGTTCAAAAAAATAATTGTTGTCTTCTACAAATTTATAATTTTCAATTTTTATTCCTTTTATCGCATAACCTTTGCCTCTATTACTTTTTAACATTACGATTTTCATATACCTGGATTCATCATCCGGCAACGGAATAAAACTATTCGTCCTTTTTTCGCTGCGTGCATGATAAATTGTTTTCCAATTTTTCAAATCGTTCGATACGTTAATATTAAAATCAGTTGCGTAGTCTAGTGAATCCCAATTAATAATAACTCCGCCGTACTCTCTTAAATATTGAAAATCAAAAAGAAGATTTTGATTCTCATTTGGTTTACTTCTCCATTCGGATATCGGATTATTATCCATTAATTGGGAAGGATTACTATTTAATGAGGAGGAAGCTTTAACGATGGGCTCAATAATTTTTGTAACAGGCGGCAGCAGTTTAGTATAAGACAGATCATCAATATACACAGTTCCATTACCGCCCTCAGCCGCGGATATCATTATTTCTAGTTTATACATTTTTTTTAAAATACCGCCGCCACTAGGTCCCCAGGCAAAAGATATGTCTCTTTTCCTAAGTGTTCGCTTGGTCCATTTAACCGGGAAATCATAACCTCTGTCAATATGCCACCAAACATTATCACCGGTGCTGTCGTCAAGTTTAAATTCAAGATTATTTTTTGGAGGTGTTCCTTTTACGAAAAATATAAACTTATAATTCGAATCTAAACTGAGTGAAATATTCTTCACAATACCGCAATAACCCGAACCCGTAAATTGATAATCTATTTTTATAGCTTTGCCATTAATACCCGGGACAAGCGACAGATGCATACTTACACCGTCTGAAGTAACTTTTTGCCAGTTGGAAAGATCATCACATTTATCGATGTTGATGCTTTGAGCAAAAATTTTAATCGATAATAATACACAAATATTGAGGATAAAAACTAATTTGATGATTTTCATTTATGCCGCCGCTTTATTTAGTTGTTAAGAACTATTCCCTTAAGATGAAGTGCATTGAGTACTTACGAGCAGTAATTAAAATAGGTAAAGGAAGTATTTAAAAGAACTTTCCACAATTGTTCTTTGAAATATAAAAATTATAAAAATAGCCTTGAAAAGATTTTACTTGACAATAAAATATATAAATTTTACATTTAAATGTAAACGCTTACAATTTCTTCCCGATTTTATTGAACATAGTCCTCTAAATAATTAATTTCATTAACAAAACAGGAGCAGTTCTATGCTAAAAAAAATCTTTACCGCGTCGTGTCTTCTTGCAATTTTCATATTTTCATCTATGATAAGTTTGAAGGCACAAAATTCTGATCCGGCTTCATTGCCGGTTTATCAAGCAACAGGTCCAATCACGGTAGACGGAAATTTAAATGAACCGGATTGGTCTGCCGATGCACCAAGGCTGATGTTTAGACTCAACGGCACAGGTTCCGGGAATGTTTTTACTCCAACTAATAATTCCGGGTTAATAGTAAAGCCTCCTTACAAAGATACTTCAACCTGCTACGTACGGTTTTTAACAAACGGCATGGATCTTTATATAGCTCTCCAATCAAATGATAAATACGTATGTAAATTTGATTGGGAAGGTGATGGGATGTTCTTGAAACTGAAAGACGGTACTAATACCGATATGGAATTCCATTTGTACGTGAAAGGCGATACTACATTCGGAGCTGAATCGGGCGGAGGAAATCCGGCGCCTACAGCAGCATATATGGGTACCGGTATTGTAAATGGTACAATTTATGATTCTACCGATGTTGATAACGGTTATACGGCAGAAATGGTAATTCATCTGGATCAAATCGGATTTACCACAATGCCTAGTTCCCTAACATTAAGCCTGGTTATTTTTGATCCTGATGCTATTGCATACGGAGCGCCATGGGGACCTAACGGCTCTTTTGTAAAGCAATGGTGGGGAAGCGAATGGGGAGGTGCGGATGCAAGTTCCTATCGTACATTAGATTTGATGAATACACCGCTGCCGGTTGAATTAACTTCATTCACTGCACTTGCTGCTTCGAATAATGTACAGTTGAAATGGAATACGGCTACAGAAATAAATAATTCCGGATTTGCAATTGAAAGAAGCACAGATAATTCAAGTTTCTCAACAATTGCATTTGTAAAAGGACACGGAACGACAACACAGGCAAATGCATATTCTTATGTTGACAAAAACGTGAGCGGAACATTATATTACAGGCTGAAGCAAGTTGACTTTGACGGTTCGTTCAAATATTCCAAAGTTGCCGAAGTGAATATTTCTCAGCCGTTAAACTTTTCACTTGATCAAAATTATCCGAATCCGTTCAACCCTTCCACAACTATTGCTTATTCAATAGCGCAGAAGTCTTTTGTTTCAATTAAAATTTTCAATATTCTCGGAAACGAAGTCGCTTCTCTTGTAAACCGCCAGGAAGATCCCGGCACTCACAATGTTCATTTTACTGCAACTAACCTGAGCAGCGGAATGTATTTTTACACGATTAAAGCAGGAAACTTTACAGCAACTAAAAAATTGATGCTGCTAAAATAATATCTCCTGTAATGTTGTAGTAAGTCTTCATTCATTATCAGCCGGTATTGAAATAAGTACCGGCTGTATTTGTATAATCTATTATTTTATAAAATCATTAGGAAAAGGAATCCAATTGTACAGAAAGTTTGAAACTAAGTACGGTTATTTTTCGGAAGATGGCAATGAATATGTAATTAAGACTTATAAAACTCCGAAACCATGGGTAAATATTATTACTAACGGTAATTATGGCTTAGTAATATCTGAAACCGGCGGAGGTTTTAGCTGGCAGACTCATTCGGAATTTAACAGGCTTACAAGGTGGCATCAGGACCTCATTCAAGATAACTGGGGAAAGTATGTTTATATAAAGAATAATAAAACGGGCGAAATCTTCAGTCCTACAGTTCTCCCTGTTAAAAATGAACCGGATAATTATCAATGCACTTTCGGTTTTGGGTATGCAAAATTTGAAACAGAATATAATGGTATCAAAATATTATTAACCATTTTTGTCCCGAATGATGATAATCTTGAAATTTGGGATGTCCAGGTTGATAACCAAACCGGGGAAGAACTTGATTTATCTTTCTACACTTATTTTGAATGGTGCCTTGGCTCATCTGCAGATCATCACCGCGAGTTTCATAAAACTTTTATTGTTACTGAATTTGATGAAAAATTAAATTCCATCCTTGCCACAAAAAGATTATGGGAAATTCCCTTAGGAGACAGGGGACATTGGAATATAGATTATGAGTATTGGGGATTTTTTTCATGCAGCAAAAAAGCTGCGGATTTTGATACCGACAAGGAATTTTTTATCGGACAATACGGCGATCTGATAAAACCCGCCGGAATATTTAAAGAAAAATTATCTAAGCAAACCGGAAATTGGAACGACCCGATAGGATGTTTGAAGGTTGATTTAAAAATAGGAAAAGAAAAAAGCGAAAGAATAAATTTCTATCTCGGACTTGTTAAAGAAAAAAGTGAGATCGAATCGACAATTAATAAATACAGGACATCAGAAAACATCGATACCGCTTTAAAAGAAAGTTAGAGAAAAATGGCTTGAGTTATTTGACGTATCCGAGGTAAATACTCCCGATGAAGGGATGAATCTATTGGTAAATAAATGGCTGAGATACCAGGCTATTGCCGGAAGATTATGGGGCAGAACTGCATATTATCAACAAAGCGGAGCCTTCGGATTTAGAGACCAATTGCAGGATAGTTTGGTATTTTTACCGATAGATCCGCAACTAACTGCGGAACAAATTAAACTGCATGCGAAACATCAATTACTTGACGGAACTGTTCTGCACTGGTGGCACCCGATAAGTGAAACCGGGTTGGAAACTAACATGACCGACGATCTTTTGTGGCTCCCATTCATTTTGATACAGTATCTCTACGAAACGAATGATTTTGCTTTATTTGATGAGAAAATAGGGTATTATAAAAATCCGGAAGTGAAAGAGTCATTGTATCAACATTCTTTAAAAGCAATAAATGTGGTGCTAAACAGGTTTAGTGAACGAGGGCTGCCATTAATAGGAGCCGGCGATTGGAATGACGGTTTAAGTGCGGTCGGTCTCGAAATGAAAGGCGAATCTTTCTGGCTGGCAGAGTTTTTATATTATATACTTGTTCGCTTTGATGAAATCTGCAAGAAAAAAAATGATGCGGAACATGCCTCATTATTCAAAAAAAGAGCAGAGCTTTTGAAGCAGGCATTTGATAAATTTTCATGGGACGGGGAATGGTTTTTGAGAGCCACAAAAGACAGTGGCGATCCGCTCGGCAGTCATACTACCGCTGACGGACAAATTTATGTTAATCCTCAAACCTGGGCTGTTATCAGTGAAATCGCTGACGTGCAAAAAAATATCAAAGCGATGGACTCGGTGAAAAAACATCTCGATAAAAAAAATGGTCCGCTTCTCCTTTATCCGGCATATCGTAAAACGGATAAATTTATCGGTTACCTTTCTCGTTATGCACCCGGTAGAAGAGAGAACGGCGGCGTTTATACCCACGCTGCAACATGGACAATCTGGGCGTTCGGGAAATTAAAAGACAATAATACTCCGTATAATATTTTTAAAAAATTAGCACCAATTTATAACGGAATGAGCCCTGACGAATATTCTGCCGAGCCTTACGTAACTCCCGGAAATATTGACGGGCCTGATTCACCGTATTACGGAAAAGGTGGATGGACGTGGTACACCGGATCTGCATCATGGTTTCAAAAGGTAATCGTTGATTGGATTTTGGGAGTCAGAGCAGAAGAAGACGGGTTAATTATCGATCCATGTATTCCTGCGGTGTGGAATGAATATTCCGTTAAAAGAAAATTTAGAGAAAACTTCTACAATATAAAAGTATACAATCCGAATCATGTCAATTCGGGAATAGATCATATTGAAGTTGACGGTAAAAGAATAAAAAATAATTTAATAAAGTGTAATTCCAAAGGAGATACAATTACTGTTAATGTATATCTTGGATGAATTTTTTCAGGTTTTAAGAATTCATAACATAAATTAAATGGGTAAGAATAAAATATTAAATTTGGCAGGATTGTGGACATTTATTAAAGATCCCAATGACAAATTTACAATTCAAGGTATAGAAAAAAAGATTGAAGAAGATTCCAATCTTGAAGAAATGAAAATCCCGCAAAACTGGGAACTTGCCGGTCTTCATAATTTTAACGGAAGTGTTTGGTTTATTAAAAAATTCAATACCGATGAAAGTGTAAGTAGAATAAAAATTTTGAATTTTTTAGGAGCCGATTACTATGCTAAAGTCTGGTTGAATGATAATTATTTGGGGACGCATGAAGGTTATTTCTCTCCCTTCAATTTTAATGTTACTAAGTTTATAAATAATGTTAATACTTTAATTGTTAAAGTCAGTTCTCCTTTTGAAATACCCGGTGAGATATGGCCTGACAGAAAAAGATTAATTAAAGGAATTTTCAGCCATCATGATTGCCGACCCGGCGGCACAAGCAAACAATTCGGACAGGATCAAAATACCGGCGGAATCTGGAACGATGTTTTTATAGAGTACAATTATAATTTTCTTATCAACAATGTAAAAACATCCGCTGACTTATCGAGCGATTACAAAAAAGCAAACCTGCACTTCCAAATCTCGTGTACATCATATGAAAATACTTCACAGAATATTTCAATAAAATTTGATTTAACTTCTCCGCAGAAGAAAAAAATATCTATGAAATATGGCTTCGAAGTTAGACCGGGAATAAATGAAATAAATTATTATTTGGAAATAAAAAATCCGGAATTCTGGTGGTCTTACGATTTAGGAAAACCGTCACTATATCATATTAAAATTTCATCAAAATTCTTTGCGGATTACAGCTACGATTTTGGAATACGCAATGTAAAACTTGATTCAAGTCAACAGTTTTATTTAAATGGTAAAAGATTATTTTTAAGAGGCACCAATATAATCCCTGCTCAGTTTTTAAGCAGCTTCACCCGTGATAAAATAAAGCGAATAGCCGGACTAATTAAAGAAGCAAATATTAATATTGTTCGTATTCATGCTCATGTTAACAGGAAAGAATTGTATGAAGAATTTGAGAAAGCCGGAATATTAGTTTGGCAGGATTTTAGTCTGCAGTGGACTTATGATGAATCGGTTTCCTTTAAAACCGAAGCAGTAAAACAGATTAAAGAAATGGTAAACCATTTATACAATTATTCATCAATTGCATTTTGGTGCTGCCATAATGAACCGGGCAACCAGATAAAGACGCTTGATGAGGAATTAGAACGAGCTGTCCTTTCGGAGGATAATACAAGAATTATCAGGCGTGCTTCAAATTATGAAGAGCATGCTTACGACGGCTGGTATTGGGGAAATAAAGAGCATTACGCTGCTGCACCGATGGGACCATTAGTTACGGAATTTGGTGCACAAGCTTTACCGGAGAAAAAATCACTTGAAAAATTTATTTCTCAAGATGAATTATTCCCCCCGGTATGGAAGACGTGGGAATACCACAATTTTCAAGTTGACCAAACTTTTAATATTGCAAAGATTAATATTGGTGATTCGATAGACTCTTTTATTCAAAATTCACAATCTTATCAAACAGATTTAATCAAAACTTCTGTGGACTTTTATAGACGAAAAAGATTTAACGGCATAACAGGAATATTTCAGTTCATGCTAATCGATTGCTGGGAATCCATATCGTGGTCTGTAGTTGATTATTTTGGAAATAAAAAGCCGGGATATTATGCATTGAAAAAGGCATATCAGCCAGTTTATATTTCAGTAAATGTTCGGAAAGATCAATATTTCCCCGGTACGAAATTATTGATTGACTTTTACATTATTAACGATCTGCAAGAAAATTTTAATTCACTCCGGCTTCAAATTTACATCGATAATAAATATATTGGTAAAATAGATCGGTTTTCGTTGAAAGCTGATTCAATGTTATTTATTTCGTATGAAGATATGGATTTCAGATTGCCGGGGAAAATAGAAAAGGGAGAACATATCGTTAAAACCGAATTGTTGAATCCGGGAACAAATAAAATAATATCTGATAATGATTTTAAATTAAAGGTAATTTCTAATTTACCGGAAGAGATATAATGAAATATATTTTTTTACCGTTTATTCTGTGTCTATTATTTTTAACTCAAGCAGCCTATTCTCAAGATTTTATCTTTTTCAATGAAAGTACCGACAATACATATTACGATCCGAGTTTCGGATACGCGAACGCTCCAAGCTATTTAGAACTTGCATTTAATAACGTTAAATTTCCTGTAGATACGGTACATCATTTTTCCGGTACAAACAGTCTGAAACTTCACTGGATTTCCAAGACGAGCGGTGATTGGGGAATGGCTGTTGCCTCGGATGGCTGGGTCGGTCATAATATTTACTCGAAAGATTCTCTTTCCTTCATGGTTTATTCAGAAACTTCAATTGATTCTTCTAAACTTCCTTTAACATTTTTGGAAGATGTGAGCAATCAACATACGGCGAAAGTAAGGCTTGCAAATTATATTGACGGAATTAAGCCAAATACCTGGCAGAGCATAATTATTCCGCTTTCTGTTTTCGAAAAAAATCCGGGAACCGCTAATCTGACAAAAATTAAGACTATATATTTTTCGCAAGGTAATGCCGACAGCGTTGAGCACACAATTTATCTCGATGACATTAAAATGATAAATACGATTGTCATCGATAGCTCCGGTCTATCGGCTCCTACCGGAGTCACAGCATCCGGGTACGATAGTCATATAGATATAACCTGGAACCTTAACCCACAAAAAAATATAAAAGCATATTATATCTATAAAAAGAGTGCAAATTCTTATGCATACATCGGACAATCTCCGGCTTATTTAAGCGCGTATACAGATTTTGTGGGTGGGCAGGGTATAACCGCTTCTTACGAAGTGGCGGCTGTGGATTCGAATAATAACCAATCTAAATTAAGCCTGCCGGATTCTGCTGCGACTCATGAAATGACTGATGATGAATGGTTGACGATGGTGCAGAAAGCTACGTTCAGATATTTTTGGGATTATGCACATCCTGTATCGGGTCTTGCAAGAGAAAGATTAGGTTCCGGTGATATTGTTACAATGGGAGGCTCAGGATTTGGAGTGATGGCAATCCTGGTCGGTATTCATCGAGGTTTTATTACAAGAGATCAAGGGGTTCAGAGGATGTTGAAAATCCTAAATTTTCTTACGAATAAAGCCGATAGATTTCACGGTGCTTTTCCCCACTGGATGAACGGTGTGACCGGGAATGTAATTCCCTTCAGCATGTACGATGATGGAGGAGATCTTGTTGAAACATCATTCATGATGGAAGGATTACTTACTGCTCGGCAGTTCTTCAACCAAAATGACACTACCGAATCTCAGATACGAACAATGATAACAAATATCTGGCAGTCAGTAGAATATAAATGGTATACGAATAATACCGATTATGTATTCTGGCATTGGTCACCGGATTACGACTGGAAAATGAATTTCAGGATAAAAGGTTTTAATGAAACCATGATTACTTATCTTTTAGGAATTGCGTCACCTACGTACTCTATTCAATGGTGGGATTATTACCTTGGATGGGCGAGCGATGTTTCCTATGTGAACGGCAAAACATTTTACGGATATAAGATTTTTGTCGGTCCCGATTACGGTGGACCTTTATTCTTCACCCACTATTCATTCATCGGGTTTGATCCGCGCGGGATAAAAGATAAATACGCAAATTATTTTGTTAATAATAAAAACATCACACTGGTTAACAGAGCTTATTGTATTAATAATCCTAAATATTTTGCAGGGTATGGACCTAATGTTTGGGGCTTAACGGCTTCGGATGATCCATCCGGATATTCTGCGCACAGCCCTACAAATGATAACGGTACAATTACTCCGACCGCAGCGCTTTCAGCAATGCCGTACACACCTCAAGAATCTTTGGATGCCTTGAAATATATGTACCATAAATACGGTGCGAAAATTTGGGGAGTATTTGGATTTAAAGATGCATTTAATCCGCAGCAAAACTGGTATGCGAATAGTTACCTTTCAATTGACGAAGGACCTATTATTGACATGATTGAAAATTACCGTTCCCAATTGCTTTGGAATAATTTTATGGCAAATCCCGAGATTCAGCCGATGTTAAATGCAATTGGTTTCAAGGAAGACCCCACCGGTGTAAATGATAAACCGGCTTCGGTGACAAAATTTGAATTACTCGGAAATTACCCAAATCCTTTTAATCCAACAACTATGATTGAATTCTCTTTACCCTCAGTCCAAAATATCACGTTAAATATTTATGATATACTCGGCAGAAAAATAAAAACTTTAATAAACGGAAAATTAGGTGAAGGAACTCATCAAGTGCTTTGGAACGGGGAGGACAATCTGGGAAATCATGTAAGCTCAGGAGTTTACTTATATACTATTAAAGCAGATCATCAATTATTATCAGGAAAAATGATTTTGCAAAAATAAAGGAACAATTAGCAGCCTGAAAAATGAGAAAAATAATTTTATTAGCTTTCCTACTTTTATTTGGTTTTGGAGGATATCTGTTTCCTAAAGGTGTTAACAATTTAAAAGATATTCCAACAATAAAGTCTAATAAAATTAAATCGAACTTAGGAGGAAGAAGTACTGCATCTCCACAAAACAGTAAGGATTTAGTACTTCAATACCTCAATAGTATACAAGATTATTTTTCAAATGAACATTGGCTTGTGCCAGCAATGGAGGACAATTCGGCACAAACATTTAATAATGCAGTAACCGCAATGGCATTTATATTATCGGGCGAAAAGCAAAGAGCCGAAAGGATTCTTGATTTTTATGCTCAAAGAACAAATTCTTCCAACACTAATCTTGATAAGCAAAACTTTTTTTACAAGGGTGAAGCAAGAGGTTTTTATCAGAATATTAATTTAAATCTTTCATATAAAGCATTCATCTGTGATCGATGGATGGGAGATAATGCGTGGTTACTGCTGGCATATAAATATTATGAGAAAGAATATAGTTTTGATAATAAGCAGCTATATACTTTAGTCACATCGTACTTGAAAAAATTATTATTAGATTTTTACATTGCCGATCCATCCGGGCATGGCGGTTTTGTCCAAAGCGGATGGCGATGGGGACCAAGGAATTCTTCATCACCTGTTAATGATTACCAACTTCACGTATATGACTCAAACGGCAGCCCTGTGGGTCATGAAGAAGGAAATATAGATGCGTATGCTGCATTAAAACTTTGCGGAGAAAATGTAATTGCCGGAAAAATTAAACAATGGCTGGATTACAGAATGGATCAACTTGAAAAAGTTCCTGGTATCAGTCTACCATTGGATTTGTATAGCTGGAGATCGCTGGCATTTTATAAGGAAGGTGATTATTATAAAAATCTAGTATTAGTTCCGGAAAATGATTCTCGCTTCAAAAAAGAAGTTACTTTCAATGGAAAAAAAGCAGCAGGATTTTTTTCATCTGCAAATTCCTCTGTTCAAAATGTCTGGCTTGATGGTTTGGGGCATATGGTTTGTGCTTTTTATTTTTCAGGGTATAAAGATAAAGGGGATTTTTATTCGAGTCAGATGGATTCGTTTTTAATCAACAGAACAATTGCCGGTACTACATCGTTAGCACTTCCTTATACCGTAAATAAAACCGGCGGGTATGACTGGGTTGATATAAATAAAGGATTTTCCTCTACGTGTGCTTGGTACATTTTCGCCAAGGAAAAATTTAATCCGTTCACTTTAGAAAAATATACTTCGACAAATATAGATGAGAATAATTCGAGAAAACTTAATTATAATTTCAAACAAAATTTTCCCAATCCCCTTAATCTTTCTACCAGGATAGAATATTCAATTCCCATCTCGCAGCATGTTGAGATTGCCATTTATGATGTACTGGGTAATCAAATAAAAGAATTATATGACGGAATTTCTCCCGGTGGAATTAATAAAATTGCTTGGAATGGAACGGATAATCAGAATCAGGTTGTAGGATCTGGGATTTATTTTTATAAAATTAAATTAGAAAAAGTTTCCTTTGAAGGTAAAATGATATTGGAGAAATAAATTTTCATTATTTTTAAAAATATGTTTAGAACAGTAAAAATATCGGTGATCGCTGCACTCATTGTAACTATTTTCTCAGGCTGTAGTTCATCCTCAAAAAAGGAAGTAGTCATTAATTTTTGGGCAATGGGTGCCGAAGCGGAACATGTACAAAAATTAACCGGTGAATTTGAAAGAGAAAATCCGGGTATTAAGGTTAAAGTTCAGGCAATTCCGTGGTCGGCAGCTCATGAAAAATTAATTACAGCTTATGCAAGCGAAACTACACCGGATATAGTTCAGCTTGGGAACACCTGGATACCCGAGTTCGTAGCGTTGAACTCACTGGAAGAACTAAACGATTGGGTAAAAGATTCTAAAACAATAAATGATACAAATTATTTTAGCGGCATTTGGGAGACAAATAAAATCGGTACGAATCTGTACGGCATTCCCTGGTATGTGGATACGAGAGTGCTTTTTTATAGAACCGATATTTTAAAGCAAGCCGGATATAATCATCCCCCTGAAAGCTGGGATGAATTGTACGACGTTTCCGTAAAAATTAAAAAGATGTACGGCAAGCAAAAGAAATACGCAATGTTCATCCCGACCAATGAATGGGTACCGTTTATAGTTTTCGGGTTACAGGCTGGGGCAAAATTGCTGAAAGATGGTGATACATACGGAGATTTTAGTAATCCGAAACTTTTAAAAGCATTTAGATATCTCACAAAATTTTATAAAGAAGGTCTGGCTCCGGTTGATATGACGGAAGTTTCCAATGTATATCAGGCATTTGCTGATGGATTTTTTGCAATGTATATAACGGGTCCCTGGAATGTGGATGAATTTAAACACCGCTTACCTTCGTCTCTTTCGGATTCATGGATGACTGCACCTCTCCCTGCTTACGAGGGTAAAAAATATCCGGGGAAATCTTTGGCTGGCGGATCGAGCCTTGTGATGTTCAAAGCTTGCAAACATAAAAAAATTGCATGGAAACTAATTGAGTTTCTATCACAAAAATCCAGTCAAGTTAAATTTTACAAACTCACTACTGATTTGCCGGCAGTAAAATCAGCCTGGCAGGATTCTACTTTAAGGAATGATAAATACCTTAAAGCTTTTTATGAACAGCTTCAAAACGTTGTCCCAACTCCCAAGGTACCGGAATGGGAACACATTGTATCCGGTAAATTACAATCTTATGCGGAGTATGCAGCCAGGGGAAAAATGACTCCGGCACAGGCATTAAAAAGGCTCGATAGTGATGTAAATAAAATTCTCCAAAAAAGAAGATGGATTTTAAGCAAACAATAGAATCCTTGGTTAAATGGTTAGATTGTTAAACTGTTGAATTGCTTTTTGATCATATAATATAAATTTGGTTTTGGTGTATAAAGTAATTTTAAATTTCAGTCACTTATTATTCATCTTTTATCATTTTATTATTATTAATTAATAAATGAATATTGATTCTAAAAATAAAATTTCTGCTGCTTACTTCTTTTTAGCTCCGGCTATGTTGTCGATATTGGTATTTTTTTTAGTGCCGGTAATTGCTGCCTTATTGATGAGTTTTACTGATTTTGATATCTATTCCTTAGGGAATATTCAATATGCTCAGTTTGTGGGATTTTCCAATTACGCAGCGATTTTCAATGATCCGCTCTTCTGGACCGCAATAAAAAACACTTTTTATTTTGTAATCCTCGGAGGTCCTCTCTCAATCGTTGTTTCTCTTTTTGCTGCCGTTCTGCTTAATTCAAAACTAATAAAATTTAAAGGTATTTTCAGACTAGTGTATTTCATGCCCGTTGTTACCACGCTGGTAGCAGTATCTGTATTATGGAGATTCATATATCAACCAAGGTTCGGTATGTTGAATTACATATTAAGCTTCATCGGGATAAAAGGTATAGACTGGCTGGGAAATCCGAATTGGGCAATGCCTGCAATTATCTTAATGGCTGTCTGGAAAAATTTCGGTTATAATATGATCATCTTCATTGCAGGGCTGCAAAACATCCCGGAGTATTTATATGAAGCTGCGGAGATTGAAGGTGCTTCCGGCTGGGCAAAGTTTAAAAAAATTACTTTACCGATGCTTGCACCAACCACATTGTTTATAAGTATAATTACAATGATTGGATATTTCCAATTATTTGCCGAACCTTATATAATGACCCAAGGGGGTCCGCTTAACAGTACTTTGAGTATTGTACTTTATATGTACCAGGAGGGTTTTCGATGGTGGAACATGGGATATGCCGCTGCTTTGGCGTTCATTCTGTTTTTCATAATTCTCATCATAAGCTTAATACAACTTAAGGTTCAGAGGGAATCTAATATATGAAGAAGGGTATATTATATTCAATTTTAATTGTAAGTGCGGTACTTTGTCTGCTTCCGTTCATTTGGATGATATCCGCATCGTTTATGGCAAACGGGCATGCAAATGTTTATCCGCCTAGATTTTTCCCGGATAAATTTACTTTAGTTCAATACAAAAATCTTTTTACGAGATTAAACCTGGCAAGATATTTTCTTAACAGCGTGGTAGTTTCCGTAAGCGTAACGGTTATTTCGCTTGTAATCAATTCGATGGCTGCGTTTGCATTCGCAAAATACAGGTTTGCCGGGAAGAAAAATCTTTTCAACTTATTATTAAGTTTTATGATTGTTCCGGCACAGGTAACTATGCTTCCGTTGTTTTTGATGCTAAAGTACATGGGATTAATTAATACTTATCTTGCAGTTATTATCCCGGGAATGACAAGTGTATTCGGGATATTTTTAATACGTCAGTATCTTTTAGCAATTCCCGACAGCTTGATTGAATCGGCAAAAATGGACGGGGCAACTGATTTTCAAATTTATATGCGATTAATTATTCCGTTAGCGAAACCTATCCTTGTTACTCTCGCAATATTTACATTCATGGGAACATGGAATGATTTTCTCTGGCCATTGATAGCGATGACTAATGATTCCATGTATACTCTTCCTGTTGCGCTAGCAAATTTGATGGGTGAACATAACCAGGATACCGAACTGATGATGGCAGGTTCCGTTATTACGATACTTCCAATAATGTTAGTATTTCTTTCACTACAGAAATATTATATTAGGGGCATTATGATGGGAAGTGTTAAAGGATAACTAAATAAATTTCAAAATAACTTCTATATTTGAATCAAAATAATAGATGGTTACTTACCTTTATAGAAGTTTTATCTCTTTTAACTTTTCTAATTCCGATCCATATAATATGTATCCTAATCACCATGATACTTGTCAGATAATAAATAAAGAATGTAAATTTTACGGTTGGAATAATCTAACATCGGGCAAAAGTAAATAAATCTTAACAAAAACAAATGATTGCTTTCTAACAAAGCACTTAAATAATTTTGAAACAGCCGTTTAATATTATCAATTAAAAAATATTTTTATTCCCCTTCATTCCGTATTAGTTATATTCAAAAATTATCTTGACAATAAAATCCTTATTTTGTAGTTTTAGAATGTAAGCGTTTACATTATTCCTTTCTACGAAACGTTCTTCATATTTTTTTTAGACTAAATCTGTTATAAAATCTTGTACCGAAAATACTAAATTGTTAAGTTCCTAAGTAAAAATGTAAGCGTTTACAAACTAATTCGGCAGATAAAAAATGAAAGTAGACATAAACGAAGTTGCAAGAAAATCCGGTGTTTCAATTGCAACGGTATCAAGGGTTTTTAACGGAAGTGACCTTGTAAAAAAAGAAACTAAACAGAAGATACTGAAAATTGCGGACGAGTTAAATTATATCCCGAATCCTATTGCGCGCAGTCTTTCGAAAAGATCTACCGATACTATAGGAGTCATATTACCCGATCTTGTCGGAGAATTTTTTATGGAGGTTATTTCGGGAATCGATAAAGAAGCATATAAACATAATTGGTATGTTACCGTTTCAAGCTCGCACAACAAAAGAGATATTGTAGAAACATTAATACAGTTTATGGGAAGCGGCAGAGTGGACGGTGTAATATTGATGGCACCGCAAATGCATAAAGAAATTTACGAAATGATAAAAAAGAGCAGCAGACCGATTGTTTTGCTTAATGCGTTCAGTGATCTTAAAAATGTGGTTAATTTTAAGATCAATAATTTTCAAGGTGCATATGATATGGTACAACATTTAATTAAAAAACATAAATACAAAAAGATTGCATTTATTCAAGGCCCGAGTGATAATAGTGATGCAGTTGAAAGATTCCAGGGTTATTATCAAGCTCTTATTGATCATAAAAAGAAAGTTAACGAGTCGATGATTATACCGGGAGATTTTTCTGTTGAAGCAGGTAATAAAGGTTTACGAGATTTAATGAAACTTAAATATAAACCCGATGCAATATTTGCATCAAATGATATGATGGCTGTAGGAGCCTACAAAGCTGCTCATGAACTGAAGATCTCAATTCCCGGAGATGTTGCAATAGTTGGATTTGACGATATTTATCTAAGCCAGTTTCTAAATCCCAGGCTCACAACAGTGCATGTTCCTATGGAAGATTTAGGCGGAAAAGCTGTTAAGTATTTACTGGGAATAATTAACGGCACAAGCATAAAAAAGTATGTCGAATCGTTAAATACCAAACTTGTTATCGGCGATTCATGCGGATGCGCATGTAACTGAATTATGTGAAATATTTTTCTCATTGTTGTTTTTTAGAAAGATGTTGATCCGCCGATCGATAAAAACGCTGCGGAACGTTAATTATTTACTTAATAACTACAAAACATGCAGGAGGTTATATGTACAAATTTCTAAAATATTTATTTTATTCAGCACTGCTGTTTATATTTTTTGTGCCCACAGTAAAAGCACAAAATTCGGCACCGAAAAGACAGGATGCCGTATGGGCAAGGGAAACTACCGAACCTATTGTTCTAGACGGTAAACTTAACGAGGCATCATGGGCAAAAGCAGATTCGATTCAAATAACTTACGGAATGAGTTCGGGTTTACCTACCAGCGGATGGAATACTGACGGCTATAATAGTCTTACAGGATATTTCGATACTACACGTGCCACCCTAAAGTTTTTAGCTGAAGATAACCAACTATATATCGCTTTTATAGTTCCCGATTCTTCCATTGGCGGTGACCTTTGGCCTGGACCTGCCTGGTGGGATGGTATTTTAATGAATGTAAAAAATATTAGGAGTATCCCGGTCGGAAATGAAGAAATTTTTGCATCGTGGCTGGGAACGGATTCAACAACTCCAACCGGGGTTGGTGTTGGTCCAAGATACGGATACTTCGGTAAATTTAGAAACCAACGCTCCGCCGCAGATAGTGTTATGTGGGATATGGGATATGTAGTTAAAGGCACAACAAATGACGACAGTACACCTGATACAGGTTATGTTTTTGAAATGAGGATAAATCTGGATTCATTAGGCTACAATACAACCCGGACAGATGGGGATATTGTAGGTTCAAATATGCAAATTTATGATACCGATTGGTACTTTCTAGCCGACCATACAAAAAGGGCGGTTGGACGAGCTTGGTGGCAGCATCCCTGGAGCGATCAGGGTGTGAATACCGGTAGAATATATATACGCCCGGATGTAACGGTTAATTCCGGACCGGCACCGGAAATTGCGCCGGATGTTATAGTACCTAACGGTTCTAGCAACACTGATCCGACTATTGATGGAGATCTTAGTGACGCAGTTTGGAAAGGTGCTTATACATTTAAAATAGCATACGGAGATACTGCTAACATTAGAAGTTATCCCGGTATAGGAAGAAGTATGAGCGCCTGGTATGAGGCAAGCAGCGTTGTACCTAAACCGCAAGTACTGGATCCTTCAGATGCTACTATTAAAATGTTCTTCAAAGATAATTACTTATACCTTGCGGCAGATGTAAAAGATCAGCTAATACAGGGTGGAGCCGTTAATCAAGATGATAAAGACGGAGTTCGTTTCATATTAGGATTGAGAGATTCTGTTAACGCAGATCACGAAATGAGTTTCCTTGATTTATTGGCTGATTTTGATTCAAGCGGTAATGCGAAGGCTGATGAAGATCTTGATACGCTTGTTAAACAGGGAGCGGCTACTTTGGCAATGAAGGTTGACGGAACCGTTAATGACAGGACAGATATAGATGTAGGTTATACCGTGGAACTGAAAATCGATCTTACCAAACTCGGTTATCCTAACGGACTTGGAGATCACTTGTTATTTGGTGGTGTTGACCTGTTGGATTTCGATTCTTTTGATGATCCGGCAAATAATTATGGAACCAGAACATGGTTCTTTAAAGAAAATAAAGGCGGCGGTCCTACTGCATGGATGTATATGGATCCAAATATCTTTACTGATGTAAAGGATAATCCCGGCAGTCAGGCACCTGCAAGTTTAGTATTGTATGGAAACTATCCTAATCCGTTCAATCCTACAACAACTATTAGTTACTCAATACCCAATACCGGTGAAGTCAATTTATTAATTTATAATTCAATAGGTCAATTAGTTTCAAAAATAAATTTATATAATCAAACTTCTGGTCGACATGTGTATCAATTCAAAGGCGGTGCACTTGCTTCAGGAGTTTATTTTTATAGATTGTCTTTGAAACCTAATAACGGACAAAGTTATTTGAGTAAAACAGCCAAGATGATTTTGTTGAAATAATGTAAATATAAGTGGGACTCACTAAAATATATACCGAAAAGATTTATATCTACAAAGGTGAGTCTCACATTTCATTAATTTTTCAGGTGAAATATGGTATTTTTGGGTTACCAATCAAAAAAGATCAATTATCCGATATTGCTAATCATATTCATATTTATACTAAGTACTTGCTCCGTATTTGCTCAAACTAGCGGTAAACTTAAGGGAAGGATTGTTGATTCCAAAGGAGAGCCTCTGGTCGGTGCCAATATATTAATTCAAGGCACCACGATAGGTACATCCAGCGATATCGACGGTTATTATACCATGCTTAATATTAGAACGGGCAGTTACTCAGTTGAATACCGCTATGTTGGATACGAAACTCAAATTGTTACGGATGTTAAAATTACTCCCGATCAGACCACGGAAATTAACGTTACACTTAATGAAAAAGTGCTTGAGGGTAAAACAGTAACGGTAGTTGCTAAGAAACCTCTGGTTGAATTTAATCAAACGAGTTCAGTTGTTTCCGTAAGTAAAGAAGACATCCGAAATCTTCCCGTGCAAAGTTTAAATGAAATTGTGAACCTTCAAGCCGGAGTGGTTGACGGACATTTTAGAGGCGGCAGGCTAGGTGAAGTTCAATATCAGGTAGACGGTGTAACAGTTAATAATCCGTATGATAATTCTTCGACTCTTCAGCTTGATAAATCGGTACTTCAGGAAGTTCAAGTAATTAGCGGAACATTTGATGCAAAATACGGGCAGGCAATGAGCGGTGTAGTAAATGCCGTTTTAAGAACGGGGACGGAAAAATTTCATTATTCAGGCGAAATATATACGGGTGATTATTATACTACAGATATCAACCGGTACCCTCATGTTGATAGTTACAGACCTTTGCAAATTCAAAATTATCAGTTAACTGTCAGCGGACCGGCATATTTTAATAATACTACATTTTTAATTAGCGGCAGAAGATATTTGAATGACGGTTATTTATTTGGTGTGAGAAGATTTGTACCCGGAGATTCAAGCGATTTTGAAAATAGAATTTTTAATCCTACAGGAGATAATAAATTAGTCCCCATGCAAACCCATCATGAGTGGAGCGGGCAATTTAAAATTTCCAACCGGTCGATTCCAAAAGTTCAATTAAGCTATGTGGCAATTCTAAACAGTTTCAATGGAACCTCTTATAATAACAGCTTCCGATTGCTGCCGGATGCAATTCCTACACAAACTACTTTTTCACTAACTCAAGGTTTTGACATTACTCAAACAATTACGTCAAAAATGTTCTATAAATTAAACTTTAGATATAATTATTTTGATTACCACAATTATAAGTACTCCAGCGTTTACGACCCGAGATATTTACAATACGGAATACCTAAAGGTGATGCAAACTATGAAGACGGAGCTAATGTTCAGGGTGTTGACCTTACAAGATTTATTCAGAAGACTAATGACGGAATTGTAAAATTAGATTATAGCTGGCAGGCTGATAGAGTAAATTTAATAGAAGCCGGTTTGGAAGGAGAAGTTTCAAGAATCCAGTTCGGCAGTCCCGGGTTTTTGAAAGAGACCAACGTTAACGGAGTTCAAATTCTTCAGCCGCATTACAGCAGTGATCCGAAAGATCCCAAAGTGGAAACTTACTATCCCAGACAGGGAGTTGCATATGTGCAGGACAGAGTAGAACTCGGTGACCTTGTTGTTAGGGCAGGTTTACGCCTCCAGGTTTTTGATGCAAATGCCTTTGTACCCAGCGATCTTCAAAATCCTGCAAATTCTATTAAAGGTGCACCATTATCCCATTTAAAAAGAACAACTATTAAAACTTCTTTAGCTCCACGCATCGGACTAAGTTTTCCTTTAACCGCATCAGCCTCAGTTTACTTTTCATACGGACATTTTTACCAGATGCCGGGGTTGGGCGATTTATATAACAATTCCAACTATCTCGTTCTTGATCATTTACAGGCAGGAGGAATTGATTACGGTGTTTTGGGAAACCCAAACTTAAAACCTCAAATTACCGTTCAGTATGAAGTAGGATTAAAACAAGCATTCTCCGATAATCTGGGAACCCAGCTTACATTTTTTAGTAAGGATATTCGCGATCTTCTCGGGACTCAATTTGTCAGCACTTATACTGCTGCCGATTATGCAAGGTTAACAAACGTTGATTTCGGTAATGTATATGGAATTACGCTTTCATTAGATCAGCGTAATATGGGACCGTTGAGCGCAAGTTTAGATTACACTCTGCAATTTGCTTATGGAAATTCCAGCGATCCCAGAGAAACTGCTAACAGAGCAGCAAGTGGAAAAGACCCGCGCCCCCGCGATATTCCATTTAACTGGGATCAGCGCCATACATTAAATCTGCGGGCAATTTATTTTATTCCGGGTCAGATATCGATCAGCACAATTGTTAGATACGGCAGCGGTCAGCCTTATACTCCTCAGATAGGACCAGCTAGTTTTACAGCAGATTTACAGACAAACTCCGGCAACAAACCCAGTTTTGTTTTGGTAGATTTACGTGCCGAAAAATTTTTCAAGTTAGGTCCGATGGAATTTAGCATATTTGCGCGCGTATTTAATTTGTTTAATCAAGATTATGTTAATGGGTTTGTTTTTTCAGGCACCGGAAGCCCGGATTATTCGCTGACCCCGTCAGTTGATAAAGCTCAGTTAATAAACCCGGCAAGATACTATGAACCAAGACGATTTGAAATCGGAATATCTTTTAATTCTAAATAATTTTATGTTTGTTCAAAATTAAACTTCTTAATTTTTATGAAAAAGTTTTGCCAGTTTGAAATAATAGCGCTTGTAATATTATTTACGGTGTTTTCAAATAAAATATTTGCACAGCAGTTGTTGCCGGTTGTACCTGATTCACTAAGAGGAACGTCGGATGCAGAACGCGAGGGGACTCACGATGCAAATAATATTAGAACAATGTTTTATAACTACGGAATGGTTGGCGATTATCCGCCCGATCCATTAAATGTTGATTTGAGCGTTTTTCACTCGGTCGAAATTCCGAAAGGTTCCGGACAAAATTACAGCGATGGCTACACTCCTTATGTATTAGCAAAAATTACCCAAGTAAACGGGAAGCAGGCATACATAATGGAAACCGGGTATAGGGAACGACAGGGGCAGAGTCCTTACTTTAATAGAGTAATGCGTTTTGAACCAAGACCATCTTATAATATGGGAGGCAAGTGGGTAGGTTATTTTCAACCTAATCCTGATATAAATACAGGGCGTTCGCCGGCAATTAGTAATGATCCGCGTACATGGCCCGATTACTGGATAGACAAAATGAATGATCCCGATGATCCGGGCTGGTCAGGTTCGTGGGATGGGTATTTCGGAAAAGTGCCGGGTGCTGATCAGGAAAGCTATTATGTTTATGATGACCAATATTATGATGCCTGGAATTATTTCCCTGACAGCAGAGATCATACAAGAAAGGGACTTGGTCTTAGGGTTGAGCAAAGAAATTTTCAATGGGCTAATGTTCAGGCTGGAAATGTTCTCTTTTCCCATTATGATATTTCGAATGAAAGTACAACTAGCTATCTGGAAAATATAATTTTTGGTTTATATGACGATACCGGTGTCGGGGGCGAGGGTATCGGACCGGAAGGTATACCGGAATCTGATGATGATAATGCTTTTTATACAAATGAATTGGGACTTAATCTAGTATATACGTGGGACAACTACGGGGATGGTATGAGAGGAAAAACAGGTTATCTTGGTTATTCGTATCTCGAAACACCCGGAAATGCTACCGACGGAATTGATAATGATAATGATGGAATCACAGATGAAAAACGTGATGGCGGTCCGGGTCAGAAAATTATCGGTCAGGATAATATTAAAGCCTATGTTCAAGCACATTATAACATGACTAAATTTGAAGCTTTTTACGGACCTTTGGAAGATAGATTGGCATACAAAGAAGGCGTTTGGTGGACAGGTGATGAAGATATGGATTGGGTTGCAAAATATCATGATACTGGTGCCGATGGTGTTTTCGGTACACATGATAAAGGAGAAGACGACGGTATCCCGACAGAAGGAGAGCCTAATTTTGATAAAACAGATGTTGATGAATCAGATCAGATAGGATTAACCGGTTTTAAGATGAATCGGATTAGAGCCGGTAACGGAATAGGTCCTGTAGATAATATTGTTTTTTATGATAACGAGAGTCATTGGCCGCAGCGTTTATATAAACTTTTTACAAGCCCTGATTCATCTTTTGATGTCCCTCTTGTTAAAAATTATAATATAGCCTTTTTATTCGCTTCCGGTCCATTTAATTTAGCTGCCGGAGAAAGAGAGAGATTTAGTCTCGCACTCGGCTTTGGAGCTGATTTGAGAGAATTGAAAAATACTACCAGGATAGTTGCACAAATTTATAAAGCCAACTATCAATTTGCGGTTCCACCTCCTACACCTACATTGCATGCATTTGCGGGAGATCATTATGTAACTTTAACGTGGAACAACATCGCCGAGACAGCTTTTGATCAACTCACTAACACGGATGATTTTGAGGGATACAGAATATACCGCAGTACGGATCCCACGTTTCTGGATCCGAGGGTAATAATGACGGGAACCGGTTCGGGTCCTATAGGTAACGGAAAACCGATAGCACAGTTTGATCTGAAAGACGGCGTATTGGGATTTTCCAAAACTACGGTTGAGGGTGTTGCTTACTTTTTAGGAAATGATAGCGGGCTATCTCATACTTTTACCGATTCTACTGTTACGGACGGACAAACCTACTATTACGCCGTTGTTGCTTACGATAAGGGTTCGGATTCTTTATATATTTATCCATCGGAAAATTCAATCTCAGTAAGCCAGACACTCAGGGGTGGAATAATTCTACCTAAAAATGTTGTGTCGGTAATACCTAACGCTTCGGCTCTTGGATACAAACCGGGTGAAGCCATGCAGCTGCAGCATTCCGAAGGAACCGGATCGGGGGATGTAAATTTGTTAGTTAAAAATCCTGCACTTGTACCTGATAATCATATATATAAAATAATTTTTTCAAATCAGGAAGATACCGTAAGAGCAAAATATTATTCACTCGTTGATGAAACTAAAGGTGATACTCTATTCGCTCTTGGATATGATCTTGAAGGGCAGGGAACGGGTCCGGTTGCCGATGGTATATTGCCTGTAATTTCTACCCCGCAAGAAGTATATATCGACTCTGCTACCTCAGGATTTTCAAACGGCAGCAGTACTAATTTGCGGTTTGCTTCACGTTATGCTAACTCCCTGCCTATCGGTTTAAGGAGACCCGGATACCCGGATAATATAGAAATAATTTTCGGTGATCAGGTGATGGATACTTCTGTTGCAGGAATTGGAATGCCTTCGGAACCGACAAAGTTTAAAGTTATTGCAAAAGATCCGGCGGGTGATATAAAATTGAAATTCCGCTTTAGAGATATTGATAAATCGGGAACCTTTTCAACATCCAATGATTATGTTGAAATTTTAACTGCTAAAAAAGAAACCCCGACCCGGTTTTTACCTACCTGGCATATAGAAGTGGATAAAAATGCAACAGTAGGTACAATTCAACCTCCTGGTAATGGTGATGTTTATAAATTAAATATTCATGTACCGTATTCGAGCAGTGATGCATTTACATTTTCGACAACAGCACAAAAAATTGATCAGCAATCTGCAAAGGAACAATTTAAAGAACCTTACGTTGTACCTAATCCGTATATAGGTCAGGCAAGCTTTGAACCTCAAAGGTTCGCTGTTTCGGGACGCGGAGAAAGAAAAATTGAGTTCCGCGGTCTGCCGGATAATTGTGTAATTAGGATTTATACCGTAACCGGAGAATTAGTAAAAACAATAAGACATAGCGGCTTGCAGGGCTACGAGCCTTGGGATTTGCGGACAAAAGATAATTTGGAAGTAGCTCCCGGACTTTACATCTTTCACGTGGATGCAGGAAGTGTCGGTTCTTATATCGGAAAATTCGCAATCGTAAAATAAATTTATTTTAATTTTAATATGAAAAAAATATTTACATTTATTAGAGTTTCGCTAATTGTTTCGACTTTCATAATAGTGCAAGTTTCTTCGTATGCTCAAAGCAAAGTCGGCACTACTATTGGGCAATTTTTAAAAATTGATCCGAGTTCACGAGTTTCGGGGATGGGAAGTGCCGGAACTGCTCTATTTGACGAAGCATCGGCAATTTATTACAATCCTGCCAGTATGGGAAGATTAACCCAATCGGATGCACAATTTACTTATTCGAATTGGTTAGCAGGTATCACTTTTAATTATGCTGCTCTTGGTTTTAAAATTGAAAACATCGGAACATTTTCACTCCAGGCTACCTCAATGAATTCAGGCGACATCGCCGTTCGCACAGTTGCCCTGCCCTTAGGAACCGGCGAATATTACAGTGTTCAGGATTTTGCGCTCGGCGTTGGATACGGTTTAATGTTAACTGATCGTGTTTCGGTTGGTTTCTTGGTTAATTATATACAAGAATCGATTTGGCATGATGCTCTTACAAATTTTGATATTAACCTCGGTGTTCAATACCAGGTTGAAAAGGGCGGACTTACAATTGGTGCAAGCTTATTAAACTTTGGACCAAGATCTAAATACGGCGGACGGGATTTGTATATCGATTATAACCAGGACCCATCAAAGCACGGCGGCAATGATCAACTTCCGGCACAACTGAGAACCGAAGCTTACCCGCTTCCCACTTTATTTAGGATTGGCGTTTCTTACCCGTACAGATTTAATGATGATAATAAAATTATTTTAGCAGTCGATGCACTGCATCCGAATGATAACAACGAGAGTATGAATGCCGGTGCAGAATTAGTCCTAATGAAATATTTTTCCTTAAGAGGAGGTTACAGAAATCTTTTCTTATCCAATTCTGAAGGAGGGTTTGAGTTCGGTGCAGGTGTGAATTATTCTTTTGCGGAGGGATATGTTTTGAGATTCGATTATGCCTGGAGCGATTACGGTCGATTACTTAAGGTAAACAGGTTCACTGTTAGTGTCGGATTTTAAATATAGTCAAGAATTTCTATTCTTCCTTTTTGTATATAATTTTATTAACTCAAAATGTAATTTCTAGTCTAACAAATATTACTAATCTAACAAGAGCCAACTAAAATATTCGGCATGTTGTATTACTAAGCGGTTAACTCTGCGAGGACGCAGACTTGAGCATAATAGATTTTCTGCAAAATAGTTCATTTGGCATTGCGAAGGATTTATCGACCGAACAATCTATTAGAATTGTGATATTTCTACCTTCGATTGAAATGGCAAAAGGAAAAAATATTTATTTTGTAGAGGCACTAATATTTTGATTTTTGGAAAAAACTAAACTAAAAAAATAGACGAGTATGTTCTTAAGAGAAAAAATTGCTCACCCAAGTATACACACTGAGCTTAGAAGTTCACTTTATCTAATTTGTCAATTCTATAGGACAACAAGCTGATTATATGTTATTAAAAGAAATGTATATGATTAGAAAATATATATTGTCGCTAATGAGATTAGTAATCTGTACTGCTGAAATTTATTCATCGCTAATTTCGGGAAGAGAACTATGATAAAGAAAATTATCATCGTATTTGCTGCAATTGTTTTTCCAGTAATAAGCGCTAATTGTCAATATAACCATCCCGTAAAACAGAGCTCAACCAGTAATTATAAGCCTTCTTCAAAAGAGATGGCATTCCTGGATTCTGTTCAACACGGAGCTTTTCTTTATTTTATTCATGAAGCAAATTTAAAAAATGGATTAGTAAAGGACCGTTCTTCAAAAGGCTCTCCCGCAAGCATAGCCGCGGTAGGCTTCGGCATTCCTGCATGGGCAGTCGGTGCCGAACATGGTTGGATAACAAGAGAAAAAGCAGCGGAAATTACTTTAAATGCATTAAAATTCTTTTTCCATTCAGAACAAAGCCCAGATAAATTAGCCACAGGTTATAAGGGATTTTATTATCACTTTCTAAACATGCAAACGGGCAAGCGAGAATGGAATAGCGAATTGTCTACGGTCGATACAATTTGGCTTCTCTCGGGAGTAATATTTGCACGTCAATATTATAACAGAAATAATCCGGTGGAAGAAGAAATTAGCAGATTAGCGGATTCATTATTAAAAAGAGTTGATTGGAGTTTTGTTACTTTGCCTGATAAAGGGAAGTATGCAAATACAATATCCATGGAATGGAGTCCCGAAAAAGGACTTTCCGAGCACGGCTGGACGGGATATAATGAAGCTTTAATATTATATGTTGTTGCCGCAGGTGATGGAATGAAGGATGCTGTGCAAGGTTACAAATCCTGGATTAATACTTACAAATGGGAAGAACCATACAAGGGATTAGCACATGTCGTATTTCCGCCTCTTTTCGGTCATCAATATTCTCACATCTTTGTCGATTTTAAAGGAATTGCCGATAACTACATGCGCAAAAAAGGAATAGATTATTTTGAAAATTCAAGAAGAGCAACTTTAACACAAAGGGAATATGCAATTGAAAATCCACATGGCTGGAAAGGTTATGATTCGTTGACATGGGGTATCACTGCCTGCGACGGTCCAGGCGATTCGTTCAATTATGATAGTAAAAAATTTTTAGGATATGCCGGCAGGGGTGCCTCCGGACCCAATTATAACTATTTCGATGACGGAACCATTGCTCCCACTGCCGCTGCCGGATCGATTCCTTTTGCACCCGAAGTTACTATACCTACATTAATGCATTTGTACGAAGTTTACGGTGATAAAGGTTTATGGGGCAAGTACGGTTTTACAGATGCATTCAATCCGACGGTTAATTGGTATGATAAGGAAGACCTTGGAATTGATGAAGGACCTATTGTGCTGATGATAGAAAATTTTCGAAACGGATTCGTGTGGAAATATGTAATGAAGGATCCCATAATTAAGAGAGGATTGAAAGTATTAGGATTTGAAAAAAATAAAAAATAATATAAAACAGAATTTATTTGGGACAAAAAATATTTTACTTCCGGTTTTAATTTTTTTCGTGCTTATCATTTCTCAAGATTCTCCGGCTCAAAATTATATCAGTTATCATCATGATTACCGGGGAATAAAATCATCATCAAAAAATTTTAACACTGGTAATAATCATATCCAGAAATTGGTAAGCGTTGAAGAGACAGAAAAAATTGACAGCTTGCTTTCATTGATGACACTGCAAGAAAAGATCGGGCAGCTTGTACAAATTGTAGGGGCCGGTAATACACATGACGGCATGATTGAAAAAGGATTAGTTGGTTCTTTTTTACTTGGAACAAGAGGGTATAAATTTGCAGACAGTTTGCAGCGAATTGCTGTTAACCAATCCAGGCTTCATATCCCTTTGATTTTTGCTAATGATGTTATTCACGGATATAAAACTATCTTTCCGATTCCCCTGGCAAATTCTTGCAGCTGGGACACGGCTTTAATTTCAAAAGCAGCAAGAATTGCGGCTCTTGAAGCCGGTTCTGAGGGAACAAATTGGACTTACTCGCCCATGGTTGATATAGCCAGAGATCCCAGGTGGGGAAGAATTATGGAAGGCGCAGGTGAAGATCCGTATTTGGGAAGTGCAATCGCTGCTGCTGTTGTCAGAGGTTATCAGGGTAATGATCTAACGGCGCCAGGAACAATTGCCGCATGTGCAAAACATTTTGTAGCATACGGGGCGGCTGAAGCCGGTAGAGACTACAATACCGTGGATATTTCCGAAAGAACATTGAGAGAAATTTATCTGCCTCCTTTTAATGCTGCAGTAGAAGCAGGTGCGGAAAGTATAATGAGTGCATTTAACGATTTGAACGGCATACCGGCAACGGCTAATCATTTTACTTTAACGGACGTATTGAGGAATGAATGGCATTTTAAAGGAGTCGTAATAAGTGATTATAATTCAATCCCTGAATTAATAAATCACGGAATTGCAAAAGATAAATCAGAAGCTGCTTTGAAAGCTTTAACAGCAGGTGTCGACATCGACATGGTAGGCGGATCCCCGGAAGGGAATGCATATCTTCCGAATTTAAAGAATATTGTTGTTAAAGGATTGTTAAGCGAAAAGCTAATAGATCGATCGGTAAGACGTGTATTAAAAATGAAATTTGATCTGGGATTGTTTAATCATCCCTATGTCGATACCGCATTTTACAGTGAACACATGCCATCAATAAATGAAAAGAACAAAATAGCACTGCAGCTTGCCAGGGAATCAATTGTCTTGTTGAATAATGAAAATAAACTTTTACCAATTAAAAAGAATATTGCTTCAATCGCTGTTATCGGTCCATTAGCCGATGACGCAAAAAATCCATTGGGAGTTTGGTCATCGGCTGGATGGAATAATAATGCGATAACAATTTTGAACGGAATAAAAGATAAAGTCTCAGGAAATACAAAAGTTTATTACTGTAAAGGAAGTGATATAAATAATGACAATACAGAAGGATTTAAAGAGGCAATCGGGTTAGCTAAAATTTCGGATGTGGCTGTTCTGGTTGTGGGAGAATCCAGAGAGATGAGCGGGGAGGCATCGAGTAAAACCAATCTTAATTTACCAGGTGAGCAGGAAGAACTTGTTAAAGCAATTTATAAAACCGGTACACCAGTAATTGTCGTATTAATGAACGGACGCCCGCTTACAATTAATTGGATTTCAAAATATATCCCCGCTGTTGTGGAATCATGGTTTCCCGGAGATCAAGCGGGTAATGCAGTAGCAGATGTTTTGTTCGGCGATTATAATCCTTCCGGCAAATTAACCGTTACATTTCCGAGATCTGTAGGACAAGTACCAATTTTTTATAATCACATGAATACGGGAAGACCGCCAACAGATGAAAAATACACTTCAAAATATATCGATTCACCCGTGACACCGCTTTATCCTTTCGGATATGGATTGAGTTTTACTAAATTTCGTTACAGCGATATAAAAGTTGAACACAATAAAATTCATAAGAACGATTTCTTGAATGTGACCGTGAAAATCAAAAATATTGGAAACCTAACCGGTACCGAAATAGCTGAATTGTATCTGCATGATCGAGTTGCAAGTGTAACCAGACCGGTAAAAGAGTTAAAAGGATTTCAGAGAGTAACTTTAAAACCTTCAGAAGAAAAAGTACTTCATTTCATAATAACTCCCGATGATCTTTCTTTCTATAACATCAGCATGAATAAAGTGATAGAACCGGGGATTTTTGATGTAATGATCGGTGGAAGCTCGGATGACGTAATTTCTGCTTCGTTCGAAGTAGTAAAATGAAAATTTATTTACTCAATTAATTACAATTTGTTATACAATAATTAGCAGAAGATTTTCTAAATATTTATGAATTAAATCTGTATAATTTCTTGAGAGGGGATAATCGGTATATTAGTTAATAACTGTAATATTCACTTTATTAAGGGAATAAATTTGGAGTATATAAAATAAGAATGAAATTATTAAGTCTTCTTTTAATTTTAGTATTGATAAATTGCCATGTTTTTGCACAACAAGATAAGTACGATGATGACAGAACCGTAGCCAAAGTAGGAAATGATAAAATTACTGTAGAGGAATTTTCGGATAGATATGAATTCAGTCCGCACCCGCGAAAAACAAATTCTCTTGATACCGCATTAGTCAAAAAAGAATATTTATATACTTTGATAGCCGAAAAACTGCTTGCCCAAAAAGCTAAAGAGTTAAAACTTGATACGGCAAAAGATGTCAAAGGAATAATGAGTTATATGGAGAGGTTGTTTATCAGGGATGCTTATTTTAAGACGGAAGTTACCAATCGGGTTAAAATCACAAAAAAGGATATGGCTGAAGCCGAGAGAAGGTATTCAAAAGTGCTGCTTGTAAAATACTTGTATTCGAAAAATGAAAATGAGATTAATATCCTTTATAAAGAATTACAAAATGGAACTTCACTCGATTCGCTTTTAATCAACAGACCCAAATATTCCGAGCAAAAAACATTAGGTACCGTAACTTTTGGAACACTGGATGAAACTCTCGAAGATTCTCTGTATAATTTGCAGCCCGGTCAATTCACCGCTCCTCTTAAAGCAGGGGATAGATGGTATATATTTAAATTATATAGAATAACAAATAAACCGGTTTTTAATACATCGGACTTAAATTTCAAGCTTAAAAAAATAATTGAGAAAAGAAAAACAGAGAAAAGGGAAAATGATTTTTTATATGATTTCCTGCATAAGAGGAAAGTGGATGTAGACCGAAAATTATTTTTTAAAATTGCACATATAATGGACGAGCGGCTAAAAAGAAAAGAAGCAAGTGCTGCAAATAATCGCTCCAAATTTATCACCTTATATGCCCCAGATTTTGATGAAATAATAAAGTCATTGGACAATGAAGTCCTTGAATCTTCATTCATAAAATTCGACCATGACCCGGAAACAGTGAAAGAATTTTTAACACAGCTCGGGTTTAATAATTTTAGAGTTGATTCAACGGATTTTCGTACTGTAGCAGCAGTTTTTAACAATTATGTTAAAGATTATATTCAAAGCGAACTTCTTGTCCGTGCTGCTTATAAACTCGGGATTCAAAATTCAGTTGAAGTAAAAAATGACGGGAGAATTTGGGAAGATTATTATTTATCGCAAAAACTGGAACGGGTAATATATGATTCAATTTCGATCACTAACAAAGATGCCTACAGCTTCTTTGCTAAAAATCATAATTTAATTATTCAGCCTGAGCAAGTTGATGTTGAAGAAATCCTGGTCGATAATCTTGATGAAAGCTCGAAAGTATTAACTGATTTAAATAACGGACTTCCTTTTAGGGATGCAGCAAAAAAATATTCTGTACTGGATTCTTTGAAAATGAATGAGGAGGGTTTCGGATATTTTCCCGTAATAAAGCGCGGTAAAATCGGGGAAATTGCGGCAAAATTGAAAATAGGTGAAGTTTACGGTCCGATTAAAATTAGCGACGGATATGCAATAATAAAATTAATCGGCAAAAAGCAGCCTGATAATCCGAAAGATACTACATTTGCCGGCAATAAGAGGGAAATTATTCAAGTGATGAAGAAATTTAAAATGGACAAGATTATTAAAAATTATGTAGCTCAGCTCGCAGTTGATTACGGTGTAAAAATAAATCATGAACTGTTTCATTCTATTCCCATACTGCGAATGAACACGGTCACAATTAGACTGATTGGATTCGGAGGCAAGATTTACGCTTTTCCCTATACACCGTTGTTTGCAGGATGGTATAATATTTATCTTAAAAAGGAAAAAGAAGTATTACCCTAAAATGAATATACATAGTTCCGGCTGCGAAGAAACAGGTTAGTTAATTTAGATTTGTTAGAAATGTTCTTTTAAAATATGTCCACAATTTATCATAATTTTATATGCTCACCCCGGCGTCACCGCCGGGGATTTGTGAACAGATTCTAAATTATGACAAGAAACCATGGAAAATTAAATTATTCAAATAACCACAAAAACTCACCGTATCCGGCTTTTGCCATTTGATCTTTTGGAACAAATTTAAGTGATGCAGAATTTATGCAGTACCGAAGATGAGTGGGTGCCGGTCCGTCGTTAAATACATGTCCTAAATGAGAATCACCAAACGTACTTCTTACTTCTATTCTCTCCATACCCATTGACGAATCGACTTTTTTGGACAAATATCTTGGGTCAATCGGCTTTGTAAAGCTCGGCCAGCCCGTACCCGACTCAAACTTGTCTTTAGAACTAAATAACGGCTCGCCCGAAACTATATCGACATAAATCCCTTCTTTATGATTATTCCAATATTTATTATTGAACGGAGTTTCCGTCGAACCATTCTGAGTTACGTTGTACTCCAATGGAGTTAGTTCTTTCTTTAACTTTTCATCTGAAGGCTTTTTGTACCTGTCTATTCCTATGTCCCCCCAAACTCCCATTATAAAATTATCTCTTCCCGATGCCTTCCTGTATTCTTCGTAATGAACGGGATTCTTTTTGTAATAATGCTGATGATATTTTTCCGCAGGGTAAAAAGATGTGAACTGTTCAATTTTTGTTGCTATAGGCTTTTTAAAAATGCCGGACTTATTCAACAATTCTTTTGATTTTTCGGCAACTTCTTTTTCTGTTTGACTGCGATAGAAAATTACCGACTTATACTGCGAACCTCTGTCATAAAAGGAACCGCCGGCATCAGTCGGATCGAACTGCTTCCAGTAGATAGTTAATAATTCGGAATAACTTACGACGTTTGGATCGTAAATAACATCTACCGATTCCACATTTCCTGTAGTCCCGGTTTCAACTTCCTCATAAGTTGGATTTTTAACATGCCCTCCCGCATATCCCGAGATAACATCCTTAACTCCGTCAATTTTTTCAAAAGGAGCATCCATACACCAAAAACATCCTCCCGCAAAAGTTGCGGTATCAAGATTTGTGCTGCCGGAAGAAATTAATCTTTTTTGAACATCTTTTGAATCCGTCATTGTACATCCGTACAATAAAACTATGCTCAATAAATAAAATAGTATTTTCATTTGTATGCCTGTTGTTGTAATCAAGTTTCTTTCCATTTTTGAATATTCATGCTCTATTCATTTTATCAACATTACTGTCAATAAAATAGTTCATTCGTGTTACATATTAAATTGAAAAAAGTTATGAATCGATTTTCATGTTAACAAAATCAACATTCTACTTCGTTATATTGTGATTGTAGGAACATTCAGGTATCGGGATAGCTAAAACCGTTTAACATTGGATATATTTTGTATTGTTACTTTGAACGTTACTGTTTTTTACGCTCATTGGCAGTATAGGTAAATCACTTTTCTAGAAGCCTGTACCTATGAAAATGTCTGTAATAATTCCCGAGTAGAATAAACTTTTTCTTAACATTATTTTATCTACTTTAATTTTTAATACATTTCAAATTTATCGGTCAGTTGTCACGAAATAATCACAAAAGAGTTGAAAATGTTAAACTAATTACGCTTCGAAATAAATTAGGTATTGGGAGAGTAACAGGTATGAACAAAGAAAATAATCCGGGGAAAATATTGTATGTCATTCGATTGCTGTTTGGCTTCGCTGTCATTTATTTAAATTAATGTGATTATTTACTTAAATCAGTAAAACTTTTTGAATTTAACTATTCCCTAACGGGGATAGATATTTTAGCAAAGGGCACCACCCTTTGTATAAATATCAACAAGAATAGGTTATATAATTCAATCGGACAAAATTATTTTACTCTTTCAGAGTAATGAATGTTTTAGAAATTGTTGACCCGGAACGTTGTCCCTGGCTATATTGTCTTTCCCCATTCGGGGAAAATGCTTTTTAGATAATAAATGAATTTTATGCTTCATTTTATTCATTACGTAAATTCTAAATGTATTATGAATTAGAAGAATTTGTTTTGGAGTAAAGTAAATAATCAAAAAATTATTTTGTAGGAAATATATTCAAAATTAAACTGAACCGGAAAGGAAGGCTGCCTGAGGAATATCAGTTGGACCGATTTGGATTATATACGGGAAATTCGAGTATGAAGGTTGTACCGCACGAAACTTCACTTTCTACTTTTATGTTAATGCTGTGTATATCCAAAATCTTTTTCACGATTGTCAGACCTAAACCCGTGCCCTGCGAATCTTCCGTTGCCACCCTTTTTATCTGATGATATCTTTCAAAAATGTGAGGCAATTGTTCGGTAATTATACCTTCACCATTATCAGAAATTCGAGCGGTTAAGAAATGTTCATTGGCCTTCTCCAGGCGAATAGAAATTTCTCCACCTTTGTGAGTAAATTTTAAACCGTTGTCAATTAAATTTTGAAATACTCTTTCAATCATACGGATATCGGCATAGATAAAAGGCAGATCATTTTCAATATTTAATTTTAAAGCAATATTTTTCCTTTCCGCAATTATTAAATTTTTCTGATGTATATCCTGCAGCAGTTCGGCTAGCGAAAAAGGTTCTTTTTGCGGCAAGGTTTCTTTTGCTTCCAGTTTGGAAAGTTCAAACAATTCCTCAATTAGTTTCTGTAATTTTTCGGTGCTGCCTAATATTGTTTCAAGGTATTTCTTCCTCTCGGCAGGGGAAAGAGTCTCATCTTTAAGCAGAATTGTTTCAACATATCCCCGGGTTATAGCAATGGGGGTTCTCAAATCGTGTGAAACATTAGCGACGAGATCCCGTCTCTGTTGATCTAATTTTTTTATTTTGCCGATATTGTTCACAATTGTATCAGCCATATCATTGAACGAGTTTGAAAATTCCTGCAGTTCTCCTTTGCTTTTTAGTTTTATCCTTGCATCGAGATTACCCTTCTGGAAGTCTCTAATTACGAAAACAATTTTCCTGATGTTTCTGATAATGAAACCGATAGCAATAAAACCAATCAGAGCCGCTGCAATTAGTGCTATTATCATAGACTTTACACCGAGACGTAAAATGTAACTTCCAAACAGTAATTGTGAAGCGTTTTCATATTCTTTTCCGCCCAGTATCACATAAATATATCCTTTAAATTTTTCTTTATGAAAAACTTTGGCGGCGGAAAAAGCTTTTTGTCTGTCCGGATTTTTAGGATCTACACCCATCAAAAAATTTTCTTTATTCGATGAGATATATTCCTTTATAGATTTTAACGGTACTTTCGTGAGTTTTATTATTTGATCGGGTGCATAATATGCGAGAATTATGCCGTTAGTATTCAACAAATAAACTTCTATGCTGGGATTTATTACCATTACATTATGAAATACTTTTTTCAACACGTCCGTATCTACGGAATCTCCTTTGAAGAAATCGTAAAACGTAGCTATATGCGGCGCGACTTTTATGTCCAGTTTTTGCCGGGTTTCCTGAAAATACATTTCGGCTGTTTCTACCGATATATAGATATAGATGGCTGATATTACGAGGAGTATCAGAAGAAAAACAGCGGAAATTTTCCAGAATAATGAGTTAAAAAAGTTTTTCATTTATCAATTTTAAATTAGTTCTTCAATTCATCGTTAAATCTATATCCGGTCCCCCAGGTTGTAAGAATAAACTTTGGATTAGAAACATTTTTTTCAATTTTACTGCGCAGCCTGTTTATATGAGAATTTACCGTATGTTCATAACCCGTGTACTGATAGCCCCAAATTATATTTAATAAATTCTCACGGGTGTATGTCCTTCCGGGATGGGATGCCATTAAATAAAGAAGATCATATTCTTTCGGCGTTAATTCGATTCTCTGACCTTTCAATAATACTATTCTATTTTTTACGTCAACTACTAATTCTTCATACCGTAAATCTTCACCGTCGTCAACCTTTTGTTTTAATGAATCAACGCGGCGGAATATTGCTTTTACTCTGGCAATAAATTCACGAATGCTGAAAGGTTTTGTCAAATAGTCATCTGCACCGAATTCCAAACCAAGGACTTTGTCGGTTTCTTCGGATTTTGATGTTAGTATTAGAATAGGAGTATTTATATCCGATTTGCGTAATTCTTTGCAGACTTCAAACCCATCAAGTCCAGGAAGCATAATATCGAGAACTATAAAGTCGAAACTATTCTTTTGAGCAGCCTTAAGCCCCGAAATTCCATCATAGTATTTGCTAACATCGCATTTGAGATCATTAAGATGAATTTCCAGCAAATTGGAAATCTCCCGGTCGTCTTCTATTATTAATACTTTCTTCATAAAAAATTAAACCATTGTGCAAGAAAAATATAACTAATAAATGTAACAAAAATATCACAAAATGATTATGAAGATGAAAAATTGAAAACCGAAACACACTTATTTTTGGGATTGTTTCCCTCTAATAAATGAAATAAACGGTTGAGTAATCTTTATTAAAACTGTAAATAGGGATTATCAAATTACATGTAGAGAATTTCTGTTTTCAAAAATAATTTGATTTAATGAACTACTGTACGTAATTTACTGATAAGGGTAACAAGGGGATCATTATAATGACTGCAATAATATTCGGTATATTTTTAATCCTACATGGAATTGTATTTTTGTTGTACTCGGGTCAAAGTTTCAGACTTTTTGAATTAACTCCCGGATTGGTTTGGCCGGATGGCTCATGGATATTTTCAAAAATTTTTAGCGATAAAAAAGTTAGAACTATAGCCGGAATTGTTTACATATTATCATCTGCCGGATTTATTGCGGGAGGGATTGGAATATTTGCTGCACAAAATTGGTGGTTCTTGCTGGTCATTTTTACTACAATATTCTCAGCACTTCTAATTGTCCTTTTCTGGGATGGAAAAATGCAAAAACCGGCAAATAAGGGAGGTATGGGTTTTCTCATCAATCTGGTGATAATATTCTCAATGCTTGTTCTGCAGTTCCCGGCTTTTGAATTTTAGGCTAAAAAAGATTATTTATTAAAAGCATCCTCAACTAAATTTTTCTGCTGCTGCCTGGAAATTTTACCGGATCCTGCGGCAGGACTAGCGGCTTCGGGACGACCTGCATACATCAATTTTTGTCCCTCTTTTAATTGATCAATTACACGCTGTGCGAGGAAAAACCATGCACCCATATTTTTGGGCTCTTCCTGTACCCATACAATTTTTTTAGTGTTGGTATACGAATCAATTATATCCTGAACCATATCCTTGCGGTAAGGATAATATTGTTCTATTCTAACTATTGCTGCGTTTCCTATTTTATTCTCTTTACGGTAATTGATTAAATCATAATAAACTTTACCGCTTGTTAAAATAATTTTTTCTATTTTATCTTTATTTTCAACTGTGGAATCATCAATTACTTCACGGAAACTTCCGCTGGTGAAGGCTTCTTTTGGTGATTTAGCTTCAGGATGACGAAGCAGACTTTTGGGTGTCATAATTATAAGCGGTTTACGAATAGCTGCCTTTAAGTGTCTTCTAAGAAGATGGAAGTACTGTGCAGGCGTTGTTAAATTACAAACATGAATATTATCCTGTGCGCACAAAGTAAGAAATCTTTCCAGTCTTGCACTTGAATGCTCAGGTCCTTGTCCCTCATAACCGTGAGGAAGAAGCATTACAATACTATTCGGTAATTGCCATTTTTCGAATGAAGCAACTATAAAATTATCAATTATAACCTGGGCACTGTTGGCAAAATCGCCGAACTGTGCTTCCCACATTACTAAGGCTAACGGGTCTGCTGTGCTGTATCCGTATTCAAATCCGAGTACTGAAGCTTCGGAAAGTAAACTGTCGAGAGCTTCTATTTTTGCCTGAGATTCATTTATATAATTGAGAGGTATATATTCGTTGCCGGTATGAATATCGGTTAAGGCCAGGTGTCTTTGACTGAACGTACCTCTGACACTATCCTGACCGCTTAATCGAACCGGCGTTCCTTCATATAACAGACTGCCAAATGCAAGTGATTCGGCAAATGCCCAATCAGCTTCAATTTCACCAGTAACCAGATCTCTTCTTCTCTCCAGAAATTTTTTAAGTTTAGGATGAATTGTAAAATCCTTAGGAAGTTTTGTTATTGCTCCGACCAAAGTTTTTAATTCATCTTCGGTAATTCCTGTATTTTTATCTGGAGTTACCGATTCAATCTTCTCTTTTGATATTGCCAGCGGTACATCTGTATTGAATTCAGTACTTCTTCTACGGATTTTATCAAAAGCCTGACTGAGAACTTTGTAAATTTCATCGTTCATAGAATTTATCTCATCGGAAGTAAGCACCTTAGTTTCAAGAAGTTTTTGGGAATAAATTTCTTTAACTGACGGCTGATTTTTTATCTTTTCGTAAAGCAGCGGCTGTGTAAAACCGGGTTCATCACCTTCATTATGACCGTGTTTTCTGTAACCGAAAAGATCAATCACAACGTCTTTTTTGAATATTTGTCTATATTCAAAAGCGAGTTTTACTACCCATAGAGCCGCTTCAGGATCGTCGCCGTTTACATGAAAAATTGGTGCCTGGATCATTTTTGCTACATCTGTTGCGTAAACCGACGATCGTGCGTCTTCGGGAGTTGTAGTAAAACCAATTTGATTATTTATAATGATGTGAATTGTTCCGCCGGTTCTGTATCCGCTCAACTGCGATAAGTTTAAAGTCTCGGCAACAACACCCTGACCGGCAAAAGCGGCATCTCCGTGAATAAGTAAGGACATAGTCTTTTTATGACTTTTTTGATCTCCCGACCGCGTTTGTTTCGCACGAACTATTCCCTCAACCACGGGATTTACCCACTCAAGATGGCTTGGATTTGATGCAACAGATACAACAATGCTTCCACCATCCCTGGTTTTATATTTTCCTGATGCGCCGAGATGATATTTTACGTCGCCCGATCCTTCTATTGAATTGGGATCCTGAATATCTTCAAACTCAGAAAAAATAGAATCGTACGATTTGCCGATAATATTTGCAAGAACATTAAGCCTGCCTCTATGAGCCATTCCGAGAACTACCTCCTGAATTCCGCCTTCATGAGCATCATTCAGGAGCGTGTCGAGAACAGGTACCAACGTTTCCGAACCTTCAAGCGAAAATCTTTTGTGTCCGATAAATTTCGTATGAATGAAATGTTCGAATGTTTCTGCGATAATTAATTTATCTAATATTATTTTCTTAATATTCTCATCAAAATCGGGAACATTTCTTATCGGCTCCATCTTGCTTTGAAGCCAAACCTTCTCGGCGGGATTCTGAATATGCATATACTCCGCACCGATCTTCCTGCAGTAGGTTTCCTGGAGTATTTCCAAAATATGACGTAACGTTGCGGTTTTTAATCCGCAAAATCTTCCTGTAATAAATTCTCTGTCGAGATCCCAAATTGTCAGCTTATATGTAGCCGGATCGAGTTCAGGATGATAAGGAGTTTGTGAACCGAGTGGATCGAGATTTGCGACTAAATGACCTCTTACCCGGTATAAATTTATCAGCTGCAAAATACGGCCCTGCTTTTCAATTTCCTCGGTTGAGCCATGTCCATTAAAAGCGCCGGGCTGATAATCCGTTTTCCAGGCGAGCGGTTGTAATGGAATATTTAATGCACCAAAGATATCTTCATAGAATTTTTTTTCGCCTAATAAGATTTCATGAATTTCTTTCAGAAATAAACCCGATTCGGCTCCCTGGATAATTCGATGATCGTATGTACTGGTTATATTCATAACTTTACTTATACCGAGGGTGGAAATAGTCGATTGAGACATTGCTTGGTACTCAGCCGGATACTGTATAGCACCGGTGGCTACAATTGTGCCCTGCCCGATCATCAAACGCGGTACCGAAGAAATTGTACCTATCGTTCCCGGATTCGTTAATGTAACGGTTGTGCCTGCAAATTCAGATGGATCAATTTGTCCCTTTCTTGAACGGGCAACCAAATCGTCATAGGCCTGCCAGAATTCCCTGAAGTTTGACTGGTTTGCATTTTTAATATTCGGGACTATCAACGAGCGTGAACCGTCTTTCTTCTCGATATCGATTGCTAAACCTAAGTTAACATCTGGTCGTTTTATTATTTTAGGCTTTCCATCTTGAATAGTGAATGCATTATTCATCGCCGGAATAGAATCAATTGCTCTTACAATTGCCCAGGCAATTAAATGAGTAAAGGATACTTTTCCCAGATTCTTTTTTCTGAGATGCTGATTGATTAATTTTCTGTTTTCTTCCAGCAGCTTAACCGGGATAGTACGCTGTGATGTTGCAACAGGAATCGAAAGGCTGGCAGACATGTTATCTAATATTTTTTCTGCACTGCCTGCTATTACTTTTACTTCATCATTTTCATCCGGGGTGGGGAACTTAATAGCTTTATCAAAAGCAGATAATGCAGAGCCGGGATGGGCGGTTGAATTTCCGTTCCGTTTTTCCTTAGCCGTAACTTTTCCGAAAAAATTTTGCCATTGTACAGGTAACTCATCCGGGTTTTCTTCAAATTGTTTATGCAGGTATTCGACGAACCAGGTGTTTGCACCAAATTTTTCAAGCTCTTCTTTTTGTTCTTTCGTAAGATCACTAGATTTCATTTTTTATATATCTTATTAAAATTTAAATTTGAGTAAACATTTTAATTAAATAATTAAAGCTTTACATTCAATATGCATGAAAAGTCCATGTGAAGGTGCAATAATTATAAAAATAGTTGAAAAACAATATAAATTTAACAAATATAAAATACTATTGATAGTAAATAAATCATAATAAAAAGCTATATGACAAACAATACAGATATTACAAACCTGAGACGTGATTATTCTCTAAAGGAACTAAACGAATCAACAGTAAAAAAAGACCCTTACGATCAATTTATTATTTGGATGGATGAAGCAATTAAGTCCGATATTCTGGACCCGAGTGCCATGATTTTAGCTACAGCCAATAAGAGTGCTGTTCCTTCAGTACGAACGGTTTTGCTCAAAGGAATTGAGAATGATGGAATAATATTTTATAGCAATTATCAGAGTCACAAGGGTCGGGATATAGAAGAAAACCCGGTAGCTTCGATATTATTTTTTTGGAAAGAGTTAGAGCGGCAGGTGCGGTTATCGGGAAAAGTTGAAAAAATATCTAAAGAAAAATCGAAAGAATATTTTCAATCACGCCCGTATGAGAGTCAACTCGGCGCAATTGCCTCTCACCAAAGCAGTGTTATTCCGGACAGGGAATATTTAGAGAAAAAATTTGAAGAGGTTAAGTCTAACTATAATGGTGAAAAGATTCCTCCGCCAACATTTTGGGGAGGTTATATTCTAAAACCTGTTGAGTTTGAATTCTGGCAAGGAAGAAATAACCGTCTTCATGATAGAATTTGTTATAGAAAGGAGCAGGAAGCTTGGAAAATAGTTCGGCTTGCGCCATGAAAAAGAAATAACCGAAAATTAGTAATCCTTGTACTAGAATTAAAAAAAAATTGTTGACAGCGATCCTGCTTAATAAGTTTGTTCGTTTCTAATTAAATTTAGAGCTTAGTCACGGGCGTAGATATTATCCTTGTGTTTTGAATCTTCCCCTCATAAGCGGAGTCTCAAGTATTATAGTTCTTATAAAGATTGCCGCAATAATGATGATACCGCCGATAATTGCTCCAAGCGAAGGGATTTCACCATATCCGAAAAAGACCCATACTGGATTTAAAACCGGTTCCAGTAATGAAATTAACGAGGCTTCAATAGCAAATACCCTTTTCAAACCGTAACTGAAAAATGTATATGCAATGCCTACCTGGAATACTCCAAGATAAATAACCATCCATAAATTTGAAAATGATATACTTTGCATTCCGAACAAATAAGGGATACAAATAATCGCCACAATTACATTCCCGTAAAAAATGGAGCTGAAAAAGTATTCGTGCTTATTTTTTCTCATACCCAGAAAAAATGCCGCAAACGCAACTCCGGCAAGAAGTGCAAGTATGTTTCCTTTTAAATCTCCCGGGGTCAACTTACCCATAAAAAATAAAATCATTCCCAGGAAACAGACGATAATAGTGATAATATTAATACGTTCGTACTTTGTTTTATTTATAATCGGTTCAAAAATCAGTACATAAATCGGAGCAGTGGATTGAAGAAAAACAGCATTAGCAGCGGTAGTAGTTTTAGTAGCTAAAACGAATAATATTAAAACCGCCGCATAAAAAGATGAATTAAGGAGTGTAAATAAGTTTGCTCTGAGAACTTTTTTCTTAAACACAACAGCAAAAACAATTGCAGCAACGGAACAACGGAAAAATGATATTTCCATTGCGCTTAGCGTGACAAGCTTTATAAAAAGTCCGCCCGTACTCCACAGAACAGCAGCAATTACTACTGCCATCAAGCCTTTTTTATGCTCGGGTAAATGTTTCATTCAGTATTAAATAAGGGATATAGAATAGTTGAAAAATAAAATGTAAATTTAATAAGTAAGTAGTAAAAGTCCATGAAATATATAAGGATTTAAAATGATTCTTGCGATTAATATGTGTCTCTATTAAATAATATCAATCATAAGTAAAATTTAATTGCCGGGAAAGTATAAATTTGTAGTTCACACTGCTGATATTGCAGTTGAGGTGACTGCAGAGAATTTAGAAGACTCATTTAACTGCGACGTAAATGCCAGGGGAAATGCCATATTGGAAAAACCTAACGCTATTAGTAACCGAGTTGATTCAAATGAATACAACTACCAAAATCTAGATGAAAGTACCAATATTTCAAGGTGATTTCGTCTGCGGGGACGCAGCTTTTTGCAATCTTACATCGAAGCTATATAATTTTTGAAATATTTTTTGAATATGTAATTACGGGGCAACATGATTAAATCATTTTGCAAGGGTAACTATTTTCAGATTAAAAATATTGTTTGTGATGAGTGATGTATCAAGAAATATTTGATATAATTTGTATATCTTTAATAAAATAAAATTTTTAATCATCTTAAAATGAAGTATTTGTATAATCCTCCTGTATTCGTAAAAAAAATTTTTCATGAATTCCTGTGGGATACAAAAAATAATCAAGTACTTCTTACGTTTGATGATGGTCCTAACCCGGAAACGACAGAAAAAATATTGATAGAACTTAACAATTTAAAGTTGAAATCATTATTTTTTTGCGTCGGAAACAATGTGCGGAAAAATTCATCTCTAACATCAGAAATAATAAGTGAAGGACATTCTATCGGCAATCATACGTTTAACCATCAAATTTTAACACAGAATAGTAACTCGATTGTAAATGTTGAGATTGAAGCATTTAATCATTTAATGGATTCCGTTTATGATTATAAAGTTAAATATTTCCGTCCGCCGCACGGCAAATTTGACATAAGTACGGGCAAAACTTTAAAAAAAAGAAATCTTATCGGAATAATGTGGTCTTTGTTAACATATGATTATAAAAATGATTTAAAACTTGTTAAATTTGCAGTTCAAAAATATTTGCGGAAAAATTCAATAATTGTTTTGCATGATAGTATAAAATCAAAGGATATAATTATCGATTCAATTAAATTCATAGCAGAAGAAGTTTCTAATAAAGGATATCAAATCGGAGAGCCTTCCGGATGTTTGAAATAATTTTTCTAATCGTATTAAGCGGTTATTTCATACAATCGGTTCTCTTTGTTATTGGGGTAAGAAAAAAATTCCCTACCTTAATCCGGGAGGATTTGCCTGCGGCATCGGTGATAGTTGCCGCCAGGAACGAAGAGCAAAATATTTTGCGGTGTTTGAAATCTCTGGATAACCTTGAGTATCCTGAAGGAAAACTGGAAATCATAATAGTTGATGATAAGTCAACGGACTCAACCGGTGTAATTATTGATGAATTCATCAGCTCGAAGGAAAAATTTTCAAAGATAGTTACTAAAAAGGAAATCGGACATTTAAAGGGTAAAACTAATGCTATAGCAAACGCTATTGATATTGCAAAAGGTGATATCATTTTAACAACCGACGCGGATTGTGAAGTTCATCCCAAGTGGGCAATTACGACTGCTTCTTATTATAAAGAAGACGTCGGTGCCGTAAACGGTTTTACCACCCAAATTGCAGATAGCGGATTCGGCGGAATGCAGGCAATCGATTTTATTTATTTGTTAGTAGTCGCTTCAGGGACTATCAACCTAGGTTATCCAATAAGCTGCATCGGTAATAATATGTCATACAGTAAAAAAGCCTACCGCGAAGCAGGAGGATACGAAGGGCTTCCCTTTAGCGTTACCGAGGATTCAAACCTATTAAAAGCAATAAATAATTCGGATAATTATCGTATCATTTATCCCCTGAATAGGGAAACTCTAATAACTTCTCTTCCTTGTAATTCTTTTAAAAATTTGTACAGACAGAAGAAACGCTGGGCGGTGGGTGGATTGAATGTTCCTTTTGGAGGCTACCTGGTTATGGGATGGGGCTTTTTTACAAATCTGGGAATGCTCTTTACACCTTTATTTTTCTCGACTGTATGGTTATATTTGGCAATCTTTAAATTAGCTATCGATTTTTTCGTTTTATATCCTGTTTTCAAATATCTAGGAATTCAAAAAGATTTGAAATATTTTCTGCATTTTGAAATTTATTACACGCTTTATGTAATTGCACTTCCGTTTATCGTTATGTTCAGTCGTAAAGTTATCTGGAAGGGAAGAGAATATTAATGCTGCTTCTCTGTAACTATTATGTCACATACAGATGCAATGCTTTTTGCGAGTTTTGCCATTTCGGTGATCACGATAGATATAACTCAACTCCCTACGTCAAATTGGAAGATTTTAGATCTAATGTAAGTCAGTTAGCAAAGATAGGAGTTAAATTTATCGATCTTACCGGCGGTGAACCACTATTGCACAAGGACATTCACCTTATGGCAAAGTTTGCAAAAGATTTAAAATTGCAGACAAGCATTACATCAAACGGATTGCTTTATCCTAAATTTGCTGAAAAACTGGCAGGTAATATTAATCTGCTTCATTTCTCACTCGATTCACCGGATGAAGAAGAACATAATAGGATTCGGAAAGTCAATTGCTTTAATCATGTATTTAAAAGTATCGATATTGCTAAATCATTAGGAGAATTTCCGGACATTCTTTTTACTGTTACAAATGAAACTTATAAAAAATTACCCCGGATGCACCAAATTGCACAAAAAAAAGGATTAGTGTTAATTGTAAATCCGGTATTCTCATATTTTGGAAAACCTGGTTTATCTTCAGAAGCTCTTGATTATATAGAAGATTATGTGGACGGCAAGCTTGATGTTTATATGAATAAAGGTTTTATAAAGTTGAGAAAAGACGGGGGAAATGATATCGATAATCCGAGTTGCAAAGCTGTATCACGCGTGGTTGTAATTTCACCATACAATGAAATAATTTTACCGTGCTATCACTTCGGTAATGAAAAGATTCCTATTGATAGACCTATTAAAGAAATTAGGGAATCGGAAAGATTAAAGTATTTTAAGAAGCTGGAGGGCAGATTCGATTTCTGTAAGGGGTGTACCATCAATTGTTATTTTGAACCTTCCTTTGCATTCCCGACTAATTATTATGCCTTGACAGGATTAACTTCAAAATTCAAATACAGCTATAACAAACTCGTAAAACAGAAAATTCAAAAGAAATTTTTGACTAAAGCGAAAGTTAATTAATGCGGATATATTCAACTGTTCTAATAATTTTTGCTGTTTCAGTCATAGGGATAGCACAAACTAATGTAACATGGTTTCCTGCAAATTTAAACATTGCTCCATTCACGGCAAATTTACTCGAAGCCAGATCCGGTACCTCTTATTTGTTCAATAGAGACAAAATACGTTTGGATATAGGTTCATCTGCTGATATTCTGCATATTAGGAGAACACATTCTACACTTTCTTTCGGTGCTGATTTGTTTACATTCACCCGGCTGAGAAGTGAAAAAAATTTCAGGTTCCCCGTTGAAACAATAGATTATTTTTTCGGAATTAATTCGGGTTACAAGATAAAAAAAATCGGCTATAGCTACGGATTTAGGTTCAGATTCAGTCACATAAGTGCTCATCTCGTTGACGGTAGATATTCCAGAAATCAAAATAGTTGGCTCGAAGGATATCAGCCCTATGTGTATAGCCGCGAGTTCTTAGAATTATTTCCCTTTTACCGGGTTAACAGCTTTAGAGTTTACGCCGGATTAACTTATTTAATTCATACTATTCCGGGAAATATCGGTCACGGTATATACCAAATTGGTTTCGATTATTATCTTCCTAATTATATTGCGAAAAAAGTGAATCCCTTTTTCGCAGACGATTTTAAATTGGATTTTATTAACGGAAATTATTTTGGAAACAACATTATTAAAGCAGGGATTAAATTTGGGAAATATGACAGCAGAGGGTTCAGCATTTTATGCTCATATTATTCCGGGAAAAGTATACACGGCGAACTTTACAATATAAGTGAAAATTATTTTACAATAGGATTTAACGTAGATATTTAACATGGCTGATTTCGATAACGAAATTTTCGGAGCTTATACCGAAGAAGTAGATGTGAAGAAAGATAAAAAAAATTATTTACTTCACATAGGATTATTTATTCTAACATTCATGACCACAACCATCGCCGGTGCTGAGTGGATAAGCGGCAGACCCGGACCTTATGAAATATCATTTTTGCTGAAAGGACTACCTTATTCTTTATCTATAATGTTCATTATTACCTTCCACGAGTTCGGGCATTATTTTGCAGCGGTGTATCATAAGGTAAAAGCTACTTTTCCGTTTTACATTCCATTTCCACCTATCCCGATGTTTCTAAATTTCGGCACAATGGGTGCCGTGATTAAAACAAAATCTCCCATATATACTAAGAAAGCAATGTTTGACATCGGGGTAGCAGGACCGCTGGCAGGCTTCGTTGCTTGTCTCATCGTGCTCATTTACGGTTTCACTCATGTACCTGGGATCGATTATCTTCTGACAATTCATCCAAATTATTTTTCAACCGAATTTGCAAAACAAGGTATTGAGTTATCTTTCGGAAATACCCTTTTATTTTCTTTTTTTAAATTAATTTTTGTGCATAAGGGGCAATTTTTCCCGCCTATGTCAGAAATTTATCATTATCCTTATTTATGTGTCGGATGGTTCGGGCTTTTTATTACTGCAATGAACATGATACCTATAGGACAATTGGACGGCGGTCATATAAGTTACACAATGTTTGGAGGAGAAAATCACTACAAGATTGCTGTTATCTCATTCACGCTTTTAATGGTGCTAGGATTATTAGGAATTACCGAAAGTATTCTAAATATTAATTTTGGCATCGGCTGGGTTGGTTGGCTTTTATGGGCACTGCTATTATTTTTTGTCATAAAACTGAAACATCCTCCTGTTCCGGATAATTTGGAATTAGATGCTAAAAGAAGAATATTAGGTTATATTAGTTTCTTTATTTTTATAATTTCTTTTTCTCCCTCGCCTTTTGTTTTAACGATTGGTCAATAAAAAAGGGAAGATTGTTTTTTACCTTGAGTTAATTTGTTATAAAACAAAAATTTATATAGATGAAAAAAATATTTGTGCTCTTACTCCTTTTATTCCTCTGGGGATGCGGGAAAAAATATAATAATATAATTGACAATGCGGGCATTACCTACCGGGTAGTTTCAATCCCTTTAATTGCACCTTTTCGCTATATCTCAGCCGATTCTTTGGTATCGATGAAAATTGTAATTAAAAATTCCACTGATGTCAAATCGGTCTCTCTAAATGTTACCGGTCCAGGAGGAGATTATATCAATGACCAGCCTTTTACAATGAAAGAGGGTCATATCAATTCAATTGCGGAGAAAACTTATACTGCATTATTCCCGATGAGCAAAAGTTATCCCAGCGGTTCTTATAATGTAATTTATTTTGTTACCGATATAAATAATAACACAACTAAAGTCGGTTATCAAAAGTTTGAATACGATAATGCCAGTGTTAATGTTGCCCCGGTCGTATCGAATTTATTTGCCCCGGATTCATTAACAATAGGAAGTACAGAGCAAGTGATCACACTAACTGTTTTGGTGCAGGACAGTAACGGAGTACGGGATATAAAAAGAGTATTCTTCAATTCATTTATTCCGCCCGATGAACATGCCTCTTCAGGTAATCCTTTTATCATGTATGATGACGGAACAAACGGCGATGTTATTGCGGGAGATGGAAGGTATTCATTAACAATTAAACTGCCTACCAATGTACCGAAAGGTAAATACAGGTGGGAATTCCAAGCTCAAGACTGGTCAGGTGCATATAGTAACAAAATCATTCATTACGTGGTTGTTAGATAATGAAAAAAACTCTCTTATTTATTCTGGTACTTTTAATCTTTGGCGGCACTTTGTTCGCCCAATATTTACCTTCCAAATACGCTTTGCAAAGTGATAATAGTTTAAAAAAAGTTTTTGAAGATGCTACTCCGGCGGGTAACGATGTCAGTGATATGATAGTACACGAAGATACAATTTGGGCAGGTTCAGGGAAAGGTGTAAGCTTATCTACCGATAACGGTGATAGCTGGAAGAATTTCTACGGTACAAAAGTTTTCGGCACAGAAAATATATCTGCTATCGGTTATGATAACGGAATTATCTGGGTGGCGACGGCACATTCAGTTGAAAAGAACGGCGAATCTCTTCCCGAAGGCAGCGGATTGCACTACACTACTGATGACGGAATGACATGGATTTCGGTTCCTCAACCACTGGATGCTCAATCTGATACCATAGTAACTTACGGCATAAATCATTTACGGGCATTGCCTGTAACTGTTGCAGTGCAAAATATTGTTTACGACATTGCATTCACACCGGGTACTGTTTGGATTGCAACATTTGCGGGTGGGTTAAGAAAAAGCACTGATATGGGAAAGACATGGCAAAGAGTCGTTTTGCCGCCGGATTACCTGGATTCTGTAAAACCTACAGATACACTTAATTTTTGTATGCAGCCTGTCTCGGGAAAATTTTGTAAAGAAAATAATCTCAATTACCGGGCTTTTTCGGTTATTTCCACAAATGATTCTACTATTTATGCGGGTACCGCCGACGGCATAAATAAATCAACCGATAATGGAATAAGCTGGGTGAAATTTACGCATACTAATGAAGAACATCCTATAAGCGGAAATTTTATTGTTGCATTAGATTATAATAAAGCAAGCAGCACAATCTGGAGTGCAAGCTGGCAAGCAGAAGGACAAACAGAATTTAATGCGGTTAGTGCCTCATCAGACGGAGGCAAAACCTGGAATATTTATTTAAATGGCGAGAAAGCACATAATTTAGCATTTAAAGATAAAGAAGTAATCGCCCTGACTGATGACGGAGCCTTCAGAACCGATAATGAAGGTGAAAGATGGATTACTCCCACTTCGATAATTGATGCCAAAACGGATAATCCGCTTACAACAAATGTGTTTTATTCCGGCGGCACAAATAATAATATAATCTGGTTAGGTTCAGGTGACGGACTTGCAAAATTGGATGAAGCCGGCGCTATGTGGGACGGCAACTGGACAATCTATTTTGCTTCTAAAATATTAACATCAACAAATGATACTTATGCATTTCCCAATCCATTTTCTCCGAAGCAGGATGTACTCAAAATAAAATACAGTACGGGAGGCAAATCGGAACCGGTAACAATCCGCATTTTTGATTTCGGGATGCATTATATAAGAACAATAATTCAAAATGCACAAAGGAGTAATCCCACCCACGGTGTCGATAATTCCAATGGTGTAATTGATTACTGGGATGGAAAAGATGATAACGGGAATGTTGTGCCAAACGGTGTTTACTTCTATAGGGTTGATGTCGGTTCTGATAAACCGGTTTTTGGGAAAATACTTGTCTTGCAATAAATCGGATTCGTATTATGTCTAAAAATTTTAAATCAATACTAAAAGACATAAAAGATAGTTGAACATGAGAATAAATATTTTTAGTGATTCTCCTTTATTCATGCTATTCAAAGGTTACAAAAAGAGGAAATTTTGAAAAGAATCATAATTCTATCAGTATTATTCATTAGTGTAGTTGCTTTTGCTCAACCAAAACTAAGCAAAATCAGTACTATGCCCGGTGCATTCAGCAGAATGGGTTTCGGTGCAAGGGGAATGGGAATGGGAAATGCCATGTCTGCAATAACCGAGGGTAATCTGGTTTCTTATTATAATCCTGCGGTTACTGTTTTTCAAAAAGATAATTCTTTCCAGACTTCATATTCTATTTTATCGCTCGATCGCTCATTAAATTTTTTAAATTTTACCAGGAGATTCCAATTCTACTCAAAAAAAGATTCTGCTGTTGAAAATCCTAAACCGGTATCAACCGCGGGAATTAGTTTGGGGATAATAAACTCCGGTGTCAGCAAGATAGATGGAAGAGATAATGAAGGATATAAAACCGGTGATCTGTCCACTTCGGAAAATCAATTTTTCCTGGCATTTGCAAACCGTTTTTCCGAAAAATTTGCTCTCGGGGTCTCAATTAAATTTTACTATTACAAATTGTACCAGAAGATTACCTCTACCGGAGTAGGTTTGGACATAGGCGCCATATATATTGTTAACCGGTACTGGCACATTGCTGCGATGATTTCCGATTTGAATAGTAAGTATAAATGGGATTCTACTCCTATTTATAATACGGACGGAGCTAATTCGGAAGATCAATTCCCGCTTTTAAAGAAAATTGGAGTAAGTTACACCAATGATGAATTAGGACTGATAGCAGATGTAGATTTTGAAAATAGTAATGCAGGTTCAAATATCGTTAGAGCGGGTATTGAATATAATATCATAACCGGTTTATACCTTCGCGGTGGATTTGATCAGTTCAATTTAAGTAATGCAGATGAACCCGCACAGCCAACATTTGGCTTTTCATATTTCAAACAATTTGGCGATATTACAGCCGGAATTAATTATGCTTTTATGATTGAAAGGTATTCGCCGGAAGACCGGCATATTGTAGGGTTAAATATTAATTTTTGAAGAAAGTTTTAAATGCATAAAAATATATTATTGTTTTTCACCTCAAGTTTATTGTTCGTCTCAACTATCTTTGCTCAATCTGCCGGTAATAGCGGTTTGGCATTTTTAAAAATGGGCTTCGGTGCCCGGAATGTTTCGATGGGTGATGCAGGTACTGCAATTTCAAACGATGTTACATCCTTATTTTATAATCCTGCAAATCTGGCAGCAACATCCGGTTCAGAGATTATGTTGATGCATAACCAGTGGATACAGGGAATAAATAGCGAGCTGTTGGGGGCACGGTCTTCTATTTTCGGTATCCCTTTTGCGATCGGTTTTAATGTTACCTCGGTCAGTGATATTGAAGTTCGCACAAAACCCGGTGATCCTCTTACAAAATTCAATGCCGAATATTTTTTCGGCAGTCTTTCAAGCGGATTTAATATTACGGACAATATTGCTGCTGGACTTACGGTTAAATACCTTTATGAAGGAATGTATACAAATGATGCTACAGGCTGGGGATTCGATTTTGGTTTAAGTTACAATACTCCTTTAAAAGGACTTAAAGCTGCCGCAGTTATTAAAAATTTAGGCTCCATGAATAAATTAATGCAGGAAAGTACGAAACTGCCCACCGAGTTAAGAATAGGTCCTGCTTATAGTTTCAATCTTATCGACCCTAAATTTGAAATAACGACCACAGCGGAATTTCAAAAATATACTCTTACGAACGATAATCATATAAATGTCGGTGCGGAAATTTTTTATGATCACTTAATTGCATTAAGAGGCGGTTATCAATCCGGTTATGAATCTAAAAGTTTCACCGGCGGGTTTGGATTGATGTGGGGAAATCTTCACTTTGATTATGCATTTCAGCCGTTCTCTTATGGATTAGGAAGTGCTAATATGTTTTCGTTACGATTCAAATTTTAATTGGGAAAATATATAATTCAAATTTTGCCTTTTATTACCCGGGATCTATTTTTTAATGAGAAAAATCTTTGATTTTTTAACTAAAAATTATAAAATAGTTCTTTTACTATATATCTTTATCCAATTCTCACTGTCCACTTTTTTACCGGTCACTTTTAAAAGTGATTCACTTCGGTATTATCATTTGGCTGAACAGAGTTTAACTTTGCATACAATTTATCCGGCACCTCAGGATATTTATCGAGACTATATTGTTGCACCTCTCTATATAAATTTTCTTATTTTAATTCTGGCTATATATAATTCAAAAATAACTATAGTATTTTTTAATATCTGTTTCAATCTAATTCAATTGTTCTTTGTATATAAAATTTCGAATAAGATATTCAACAAAAATTCAGCAAAAATGGCGATCGTTTTATATGTCTTTTATCTAAGCTCTCTCGGATTAATTCTAATGAATTTAACCGAATTAATGTTCGGTTGTTTGGTATTAGGCAGTATTTATTTCTATTTGAAAGAGGATAAAATATCGTATTTTTTATCCGGAATATTTGCCGGTGCTTCTATTGGCGTTCGACCGTTCGGCTGGATACTTGTGATTATTTATATCATACACTTCCTCTATAAACTTAAAACTGAGCGTAACCGTATTTCGGCTTTTAGTTTAGCCGGGGTAACGGTGTTTATCCTCCTATTCGGCAGTATTACTAATATATATTTCGGTCATTTTATTTTTACTTCGAATAACGGTCCGGTAAATATTTTGATCGGTGCTAATGAGGATGCCACCGGTGCGTATAATGCAAAAGTTTTTGAAAAAGGAAATATCGGATATATTGATTCTGCAAAATATAAGACTTACTCAGAGAAGGAAGAGTTTTGGAAAAAACAAGCCCAAGGCTGGATATTAGCACATCCTATCCGCTGGATATCGCTTTTCCCGATGAAATTGATTCATATGTTTGCGTGGGATGATTTTTCGATTTCAAGATTAACGAATGTAGGCGGGTGGAATCTTTACCGAGTTATTAAAACTTTTATATCCACAAAGAGCTTAAGCAGTGAACTTAAAGGTGTATCGTTACTTAATAAAATTTTGTTTATTATTCTTCAAACTTATCATCATATATATTATTTTTCATTATTAAGTATTTTTTTAATATTGTTAATAAAGAAGAATAAATCCTTTTTATTTAATGAGGGTATTATAATTATTATCCTTTTCATTTTACTGGGATTATTTATAAACCTTTTAACTTTCGGTGATGCGCGTTTTAAATATCCCTATATTATTATGATGATTATTTTAATATCTTCTCATGTCTCGAATTTTATTGAATCGAATAATTTTAATTTTTATAAAGGAAATACTATACACAATGTTTGAATTTATCCCCTTACAAGAAACAAAAACAGCACACGAGGAATGGGACCAATTTGTAGACTCTTCGGATAATGGAACAATTTTTCACAAAAGAAAATTCTTATCATATCACCCAAAAGATAGATTTAATGATGCATCGATTGTAATAAATAAGAACAATAAAAAGTTAGCTTTATTTCCGGCGGTAGTAATAGAAAAAGAGGGGAAAAGAATCCTTTCCTCGCACAGCGGATCTTCATACGGTGGATTTGTTTATAAAACAGATTTGAATCTTAAAGAGGCGTTCGGGATAGTAGAGAGTACTATTAAATATGCTAATGAATTGAAGTGCGACAGGATTCAGCTTACTCTTCCTCCCATAATTTATCAAAGTAAATATTCCAATTATATTGACTTTGCTTTAGTAAAGAACAATTTCAATTATGTAAAACGAGATGTATCCAGCGTTGTCCAGCTCGACATTCCTACCGATGAATTGATTTATTCCTATAGACCTGAGGCTCGCACTGCTTTGAAGAAAGCCATAAAAGCAGGAGTAGAAATTGCCGAATGTGAAAAATTTGAGGAATACTATGAAATTCTCAAAAAAAATCTAAAAATGCGGCATAACGTGAATCCCACTCACTCACTTGAGGAACTGATCAAATTAAAGAAAATGTTTCCTGCTAAGATTAGACTTTGGGGAGCTTTCCTAAAAGAAAAACTAATTGCCGGGGTTTGTAATTTTAGTGCTAATCCAAAGGTCGTACTTGCATTTTATATTAGTCATGACGAAGAATATCAGGAATACCGTGCCGTTAATTTGTTGTTTTACGAAATTATGAAAAGATACAAGGACGAAGGATATAAATTTTTAGATTTTGGAATTTTTACGGTAGACATGGAACCGAATTGGGGTTTGGGAAGATTTAAAGAAAATTTTGGTGCAAGAGGAATCTTTAGAGACACATTTTATAAAGATATTTAATGCTTAAAATACTTCACTTAGCTCCGCAAAATTATGCAGGCGTGCCTTATGATTTTTATAAGATGCACTTAGCTTGTGGTGATTTTTCCAGATTAATTACTTATCATAAAAATCCTTTGCAGTTTCAGGAAGATATTTGTCTGAACTTACCTCTTCCAAATTTCAGCCTTGTAAAAAAATGGCGGAGAGTAAAAGTACATCAGAGAGAAGATAATCAAATCGCTAAAGCACCGTACTTCATTCCCCGAAATATTGGGGAAAGGTTTTACTTCACATTAAATGATAAGTTAAAAAAACAAACGATTGAAAGAATTGTTGCCGAATATGATCTCGATGATTTTGATATTATCCATTACGATGCAGGGCTGGATTTTTTCAGGGATGCTTCGCAGGCAAAAAAATGGAAAAAAGAAGGTAAGAAAATTGTGTGCTGTTATTATGGCAGCGATTTAAGAATAAGAGGCTTGATTAAAGAACTTGATGATATATCTGATTTGAATATTTCTTCCGAATACGATCATCTTGCACTGAAATCAGACTTACATTATTTGTTCTATCCTTATGATCCTTCCGAACTTCCTCAAAAAAAGAAAATTGAAAATGAAAATATTTTAATTGTACATTCACCGACTAACAGGAAATATAAAGGAACCGAATTAATAATTTCAGTGATTGAAAGAATAAAAAAAGAAAAAAAAATAGATTTTGTATTAATGGAGAATGAAGACAGAAGCAAAGTTTTAGATGTAAAAAGCGGTGCCGATATTTGCATTGATCAGGTAGGAGGCAGTATGGGCGGAACGGGCTACGGGAAAGCCGGATTGGAAACTTTAGCCATGGGCATACCTACCATAACTAATATGACAGAGGATTACGCAGGCTGGCTTCCTGAAAATCCGTTTGTGGTTGCTAATAACGCAAATGAACTATATGCTAAGCTAAATGAATTAATCGATAATAAGAACTTGAGACATGAATTAGGTAAAAAAGGTAAAACGTGGGTAAAAAAATATCACAGTTATGAAAGTGTTAATTTAAAATTGATGGAACTTTATAAATTGAAGAACATAATTTAATGGGGAAGAGAATCAGCCTATCTGGTTCAACCGCGTGGTACGGTCTTGGTAATTTATTTATCCGCTCGGTAAGTTTTTTACTGCTTCCATTATATTCTAATCTGATCACAACAGGAGAATTCGGCAGCTATGCACTTATTATGTCTCTCTATGCAATAATTTCCGTGCTCTACCAGGCAGGCATGCAGAGCGGACTCACAAAATTCTATCTTCAGGAAAAGTTACCCGAAAAGAGAAACGAAATATTTTCTACAGGTTTAAATGCAATTTTAATAAGCGGAGCTGTTTTAACTCTAATTGTGATAATATTTTCAGGAAAGATTTCTTCCATTGTTTTAAACTCTGAAAAATATAGCGAGTTGATCAACATCATTTTCATCGCTTTGTTTTTGGAAACGGCAGGCAATTTCTGTCTTCACCTGTTAAAAACAAAGGAAGCTTCCAAATCAGTTGTGCTGTACTCTTCCATTGCAGCAGTTATAAATTTAATACTAAACATCATACTTGTCTATTACTTAAGATTATCGGTGAAAGGAATAATCTTATCACAGTTTTTTGCGGCTATTGTTTTATTAGTTATTGTTTTCCCGGCGGTAAAAAAAGAATATACTGCCGTGATTAATAAAAAGGTGTTGAGCGGACTTTTGAGCTTTTCTTATCCATTAATATTAGCCGGTTTATTATCATCTGCCGTTGATGTAAGTGACAGGTTCATTCTAAATCATTTTTTGGGCAGCGATGAAGTGGGCATTTACAGCTTTTCTTACAGAATAGCGATGGTCATGAATGTTTTTGTAATTTCGTTTAGAACCGCATGGGCGCCGCATGCTATTAATTTATTTTACAAGGGACAATACAGAAATAGGTTCGGGAAAACGTTTAACAAATTGTTAGCAGCCTCTTTTATGATTTTATTATCTGTTGGTTTATTTGCTGAATATCTTTTTAAGACACATATTGGAAATGTAAATATTTTTAATTCGCAGTATGCAAGCGGCGTTGTCATTATACCCTTCATACTCGGGGGCTATTTGTTCGGGGGATTATCGTCGTTTTATTCAGTCTACCCTTTTGTAAGTGGAAAAAGTTTTCATTTTTTAATTGCAGACTTATTAGCTTTTGCTGTTAATATATTATTAAATTTTTTACTGATACCTTCATTTGGCTTGATCGGAGCAGCTGCGGCAACTACAATAGGAATAATGTTAAGTGCTATTTATCTTTTCATAATTTCCAGAAAAGAAGTAAAAATAGATTATGAAATTAAAGAAATATTGTTTATAGCTATTTCTGCAATTTTATTTTTGATAATCGGAATTCAATTTAAAGAATTTATACTTGATATTTTACTCATCGTATTTTATTTGGGTGTAATACAATTCTTAACCAAAATAAAATTAAATAAATTTTTAACTTTTACTTAACGCGGAAATTAATTCTGTCAATTTTTTTGATTCAGTCTCCCAGTTTTTACCTTTCTCAATTATTCTACGTGCATTTCTTGAATGTTCCGAAAGTAACGCTTTATTCCTTATGTAAATTTCAATTTTTTCGATTATTTCTTCTTTATTTTCGGGATCTACCAGGTAACCGAAATTAATTTTATCAAATTCATTTTTAATAGGTAAAATATCGGAATAGATTATTGGTTTACCTACCGCTAGATATTCAAATATTTTTATAGGTAATGAATTATTATAAATAAATGTTCTTTTCCTCAGATCAAAACAAATATCTACATTTTTGAGCTGTTCCGATATTTTGGGGTATTCCACCCAGCCGGCAATTTCTACTTTTGGATTATCCATTCCCGAAATCATTTCGTTAAACTTTTCTTTTTCATTTTCATATTGGAATTTACCAATGATTTTTAGATTTATTTCCAGCTCACTGTGACGTTTTGCTAATACCTGCGCTGCTTCAAGTAATGTAAGAATTCCTCTTTCAAAATTTATGAGGCCTGCATAACATAGAGTTAATTTATTCCCGCTAAAAGATGGAGGAGAATTAGAAAAATATTTTAATACCGGATAATAGCTAATTATAGTTTTCTTTTTAAAAGGAGCAATTGTGTCATATCTCTTTTTTTTCCCAATCTCGCCTACGATAATGTGATCGACCAGGTTTGATACAAGAATGTTCAATTTGAATAATGAAAAATATAGCAGAAATTTTTTGAGTCCCTTATGTTTAAATGCAACATTTTCAGGGTACCACTCAGTTACATCCAAAATGATAATACAATTTTTATTAACAGACTTTTTATATTTGTATGCAGAAAATATAACTAATGGTTCACAGCAGATAATTAGTCCCGGTGAAAAATTTTTAAGTAAATTATATATCGCGGATAGTTTTTTCCGTTTGGGAATTATTGCACCGTCAAATCCAAATATTGATATATTATCATGCTTTGAACTAATTTTTCCGGTAGAACAAATTATTGAAACTTCAAAACCCGAGGAGGAGAGGGACCGGGCAAATTTCCAGTAAATCCGTTCGTCGTAGGGAGGATGACCCGATGTTAGAATTGCAATTTTATTAATCATCTGAAATCGTAAAAAATAATAATTGTTAAAGATAAATTTCAATAAATGTACGATCTTTAAGATATAAATTTACCTAAATAAAAATGCCTAAAAAAATATTAATAGCTCCAAACAGTTTTAAAGAATGTGCAGATTCTCCAGTAGCAGCAAACTACTTTTCCAAATATCTTGGGATGGAGGAGAGGAATTATACTTTAATCACTAAACCGGTATCTGACGGAGGGGATGGTTTCCTAGCTGTTTGTAAAAGTAATTTTGGATTGGAAATCCGGGAGTATGAAATTTCCACTCCTTATGATAATAAGACTTTTAAATGTCAAGTAGGGTATAATTCATCATTAAAGGAAATATATATTGAATCTGCACAGGTGCTGGGAATGAGGCTAATTCCTGAAGAAAATCGCCATCCGATTAATTTAAGTTCAAAAGGGATGGGTGAATTAATCAAATTAATAAAGGAAGAGGTTGAAGCAAAGAAAATAGAGGTTGATAAAGTTGTGATTGGAATTGGAGGAACTGGGACCAATGATCTTGGAATTGGAATGCTCCCGGTATTCGGGTGGAGATTTTTCGTCTCAACAAATAACCAGATTAATATTGTTCCGGGTAATTTTTCTGATATAAGAAAAATTGTTGGGAGCAAAATCAAACTTCCTTTTATGATCGAAACAATTCTCGATGTGCATAATCCTCTAGTTGGTCCCATCGGTGCGACAAGAGTGTTTGGACTCCAAAAAGGCAGTACGGAAGCCGAACTTGAAATAATCGAAAACGGTTTTAATGATATTCTTAACCTGATGTATAACAATAAAATAATTGATCTACCTAATAAATTATCCGGAGCCGGAGGCGGGCTTGCTGCCGGTTTCAAGTTGTTTTTTGATGCTAATAGTAAAACTGCATCCGACTTTATGATTAACAATTTGGGATTTGGAAAATTACGGGAGCAAGCTGACTATCTGATTACAGGAGAGGGAGCATTTGACGAACAGAGTTTAATGAGAAAAGGTACGGGAATTTTGATTGATTTATTTACCGATTATTCCGAAAAAATATTTTTGTGCTGTGGTAAAATCGATGAATCCATCAAAGGGAAACTGCCTAAAAATGTGGTCCCTGTTGAGATTGCGAAATATTTCAATAGTGCGGATGAATCGTTGAAAAATTTCGAAAAGGGTATTAAACTTGCATGTAAGGAAATTAAAGATATTATACAATCGTAAAATTTTATCGCTAAACAATTTTTGTTAAATTAGACCAATATTCATAATTTTTAAATGAACTTAATCACCGGGAATAAAAATGAAACAGTATCTCGATTTGGTAAGACTTGTACTTAATGAAGGAATTAGAAAACCAACAAGAACAGGCGTTGACACAATATCTTATTTCGCTGCAAATTATCGCGTAGATCTTTCAAAAGGTTTTCCGCTTCTAACTACAAAGGAAATGCGCTGGAAGTCGCTGTTGCATGAAATTCTATGGTATCTTTCGGGTGAAGATCATATTAGGAATTTGAGGAAAAAGACTAAAATATGGGATGCCTGGGCTGATGAGGACGGAAATCTCGATACGGCTTACGGATATTATTGGCGGCATTTCCCGAGTGCGCAAAAAGACGAAAACGGGAATTGGGTTGTCAGAGAAGTTGATCAAATACAATATATTATTGATGTGCTGAAAAAAAATCCTTACAGCCGCAGATTAATTGTAACTGCCTGGGAGCCGGGAAATGCAACCACAAGTAAACTTCCGCCTTGTCATTATACTTTTGCTTTTAACGTAAGCAACGGTAAATTAAATTGTCATTTAACACAGCGCTCGGGGGATATTGCTCTAGGTATTCCTTTTAATCTTGCGGCATATTCAATTTTGACACAAATAATTGCTCAGGAAGTTGATTTGGAGCCCGGGATTTTTTCGCATACAATTATTGATGCTCATATTTATGTGGCGGATAAGGGATCTCCGATGGAAAAATATGACCATCGAGCAGGACTTTTGGAACAGCTCAAACGTGAACCTTTATCTCTTCCTAAACTTAAGATTGCTAAAAAACCGATTAACGAATTAACGTTTGAAGATTTTGAACTTATTGGTTATAAATCTCATGAAAAAATAAATTTTGAGGTTGCTGTTTGAAAATCATAATTATATCTGCCGTAGCAAAAAACGGTGTTATCGGCAGATCTAACGGAGAGATGCCGTGGCATTCAAAGGAAGAATTCAAACACTTTAAAAATACTACGTTCGGTTTTCCGGTAATAATGGGCAGAAAAACTTTTGATGCTTTAGGCAAACCTCTTCAGGGAAGATTGAATATAATTTTAACCAAGGATGATGAATCAAATTATTTGTTTGAGGATGTTAAGGTTTTTCATAGTCTAAATGAAGCTTATTCCTATTGCGAAAATGAAGGGAATGAAAAAGTATTCGTTATCGGGGGCGGACAGATTTATGCACAGGCAATGGAATCCGCCGATCAAATGCTGATTTCCGTAATGGATTTCGAAGCGGAAGGAGATATATATTTTCCTGAAATAGATAAAGAGAAATGGGAGATTAAATCCACGGATAAACGAAGCGAGTTCGAAGTATTTACGTATGAAAAAAGAAAGTGATAATGTTCGAGAAAAAAATAAAAATATTGCCGGATAATATTGCGAATAAAATTGCTGCCGGAGAAGTAGTACAGAGACCGGAATCGGTAATAAAAGAATTGATGGAAAATTCGATAGACGCTGAAGCCCACACTGTTGAAGTAATGGTTAAGCGTGCAGGGAAGGTATTATTGCAAGTTTGCGACGACGGCATAGGAATGACCGAAGAGGATGCGATTTTATGTATCCAAAAACACGCTACCAGTAAAATTGAAACGGTTGAAGACCTTGAATCTATTGCTACTCTGGGTTTCAGAGGTGAAGCTTTAAGCTCTGTCTCTGCTGTAAGTCAACTTGAAATAAAAACAGAAACAAGGGACGAAGAAATCGGTACGCTGATAAGATTGGAAGACAGCCGTACCATTGTAAAGGAAAAAGGTTCGTTTCCAAAAGGTACGTGCGTGTCGGTTAAAAATCTATTTTACAATATTCCCGCACGCAGAAATTTTTTAAAAACCGACGCTACAGAATTAAAGCATATCATCGATACATTTAATAAAATTGCATTAAGCAACTCCGGTATTTCTTTCAAATTTTATAATGAAGATGATTTAACTTTTGATTACCCTGCAGGAAAATTGGAGGACCGGATCAAACATGTTTTTGCGGATAATATGATGGATGCCCTTATTCCCGTTGATGAAAGAACTGATTACTTGAGTCTTTATGGTTACATCGGAAAACCAACGATGCTTAAAAAGAGCAAAGGTGAACAATATTTATTTCTTAATTCCAGATATGTTGTTAGCAAGCAATTAAATCATGCTGTCTTTTCCGCTTTCGAAAATATTCTTGAGAAAGGTGACTATCCATTCTTTATCTTATTTTTGGAATTGGATCCCAGGAAGACAGATGTAAACGTTCATCCTTCCAAACTTGAAGTAAGATTCGATGATGAAAAAGATGTATACAATTTTGTCCTTGCCGTTGTCAGGAAAAGCCTGGGGACGCACGATCTAGTCCCTTCGATGGAATTTACGGAGACTACGGAAGACACCGAGAAAATAAGATTTAATAATTTTCAAAGGGTGGAAAAAAACGACTTTTCTGACCGTCCGACATTCACCAGAAAAGAGTCGCTGGCAAAAACCAAATTTTCAGATACCGATATTGATTTAATATTCGGTTCCATACCTGATGATGCATTAGCAAAATCGTCCGCGCCATCATCACATCCGTTTGAAAAATCAGAAAATAGGGAGGTCTTTCATGAAGTCTCTAAGTCCCAAGGGGAGGATAACAGGGCAGAGGTCCCAACATTTATAATTCAACTGCATAATAAATATATTCTATCCCAGATAAAAACCGGATTGATGATTATTGATCAGCATGTTGCGCATGAGCGGATATTATATGAAAAAGCATTAAAGCGTTTCGAAGCAAACATGCCTTTTTCTCAGCAGCTTTTATTTCCCAAAACAGTAGAACTTGATCCCGGCAGTTTTGCAATATTAAGAGAAATATACCAATACCTAATTAAACTGGGGTTTGAAATAAAATTCTTCAGTAAAAATACTGTAGTTATCGAAGGTGTTCCCGATGATATTAGGAGAGGCTCCGAAGAAGAAATATTAAAAGAAATAATAAGGGAATATTCGGTTAATCAACGCGAAAAAAAATTGGCAGAAACAGAAAATATTGCCAAATCTTATTCGTGTAAGACCGCAATTAAAGCAGGGGACTATTTATCCGAGAGAGAGATGCGCTTATTGATCGATCAGCTTTTTGCTACATCCATGCCATATGTTTGTCCCCATGGAAGACCAATTGTCGTAAAAATTTCTTTAGATGAATTTGACAGAAGGTTCGGAAGAACTTAAATTACATGTCAAGTGCTCAAAAGGCATTTCATCTTAAAGGGTTAGTTCAAAAAACTAAATACAAGGCTAATATTATGTTGAACGAAGATTATAAAAACAGAAAAGATCAGTACGAAGAGAGATTAAAAAATACAAAATCAACGGGAATGAAATTTACAACTGTCAGCGGAGAAGATGTTAAAGCACTATACGGGCCCGATGATATAGAGCATATTGATTATTTAAAAGAGATCGGATTCCCCGGTGAATATCCTTATACTAGGGGAATTCATACAAACACTTACCGGGGTAAAATTTGGACGATGCGCCAATTTGCAGGATTCGGTTCACCTGAAGATACGAATAAAAGATTTCATTATTTGCTTAACAACGGTCAAACAGGGTTGTCCGTCGCATTCGATTTGCCGACATTAATGGGCTGGGATTCCGATTCACCTTTAAGCGAGGGAGAGGTTGGAATTTGCGGAGTAGCAATATCTTCTTTAAAGGATATGGAAATTTTATTTGATAAAATTCCCTTACACGAAGTTTCCACTTCGATGACAATAAATTCACCTGCGGCTATGATTTTTGCTTTTTATCTGGCTGTTGCACAAAAACAGGGCGTAAAATTTGATTCTCTTAGAGGTACTTTGCAGAATGATATATTGAAAGAATATATTGCACAGAAAGAATATATCTATCCTCCCAATCCTTCGATGAGAATTATTGTGGATATGATTGAATACTGTAAAAATGAAGTCCCTCAGTGGAACCCGGTTTCAGTCAGCGGATACCATATTCGTGAAGCAGGCTCTACTGCGGTGCAGGAACTTGCATACACTTTAGCCGACGGCTTTGCGTATATTGAAGCTTGTATCGAAAGGGGAATGAATGTAGATGACTTTGCTCCCAGAATATCGTTCTTTTTTAATTCTCATCTGGATTTTTTTGAAGAAATTGCAAAATTCAGGGCTGCACGAAAAATTTACGCGAAGAGGATGAGAGAACGCTACGGAGCAAAGAATCCAAGATCGTGGTGGCTTAGATTTCATACTCAAACAGCCGGTTGTACTTTAACGGCTCAACAGCCGGAAAATAATATTGTAAGAACTGCCTTCCAGGCATTGGCAGGCGTGATGGGGGGAACTCAATCATTACATACAAATTCGATGGATGAAACTTTAGCTCTGCCGAGTGAAAAGGCTGTAAAAATTGCACTTAGAACGCAGCAGTTAATAGCATTTGAAACAGGTGTCATAAACACAGTCGATCCCCTTGGTGGTTCTTATTACGTGGAAGCACTAACTGATAAAATGGAAAAGCAGGCAAATGAAATATTCGATCAAATTGATTCGATTGGCGGTGTAATTCCGGCAATCGAAGCCGGCTATTTCCAGAAAGAGATTGCTGATGCAGCTTACCGGTATCAGAAGGAGGTTGAACGGAAAGACAAGTTTATCGTCGGAATTAATGAGTTTGTTGAAAAAGACGAAAAAGTAGATATCCCTATATTGTATATTTCGCCGGAAGTTGAAAAGGTGCAGAGACAAAGATTAGCAGATTTAAGACAGGGCAGAAATCAAAAAGACGTTGAAAAAAGTTTAGCGGAGATTAAAAAAGCTGCAGTAGATCAAACCAACCTAATGCCGCCGTTCATTAAAGCAGCACAAAATTATGTCACTTTGGGTGAAATGGTTAGCGAGTTAAAAGAAGTTTTCGGAATTTATGAAGAAACAGCAGTATTTTAATGGTTAGATCGTATATCAATTTAATACGCACCCGGCAGTGGATTAAAAATTTATTTATTTTCGTTCCGCTTCTTTTTTCAAAGCACCTTTTTGATTCCGATTATTTTATACTGGTATTATTTGGATTTATTGCCTTTTCACTGGTTGCCAGTATCGTTTATATTATTAATGATATAGTTGATACAGAAGCTGATAAGTTACATCCTTCAAAGAAATTCAGGCCCCTACCTTCGGGCAAAATATCAAAGCGGAACGCTATTTTTACTGCTGTTTTACTTGCCTTAATTGTTTTAGGAATGGTTCCATTCTTCAATCTGAAATTCGTTCTTGGTCTAACATTTTATTTAATATTGAATCTTCTGTATTCTTTGGTTCTCAAACACATGGTTTTGCTGGATATTTTCAGCATCGCTATTGGATTCATGCTCCGAATTTTGTCTGGAGCATTTGTGATAGATGTTTATATATCCAATTGGTTAATTCTAACCACACTCTTTATCTCATTGTTCTTAGCGATAATGAAGAGGCAATCCGAATTGAAACTGGTGGAATCCAACCATGACAAAACTTCCACACGGCGGGTACTTTCCTTTTATTCATTGGAATTCACAAATCAAATGGCAACTATCGCAGCATCCGGCGTGATAATATGTTACGCGTTGTATACTGTTGCTGAGCGTACCATATCAATATTTCATACCGAAAATCTTATATATACCACTACATTTGTAGTTTTTGGTATTTTCCGTTACATGTATTTGGTATATATGGACAAAAAAGGTGAAAATACCACAGAAATTATGCTTACAGATATTCCCATGATTATAAATTTCTTGTTATATTTAATAACAACCACTTTAATTATCTATTAAAATTGAAAAATAGTAATATGTCATCTTTTTTAACTATTGATCAGTATTTTCGAAAAAAGTCTTTCCTGTTATCCTTATCGCGGTTAAGTCTTTTATTTTTGTTCCTGAATATATTTTCTTATTCGCTTGGCTTGACTGGTTGTTCGTCTCCGGAAGTAATCAAAAAAGGTGGTAATTTGGATTTAATTGTACAACCTGCAATGATAAATGTTTGGGTTAATTTAATGCCCGGGACAAATAAGCCAAAACTCCACGTACTCGGTGAAACAAATGTTAAAAATCAATCGAAAGAACCAATACGGAATTTAATTATTAAGAACATTACAATTTACCAAAACAACGAATCCTTATTCGATTTTGTTCCATCATTCGAGCAACAGAATGTTACTGGCAGTATTGATTTTCTCCCCGGTGAGTTAAGGTTATATGCTTTCGGAAGCAAGTCTGGTTTGGATGTTGTAAGTGATTTGAATTTTGATGAACCTATAACCTTAGTAGTTGAGTTCTCATCCCTTGGTGATACTTATTATGCAAAGATTAAAGGTGTTCAAATTAAAAGAGTGTACTGATGTTAGATACTCTGACTGTGTTAATAATTTTATTGATCATTAGCGGGTTTTTCTCCGGTTCGGAGATCGCTTTTGTAGTTGCGAATAAAATAAAAATAGAGATTCGCGCACGCAAAAAAAAATTATCTGCAAAAGGAGCTTTTTATTTTACACAAAATCCACAGCATTTTTTTTCTACCATCCTCATTGCAAATAACATCGTTAATATTGCGTTTGCTTCCATAAGTACAATTTTTCTGGCAACTGTTTTCGGTTTAAGTGAATTTAGCATTTTACTGATTTCTTCTTTCGTGTTGTTAATTTTCGGTGAGCTGGTTCCGAAATATTTCGCACGTGAATTAGCCGATAGAGTTGTTTATGTTTCAGCAATCCCTTTGAGAATTATTTCACTGATTTTGTATCCATTCGTAAAAACCATGTCATCTATTTCTTCGTTTCTCACTAAGTCTTCAAATGTAAAAGAAGAAAATATAAGTTATTTATTTAATAAAGAAGATATTGAATCTTTGGTGAAAGAGAGCCATGAAGCGGGTATGGTCAATAAAAAGGAGAGTGATATAATAGCTAAAGTACTTGATTTGGGAGAACAAAGAGTTCATGAAGCTATGCGCCCCAGAACAGATATTGTAGGTATTGAAATTAATCAGAGTATTGATGATGCGCTTTCGGTTTTTATAGATTCCGGATATTCCAAACTACCGGTTTATAAAGATAATCTGGATAATATTAAAGGTGTTGTATATGCTTATGATTTTTTTAAATCACCCACAGATTTAAATAGCATAATTCGTGAATCTATATTTATCCCGGAAACGAAGAAAACTCTTGATATGCTGAATGAGTTTTTAAGCAAACAGGTATCTATTGCAATTGTAATTGATGAGTTTGGCGGTACGGCGGGAATTATTACCGTAGAGGATATTATGGAAGAATTGTTCGGCGAGATTAAGGATGAATATGATATTGAAGAAGATATCTGCCGGCGAATAGCACCCAATACTTATTTGATAAGCGGGAAAGTAGAAGTAGATTTTATTAACGAAAAGTATGAACTCGGGTTACCAACGGGAGATTACGAAACTCTGGGGGGACTTATCACATTTACTTTAGGCAGAATTCCTTCTCAAGGAGAAAATATCAAAATAGATAATTTTGACTTTTTAATTGCACGAGCCAGCCAGAAAAAAATTGATGTTGTTAAACTGATTGTTGAATCGGATATCGAAGAATAATTCCAAGATATTACACGAGTGTTTATGATAATTGAAATTTCTGATATTCCGGTCCAAAATATAAGAACTCATTCTAATTAGACGGTCCCAAAATTATAGTTTATCTTTCTGAGTTACACCAAAGTATTTTGATTATTGAAATCCCATATTATGTCAATCCGGCAGCCAGGTTTGATTATCCTAAATAGTTCCATATATATTCCATCTCAATTCTTTTTATGTAAAATCAACTGCAAGAATAAAAATTATAGGTAAACTCAAAAGTTGTGGTTTTTAACTGATTTTGTGAGTATGGTATTTCAAAATATTTGTGGTTTTTTATGAGATTTTGTTAACTGTTGCAAAGCCCGCTGATTTGGAAATTGAACTAAATACCAAATTAAAAGGTAAGATGATAAAGAAAAATTGATAAGTTATTACTTAACATTAATTATCTAATTCAAATGAGTTATAAAGAAAATGAAGAGAAATCCTGCTTCATATTTTTGGTACTTGAGTAAAAATAACCGTAAATTTGTATGCTGTAAATAAATTGATTTATCATCGTTTTATAGGTAAATTTGTCAAAATTAAATATTTTAGGTAAAGACAAATATTCCAAGGCAAGGATAGGATATTTTGACACTGATCATGGTAGAATTGAAACTCCCATTTTTATGCCTGTCGGAACTCAAGGTACCGTTAAAGCTGTAAATCAAAATTATTTAGAGAAGGATATTAATGCTCAAATTGTTCTTTCTAATACTTATCATCTTTATTTGCGCCCCGGAACAGAAATTTTAGAAAAAGCAGGCGGTTTGCATCAATTTATGAATTGGAACAAACCGATATTGACCGATAGCGGAGGCTACCAGGTTTTTAGTCTCTCCGAGCTCCGGAAATTAAAAAAGGATGGTGTGGAATTTCGTTCTCATCTAGATGGTTCAAAACATTTTTTTACTCCTGAAAAGGTAATTGGGATTCAAAGAAGTATCGGTTCCGATATCATGATGGTTCTGGATGAATGCACTCCGTATCCATGCGATTATGAATACGCTAAAAAATCGACCCAGTTGACATCGGATTGGGCAGTTTTAAATAAAGAAGCATTCGAAAAATCTGTTCCTTTTTATGGCCATGAACAAATATTATTCGGAATAATACAAGGCAGTGTTTATAAGGATTTGAGGGAAGAATCGGCAAAAAAATTATTGGAGATTGGTTTTGACGGTTATGCAATCGGCGGATTAGCGGTTGGTGAACCAACTGAAACTATGTATGATATGGTTGAATTTATTACTGACTTTATGCCGGAAGATAAGCCAAGATATCTTATGGGTGTAGGAAGACCGGAAAATATTTTGGAGGCTATTGAGCGTGGCGTGGACATGTTCGATTGTGTTATGCCAACAAGGAATGCCAGGAATTCGTACCTGTTTACTTCAACAGGAGTCCTTGCCATGAGAAATGCAAAATATAAAGATGATTTTAGTACAATAGACATTGCCTGCAATTGTTACACATGTAAAAATTTTACCAGAGCTTATTTAAGACATCTGTTTATTGCAAAAGAAATTTTAGCTTTAGAACTGGCGAGCATACACAATCTTCATTTTTACTTGAATTTAGTGAAACAAGCCAGGGAAAAAATACTTGAGGGTACATTTAAAGATTGGAAAAACGAAATAATAAATAAAATTTCAATAAACAATAAAAATCACACGGAGGATTAATTTGGAATATCTTTTAGCATTTGCACCTCCCTCGAGCGGCGGTGGCGGTGGAGGAAGTTTAGTCAGCACTATTATAATGTTTGGTGCTATTTTCTTAATCTTTTATTTTATGATTATTAGACCTCAGCAAAAACGTTCTAAAGAAAGAGAGAAGATGCTTTCTAACATTCAAAAAGGTGACAAAGTTCTTACTAGCGGTGGGATGCACGGAAGTATAGTTGGTCTGGATGAAAAAACCGTATTACTAAATGTCGGTGACAATATTAAACTTAAGTTTGAACGTTCAGCTATTACGTCGATAATTTCAAGTAAGGATAGTAATTAATTATTCCCGGAATAGCCGTGAACTTTATCTTATTGAAATAATTTAATGGATGCCATTACCTTATTCCTTCTTTCACGTAGAGAGTAAATGAGGATTGGCTTATAAAAAAATAATTGGATTGAAAAATGTTTTGTTCAGTTGAGGAAGCTGTAGAAGAAATTAAGAATGGGAAGATTGTTATTATTGTTGATGACGAAGATCGTGAAAACGAAGGGGATTTTGTTTGTGCGGCGGAATATGTTACTCCGGAAATAGTGAACTTCATGATTAAGCACGGAAGAGGAATGTTATGTACATCCCTCAGAGGCGAGAGATTGGATAAACTCGGATTACCTTTGATGGTTGATTCAAATTCTGCTCTTCACGGTACTCAATTTACAGTTACCGTGGATGCCAAGGAAGGAACTACCACAGGAATTTCTGCTGCCGATAGAGCTTTAACCATTAAAAAACTTATCGATGAAAATTCAAATTCGGATGATTTTGCTCGACCCGGGCACATTTTCCCTCTCAGAGCTTTCAACGAAGGTGTGTTGAGACGTGCCGGTCATACCGAAGCAGCGGCAGATTTGGCTGAATTAGCTAATCTAAAACCGGCAGGTGTTCTTTGCGAAATTTTACTTGATAACGGTGAAATGGCGCGAGTACCCAATTTGTTGAAAATATCGGAAAAGCATAATCTTAAAATTATCACCGTGAAAGATATCATCGAGTACCGGCTTAGAAAAGAAAGACTAATTGAAAAGGTTGCTAAAGCCAGTCTTCCTTCAAAGCATGGTAAATTTAAACTTTGCTTGTACCGAAGCTTCATTGATCAGAAGGAACATATCGCTCTTGTTAGAGGGAAGATTGACCCCGAAAAACCTATTCTTGTAAGAATGCATTCGGAATGCTTAACCGGGGATGTATTCCATTCTCTTAGATGCGACTGTCACGATCAGTTGAATGCTGCTCTCGATATGATCGATAAAGAAGGGAACGGTGTTCTTGTCTATATGAGACAGGAAGGCCGAGGTATTGGATTGGCGAACAAGATACGTGCTTATGAATTACAGGACGAAGGTAAAGATACCGTGGAAGCCAATGAAGCATTAGGTTTTAAACCCGACCTGAGAGATTATGGTATCGGTGCTCAGATATTACTCGATTTAGGTATAAGAAAAATCAAACTGCTGACTAATAATCCTAAAAAAGTTATCGGTTTGAAGGGATATGGTCTAGAAATCGTGGAAAGAGTACCAATAGAAATTGAGCCTAATGAAAATAATGTCCGATACCTGAAGACTAAACGGGATAAACTTGGTCATCTAATATTACGATAAACATACCTAAACTCATTTCTAATTATAATCGTGAATTCGTGGTTAACAGCAATTAGCCGCGAATTTCACTATACAAAACTAATTATTAAATACCTGTAACAGTAACCCGAATATAAATATCAATAATTTTCAGCAAAACTTAAAAGCGCTTTTCTTCATACACTGCATTAGAATTAATATTATTCTTGAAGGATATTTCTGAATCAATTTAAAAATATCCATTTTTCAATCCAATTTTTCTTAAATTGTCATCATCAGAATTTACTATTTATTAAGGAGTTACTCCCGTGAAGGCATCATCTTTAGTAGTTCTATTATTATTCTTATTTTCAAGTATGTTGTTCGCTCAATCGGGTAAGGTATATGTTGCGCATATTGAGAGTGAAATAGATCTCGGGATGGCTCAGTACATAAACAGAGCTGTTTCAGAAGCTGAAAAAGCAAATGCCGATGCAATTATATTTAAGATAAATACATTCGGCGGCAGGGTAGATGCTGCTACACAAATTAAGGACGCGATAATATCCGGTAATATATTAACGATTGCTTTTATTGATCATAGGGCCATTTCGGCTGGTTCATATATTGCGCTGTCCTGCAAAAAAATTGCAATGGTGCCCGGTGCTACAATCGGTGCCGCGACTGTTGTAAATCAGCAGGGAGAAAAGATGAGCGAAAAATACCAGGCTTTCATGCGCTCAGAGATGAGAACGGTTGCAGAAACTAACGGGAGACCTGTTAACATAGCACAAGGTATGGTAGACGAAAGGATCGTTGTTCCGGGATTGGTGGACAGTACGCAGTTAATATCATTAACAACCGACGAGGCTCTAAAGTATCATATTGCCGATACGGTAGTTACAAATTTAGCCGGTGTATTGAAATCATTTAATTTAAGCGGTGATAAAATTATTGAGATAAAAACAAATTGGGGTGAAGAGTTTGTTGCATTTCTGCAAAATCCGATTGTGTCCACAATTTTGATCATAGCAGGCTTGATAGGATTATTTGTGGAAATAAAAACTCCCGGTTTCGGAATTGGGGGAATAGTTGCAATAATTTCTTTTGCACTTTTTTTCGGTTCCTCCTACATTTTGCAAATGTCATCCGGTCTTGAAATTATAATGTTTATTGCGGGGGTTATTTTATTGATCCTGGAAATATTTGTAATACCAGGATTCGGAATTACAGGTGTTGCGGGTATTATTTTAATTATTGCTTCCATTTTTATGTCATTAGTCGGTGGTATTCCGTTTTTTGATTTTCAGTTGATCTCATCAGCAATAATTCAACTATCGGTTTCATTAGTACTAACGCTTGTGTTTGTATATTTATTGGCAAAGTATCTTCCCAAAAGCAGGAGATTCAGCAGACTTATACTTGCAGAAAAAGAAGAAGCCTCAAAAGGATTTGTGTCATATGAATCGGTTCTTGAATTAATAGGTGCGGAAGGCATTGCCTTAACGACTTTGAGACCAGCGGGTACTGCAGAGATTAACGATAAAAAAGTTGATGTTGTTTCAGAAAGCGAATATGTTGATCAGGGAAGTAAGATAAAGGTTATTCGTGTTGAGGGAGCGAAAGTTGTAGTAAAACCGGTTAAAAGTTAGAATTAAAAAATATTTGATGATGTTTATTGATCGTTCATGAAGTTGAGTTTAAGATTTATTTATCTCTGAAAATACTCTTTTGGAAAACTTATATTTACCGGTATCGCGGGATAATTCGCGACACCGGTAAATGCTTAATGTGAAAAAAATCTTAACACATTACAACAATTCCACTACATTGGTATTAACCATTTTTTCAGTCTGATCGCCTTTTTGTTTTCCCTTCGGAGTCGGCATTTCCATTGAAAAGGCAATGTTAACTATCGATTGTGTTTTAGCTTTTTGAATTAAGCCTTTGCTTATATTAAAATAAATTTTACCGCTGGCAGAAGTATTAGGCTTTTGAAATTTATATGACACACCCCTATTGCTGTAAGTATCATTACCCGTTATCTCAGTTTTTAATCCTGCATCAAGGACTGCAATTTTATCATCGTTAAACTTTGCAAGGTTTTGAACATTATAAGTGTTTATGTTTTGAAGTTTATAGATTAATATCCTTGACGGCGATTGCGAGTGAGTCCATGCAGAATCTTTGGCAACCGAATTTTCCGGCATCTGTCTAAATATTTGAGTAAGCAGGGGCTTTAAAGCACCATTAATCATTTGAGATCTGAGAGCATCTTTTTGATCGCTCGTGGCAGAGTCTGCAGCTCCTTTGATATTTAAAAATTTAGTAATGATTTTATCAACCCTGAATACTTCTGTAATTTCACCCGCCGGCGTAACTCTTAATCCAAACGGTAGATTAATTAACGATTCATAATCAGCATATCGAATTTTATTCAGTGAATCTAATTGGGAGCCGGATTTATATTCAAAATGCTCTCCGTTTGCATCAGCATCTAATTTTATGGAAGTAATATTACAATTCAATTCCATTATGTTATCTTTATCGACATCACTCAGATTGAAGCTCATTAAGTATGTAATTTTTTGATCAACATTTTGTTTCATCGTTGTATCGGCATGAATTGTTTTATCGTCATGAGCAATTGTGGTCAACCTGTAATGGTAGGTTTTCCCTTTTTGAAAATTATATTTAAGAACAAATTTCTCATCCGGATTTTGGACAGGTGTTGTCTTAACATCAGAACTATCGAATTGTACTTTACTAGTATCATTAACTGCAGTTTTTTGAGGTGTTTTTCCGCATCCTGCTATAATAAGACTAAGTATTAATATGCTAAACAAATATTTCATTTTTCTCCTTTTAGTATAATAAATATTTCGCACGTGCGTCTTTAAATTTATTTAATTCACCCGACCATGATTTGAAAATAGAATCGGGTGGTATGTTTTTTAAAATATCTTCACGAATGGTTTTATTTCCGCTTAACAAATCAAAACCTGCATCACGGAATTTAAACTTACCTGGGTACAATTTATGCAAAGCATAGACTAGTTTAATTCCAAATTTTACTGCATGGAAATTTTCTCGACTAGTAATTTTAATCGAAATACCCTGACATTCTTCACCCTTGTATTTCGGACTGGTTGACATTGTTGGAATTGCGACCGGTGTGAATTTAATAGATTTCAAATTTATTCCGGTAATTCCTAAACTTTTCAATTCATTTATTAAATCTATCGAATTAATATATGGTGCCCCTATGGTTAAGAAAGGATGATATGTCCCCCTACCTTCGGAAACATTAGTTCCTTCAATTAAACATAAGCCGGGATAAACAATAGCAGTTTCAAGATCGGGGATATTAGGCGATGGGTTTACCCACGGTAGTTTACAATTATCGAAGTAATAATTTCTTTTCCAATTTTTCATTTTAATAACGGTTAGTTTAGGCTTTAAGTTTTTCCCCAGCCATCCCTCGCCTACGTACATTTCTGCAAGTTCACCCGGTGTCATTCCGTACATAGTAGTTATTGGTGCTATTCCTACAAATGACTTCAATTCTTTTTGTCTCACCGGTCCGTCAACCGATATACCGTTAATCGGATCCGGACGATCTAAAACAATAACGGGAATATTGTTTTCTGCTCCCGCCTGTAATACATAATATAAGGTAGAAATATAAGTATAAAATCTTGCACCAACATCCTGGATATCGTATATGAGAATATCAACATTCTTGAGCATTTCTGGAGTAGGTTTTTTATTTTTGCCGTATAAAGAATATACGGGAATTTTTGTAACAGGATCAACAGCCCGTCCTACCGCAACCCCAGCCGGATTATTTCCCCTGATGCCGTGTTCCGGTCCGAATAAAGCAGTGACCTTTACATTTTTTAAATGATAAAGAGAGTCAACAAGTTGAGTCCCATTAGAAAGAATCCCGGTTTTATTGGTAACAAGACCGATTCGCTTTCCTTCAATCAAACTTACAAATTCCGAAACTAATCTATCTGCCCCGGTTATGACCATTTTGTTTGAACTTTGTGTTTGAGCATTAGGGATTATTTGAATAAGAAGAATTGCGAGTAAAGTAATTAATAATTTGTTCATATGCATTTTCCTAATTGCACTTAAAAAATTGCGGCTAAGTATGAGAACATTATCACTATATTGAACGAAATAGATTTTGAATATAAAGTTATAAAACAAAAATGGTTTGTTAAATCCATTTTAAACAGTACTATAAAAAATCAAATCTTATTTAAAAGAAAAGAATGACCTCTGTAAATGCAAAGATCATTCTTTGAATAAAAGTGCCATTTAAGTGTTTAACCGTTATAATTTTCCAACAATTCTTTTCTGGAAAAGAAATGCGAAATCTCTATAGCAGCATTTTCATCTGAATCGGAGCCATGAACTACATTCTCGGCTTTACTGTCTGCATATAGTTTTCTTAATGTCCCATTTTCCGCCTCCGCAGGGTCGGTAGCGCCGATTAATTTTCTGAAATCTGCTACGGCATCTTCTTTTTCAAGTGCAATCGGAACACAAGGTCCCGAAGTCATAAATTCAACAAGATCATTAAAGAAAGGGCGTTCTTTATGAACTTCATAAAATCCGCCTGCAGAATCTTTGGTTAGTCTTACCATTTTAATTGCTTTTATTTTAAACCCGGCTTCGGTAATTTTTGTTATTATTTCACCGATTAAGTTTTTTCTTACCGCATCCGGTTTGATTATAGCCAACGTTCTGTTACCCAAATTATTCTCCTTAAATTTTAAACGTTTGAATAAGTAGTCTAAGTGCGAATTACAGAAAAGGATTTCAATTTTGTCACGTAAAGTGAGGAAAGGGTAGAGATTTAACAGTCAAAAATTGAAATCAACTTTTTAGTTTCGCAGCATCAAAAAAAGATATAAAAAAGTCTGTATTATTTTTTCTTTGCTCTATTAGTACTTTTTTTTGAATTTGAAATTGATTTTTTCGTTGCTGCCGGTTTTGTACGGGAAGTTGCTTTGGATTTTATCACAGTACGTGATTTTACAGCAGCTTTCTTTTTCCCCGCAACATTCGATTTCGATACAGTCTTTTTCTTGATTGCTTCAAGAGCGCTTAACATTGTAGCTCCGATTTCAGCGGGGCTTTCGACGACTTTTATACCGGATTTCTTCATGAATGCCATTTTTTCGGCAGCAGTTCCTTTTCCACCAGAAATAATGGCGCCTGCATGTCCCATTCGTCTTCCGGGAGGAGCTGTTCTGCCGGCAATGAAGCCCACAACAGGTTTCTTCACATTTTTCTTTATGAAAGAAGCGGCTTCTTCTTCTGCCGTTCCACCGATTTCTCCAATCATTATAATTCCTTCGGTGCCCGGGTCTTCATTAAATAATTTAATGATATCGATAAATTTTGAACCAACCACGGGGTCACCTCCGATACCGACACAAGACGATTGTCCTAACTTTACATCTGTTAACTGTTTTACCGCTTCGTAAGTTAAGGTTCCGCTTCGTGAAACAACACCGACTTTACCTTTTTTATGAATGAAGCCCGGCATAATACCGATCTTTGCTTTTCCGGGAGATATAACACCGGGACAATTAGGTCCAATTAACACTACATCTTTGTCTTTAATAAAATTGTATACATTTACCATATCTGCAGCCGGTATACCTTCCGTAATGCAAACGACCAATTTTATTCCGGCGTTTACAGCTTCCAAAATAGCGTCCGCTGCAAACGGAGGAGGAACAAAGATTGCCGAAGCATTTGCTTTCTGTTCTGTTACTGCTTCTTTCACTGTATTATAAACAGGCACCCCAATAAACTTGGATCCGCCTTTTCCCGGTGTTACTCCTGCGACAACTTTTGTGCCGTATTCTATCATTTGCCTAGTATGAAATGACCCTTCACCGCCGGTGATACCTTGTACTACCAACCGGGTTTTATTATCTACAAGAATACTCATTTTTCTACTTTCCTTAATTCGTAGTTACAAAAAAAAATTTGTTTACAAAGATATAAATTTTAACAGAGAATTTCTTAATAAATTTTTAACGATGGGGTAAAGAATTTTAAAGATTTGTGATGTTATTTCTTTAATATTGCGGTTGGCTGCAGCCGGAGTCCATATCAAATAAAATGATTTATTCGCTAATTAAATTTATTATTTACCCAAAATATTATTCTGGATATAATAACTCACCTGCAGCAATTTTTGTTCTTCAAATTGATCTGTTAATAGTTGAAGACCGATTGGCAACCCGATCTCATTTTTCGCGATGGGAATACTTATTCCGGGAGTTCCAGCAAGATTTGCCGATGTAGTGTAAATATCGCTTAAATACATTTCTAATGGATCGTTTGATTTTTCGCCAATCTTGAACGCCGTAGTAGGGGAGGTGGGCGTCAAAATTAAATCAACTTCTCTGAAAGCTTTGTCAAAGTCAGTTTTTATTAATCTTCTAACCTTTTGAGCCTTGCGGTAATAGGCATCATAATAACCGGCGGAAAGTACGTAAGTACCGAGCATGATTCTTCTTTTGACCTCATTACCGAAACCTTCGGAGCGGGAAGATTTATACATTTCGAGCAAAGAAGATTTCTCTTCAGATCGTGTGCCGTATCTTGCTCCGTCATATCTGGCAAGATTAGAAGATGCTTCGGCAGTGGTTAATATATAATAAGCGGCTATAGTATATTCCGTGTGAGGTAAACTGATATTTATAATTTCAAATCCGTTAGATTTTAATTTTTTTAAAGTATCATTAAGTGCATTTTTTACGTCGGCGGATAATCCTTCACCTAAATATTCCTTTGCTACGCCAATTTTTAACTGTCTACCGTTAAGTGATAAATTATTAATAATATCCGGTGGAGGAATAGAGGATGATGTTGAATCGCATTCATCTTTACCCGAAATAACCTCAAGGACAGCCGCGATGTCTTCAACATTATTTGCGAACGGACCGATTGAATCGAATGAAGAAGCGAAAGCCGTTAAACCATATCGCGAAACTCTGCCGTAAGTCGGTTTTAATCCGAAGACTCCGCAAAAAGAAGCGGGCTGCCTGATTGATCCGCCGGTGTCGGTTCCAAGAGAGACATCACATAATCCTGCTGCCACTGCTGCTGCTGAACCTCCGCTGGAGCCTCCGGGCACGCGTGAATTATCGACAGGGTTTAATACATTCCCGAAAGCAGAACTTTCGTTAGAAGAGCCCATTGCGAATTCGTCGCAATTTGTCTTACCTATTATTATTGCATCCTCATCAATCAATTTTTGTATTGCCGTAGCGTTGTAAAGCGACCTAAAATTCTTTAGAATATTTGAGGAACATGTGGTTGGAAAATCCTTTAAAGAGAGAACATCTTTCACGCCGACAACTAATCCGGCAAGTTTACCGTATTTCCCATTCTTAATTTTGGATTCAATCTCAACGGCTCTGCTTAAAGCATATTCATCGAAAACAAAATTGAACGCGTTGAGGTGCTTTTTATTTTCAATTTCACTCAAAAAATATTTAACATTCTCTGTAAGAGATAATTCGCCCTTTTTAATTTTCCCGATTTTGTCTGAATATGATTTATAAGTCAACAAATTACTGCCCTTGAAATACTGGATAGAAATAAAAATAGAAAGCCGCTTTTCCCGTTGAAAAAAGCGGCAAATGAAATTGAATTTTTTATACGATAAGGTTATTACTTACCGATGTTGATCTTTTTATCTTCGTCAGGGATTTTAATATCCTCCTGAACATCTTTAACTGCTTTTTTGAACTCCCTAATACCCTTGCCTAAACCTTGAGCGAGATCAGGTATTTTTTTAGAGCCGAAAAGTACAAGTACGACCAACAGTATTATTAATAATTCGCCCATTCCCATATTCTCGAACATTTTAACACCTTCAGTAAAATTAATTTAATGTAAGAAATAAATTATTTAATGTTAATTCAATAATAATTTATTTATTGTTTAGTTTCGGTTTTCTTTTCGTTAGTTTCAGATTTTATATCTTCTTCCACATCCTTTATGGCTTTTTTAAATTCCTTCATTCCTTTTCCAAGTCCTTGTGCAAGATCGGGAATTTTTTTAGCACCAAATAGGACTAAGATCACAAGAAATATTAATAATATTTCGCCTACCCCTAAATTTCCAAACATCTTTTCACCTTTTAAATTAAAATATTGTCAATTAAGGCATTCAATATGATTGAACCATCAGTATTACCAAGTACATGATTACATGCTCGTTCGGGGTGGGGCATCATACCTAAAACATTCCCATTTTTATTTACTATTCCGGCTATGTTCATCAAAGAACCGTTCGGGTTAGCAGTTTTCATCTCGTTACCGGCATTGTCAACATACTTAAATACTATTTGATTATTTTTAATCATATCTTTTAATGTATCGTCATCGACAAAATAGTTCCCTTCACCGTGAGCAACCGGGACTTTCAATATTTTTTTTGGTTCAATACCTCTTGTGAACACGGTATCCTTATTCTCGATAGAAAGATACACATCTTTACATACAAATTGTAGTGATTTATTTTTCAACAAAACACCCGGCAGTAATTCCGCTTCTACTAGTATTTGAAATCCATTGCAGATTCCCATAACAAAGCCGCCATTTTCCGCAAAATCAATCACTGAACTCATTATTGGAGAGAATCTCGCGATTGCCCCGGAACGTAAATAATCTCCGTAAGAAAAACCACCCGGTAATATTATTACATCGGAATTATTTAAATCCGTATCTTTATGCCATAGGAAATTAACTTCGGCATTTAAAATTTTCTTAAGCGAATAGTATGCATCATGATCACAATTTGAACCGGGAAAAACAACTACGCCAAATTTCGGTTTCATACTATCTCTTCCAAGGAATATTCGTAATCTTCCATTATAGGATTTGCCAGAAGCTTTTGGCAGTATTCTTTTACCTCTTTCTCTGCGGCAGTTTTATCGTTTGAATCGACAACAAACTCAATAAATTTCCCAATCCTCGTATCCCTAATATTAGTTAATCCCAAATTTTGTGCGCCTTTTTCAACCGCTTTACCCTGGGGGTCTAAAATTGATGGTCGTCGTTTAACCAATACTTTTACTTTATACAAAGCATTACCTTTAAATTTCTAATTTAAAAAATGTTAAAAGGGTCAGTGTTTAGGAGACTTTTTCATAAATAAATAATAAAAGTGTCTAAAAATACCAAATAGTATTATGAAAACAAAGATGTAGAAAAGTGCCTTTCCCGAAGTCACAATTAAAAGAATTACAAAGAGAAGAAGAAATATAACCGGAACCGGTTCTTTTTTTATTGCTTTGGGTGTAAGTTTGGGAAAAGTATTATACCTTATTGTACTGACCATCAGGTAAGATAATAATAGCACCATCGGGATGACATAATAAGAGTATGGATTATCGAACCCGGTACCGGGAATATAATATGCAAGAACAAATCCCGCTACGGTAATTGCCGATGACGGGATTGGCAAACCCTTAAAAAATGATTTATCAAAACCAACTAGTTGAATATTAAAACGGGCTAATCTGAAACCTCCGGCAATTAACAAAAATGAGCTTAATACTATTCCAATGGTATTAAACTGGTATAAATATGTTCCGAAAATTAGAAAGGCAGGGGCAGCGCCGAAACTAACTACATCGGAAAGAGAATCCAATTCAACTCCCAATTCGCTGCTGGATTTTGTTAACCTTGCCATAACACCGTCAAGTGCATCAAAAATTCCTGCAATAATTATTAACCACGCAGCATAAATATATTTTCCCTGGCTGGTATTAATAATTGAATAGAAGCCGCAAAACATATTCATTGAGGTAAATAGGTTTGGTATTACCGAACGTGTTAGTCTTAAACGAGTCATTCTCTCCCGACAAATTCAAAAAGAATTGTTTCACCGGCTATTACGCGGTCATCTTTATGCACAGCCGGCTTCCATTCATCCGGTACAACCACATCAACCCTGCTGCCGAATTTTATCATACCGAACCGCTTACCAATTTCGACACTATCGCCGGTTTTAATTTCGTAAATTATTCTTCTGGCAATAAAACCTGCAACTTGAGTAAAAAATACTTTACCGTATTTTGACATAATCCCAAATTCCGCACGTTCATTTCTGTCCGATGCCTTATCTTCGAAGGCTGCTATATAATCACCTTTAATATATTTAAGGTAATCAACCCGTCCGCTTACCGGTATTCTATTCACATGTACATTTAATGGCGACATAAAAATGGAAACTTGTTTTGCTTTTGCATTGATGAATTTATTATCATCTACATCTTTAACAAAAAGTACCCGCCCATCGGCTGGCGAAACAACGACATTATCCTTTAATGGCGGAGTTCTATCCGGATCTCTGAAAAAACTAATCGTGAAGATTAATAGGATAATAGGAACTGCAATAAGAAGGGTTTTAAAAAAATTATTATGAATGAAAAACCCTGCAGAAATCAAAAAGAATGTAAAAATGGCAATAATGCCTAATGTAGAGTATCCATACTTTGTTAGCATGTTTTATGCACTCATCAAATTTAATAAACGGTCAGTATATTTCCGTATTTCGGCAGAAGTTTCAAGTTTATATGGAACAATCCATTTATCGTCTTTATTTGATGAAATAATTTTTAAGCTTCTCGGAGTAAAATCATCCACAAGAAATACTTTGTCTTCGTATTTACCAAAATGGCACACCGCTTCGGCTAAGATCGAATTTCTCCTCTCAAAGAAAGATTTAAGAACTGCATTAACTTTTGAGCAGATTCGGTTTATGATTTTAAAATCATCCATACTGCATAAGTCAAAAGCAATTAGGTGACTTTCGGATATAAGCGAATCTTTGTTTTCACCGTAATGAATTTCAAAAATTGGAAGGTTCAAAAAGTCACCTTCTGTTAAACCGAAAATTTTTGATGTCCTTTTATCAACAATGTTTAAAATTTTTACATAAAATTTAAATCTTTCGTACCTGACAAACTTGAGAGTATTTTTATCTTGATTTTTTACAAATGCCGTAGGTATGTGATATTCTTTCAAATAATCGAAAAAGAAAGAATTTATAGAGGCAAATTTTTCACCGAGATCTTTAACTTTTACCTTTTTTGAATCATTTACGTTAAAATGATCGGGATATTCCAAAACAAGATAATCTTTATTATCTAATGGGGGACCTTTTTTAGAAAGATCCTCATATAAAGTTTGATTATTGTTAAATTTTATTCCCAAAAACTTCCCATTTAAAAATTTTAAAATAGAAATTATGAAAATTAGCTATATAAAGTCAATTCAATATATTATATTTGCAGCAAAATTAAAATATTTCACGAAAAATAAAATAAGAAAATCAACTTAAATAGGAGGAAATGAATGAAAGGTGGAATGCAGGGCATGCTTAAGCAGGTGCAAAAGATGCAGGAGGAGATGCAAAAAGTGCAGAGTCAGTTGGGAAATAAACAAGTTACGGAAGAAGCCGGTGGTGGTATAATTAAAGCCACTTCCAACGGAAACCAGGAAATAATATCGGTTGAGATAGATCCTCAGGTGATTAATCCGGATGAAAAAGAAATACTGGAAGATCTTGTAGTTGCAGCGGTTAATAAGGCTCTGCAATCTGCAAAACGTATGGCGGAGGATGAAATGTCCAAAGTTACCAAGGGAATGATTCCGCCAGGATTAAATATTCCTGGATTATAAAATTGCAGATAGCAGAACCTTTACAAGTCGCAATTGAAGAATTAAGCAAACTTCCGAGCATAGGAAGAAAAACGGCTCAGCGTTTGGCGCTCTATATTCTAAAAAGTGATATTGAATCCGTAAACAACCTGGTAAAATCGATACATGATTTGAAAACAAAGCTCCGTTTTTGTGAAAGATGCTATAATCTTTCGGTCGAGGAATTATGTGATGTGTGCAAAAGCTCAAAACGAGATCATCACATAATTTGCATCGTTGAAGAAGCTAGCGATGTAATTGCTATAGAAAAAACAAATGAGTTTACCGGGCTCTATCATGTTATCGGAGGTGTGCTTTCACCGTTATCAGGCATTGGACCTGACGATTTGAAGATAAAAGAACTCTTAAAAAGATTTCATTCGGAAGAGATAAAAGAAGTTATACTTGCCCTGAATCCAGATACGGAAGGTGAAACTACGGCGCTGTACATTGCAAAGTTGATCAAACCATTGGGCATAAAAGTTTCGCGAATTGCCAGAGGATTACCCATCGGCGGAGATCTTGAATTTGCGGATGATGCCACTATCGGAAGGGCAGTTATTGGAAGAATAGAATTGTAATGACAGAATGGTTTAAAAATTGGTTTAATACTGAAATATATCTAGATGTTTACAGGCATAGAAATGATGAAGATGCCGGGGAACTGGTGAGATTAATTCTCGCTAATTTAAAACTGGATAAAAATGCTGCAATATTAGATATGGCTTGCGGTGCCGGGCGGCATTCGATTTTATTTGCTAAGGAAGGCTATGATGTTACTGCCGTTGATCTAAGCGAAAATTTGCTTAAAGTCGCAAAACAATCGAGCTTTGAAGCTAATGTAAAGGTAAATTACCTTAATTGTGATCTCAGGAAGTTTTCAATATCGAAAAATTTTGATCTGGTTGCTAATTTGTTTACCAGCTTCGGTTATTTTGAAGATGATAAAGAAAATTATGAAGTAATAAAAACGGCGTATGCCCATACAAAAGAAAACGGATATTTTATTCTTGATTATTTCAATTCTAATTATGTAAGGAATAATCTTGTGCCGATTACTGAAGAAAAATTTTCGATCGGAACAGTTACTCAACGCAGAAGCATTGAAGGGAATAGGGTAATTAAAAAAATCAGTGTGGGTAAAAACGGAGAAGAAAAGCGATACGTAGAGTCCGTGCGTCTTTACAACAAAAGCGAATTAGAAAAAATAATATTGGATACAGGTTATACCATAATAAAAGAATTCGGTGATTTTAAAGGAAATCCTTTTGACTTAGAAAGTTCACCCAGAATTATTATTATTGCCCGTAAATGAAGCTTTTAATTATTATATCATTCGCGTTACTACTCGGCGGATGCGATTTATTTACTTCCAGAAATGCCGAACCTCCCAACAAACCGAGAGCAGACATCCAACAAGCGGTTACTCCCGATATTGTAATTCAAAATTTGATCACTTCATTAAAAGATAAAAATGTTGAGGGCTATATATCATGTTTTTCTGATTCTTCTTTTACAAATAAAAAATTTATATTTTCTCCGTCGAGTGCCGCATTATCCCAATTCCCAGCTTTTGCCGGCGGCTGGAATAAAAAAAATGAAGAGCAATATTTTAATAACATGATTTCGAGAGTTGTGGAAAATCTTCCAATTACCCTAAAATTGTCAAATGTTTCAATGAGCCCGCAAGGCGATAGTTTAATTTATACGGCTTCATATTTTCTGAATATTCCTAATAATGATTCCAACATATCGCCTAATTACCAGGGCGACTTAAAGTTTGACATGATTCGAGACTCAAGATCGATCTGGAGCATTTATTTTTGGCAGGATTCAAAAAACAGCAATTTGCCGAGTTGGAGCGAATTGAAAGGAAGGTTCTATTAAAAACAGGCTGAAAATAGAGCTTGCTTTCACTGCGATAATTCTGATTTTAATGGGGTGTAAAAATCCGTTTTCGCCCGCTCTCGACCAAAGTACGGACAATTCTTCCTCAACTCTGTCAGATTTAAAAACCGTAGAAGGCGTTTTCCAAAACTTTAAGTATGCTTATACATTCAAGGATACAACTATTTACGGTAAACTGGTAAGTGATGATTATGTTTTTACATATCATGATTATGATCAAGGATACGATGTTTCTTGGGGGAGAGACGAAGAGATGAAGACTACTTATGGACTATTCCAGAATGTTCAAACACTCGACCTAATTTGGAACAATATTGTTTTGTCAACGGAAGATTCTTTGACTGCAAACGTGGTGAGAGGATTTAATTTAACAATTACTTTTAATCCCACGGATGTAATCAGATTGGACGGCAGGGTGAACATGTCATTACGTAAAAATCCAATTACCAAAAAATGGATAATTACAAGATGGATAGACGAATCTAACTTTTAATTTCGTCATATTTAAGTTAATATTGTAATATAAAAATAAATTCACACATATATTATTTCGAAGCATGTTTTTTTTCTGGATAAAGGAATCATTTAAGTTAATCGGCAGGGCAAAATCCTCTTTTTTCCTTTCCTTAATTTCAATGAGTATTTCCGTTACATTAATCGCTTCCTCTATGGTATTAATTAGGGTTTCCAACAAACTGCAAAGTAAAATTAAAGACAATTTAAACATTAACGTTTTTCTAAATAATGATGTAAATAATGATAATGTAAGTAACATCAGGAAAAAACTTCAGACAGAGGTGTATTTAAAAAAACTGAATTATATAGATAAACAGCAGGCTGCACAGAATTTTATAAATCAAACCGGTGAAGATTTCAGAAAAATAT
>CAVVVS010000104.1:0-37511 GCA_963751355.1 uncultured Ignavibacteriales bacterium | reverse complement strand
AGCTTTTAATAGAAAAGCAGTAGGCAAGATTTACAATTCCATAATGGGGAAAAATTCGGCGGCACTCAAAAAAGTATTTAATTACGACGAAATAAATTTTAAAAACAAGTTGAAAGCCGAAAAAGATCTGGACTACCTCAGGGAAGGAAAAGGATTATTAGGACAAAAGCAATTCGATAAAGAGTCGATAGATAATTTTAAAATAATTGAGCCGCGGCTTTTTGAATATCTTCGAACATCAATTCAGCCCGACCAGGTGCTGCAGAATTTCGTAAGAGTAATAAGGACCGCTAATTTTCCCTCAATTTGGTATAAGGAATTCAGGGATAAGAAATTCTTTAAATCATTCTTGACAATATGCGAATTTTCCCAGAAGGCTATAGATTTATTTGCAGAGGACAGAGAATTAAGAGAACATTTATTAACCAGAAAAATTTTTGAAAAAATTGTTCTTCATAAATTATACAGATTTTCTCCGAAAAAGATTGCGTTTGTTCTTGCAGTGCAGTTAACTGTAAAATTACTCGATGCAATTCAAGTTTCAAAAATAATAAGCCAATATTTTGAAGAGACCACTGATCATATTATTAATTCATTTAATGAGTTGAATGAGAAAGGCTCACATTTTTTTATTGCTTCGATGGGAAGTCTCGGCTCGCATGAAATGACATTTTCATCCGACATCGACTTAATATTTATTGTCGATAATCTAGAATTGTTCCCTGATACACAAAAGTTCTTTCAATCAGTTTTAATGAAGCTTAAGGAAACTCTTAAACCGTTTGATGTCGATTGCAGATTAAGACCGGAGGGCAAAAGCAGTTTACTAGTATGGGAATTAGAGAAATATATACAATATGTTAATGGAAGAGCAAGAACGTGGGAATTTCAAGCATTCTTTAAACTGAATTTCATAGCAGGTAATAAGAAGTTATTTTCGAAACTAGTTCGACAGATAATTAATAAAATTAAAATACTTGATCATTCAGTTGTAAAAAAAGATATTTTTGAAATGCGAAAAAAGATGTATCCCGTATCTATTTTGCCGTCTTCGGATCGGTTTAACATAAAAAAAGGGAGAGGAGGGATTACCGATATTGAATTTATCATTCAATATTTAATACTTTGTAATCCGAAAATCTATAATGCTGTCAAAGGGAAAGGAATTATAAAGACGATTTCGATTTTAAAAGATGACTATCCGGACATAATTGTTATGCTCAGTAATTATACTTTTCTTAAGAAATTGGAAATAACTAATCAAAATATATTTAATATTACACAATCGCTGCTATGGAATGATACAACTAAAACCTATATACTGGCAAACCAAATGGGTTTTAGCTCCATTCACAATTTTAACGTAAAGCTTTCCGAAGTAACAAGTTTAAATAATTCCCTTTTCCAAAAATATCTCGGGTAAATTAAATTGAAATTCTTTCAGAAATATTTTGCAATTCTTTCAGGTTTATTAATTTTCATTGTTTATTTGACAACGCTCGCACCATCGGTAGTAGAAATTGATTCAGGAGAACTTGCAACAGTGCAGGCAACACTCGGGATAGCTCATCCTACCGGCTACCCGCTTTTCACCATGATTGGTTACTTTTTTTCTCTAATTCCACTTCCGTTTACTAAAATTTATCAGCTTAATTTATTAACTGCAATTTGGTGCAGCTTAGGTGCAGGAATTTTTATTTACACATCAAAATTAATTCTCGATAACTTAATTAACTTTCTACCATCTAAAGAAATTAAAAACGAAAAACCGGCGAACAAGAAGAAAAAGCAGCAGGCTAAAGAGGATAAAAGTAAATCCATGGTATCCTCAATTCCGGAAGTAAAAAAATATTTAGCGGCAATAACCGGGGGACTAATTTTAGCATTTAGTCAAACCTATTGGTTTCAATCCACATCTGTTGAGGTTTACTCACTTCAACTATTTTTAATAAACCTAATTATTTTATCATTGGCGAAAGCTTATTTATATAAAGATTCGGCAGAAAAAGCCTTCTTAAAAAATCCGTGGTTTACTTTCGCAATTTTATTGGCGCTGGGTTTCTCAAATCATATGACAACCCTTTTCATTCTGCCCGGTGCCGCATATTTATATTTTGAAAAATACCGTTTTAATACAGTTTCGTTTAAAAGAATCGGATTGATGCTTTTAATTTTCTTTCCGGTGTTGGTATTAATTTACTCTTATCTTCCCATCAGAGCATCACAAAATCCAGCACTGGATTGGGGTAATCCGACTAACCTCAGCAGAATATTACGACATATATCCGGCAAGCAATACCAGGTATGGTTGTTCTCTTCTACCGCTGCCGCTAAAACACAGTTAACTCATTTTGTAGATACCTTACCTGCACAATTTAGTATTAGTCTGTTCATCTGCTTTATCGGATTATTTGCAGCATTTATTCGAGCGAAGAAATTTTTTATTTTCGCGACAATTACTTTTGTATTTACCGTCCTTTATTCAATAAATTATGATATTCATGATATTGATTCTTACTTTCTGCTTGCAGATGTGATGCTGGGTTTTTTTGCGGTATTCGGGACAGTTCATCTATTAAGTATTCTAAAAATGGAGAGATACAAATACGCTGTACCCGCATTTTTAATAGGGATTTTCGTATTAATTGAAGTATACAATAATTATCCGGATGTTAATCAAAACGATACTTACACCTTCAAAGATTATACTACCGGAATTCTTAAAAGTGTCGACAAGAATTCAGTAATTTTTAGTTACGAATGGGATTATTTTGTTTCCGCTTCATACTACTTCCAATATGTTGAACATCTTCGTCCCGATGTCACTGTAGTCGATAAAGAACTGCTTCGAAGATCATGGTATTATCATCAATTAAATGTCGATCATCCAAAATTATTAAGCGGAATGGGTGATGACGTGAGCGAATTTTTAAAGGCGCTCGCTCCGTTTGAGAGTGGGGGCGCTTACAATTCTCAGCTTTTGGAGAGTTTGTACAGAAGAATTATGACTGATCTCGTTTCAACTAATATTGAGCATAAAAATTTTTACATCGCCCCCGAACTGTTTGATAACGAAATGCAAAAAGGAGAATTCAGTCTGCCTGCCGGGTATACATTAGTCCCTGATCTATTTCTATTTAAGGTTGTGAAGGGGAATCAATATGTATCTGCACCCGATCCGGATTTTAAGATCCGTTTCCCTTCGAAGCAAAATCATTATACACTATTCATCGAAAACAACATCGGGAATATGCTGGCTAGAAGAGCATTTTACGAAATGCAATTCGATAAAGTTGACAGAGCTAAATTGTATGTAAAAAAAATAAAAGAAGCTTTACCCGGTTATAAATTACCTAAAGGATTGGCGGAGGTTCTGTCAAGGTAATTGAAATTTATTTCTTTTCATAAGCGTCAAGAAGTTCTTTTTTACGATCTTTTTTAACCTTATCGGCTGTCATAAAAGATTGAAGTGTAACATCCATTTGTTGAATTAACTTCCTCTTGTAGTATCTCGGGGCATAAATAGAACCATCCAGCATATAAATGCGGTGAGTTTTTTGATCATAGAAAGTATAGTTTATAAACGGACCTCCCATGCCCTTTGTATTCAATTCCCACAGTCCTTGAGTCAAAATTGCATATTTACCGTTAAAATTAACTTCATGGGTCGTGTAATAATCTTGCGCAATTTGTACAAATGACGAGTCGTCGGAAGTCCTGTAATATTTTTTGGTCATCCTATTACGTATTGCCCGGATTGAATCCGAGTTCAAGTATACGGGTGAAGCATTATTAATCCAGTGGACGAAAAGCCATCTCTCCATATCAGTGTTTGCGGCACGACGGAGCCAAACAAAATGATTTACACTATCGTTTATCGCGGCCACATAATCTGCTTCCACGTAAATCAGCCAGCCATAATTTTTAAGAAACTCGCCCTCAACTTTTTTACGTTCGTACTTTGAACTATATATGCTCTGATATAATCGTTTATCCGAAATTTTCTGAAATTGGTACAGCAGATTATCCCCGTTTTTGGCTATACTATTCTTAAGCTTTTGGAGATTCGGCGCCGTGAGAACCATTACAAGCTGATTTCTAGCCCATAAACTATATTTTGCAATTTCCGTAACACTGTCGTGCATAACCTCTTTTTTAACAGTTGTATCAATTACCGATTGAAGATATTTTGAGGTAGATGATTCGGAAAATAAAGGAGCAGCAATTATTATATTTTTTCTGTCCTGGTAATTAGTGAATTGTTCAACAGTAACTCTTTTAATATTAAATAATTTTTCAGGTTGTGGAGTATAAATTATTTTTTCAAAAGTAGAATCGATAACCGGTTTTAACACAACATAATCGCTCGAATCTGCAACAAGGATTATTTGATCTTCAGGACCAACCGCAGGCTTCTGGAAATCCCCGCACGAATTCAGAATAAATACAAACAGCAAAACATTAAGAATAATTATAAAATTTTTATACATCATCACCTCGGTACATTGGGAAGAACAAGTTGTAAATTGGGTAAAAATAACAAATACATTATCCACATCGACAAGCCGACAGAGATTGGAATTGTTAAATTATCATCGGCATAACCAAAAGATATATTTTCGACAATTGCTCCAATGCCCGCAGCAACAATGCCGATAAAATATTCCAAAAGTAAACCCTCTATTTTAGGTGTAACAAGAACAACAATACTTGCACTTACAAAAAAGGCTAAAGTTCCCTCTAAACTTTTAGATAAAAATTTATGTTTACCCCATTTCCGTCCTATCAAAGCTGCAATGGAATCACTAATTATTAATATACTAAATCCGGTTATTACAAATATTTTGGGGAAAATCAAAACACAGATTAATGCAGATATAAAAACATAAGTTGCACCATTTAAATTTTTCTTTTTATGATCTATCTCATGTTCTCTTAAAAGGAACCCGAAGATTTTATAAAATATTTTCCCCACGGAAGGATGGAAATATCTTGAAAGATCTATAATAACCGCACAAGAAGTAAGTATTGCAAGAATGGTGATGGCGCTGGATCTAGTAATAAAATAATAAACGATAGGTATCGAAAGAGAAAAGAGATGAATTAATTTTCTAACTAATTCATCTCTATAATTAATAGTCCCATTATCAATTGGAGTCATCTTTAGGAGCTGATTCTTGGTTTTTTCTATTTTCCATCAACTTTTTAACGTGTTCCGGCACTTGATCTGGATTTTTTAATTCTTGATCACCGTTTTTCGGCGGAGGCGGTAATTCCTCACCATTTATCAACTTATCAATTTCCTCACCATCTAAAATTTCTCTTTCCAGGAGTTCTTTAGAAAGTTTATGTAAAATATCCATGTTATCGTTAAGTATCTTCATGGCGCGATTCATGGCATCACCCACAAGTTGCCGTACTTCATCATCTATTTCAATTGCAGTTCTTTCACTATAATCTCTATGTCTCTGAATTTCTCTTCCGAGAAAGATTTCTTCTTCTTTTGCACCGTAGCTTAATGGTCCTAATTTTTCACTCATACCCCATTCGCATACCATTTTGCGTGCGATATTTGTAGCCTTCTCGATATCATTACCGGCACCGGTTGTATAATGGTCGAAAATTATCTTCTCAGCCGCACGTCCTCCGAGTGCATATGTTATCATAGCTTCCAAGTATTCTTTCGAATAAGTATGTTTTTCATCTATTGGAAGATAACTTGTTACACCTAGTGCTCTGCCTCTTGGAATTATTGTAACTTTGTGAACAGGATCTGCTTCGGGAAGCATTCGTGCAACTAGCACGTGACCTATTTCGTGATAAGCCGTTGTCTTTTTCTCTTCTTCGGAAATTATCATGCTTTTCCGTTCCATGCCCATCATTACTTTATCTTTTGCTTCTTCGAAGTCAATCATCTCAACTTTTTTCTTATTCTTTCGAGCAGCAAGTAATGCCGCCTCGTTTACAAGATTAGCTAATTCGGCACCAGCTAATCCCGGAGTTCCTTTTGCAACCACTTCAAGATTTACATCCGGATTTAAGGGAATATTCCTGGTATGAACTTTCAATATTCCCTCTCTGCCCTTTACATCGGGTCTGTCAACAACTACCTGCCTATCAAATCTTCCGGGTCTTAATAAAGCAGGGTCTAAAACATCGGGACGGTTAGTTGCTGCAATAATAATTACGCCGCTGTTTTGCTCAAAACCATCCATCTCAACCAAAAGCTGATTTAACGTTTGTTCCCTTTCATCGTGTCCACCGCCTAATCCAGCACCGCGATGTCTTCCTACGGCATCGATTTCATCGATAAAAATAATACATGGTGCATTCTTTTTACCCTGCTCAAAAAGATCTCTCACCCTGCTTGCTCCGACACCGACAAACATTTCTACAAAATCGGCACCGCTTATTGAAAAAAACGGAACGCCGGCTTCACCCGCAACTGCTCTTGCTAGTAATGTTTTACCTGTTCCTGGAGGTCCTAATAAAAGTACACCTCTCGGTATCTTACCGCCGAGCCTTTGAAATTTTGTAGGTTCCTTTAAAAACTCAATCACTTCATGCAGTTCAAGTTTAGCCTCATCGGCCCCGGCTACATCGCGGAAGGTAATCTTTTGTCCTGATTGGGTAATAAGCTTAGCTTTACTTTTACCAAACGAAAAAATTCCCCTGGTTCCGCCGCCACCACCCTGCATTCTTCTCATAATTATTATCCAAACACCTATTATTATTATCCAGGGCAGAGAACCTAATAAAATGTTTATCCATTCATTAGATTCTTTTGAGAAAGAGTAATTTATTTTTTTAGCTTTCCAAACGGATTCCTGTTCTTTAATTATCGGTTCGGGAAGATACACAGAAATGTTCTTAACACTTTTTTCTTCGCCGTTTATATTAAGAGTTTGGGCTGATTTTAATTTTGCTTTAAAATAATAATCATTCACATCTGATTTAATAATTGTAGCTTTATCTATATTCTCAGAATCGTTATTCAGGATTTTTTCGTATTGGCTGTAACTGATATCCACATAATTTGTTGAACCGCTTTTAAATAGCTGCATTACTATAACAGCAGCAACAATTACAGCACCCCAGCCGAATACTAATCTTATAATTTTTGACCAGTCAAAGTTATCATCCGGTTTGTTCGGACCATTCCCGTTTCCGCGCGGGGGTTTTTGTCCCGATCCGTTTCCGTTATTATTCTCCGCCATAAATAATTTTCTATTGTTATTAAAATTCATTTTATCTAATTCTCCGTCATTCGCTTAATACATATATCGATCTTAAGTTTCTATATTTTTGAGCATAGTCCAAACCATACCCAATCACAAATTTGCTTGGAATATCAAAGCCAATATAATCAATTTTTACATTATATCTAAGACTATCGGGCTTAACTAAAAGAGAAACAACACTCATACTTGCAGGGTTGTGTGGAGCTATTAATTCTTCAATAAATTTCATTGAAAGCCCCGAATCTACAATATCTTCTACAATAATAATATCTCTACCTTCTACGTCGCAATTTAGTTCTTTCAGCAGTGTAACATTTCCGGAAGATATTTTTTCATCCCCGTAGCTCGACAACTTGAAAAAATCTATTTCACAATCTATATCAACATTTTTGATCAAATCGGCAAGGAATAGAAAAGCTCCATTGAGGACACCAATAAATACCGGAACCTTCAAAGCATAATCCTCTGAAATCTGTTGACCGAGTTGCCTTATTTTTGTCTGGAGTTCGTTTTCTGTAATCAGCGGAACAAACACTTCTTTACCGATTACAATTTGGTCCGTGACATCGTTTTTTGAATCAGACATAATTTATAGACCCTATTAGTTTTGTTAGTAATTTTAAATCTGTCATCCAGCCGCAATCCCAGTACCCAAACAATTTTACCTCTGTTGGTTAAAACCAATTGTTTTTTCTTTTGAGAAGCCGGAATCTTTTGTTCATTTAAAAAATCTGAAACTTTTTTTGTCCCTTTTAATCCAATCGGATAAAATCTATCCCCGCTCATCCAGCGTCTTAATATAAATTTATCGTTCAATCCATCTGCAGAAACATACTCAACCATTTTATTATCTGAAAATTGCACCGATATTTCCTGAAGTTTTATCGAAAATGTTTTTCCGTTTACCTTTACCTCTTCACCATGTTCTATTTCGAGAGGGAAAAATTCTTCTTCGTTGCGGTTTTCACTAATTAAAATCGTATCTCTTTCTCTTATTGCCGTCAAGTTAGAAGATAAGCAAACTTTCTTTCCGCTTTCCTGTTCAAAAAGCGATTTAATTTTTGAAATATCATTAAACGTAACTTGAATCAAAAAGTTCCGCTGTAAAGATGTTTTTATTAATTCAGGAATTAATTCCGGTTCTATTACGGATGTTTCATTTAAATTTATTGCTAATTTGTCTTCTGAAAATTCAATGGCACTATCGATTACTTCCTCTACTTTACGTTCGATTAGATAATCGGCATTTCTAAAAATTTCCGATGATTTTAATATTGCATCCTCTAATGAAGGATTCATCCTTTTTTTTACCGGAATTAAAATTTCGTTCCGGAGAAAATTTCTTTCATAATCATTTGAAAGGTTGCTTGAATCGGTCCTGTAACCGAGTTTTAAATAGTTCAAATAACTAATAATATCTTCTTTAGTTAAACATAAAACCGGTCTTATAATGTTTCCGCGCTTATACGGGATGCCGGAAATTCCTTTGAGCCCGGCACCTTTAATTAAATTTAAAAGCACGGTTTCGGTATTATCACTTGAATTATGCGCCGTTGCTATTTTATTGTAGTGGTGTTTTACTGCAAACCTGTTCAACTCATAGTAACGGAGGATTCTGCCAGACTCCTCTAAGGAATACTTATATTTCCGGGAATGAGATTTTACGTTTTTTTTTACAGAAAAGTATTTGACTTTTAACGTCTTGCATGTACTGCGGCAAAATTGCTCATCCTGCATAGCTTCGGTGCCTCTGAGCCTGTGATTTACATGTAAAGCACCAATACTAATTTTATACTTTTTCTGAAATTTTACCAAAAAGTTCAACAAAAATACGGAATCTGGACCACCGCTGAATGCAACTAAAATCTTATCATTCCTATTAATAAGTTTCTTTTCGTCGATAAATTTGATGACTTTTTGCTCAATTTGTTTCATCAAATATTAAAATTCCAAATAAAAGGAATAAGTTTAATAAAATTTTATGAATATTGCATGTTTTAGATTACAAAGGCAAAGATTTTATTTAATAATTGAGTCCACTCTAAAAATATCGTGTATTGGTATTATTATCTACTAAATTAGGATTTATGAATCAGACTGCCAAATCTTCAGGAAGTAATCATTATTTTTTTATCGCATTATATCCTGGATTGAAGTACTCTGCGCCTTACCTTCCATTATTCTTTCAACATATTTACCTAGAACATCAAATTCCAGGTTAACGGTACTGCCAACTTTTTTCGATGAAAATATTGTTTCCTCCCATGTGTGCGGAATAATTCCCACTGAAAATGAATTTTTATCCAGTTTTGCAACTGTCATACTTACGCCGTCAATTGCAACGGAGCCGACATAAATTAAATATTTTTTAAATTCCCCGGGAAAGGTTATTGTCAAAAAATGGCTATTCGATAGTTCATTAATTCCAGAAACCGTGCCGGTAGTATCAACATGTCCAAGTACAAAATGCCCACCTAACCGGGCATCTGCTTTAAGAGCTCGTTCCAGGTTTAAGTAATCCCCATTCTCCAGGCTGCCCAGATTGGTTTTTTTTAAAGTTTCCTCTATTGTATCCACAGCAAATGTATTATCACCACTTTCCACAACCGTAAGGCATACACCGTTAACGCTGATACTGCTGCCCGTCAAAATATCATCCATCACCTTTTTTGCTTTTATTACAAGTTTTAATCCCTCACCGGTCGGGATTTTATCGACAATGGTTCCCTTTTCTTCTACTAATCCGGTAAACATTTTTCCCTCATTTTTTCTTAATTATCAAAATTTGACAGTTAAATATACTAGTAACTTTACAAAATAATAAGGATAAATCGAATCTACCCCGGGAAATTTTAAAATCAGATCACATTAATGAAGTGGACCTCTCTAAAAATAGTATAAATAACATTTTTGAAATAGCGAAGCGACTGAAGGACCTCTCATATTCTAATAAGTTAGAGATTCTTCATTTATTTCAGAATGATGTGTTTGAGACTTTTAGAATGGATTCACGAAATAAACTGCTAATAATATTTAAGATAAAATATTCTATTATTTTTAGGGGAAGACAAAGGGAATCAGTAAATAAAGGATAATTTTAAAACAGACAGGATAAACTTTTCATTTTATCAATTCAATTAAAACGTCATCACCTATTTTTTCCACATTTTCAGCATTAAGTTTAAGTGCTTTTTTAATATTATTTATTCCGATATTATTTACTGTCAACAATCCGTTACCGATAATTTTCGGGCTGATAAATAATTTAATATCATCAAATAAATTATTCTTTATAAATGAAGTAAATATTTTGCTTCCGCCTTCCACAAGAAGGGATGAAATATTTAAATTACCTAATTCTTTTAACATTTGATTCATGTTTATTCTGCCATCGGGGTCTTTTTTTACAAAAATAACCAAAACACCTAATGATTGAAGTTTTTTTATTTTTCTTTTACGTTCACAACTTTTCTTAGAAGTTATGATGATTAGATTTTTATCATAATTATGTGAAAACAAATTTAGATTTATGCTTAAACTCAGATCGGTATCAATTATTACTCTTTTAGGATTCCGACCTTCGGTCAATCGTACCGTCAATCCGGGATTATCTTTTTTAACTGTGCCGGAGCCTACAAGAACGGCGTCATAACTTGCCCTCATATTGTGAACGTGGTGCCTCGAATTTATTGAGGTAATCCACTTTGAATCTCCATGTTTATCCGCAATTCTTCCGTCCAGAGTTTGTGCTATTTTAAGGCTTACAAAAGGTATTTTCGTAGTTATATATTTGAAAAAAAATTTATTCAGATTCATACATTCTTTTTCAAGGATACCTACTTTTACATCAATCCCGGCAGATTTTAATTTTCTCACACCCTTTCCGCTTACCAGAGGATTCATGTCTAAGGTACCTATTACGACCCGTTTTAGCTTACTTTCGATAATTTTATCAACACAGGGAGGTGTTTTACCGTGATGACTGCAGGGTTCCAGGTTAACATACAAAGTAGAACCTTCACTCGCTTCTTTACAGCTTTTTAATGCATTTATTTCCGCATGATTTTCACCGTACTTTTCATGATAGCCGGCGCCTATTATTCTGTCGTTTTTTACTATTATACAGCCGACAAGAGGGTTAGGGCTTACTTGTCCGTTTCCCTTTTTTGCAATCTCAAGGGCTAATTTTATGTATGACTCGTCCGTCAAAAAAATTATCTTTTATTTAATTGATAATATTTCAAATTCAAGCAAACCGGCGGGTGCTTTAACTTGCACTTTATCCCCTACCTTTTTCCCCATTAATCCTTGACCGACCGGTGAAGTAACAGAAATCTTTCCAGCCTGGAAATCGGCTTCTTCGGGAGATACCAAGGTGTATTTAAATGTTTTCAGATTTTTTAAGTTTTTAATATCAACCATTGATAAAATATGTACTTCACCGTCAGGAAATTGGGAAGGTTCTATTATTCTGACACGAGAGAGGACATCTTCCAGCTTACTAATCCGAAGTTCAAACAAACCTTGCTCCTCTTTTGCGGCATCATATTCGGCATTTTCTGATAAATCACCATGCGCCCTGGCTTCGGCAATCTTCGCAGCAATTTCTTTTCTGCCGTTCATCTTCATATCTTTAAGTTCTTTTTCTAATTCTACCAGTCTTTCTTTAGTTAAATAAACAAAGTTTGCTTCGGACATAATAATACACTCTTAATTATTTAATAGGAATTTAAAAAAAATTACCACCGCCTTTTAAGCAGTGGTATTTAAAATTAAAAAATTAAAATTATGATGTCAAGAAGTTTTGTTAATAGTGAACACAATCAGCTTTAAACATTTTTTTTGGATCCGGCATTATTTGATTAACACCATCTTTCTTGCAGAAAAATAATTGCCAGCTTTCAAAGCATATATGTAGACACCGCTTGGCAGATTATTACCGCTAAATTTTATTATATAATGATTTGGGCGCTGCCCCTTATCCACTAATGTTTCTATCTCGTTCCCGATTACATCATATATTTTTAACGATACGTGCAAATATCCCTGAGAAGTGACGGGAATATTATACTCAATCTTTGTCGAAGGGTTAAATGGATTCGGAAAATTTTGTTTAAGTGCAAAGGTTTGGGGTTTTGTGGGATCGACATAGTCTATCGGGGATACTTGTTTCAAGATTAAGTTATTTGGATCGAAATCAAAATAGATAGGCTCACCTTTTATCTCAATTGTAAATTGCTGATTCTGTTGATCATTAAACACCGTAACAGTTGTATCACCGACCGATGTATGAATTCTTAATTGGATTGGCATTGTAAAAAATTTTGGATCAGTCTTCATTCTTTGAGAAATTGTTACATTAAAAGTATACATATTCTTACCGGCAGCAGAATAATTCCAGCCCACAGTATAAAAAGGATAATTTTCGCCGTAGATCCATTCGTTAAAGAAATATGCAAGGCTCTTACCGTAAACTTTTTCAGCAACAGTTTCAAAATCCTTTGTGGTAGCCGAATTATAGGCTAATTTAGGATCATCAAGATAGGTTTTTAGTATTTTAAAAAATGTCGAATCACCCACAACACCTCTTAACATATGCAAAACTACCGCACCTTTTGCATAACTTCGCGCATAGTTAAAAATACTATTGACTGATGAAATATCCTGAACGTAGACCGGACCTTTTGCAGTTGCAGCTGTTTTCATCATATTTTGAATAAATGAATCATATGCGCTTTTACCACTTTTAACTTCATGATAAATAGCCTGGCTGTATGTGGCGAAACCTTCATTAAGCCATATATCATTCCAATCTGCACATGTAACTTTATCCCCGAACCATTGGTGTGCAAGTTCGTGAGATTGGATGTCTTCACCGAATGCACCTAAAGAAGTTGCAGTTTGATGCTCCATACCTCCGCTCCAACCGAATTCTACCTGTCCGTATTTTTCTTTAATGAATGGATACTGTCCGTATTTTTGTGAGAATATGGTAATCATTTCAGCAGTTTCATCAAGATAATTTTTAACGGTGTTGAACAATTCCGGGTAAATGTAATTTTCGATCGGCATAGAATCTGCCGGTGCATAATGATAATAAGTGACATATTTTTTATAATTTGAAACTGCAATTGAAATCAAGTATTGGGCAATTGGATAGATGTTTTTCCATTCATACGTGGAAGTACCGTTGTGGTTATCAACAACTTTTTGCAATAAGCCGTTTGAAACCGCCGTTAAACTGCTATCGCACGTTACCCAAACATCCGAAGAATCTGCTTTGTCGGCTGGAGTATCTTTGCAAGGGAACCAATCACTAGCTCCGTAAGGCTCACTTAAGCTCCAGATCACGGGCTTACCGTTATGATTCGAAAATTCGAAACTGCCGAAACCGCTGCTGCCCGGAGTACCTTGATAATAGACGGTAATAGTAAATTCTTGTCCTTTTACATAAGCCGTATTCAATGTTACTTTCAGCTTTGCATTGTTATGATTAAATGTCAGCTTTTGCTTACCCTGTTTCACTGAATCTACATTTAATTCGTCCTGAAGATCGAGGGAAAAAGAATTGAGTGAAGAAGAATTGATTTTTGCACTTACAGTCACGGCTCCGTATAAATATTTTTTCGGCGGGTAATCTAATTTTAAATTTAGTTTATAATAAGTAATATCGATATTTTGATCGCCGGGATATTGGACGCCGGATATTTTTTGATCCGATTCAAATGCTCTCTTTTCATGCTCAACAATGGAAGAATTTTTATTCTGAGCTAAGATATAAATGTTAAGCGCGTAGAAAATTATCAAAAGAATGAATATTTTCATGTTGGTCCTATGATGCAAATAAATTCTTACATAAAATGTTACAAAGCAAAAATATTAGAATCAACTGAGTAAAACTTGTGCCCAGAGAGTTTATGCTCTTAAACAAAATCATAGTTAAAACCCTATTGGTCATAATTCCAAATAATTATTAACAACTGAATGAAGATATCAGTACAGATATTATACATTTAGTGTAAATAAAATTTCAGCTCGTAAATGAATTATTCAGTTCGCATCCTGTATTCTGCAAACCGGTTTAAAACTACAGTATCGGCAAACTCTGTTTTCCCGGTCGTTTAAAGTTGACAGATTAAATTTACCCTTTACAATTGAGTTTACGTAATTTTTAACGGCATCCAATGATATTTGAATCATCTTTTCATTATCTCCAATCAATTTATCGCGTAATTCTTCCGGAGAAAACTTCTTTCGCAAATCAATGGTTTTAATCAAGTTTCTTCCAAATTCCTTGTTGTTAAATTTAAGCGAATAAATTTCGGCACCCGCAGGATCAAAATCTTTTTCTAACTGAACTTTTATCAACTCTTTTGCAGCATACATATAAATGGGAAGCTGCAGTGACAAACCTTCGAGAAGATCTCCCTTTACAGGTTTTTTCCCGCCTAATTTATAATCAATTACTTTATATGTCGAATCTTTTTTATTCACATCAATGCGGTCAATTTTACCTCTTATGTTTACATCACCGGCTTTTAAATTTATAGATGAATGTTTCTCGTTATTTTCATCATTAATAAAGCCGAACCCAAATTCAAAATACTCAGGAATAAATCCATCATCATATATTCTTTCTTCTTCGATAAATTTATATAAAATTGAATTTCGTCTATCACCATTTATACCTAATATTTTTTCTTTTTCGTAAAAAGTAAGCGGTGAATTAAAATTAGCTGATTCAATTTTTTCCGCTGCTATTGAGAATATTATCTCACCGGCAGTAATAAAATCATCAGCGTTACAATTTTGAAGTGTTATATTTTTCCTCTTCAACTTTTTATAAAATTCAAAAAGTATTGCGTGCAGTAAAGTTCCCATTTCCAGAGCTTCAATCTCCTCGGTAGGTTCTTCCATCGGCTTCAGCATCAGAATTCTTTCTGCAAAATATTTGTAAGGACATTTGGCATAGGTCTCAAGTTGAGTAATAGAATAATCTTTTCCCTTCAGGGATTCCAGATATTTTTTTATTTCACCGGATGTATCGGATTTTACGAGACCTGTATATTCAGACTCACCGAACGGGTCCGTCATTCTCTTTTCATTAATATTAATGGCTTTTTGAATCGATTCTAAATTTAACCCGGTTTCATTTTGATTCCATTTTCCTTTAACCCTGTCTACGCCTTTCAGTCCGGTATATGTTAATAACTCCGCTTTCGAAAAAATTGTATCAGAATAATCAGTTAACTCTCTTTCGGTCAAGGCAAAGAGATTTGAAAATTCGGTGAGGAAATTAGAAGGTACTAGTTCTTTCTTTTCTTCATGAGCAGGAAAAGTTAGATATAATTTTTTATTCCAGGAGCAGAGTGATTGATAAAAATGGTACCGTTCTTCCGTTTGATGAGCATCTTCTTTTTTAAAATAAGAACCCGAATAAAAAATTTCCGGTGCATATCTCGTAGGTAAATCACCGTCGCAAATTCCCGCAATAAACAAGTAATCAAACCTTAATCCTCTTATTTCATTTAGCGTGGTAATCTGCACACCGAATCCCGGTTTTTCTTTTACGTTGTACCTAGAGGATGCAACGGCGGTACGAATATTGTTTAAGAAAAACTTCAATGGAAATTTTGCATTCTTACCGTATTCCATTTCAAATAAGTTCATCAATTCGGTTACTTCATTTAGAAAAGTAGTGAGAGCCTTAATATTTTTTTCAATTGAATCTCCTCCGTCATTAATTAATTTTGAAGGTAAATCCAACGAAAAAATTAGATTGTTCAGATAATTTAAAAATTCTTGAAATGTTAATTTTCCGCCGAATGGAGCAAGGTATTCATCAAGTTTTTTAATATCATTGAGGGCCTTTTGATAAGTAAGCCGGTTGAACGAAGCCTTTTCATCGTCATCTGTATTATCAATTGTCTGCGCAATAGCATCGTGCAAAGAATTGTACCAATTATTCAGTCCGGAAATTACTTTTAAATTAATGGAAACTTTGAGCAAATTGGAAAGGTCGATGCCCGGAATTTGGAGATCTCCGCCGCTCAAAGCTCTGAAAATATTTTTGTAATAAAAATCGTTCTCTAATATTTCCAGGAAATTAATAATTGAAATTACAGGCGGTGAATTACTCAGTGAATATCTGTCCGTTAGATTAAAGGGTAATCCATATAATGTAAAAATATCGCGTAAAATCGACGAGTATTTATGAATTAAATTAAAGACAACACAAATATTGTCAGGCTCTACATTTTCATCAGTAATTAAATTTTTAATTTCCTTTGCAATTGACTCAATTTCTTTTTCCCGGGTTGCGGCGGAGATTTTTATTATGTCCGACTTGTAATTCGAATAGAACTTCTTCTTTTTATTATTAAATAAATATTCTCTCGCATCTTCCCGGAATTTACCTAAATGAACAACCGAGATATCTTTAATAACTTTAAATCCCTGTTTTAAAAGTTGTTTATAACATTTATCAAGATGTGAAAATATTAAATAATTATACGAATAATAATCGAAAGAGATAAAAAGTGTTATGCCGGATATCATGGATAGCGAATTGATTATTCGAATTTCCGGTGAAGTGAATTCATCAAAACCATTAATTACAATCAAATTCACTTTGGGATACAATTCCTGGAATCGCTTATCAAATACCTGCTGCTCCAGTTCATTAACTTCAAAATAAATGTCTCCAATTTCCTTAACATAAAGATTGCGGCATTTTTCCAGGTATGCCTCAAAAATATCTGCTATATCCTCGGCCTTTATTTTTTCCGAACCGGTTAAATTTTCAGCTTCATTTCGCAGAAGTTCAGGGGAGATGCCGTGCTTTTTATATTCCGATATTACATTTTTAATCCGCTCAAGTGTGCCGAACGGAATCTCATTTTTGTAATTTGAAAAATATTTCAAGTGAACTTTGTTAAAACATTGTTTCAATAAAACATATGAAGCGGCTTCCGATAAAACGTGTTCTTTATTTGAGTAATCGATAAAAAGTAAATTTGTTGAAAATGTTCCAAGCGTTTCCAGATTTAACTTACCCGATGATTTGCTGGGTGTATGGGAAATAATTTCCCCTTTCATGTACCTTATTTTTCTGTTCGTAGGTACAATCAGGAGAAGCTCTTCTAGTTTTCCGCTCTCAATTTTCCCGTTTACCCGGAAATCCAAATCCACTTCATTTATTCTGCTCTTGGTGAGTATCATTCTTTCTTTTGTACTTCCTTAATTAAATCACGGTATGATTTTCTAATCTGATTAGTAAAATCAAGTTGTAATTGTTTTACGATGAAATCGAATCTTTTTTGGGCATCCTGCTTCCCGTTGATTACCAGAGTTTCCAGTTCCAAAAACTTACCCAGGTTTTTTACCACGTCCAAATGAATTCTGGTATTATCAAACATATATAATTGTCTTCTCTTTTGAACGACGGCTTCCACATCGAAAATTCCTTTGAAAAAATTTAGCCCGATGGGGTTTTTAAAATACAATACCTCGTAATCTGAAAAACGATTTTCCCCTTTTTCATTTCTGTCATACTTAATTATGCTCTCTTCTCCATTCTCAATCCTCAGTTTCAACAATTTGCCAGGGATTTTATAATATACATCCTTCTGGTTTAACTCTTTAATATATTCCGAATTAATACCGGTCAGCAAATTTTTAATTTTTTTAAAGTCTTTTAATTTTACTTTTAATTCTAAATTCAGCGGCATTAATTACTCCTCAAAATTATTTAACAATAGACAAAAATAATTTTAGAATATAACAGACAAGTCCGTCCGGGTTTCAAAACAGTTACTTAAGGAACGAGGGTTTTCCTGTAAATTTGCAATACTTCTCTCCCCCTTCTCGGCTTTATAGAATTAATATTCTTCGACGAAAAGTCCAGTAGCAAATATTTTGAAAATAATTTATAGGTTTCGACAATGTCTATTCCAAATGGAGGTCCTGTTTTTCTATCTTCCACCGGGAAAAGATGAGCTAAGAACTTACCGCCCGGTTTCAACATCAAACTAATTTTCTTCGCGTATTCTTCTCTCCTCAATGGATTAATTGCACAATATGATGCATAGTCATAAACAAAATCGAACTTACCATAGAATTCATCTTCCAATGAAAAGAAATCTTTTTTTAAAAATTCCACATTTACAGGTTCTTGAATTGCTAAATTTTTTGCGAAAGAAATAGCGTATTCTGAAAAATCTATGGCAGTTACGGTAAATTTATGCTTAGCCGCAGCAATTGCGTCGTAACCTTTACCGCAGCCCGGTATTAGGATACTGCCCGGTTCAAGAGCTTCCTTATTTTCTAATAGTTCTAAAAATATAGGATTCGGACTTTTCAAATCCCATCCCGATTGCCCGTTTTTATAAATTTCATCCCAAAATTTTGGCTTGTCGACTTCTGTAATCATTTGATATTTGCTAATTTATTATATTGAATTTATCTTATAGTTGAATATCTTAGGAAATAAAAAGATAAAGATTATGAAAAGTTTAATACTTATAGCAATATTACTAATTCCTTTTTTAAATGTAAATGCACAGGGTATAGGAGAATTAGCACCGGAAAAACCTCCCATGGTTTTTCCGAACAACGCATTCGGTATTGATATAATGTTCAGTGAAGGAGGATTTGGCCTGGGCGGCTTCTATCGCCATAAGTTGAGTAATATAATTACAGCCTTTACCGACATTTCTATCTCCGAGGCAAAAGACCCAAGGGAATTTACTTATGTTGATTACTTGGGACGTACTTACACTTTTGGTAAAAAATTAAGAGCATTTCTTGTACCTATTAATTTCGGTATTCAATATAGATTATTTGAAAATATTTTATACGATAATTTGAGACCATACCTTAATGCCGGTGTAGGACCTACACTAGTAGTTAGTGACCCATACGAAATTGAATTCTTTAAAGCTTTCTCAAAAGCACAGGTTCAATACACAGCCGGCGGTTATATAGGATTCGGTGCAAATTTTGGAATCGATAAGAATAACCTTGTCGGAGTTAATGTTCGTTATTATTTTATACATCTTTTTAATCAGGGTGTTGAAATCATGCAGGGTCGTCATGAAAAGGATTTAGGAGGTTTGTATATCACTATAAATATAGGAACGATGTATTGAGTAAAAAGGTCCCTGATTTTAACGGTTTTCAAAAACAAACATTCGAATTTCTGGCTGAATTAGAAATAGAGGATAATAATAATACCGCCTGGTTTGGCAGAAACAGGGAGAAATATGAAAACTATCTGGTTATCCCTTCAAAAGCTTTCGTGGTGACAATAGGGCAATTTTTCAACCATTTAAATCCTGCTATAAGAACAGAACCTAAGTTTAACAAAACGCTGATGAGAATTAATCGGGATATACGCTTCACCAAAGGTCTTCCCTATCGCAATTACTTTTTGATCCATTTCGGTAGATTTAAAATGGATAGCGAGTTTTATGTTTACCTTGATAAATCAGGAATCGAATACGGGATTTTCATAAACAATTCAAAGGGCGACGAGTTGTACTTTCCGCAAAACTTGCGCCGGTTTAAAAAAGAAATAATTGATACTTTTGATAAGTTTAAGATTAATGGTAAATTTTCTTTGTATGAACTTCACAAAGAGCCTGAATTTATTCTTGATAAGTTCAATGCAAAGAAAAACTTCGGTATAATAGATGAAATGAAATATATTCTGTTGGAAAAAAGTTATTCCGTAAAAAATAAAATTATTTTTACCGCCGATTTTTTGACGGAGGCGATAAAAGTATTTTCAAATCTTTACCCATTATATTGTTTTGCAATTTCCCCAAACCCGTTAAAACTTATCCATGAATTTGAAGAGAGAATGGGAATACCGGTTTAAATGGTCATTTCCTGCGGTTAATAGTAATTTGTGGTAATTATACGGCTGGTATATAATTTTTTTCAATAAAATGACTTTGAAGCCATTGTGATATAATTCTCGATTACAGAAGTACCGACACAACTGAAAAATAACGATTAAGTCATTTTCCACTTTATTGTACAGCCTATGGAAAAAGTTTCCGGAACGGAGATTTGCTTATTTTGCAATAATTCATCTAACGCATCTCTAAGATACCTGCTTCCGACTCGTGATTCATCCTGCCAATTATCATCTATTTTTCCGTGGTAAACCAATTTCCTACTTTCATCAAACACGAAAATTTCGGGAGTGTGGGAAGCTGCGAACGCACGGGCAGTACTCTGCTCTTCATCCCTTAAATACGGGAAATTAAAACTTTTTTCTGCAGCTCTTTTTTTCATACCTTCAAATGAATCATCTTCATATTTAGTTGCATCATTACTGTTAATGGCTATAACCTGAACACCTCTTGCTCCGTAGTCGGATTGAATGGATTTTATTCTATCTTCGTAGGCCTGAACGTAAGGACAATGATTACAACTAAAAATAATAATTAAAATCTTCTTTATATTATAATCATCAACACGGTAAACTTTATCGTCGATTCCAATCAATTCAAATTTTGGAATAGCCGAACCTAATAAAAGAGTATTGGAAACCATGAGAATTATTCCTTATTTTAAATAAGATGTTGAAAATAAATTAAATACTGGCATAATGGGGTATATTATGATTAAGTATTTAGTCCTTCCATTAATTCTTTTAAGTGGTTTAACGATGGCACAAGATATTGATTTAGCAAACATGCTATATTATAATTATCAAAGTTACAAGGAGCCTTCCCTTACTAAGAGAAGATTTAAACATTCCGATATATCATCGTTAATACAACGTTTAAAAAATAATGATATTTTTACAGTTAATAAAATTGGGGAATCCGCAGAGAACAGGTCGATTTTCTTAATTTCTTTCGGTACAGGAAAAACAAAAATCTTTCTCTGGTCTCAGATGCATGGGGATGAATCAACCGCAACAATGGCTCTTTTTGACATACTTAATTTTTTGTCTGCAAATGATAACTTTAATGAGTTCCGGCAAACACTGTTGGAAAAAACGACAATTTATTTAATTCCAATGGTTAATCCGGACGGAGCCGAATTATTCCAAAGACGGAACATTTACGATATTGATATAAACAGGGATGCCTCACGGTTCCAAACACCGGAAGGAAAAATTTTAAAAGAAGTTTTTGACAATCTTAAAGCCGATTTTGGATTTAACCTGCATGACCAAAAGACTCGCTATTCCGCAGGGCACACATTTAAATCTGCTACACTTTCCTTTCTTGCACCACCGGTTAATAACTCAAAAGAGATTAACTCTGTAAGAAGGAACGCAATGAAACTCATAGGGGAAATATTCAATACAATGTCCGGCTTTATTCCCGGTCATATAGCTAAATATAAAGATGATTTTGAGCCAAGAGCATTCGGAGATAATTTTCAAAAATCCGGCACCAGTACAATCTTAATTGAATCGGGAGGATGGAAAGACGATACCGAAAAACAATTTATTAGAAAAATGAATTTTATTGCTCTATTAGCTTCATTTAAAAGCATTGCCGAAAAAAGTTATGAAAATGAGAAACTTGATACGTATGAGAATATACCTTTGAACGAGGAGGATCTTTTTGATTTGATACTGAGAAATTTAAAATTTAAAAGTAACGGTTCCGAATATCTTATAGATCTTGGAATCGCTAGGAATGAAATTAATATCGATAAATCAAACGATTTTTATTACAAATCAATATTAGAGGAGAAGGGTGATCTTTCCGTTTATTTCGGTTATGAAGATTATGACTTCACCGGCATGGAAATAAAGCCCGGCAAAACTTACGAAAAAGTTTTTAGTTCAATTTCCGAAATTAAAAAGCTGGATATTTGTGATTTATACAAAAACGGATATACTAATGTTTTAATTAAATCGGATAAATTCGATCAAAAATACACTAACCTTCCCATCAACATTGTTTTGAATAGCGAACCTCAAAGGCAAAACAAAATCAGTTTAGAGGAGAGCCCAAATTATATAATAGTTAAAGATGAGCAAGTCCGGTACGTTGTTATAAACGGTTTTTTATATAATGTTATATATAATACAGGCGAAATAATTAACGGTATTATTTTATAATATTGTTTGACAAATTGATTTATTTTGGTATTATTCATTTACAACATATCTTTGATTAAAAAAATCTTTAAAGGGGCTGCATAAGATTCATGTTTTTCATTTTTTTAACAATATTACCGGACCAACGCGATTTATATGCCCGTTTTGAAAGGGAAGCTATTCCGCATATGGATGCCCTATATAACTATGCTATGGGAATGATAAGAGACCACGATGAAGCAAATGATCTTGTGCAGGAAACTTACCTGAGGGCATTTCGGTTTTTTGATAAATTTGAGCAGGGAACAAACTGTAAGGCCTGGCTTTTCATGATATTAAAAAATACTTACATCAACTTATACAGGAAACAAAAAAGAGAACCCGTCAAACTGGATTATGAGGATGTTGAGAATTATTATGAAAATGTAAAAGCTTCTAATACCGACAGTTCTCACCTTGAGAAGGATATTTATGAGAATCTTTTAAACGATGAATTAACCGAAGCAATTTCTTCTTTACCCGAGGACTTCAGAACAGTCATTATGTTGTGTGATATCGAGGGATTCAGTTATGAGGAAATAGCTGATTTTATTGACTGCCCGGTAGGTACGGTTCGCTCAAGGCTTCACAGGGCAAGGAAATTACTTTTCACTAAACTCTACGAATATGCTAACGAACATGGATATATAGAGAAGGACAATAAACTGGAATAGTGATGAACAGCGATCGATATTAGGAATTGATTACTGATTTGGTTGACGACGAACTAGGCAATAAAGGATTATAAGCTGAACTGCGATACGCAGTAAAAGAAAAATTCTTCTTAAAATTTGATTATGAAGTTCGGTTCCTCATCAAAAATATTGTTCGGAATAACGTAAAACGAATAAATGCACCTGAAAATTAAAACTCGGCATAAGACGAAAATTGATTCAATGGTTGAAAATTAATTGGGCGATAATCTCGGAAGAGAAAGATTGTTCCTTTTACTCATGAACCGTATTCCTGAAATAACGACAAACCTCTTTACATTTTTCAAGCAAATGAATCCTTTATACCCGGCAAGAAAATATTTGCGTTTTCGGATGATTTATTAGACTACCCGGGAAATTGAAATTGCTATACAACACAAATAAATAATTTTTAATAATTATTATTAGAATCAGTTATTATATTTGTGCAGTTGCAACCAACTCAAATTCTTCACAAATTGTTAATATGATTTCCAACCTTAAATAGGAGAGGTATTATGTTCAACATTAAAAACATTATGCTACCCACTGATTTTAGCAAGCTTTCTTTATCGGCAGCGCAATACGCAATTGATCTTGCTGCACAATATAACGCAAAGATTCATTTGCTGCACATTATTGAAAAAACACCTCCTATATTAACAATTCACTCACTGGATTTATCAGAGGAGAAAATTATTAAATCGATAGAAGATGATGCAAAAGAATCTTTACAAAAAGTATTGGAAAAGATAAAAAAGGGAAATAATGTAAAAATTGAATCCGTACTTAGAAAAGGACTTGATTACCAGGAAATTGTTAATTATTCTCAAAAGAACGAAATTGATGTTATTGTAATAGCAACACACGGTAGAACAGGCATACTTCATACTCTACTTGGAAGTGTAGCCGAAAAAGTAATTCGTTATGCAAAATGCCCGGTTCTTGTAATTACTCCTCCTGAAAATGAGGAGTCAAACTAGAATAAATAACTTGATTATTCTATAATTGTTTAATAAATTTCATGTTTGTGATAATGTAATAAAAGGTTAACCTAAAATGGCAAGAGTAAAAAATATCGAGGCTTATTGTTCCGTATGTAACTCGATAAGGAAGATGGAATTAGCGGGGGAAGTCAGCAACAGCGAGGATGAGAATAAAAGATGGGCTAAATGTAAAAAGTGTAAGCAGACCATGATTATTGATCTAACACAAGATGTGAAAGAAAATAAGCCGTCTTTAGAAGGTATTGAAAACGAAGATTGTACCGTTTATTCACCGAAAAAATCCTTTGAAGTAGGTGAATCCATTTATCATCAAAACTGGGATGATTTTGGTAAAGTAGTTTCCAAAGAAGTACTTGCTAACGGGCAAAAATCTATAGCCGTAGAATTTCAGAAATTAGGACATAAGAAATTAATTGAATCATTAATTTAATAAAACGACCTAAAAGCGAGGTGAATAATTTGGTTGGAATCACAGTCGGTGAAAATGAATCCATCGATAAAGCTTTAAGAAGATTTAAAAAGAAATATGAAAGATCCGGTATACTTAAAGAATATAAAAAGAGAACGTTCTTCGTAAAGCCTTCCATTAAGAAACGTATGGAAAAGATGAAAGCTGCTCGCAGAGCTCACCGTTCCGAAAATAACGATTAAAAATTAAGCCCCTTTGTTTAAGGGGCTTTTTTAATTCCTACCTAATTGGTTTTAAAAATATCTTTTGGTATCGGTTCGCATTACTAGTAATTTAAAAGTTACCTTAAATCAACTTTTGGTTCAACTTGCCCAATTTCATTTTTGGTTAAATAATGTTTTTTAAAATACTTGGTAATCGCTTCGAAAGCTTCGTCTACCGAATTGCAAAATGAAAACAATTTTAAATCATTGCTATTAATAAGTTCATTAGTAACTAATCCATCAAAGTTAATAACATTTTTCCAGTATTTTTCATCATAGACAATTACCTGCATTTTCTTCTTAATCTTGCCCGTCTGGAGTAAAGTCATAATTTCAAAAAATTCATCCATTGTACCGAATCCCCCCGGGAAAACCACCAAACATTTGGCAAGATACGCGAACCAAAATTTTCTCATGAAGAAGTAATGAAATTCAAATCTTAATTCCGGAGATACATACTTATTGACGAATTGCTCAAAAGGGATACTAATATTTAAGCCGACCGAATATCCGCCTGCCAATTTCGCTCCTTTATTTGCCGCCTCCATAATTCCCGGTCCGCCACCGGTGCAAACAATAAACCGATTTGCAAAGGTTGCAAGTCCCATTGACCATTCCGTTAATCTTCGCGATAGTGATACTGCGTCTTCATAATATTTGGACATATTTACCATGTGCTGTGCTTTCCTCAAACTTTCAGCCAATCTTGTAGTAGAAGGATTGATGGTTTTGAATTTGTTGTATTCTGCCATCGCTTCTCTTTTAGATTTGAGCCGGGCTGAGCCAAAAAATACAATAGTGTCGATAATTTTATGTTTCCTGAACTTGGTTTGAGGTTGGAGAAATTCAGAAAGGATTCTCAAAATTCTGGCATCAGAAGAATTTAAAAAATCTAAATTTTCATATGCTTTGTAGACTTGTTTCTTTTTTGCCATTCTATTCCTGTGATTGTTTGTTATATTTGAGTTTGATATTTACCATTTAAAGAGGTGTTAATCGAAAGCCTTTTATTTGAAAGTTAAAATCATATATTTGGTTCAAATTTTTTATTATCTTGTAAATATTCACTAAACAAAAATTTTATAAAAATTGAATCTTATTTTAGAAATAAATTTTTTTTATGTGCTATCATCATAAAGACACCACTTTTATTAGTAGGCAATAGCAATAAAAATTTATTAAACGCTTTTAATATAAAATCTTTATCTTATTTTCCAAAATAACTCTGATGCTAAAATACAATGATTTATATGAGCTTATGATTAAGAAAACGTTATTAATTTTATTTATCTGTATATCGCAAACTTTCGGCACCTCCAAGGATGTAATTAAAAAGAGTATTGACAAGATCCTGAATCAAGCTCCTTCTTCTACCAAAATAGCAATATTGATCTATAATCCTCTGAACGAAGATACTCTCTACAGTTCAAATCATGAAAACTCAATGATTCCCGCATCTAATACGAAACTGTTCACAACCGCCACGGCACTTTCAATAATGGGAGGCAATTTTCATTTAGCGACAAAATTATTAACCGATGATTCCGATTTAACCGATGGAATTATCAACGGCAACCTATATATAAAAGGGTACGGGAATTCACTTTTTACGGAAAAGGATTTATTGTCATTTGTCGATTCCCTTAAAAGAATTGGTATAAGGGAAGTTACAGGTCATATAATCGGTGACGATACTTACTTTGATGAAAGATACACCCGCGACGATTGGATAACTGACGAAAGAGCTAATGTTCATTTACCGGCAGTTTCGGCATTGGTTTTAAATAGAAACAGAGCTTTAGCAGAAAGGACGGTACGGTACAGAAGACACGGAAGAATAAGGCGCAGAAAGATTCGATATTATAAAAACATTTCAAACCCCCCTGTGTATATTGCTAACATCCTACGGAATAAACTGATTGTAAACGGAATTAAAGTAAAAAAAAGTTCTATTAAAGGTACTGCACCGGCAAAAGTTAAAGAAATAACCGAATCGTACATATTATTAAAGAATTTGATTAAGGAAATCAATAAACATAGCGATAATTATTTAGCCGAATGTTTATTCAAAACTATAGGGGCTGTTGCCACCGGGAAGCAGGGAAATTCCTTTTATTCCACTCAAACAATATTGCGATTCATTCAAGATAACGGAATTTATTCGAAGGGAACATCGGTCGTTGATGGTTCAGGCATTTCAAGATTTGACCAAATTACGGTTGGTGCCATAGTCGGTTTACTTCAGAAAATGTATTTTAATTTAAACCTGTTCGAAGATTTTTATAACTCTCTGAGTATTGCTGGCGTAGACGGAACCCTGGAACATCGTATGCGGAAAACTGCGGCAGAAAATAATTTTCACGGTAAAACCGGAACTTTAAACGGAGTGTCTTCATTATCCGGATATGTTAAAACCAAAAGCGGCGATGAATTGATAGTTAGTATGCTATTTGAATTTAATAGGCATGGAGCAAATTTTTACCGGGAACTGCAGGATAAAATTGTTGAGCTTATTGCAGATTAAATAATTGACCGGATTATCATATATAACCCGGTATCAAAATTTCTTCTTATGAACGTTTAGTACATGGCAAGTAGGGCAGTAGAAAGCGATAAGCCTTCGAGTTTGCTCTGAGCCAAAACGGTGATTTTGTTTTTAATTTATTCATTTTAAAAGTCAAATCAACGAATTGGTGGTGTTTGTAAATAGCACTGACCTTCCATAAATCAGTGAAGGCCCTATTTGCTATATACAATGTTGGCATTAGTTTTTACTGGAGGCTAATCTTGTTTCAAGTATTTCAACCATAAATTCTCCAAGTCTTCTTTAGACATATTATATATTTTTTCAACGCCTTCTGGTTCAATAATAAATTGTTTCAATTTGTCAAGTCCATAAGATTCTACAAGAAATTCGATAATTGTTGCCGAAATAGGGTATCCGTTAATATCTCCAAATTGGACAGTATTAGCCTTTTCTAATTCGTTCCAAGAAGGAATTTTATTCTTAAGTAGTTGATTGTGGACTATCTCACGTTGAGCTTTGGTAAGTTGTTTGGCTTCATAATAGGCATAACCTTCATTTAACCAATTTGGTAAACCTACAAGTCCTTGTTTTCTGAAATTCAGTACAACGGTATGTGTAAGTTCGTGAACTATTGCTTTCATAAGCGATTCATAAGTGTGTACACTACCTGGGTTTAAAGGGCTTACCATTTTCAACTCATTTTTACTTGCCGCTCCTACAACCCAATCAGGTGCATCGGGATAGCTTATTGCACTATGGAATGTCTTTAGGTCTGGATAAATAAAAACATCAATTTTTGAATTAAGACTAGTCTGCATATCCTCGCATATATGCGAATAATTGCTTTCGAGAGTTTTTGATAATTTTTCCAGAACTTTTTTATCTTCTTCCTTTGAATAAAAATTAAAATGTTCACTGGAAAATTCTAAATTTAAAGAAGATGTATTTTCTTTTTAAAATTATCATAGTCAATTTCTTTAGTTAAAGGTTCAAGAATTAGCGGAGATGTGTATTGAGGTTCTGTCCATATACCATTAATAGTCTTTCTATTATTTTCAAAAACCCCTTTGTAACTGGCTTGAGCAGCAGAAATCTCTAAAACGATTGAATCTTTGTTAATATGAACCTTACTTAAAGGTATGCCTTGAATTCCCTTACTAGGTATACCTAAATTTCCAGCGAGTTGTCCTAAACTATCCTTGAAAATATTGAATACTAGTTCTGGGTTTGCATCGCCCATTTTTATTTTTCCAATCCAAGAACTCGGAGTAATAAATTTATCTACTTGTTGACTAAACCCAGTTATTGTGATGGTACAAAGAAGGAGAATTAAGAACTTTAATTTCATAATTGTTTATACGTTTTAGCAGGAGGTTTCAATTCAATTATTGTTATTTATTTGGCTGTTTAAAATTAATACCAACTTAAAAATAAATGAACCTGACCTTGGATTACCTGAGAAAAGATCATGTTTAATCTTAATAAAAGAATTTCTTATTAAGAATTAACATTTTCCCATGTTTTTTTGAAAAGCCTTATCCATTATTTCTGATTAGTAGGCGGCTTCTGCTGAGTCTGTTGCGGTACACTTTGTGTTTGCTGAGGAAGTGTAGGCGTTTGGGGAATATGCTGTGTGCCTGATCCTTGGATTATACTTTCTCTTTGTTGTTGTGTACTCTGACCTGGTAAAAAGAATAAATTCATAATAATCGACAACACTGCCAGGGTTCCGCCCAACCACCATGTAGCTTTACTTAAAAAATCAGCGGTTCTTCTACTACCGAACATAGAACCCATCGCTGCTGGTCCGCCAAATGTACCCGATAAACCGTCGCCTTTACTTGCCTGCATGAGCACAACTACCATTAAAAGCACTGAAATTATGGCTATCAAAATAATTAATATTGTATGCATATCTAACTCCTTGTTTTTGTAGCGGGGGAGGGATTCGAACCCCCGACACGTGGATTATGATTCCACTGCTCTAACCGACTGAGCTACCCCGCCGCATAAAATTTTAGCTTGTAAATATATGAACAAATCAATTTAATTTCAAAGATTTCTCCATCTTAATAAAAAATCTCCGTAAACTGTTTTCATCTCCTAAATAAATTTGAATGCTTTATATTATTAGAATATATAGGTTAAATTAAAGATTTTTTAATTTTAAATTTGGTTGTTTGTGTCGTTTTACTTTGCGATAGTATTCCAAATACCATCTAATAACTCATTAATCCCATACCCGCTCACAGAGGAAAAAATTAGGGGTGGAGTATCTATATTTTTTATCTTTTTGTTTTTAATTTTTTTCAAGTCCGTTTCTTCAATTAAATCGGCCTTAGATAATGCAACAATCTTCTTCCTCTCAGCTAGTTTGGGACTGTAAGTTTTTAATTCTTTCAACAATACATCAAAATCTTTTTGAATATTTTCACTGGTTATGTCAATCAAGAAGATGAGAATACCGGTACGCTCAATATGACGTAAAAATTTTAGTCCAAGACCTTTCCCTTCATGTGCACCTTCAATGATGCCCGGGATATCCGCAACGGTAAAACTATTATAATCTTTATATTGTACTATTCCTAAATTAGGTTCTAAAGTAGTAAAAGGATAATCGGCAATTTTGGGTCGTGCTGCCGAAATCACTGAAATGAGAGTAGATTTTCCTGCATTAGGAAGCCCAACTAGTCCAACATCAGCAATAAGCTTTAATTCTAGTATGATCTTTCCGCTATCTCCTTCCCTGCCGGGCTCGGCATAACGCGGTGTTTGATTTGTAGGTGTGGCAAAGTTACTGTTCCCTTTTCCTCCTTTCCCGCCCCTTGCGGCAATGAATATTTTGCCATGCTCATTCAGATCTGCAAGTATTTCCTTATTTCGCTCATTTTTTATAATTGTACCTACCGGAACTTTAAGGATTATATCCTGCCCGTTTTTCCCGTCTTTCAGCGAATTCCCGCCGGGTTTTCCGCTTTCGGCTTTATAATTTCGTTTATATCTAAAATCCAGCAAAGTTAACAAATTATGATGTGCTTCAAAAATAACATCTCCACCTTTACCGCCGTTACCTCCGGACGGTCCGCCTTTAGGGACGTATTTTTCACGTCTAAATGTTACTGCTCCGTCACCGCCCTTTCCGGCTGTAACCTCAATTTCAACATAATCAATAAACATAAGTTAAGCCTGATCGAAATAGTTGGAAACAGCATTAGTTAAAGTAACGGCATCCTTGGAATAAGGATTTATGCGATAGGTTAAGAAAACACTTTTCAAAATTTCCGTTGATTCATCGTAACTTTCACATTCCATCAACTTTTCCATTGTATTTGCAAAATCTTCTCTATCCTCGTTGAATACCGAAGATACTATTCTACCAATTTCTTTATCCGACAAAAAGTTGAAAATATCCCTGTTAAATTTTTTCCCAGGAACCGGCTTAACTTCTTCTTCACCGGTAAATTCATGTCCAGATAATTTTTCTGGTTCCTTTTCCTTCTGGGTCTCGGCTAAGGGAGGATTTTGGAAGGGCGTTTCTTCCGAACTATCCAAACCCATATTCGTATCGAATTCTTCAACATCTTCATCAGATTTTTCTTTTTCTACTTCTTCCTCAATATATAAATCATCCATATTGGAAATATCTTCTTCTTGAGGTTCAATAAATATATTCGGTTCATTCAATTCTTGTTCAAGTTGATAAAATAAATCCTTTTCTTCCTCATCCGCAATATCAAAGCTATCTTCAGATATTTCGTTTGGGGCTTTTATTTCTTCCTTTTCGGGATTTAATTCATTTTTGTAAACATCTACCTCAGGCGAACTAATATCATCAATTTCATCTGTTAATTCTTCCTCTTTTTCTTCAGGGATTTTGTCAACGGTTTCGGAATTATCTATTTCATCAGAAATATTTAAAGCATTTTCAACTTCCCCTGAAAATGAATTCTCTGCATCACTTTCTTCTTTTTTCCCGGTGTCAATTTCTTTCTTTTGCTCAGGCTCTGTGGAATTGTTATTATTTTTTTCCTCTATTACTTTTTCCTCAATTGCTTCCTCTTCTTCCGAAATAGAAGGAAGAATTACTTGTTTATCCAAAGGAACCGGTGTATATAATATTTTTCTGATATCATCTATTTCATATGATTGTTTTGCCTGTTCAGGCAGTGCTTTTCGGAGACGTAGAAGATAGTCCATTAAATTTTTTTCTATTAAAAATAATTCCACACCAGAAGGCGGTACTTTATTTTTACTTACCTCACCCACATTGTAAAAATCGGCTATTGAATAAAGCATATTGTCGACAAGCTGCTCAGTTTTTGTAACGAATAATTCTTTATCCAATTTATTTATCAACATCTCGAATTCGGTTGAGTTGAGAGTCTGTATATTTTTTTTGTTTATATAGTTGATTATTACACTTTTAATATAGTCATAGTAATAAATTGAATTAAGCACTAACTTTATTTCATCTGAAACTTTACTATCAACTCCGTCAAATATAAGTTTTAAAAGCGACCACTTTGGTCTTACAGTGAAATTGATATTAAATGATACGGCTTGAATTACCAGCTTTTTGATATCTTCATATGAAATTCTTTTATTCTTTTTTATTACCTGGCTTATTGCATCCAAATGTTTTGCTATTTCAGGTCCCGAATAATCAAACACCGATTGCTGCAACAGTTTTTTTCTATCTTCAAAAATCAAATAATCTAATTCAGCGGATATATATTGTACAATTGCCGGATGAATATCGGTAGATAAAATACTTTCATATGTAAATGAAGAGCCCAACTTTTTCAATTTGTTCAGGCTAAAATCCACAATAAATTTAATCTCTTTTTCAAACATCGGTATACTCTTTCAAATTATCATAGTTAAGATAAAAAAATCCCGATTAAAAAGAATAACCGGGATAATTGCAATCACAAAAAAAGAAGAATAATAGCAGCTAAGCCTCAACATTTTGTGATTTAGCTTTGGCTGCGAAAAATTCTCTGTTCAACCTGGCGATGTTTTTAACCGAAATACCTTTAGGACATTCGGCTTCGCAAGCGTAAGTATTAGTACAGCTACCAAAACCAAGTTCATCCATTTTTGCAACCATTGCTTCAACCCTTTTTTGCCGTTCTGGCTGTCCTTGCGGAAGAAGCGCAAATTGAGATACCTTAGCTCCGACAAAAAGCATTGCGGAGGCGTTTTTACATGCAGCCACACAAGCGCCGCATCCGATACAAGCTGCCGAATCAAACGCTTCTGCTGCTAAATCTTTTGTAATAGGTATTTCATTAGCGTCTGGAACACCGCCTGTATTAACCGAAATATAACCGCCGGCTTGAATAATTTGATCAAATCCCGATCGATCAACCGCAAGATCTTTAATAACGGGAAAAGCCTTTGCTCTGAAAGGTTCAATCCAAATTGTGTCACCATCCTTGAAATTTCTCATGTGTAATTGACAGGTAGCAACTCTCGGAACCGGACCATGAGGTTCTCCGTTTATTACCAGGCCGCAAGTTCCGCAAATTCCTTCGCGGCAGTCACTTTCAAACACTACAGGGTCTTCATTTTTTGCTTCAAGTTCATTGTTCAATTCATCCAGCATTTCCAGGAATGACGAATCAGGTGAAATTGATACTTTATAATCTTTAAAAGCTCCGACAGCACCAGGGGCGGATTGCCGCCAAATTTTTAACGTCAAATTCAAATGTTTCCCGCTCATTATTTATAACTCCTCTGGGATAATTTTACATATTCAAATTCCAATGGTTCTTTGTTAAGATTCCATTTGCCTATTTCCTCAAACTCCCAAGCTGCAACATAACGATAATTTTCATCGTCTCTTTTGGCTTCTCCTTCTTCGGTTTGATATTCTTCCCTGAAGTGACCACCACAAGATTCCTTTCTGTTCAAAGCGTCTCGTGCCATCAATTCACCGAGTTCAAGGTAATCCGAAACTCTTCCTGCACGTTCGAGTGTTTGATTCAAAGTTTCGGAATTTCCGACAACATTTACATTTTTCCAGAATTCTTCTCTTAGCACTTTAATCTCTTCTATTGCTTCCTTTAATCCTTTCTCATTCCTTGCCATTCCAACTTTGTTCCACATAATTCGTCCGAGCTTTTTGTGGATTTCATCAACCGTCATTTTTCCTTTTATTGAAAGGAGACGTTTTATTTTTTCATTAACGCTATCTTCAGCTTTTTTGAATTCTTCATGATCCGTACTGACAGCAGACATTTTTTGAGAGGCAAGATAATTGCCCATTGTATACGGAATAACGAAATAGCCATCGGCAAGCCCTTGCATGAGGGCACTGGCACCAAGCCTATTGGCACCGTGATCGGAAAAATTAGCTTCTCCCAGGACAAATAATCCCGGAACGGAACTCATTAAATTGTAATCTACCCAAAGACCTCCCATTGTATAATGAGGAGCCGGATAAATCTTCATTGGAACTTCATACGGATTTTCGCCCGTAATAGTTTCGTATATTTCGAACAGATTTCCGTATTTTTCTTCGATTGCTTTTTTACCGAGCCGGTTTATAGCATCAGCAAAATCCAAATATACTGCTTCGCCGCCGTGAACACCCCGTCCTTCATCGACCACTTCTTTGGCACTGCGTGAGGCTATATCACGGGGACTAAGATTACCAAAAGATGGGTACTTACGTTCGAGATAGTAATCTCTTTCATCCTCGGGTATCTCACTTGCTTTCCGCATATCGCCTTTTTTCTTGGAAACCCAAACCCTGCCATCGTTTCTTAAACTCTCACTCATGAGTGTCAGTTTTGACTGGTTTTCACCGTGCACCGGTAAACAAGTCGGGTGAATTTGTGTGTAACATGGATTTGCAAAAAATGCACCGCGTTTGTGTGCTCTCCAAACAGCGGTCGCGTTGCTATTCATAGCATTGGTGGAAAGAAAGAACACGTTTGAATAGCCACCTGTTGCAAGCACCACAGCGTTAGCCGAATATTTTTCAATTTCTCCGGTTAACAGATTCCTCACAACGATGCCCCTAGCCATTCCATCAATAACAACTATGTCGAGCAATTCGCGCCGGTTGTACATCGTCACTTTTCCGCCTTCAATTTGCCGACTGAGTGCACTATATGCACCCAGGAGAAGTTGCTGACCTGTTTGACCTCTTGCATAAAAAGTCCGGGAAACTTGCGCACCACCAAATGACCGGTTATCCAAAAGACCGCCGTACTCGCGGGCGAACGGTACACCCTGGGCAACACACTGATCGATTATGTTATTACTAACTTCTGCCAGCCTGTAAACATTAGCTTCGCGTGATCTGTAATCACCGCCTTTCACCGTGTCGTAAAACAGTCTGAAAATCGAATCGCCGTCGTTCGGATAATTTTTTGCAGCATTAATTCCACCTTGTGCCGCAATGCTGTGAGCACGCCGCGGAGAATCATGAAACGAAAACGATTTAACATTATAACCTAACTCTGCCATAGTTGCAGCTGCGGAGGCTCCTGCCAGTCCGGTGCCGACTACAATAATATCAAATTTTCTTTTATTCGCCGGGTTAACCAGCTTCATATTAAATTTATGATTAGTCCACTTTTCTGCTATTGGACCTTCTGGTACTTTAGAATCTAATTTCACCATCACCTACCTCCTAATAAAAAGTAAATTGGAATTGAGGCAAATCCGACCGCCATTATAATTGCATAGATAGTTCCAAGTTTTTGAATCAGCGGAAAATATTTTTTATGATTCCAGCCGAATGTTTGAAACGCACTCTGAAATCCATGATTAAGGTGAAAACCTAATAGTATCATGGCAATTACATAAAACACAGAATAAATCCAGTTGGCAAACCAGCCCGTAACTATATTATACAGGTTAACCTCCCCGCCGCTGAAGTTATTCGGATACCAGAAAGTTTGCAGGTGAATTATTAAGAAAATAAAAATGATACTGCCTGTTTGAATGGTAGTTCTTGAAAAAATATCGGTATTCTTCGACCTGCCGCTTATCTTATATTGTTGCGGTCTCGCTTTTTTGTTTTCCAGCCAGAGCATGAACCCGTAAAAAATATGATAAACAAAGATTGCCGTAAGAATTACCTCTATTACTCTCACAATAGGTTTCAAACTTTCTAGAGCGGCAACATAATTATTAAAAGCCTTTTCGCCGAAAAATAAATTAAGATTACCGATTAAATGAGAGATCAAGAATATCATTAAAAGAGTACCGGTAAAAGCTACAATGAACTTTTTGCCGATGGACGAGCTATAAAATCGACTAAACCACCCCATTAAATATCTCCTTTGAATATCAAGTTCGCTGAATAATTTATCTCCGGAGCCAAAATAATTACTGTCAAAAAATTATTAAAGTGCTCCAAAGTAAAAAGTTGATTAGTATGTTTACAGATATGGTTCAACGGATGGAAATCCCTGATAATATTTACATCAATAAATTTCGTACGTGGAAAATTATCAAATATTGCATCTAAAATCAATTTAAACGATTTAATCCTTTAAGATTTAATCTTATCTTGAACCGGTACTTTGAATTTGTAAAATAAAAATTTATTTTACTGATGTTGTTAAACATATTTTCGGTGTCCCGTTTAAAAGCGGGAAGAATAGGGAAACCGGTTAAATTCCGGTGCTGCCGCGCAACTGTGATAAGCCTAATTCAGCAGCAATATACCACTGTTCCGGTTCAAATTGGGATGGGAAGGTGTTGCAGAATGCTTTAAGCCAGGAGACCTGCCGCAAATATCAAATAAATAATCAACCTTCGCGGGCGAGGTTGTATTAACGAAAAGCAGTCCTTTTCGTTTTTCACCCATCATCTCCCCACGAAGTTACAACTTTAAATTATTTTACAGGAGTAACTTCTATGGATTTTTTTAAACTGCTTTTTACGGGAGGAATTTTAATCTTCCTATCCGTTCCTATTGCGGCGCAAATAAATATCATCTCTCAAAATGATTCGATTCCATCTTATAGGCTGCATGAAGTAGTAGTTTCTGCAACTAAGAGCAAGTTATTGGAATACGAAACCGCAAGTTCGGTTACTGTTATAGATTCCAGCCGCATCAACGATCTTAACAAAAATAATGTTTTAGGATTGCTGAAAGGGGTGCACGGCTTAAGCATTACCACACAAGGATCTCCTGGTTCACTGTCGTACGTGTATATGCGCGGTGCTAACCCCGGGCAGACTCTCGTATTGATAGACGGCATTGAGATGAATATGCCGAATGATCCGGCAAACACTTTTGATTTCGCCGATCTTCCGGTGGATGATATTCAGCGAATCGAAATATTACGCGGTCCGCAAAGCACTCTTTATGGCTCCGATGCTCTAGCTGGTGTGATTGATATTATTACCAAAAAAGGATACGGGAAGCCAAAATATTTCTTCTCTACCGAAGCAGGATCTTATTCAACATTTAAAGGTACGGCAGGGTTAAGCGGCAGTTTTAATTCTGCGAATTATTCCCTAACCATCAGCAGATTTCAATCGAAAGGTTTTTCTTCCGCATCATCCAGATACGGAAATACGGAAAAAGACGGCACGCAAAATTTAAACTTAGTTTCCCGTCTCGGTTACAATTTTTCCGCAAATTTTAATCTTAATTTTTTCGCCAGGTACACAAATGCAAAAACCGATTTCGATCAGCATGGCGGATTGTTCGGTGACGATTCTACCTATATTTATAATCTGGAAGAACAAGCTTACCGGGCAGAAAGTGAATTAAATTTGTTTGACGGAATGTGGAAACAGAAAGCCGGAGTATCTTTCTTAAGAAATGTAAGAAAATACAGTTTTGATTCAACACTTTATAACAATGCCATGTCAAGAAGTATCTATGAGGGGAATAAGTTAAAATTCGATTGGCAGAACGATATAGAATTAAATAGCCAAAATATACTTACTCTCGGTCTCGAAACCGAAAAAGAGATGACTAATTCCGATTACTATTATTCATCTATATACGGTGTAACCAGTAGTGTGTTCCCGGATAAAAGTGCTGTTACTACAGGAATTTTTCTTCAACACCAATTAAAGTTTGAAAACAGTTTTTTCAATACTGCTGGTGTCCGTTATGACAAACACAGCAGATTCGGTCCGGTTGTTACTTTTAGAATTGCACCGGCTTATATTTTTTGGAAAACAGGGACCAAAATCAGGGCAACTTATGGCACGGGATCTAAAGCACCTTCCCTTTTTTATTTATTGATCCCGCTTACGGCAATCAGGACTAAAACCCGA
>CAVVVS010000103.1:0-5779 GCA_963751355.1 uncultured Ignavibacteriales bacterium | reverse complement strand
CATCCTCTTTATCTCCCCCAGCGAAAAATATTAGTTCTCCTTTTTCAGCGGGAATAATAGTACCTGCAACCGGTGCATCAATGTAACGCACATTCATTCCATTTGCTTTCACTTTCATTTCCATCGTAAAAGACGGGTTAACCGTACTGCAGTCAATCCAAAGTGCTTTTTGTTTAAGCTGGAATAAAAAGCCGTCCTTTCCTATAGCAATATCGTTAACTACTTTGGGTTTCGAAAGCATTGTGATAACGATATCAACTTTTTTGCCTAAAGCTGCAGGTGTTTCTACTAATTCTGCTCCTTTTTCTACCAGAGGCTGTGCTTTTTCCTTAGTCCGGTTATATACCACCAATTCATGATCTTTTTTTAATAAATTCATTGCCATCCGGCTTCCCATCAAACCGAGGCCTATAAATCCTACTTTCATCAAAGTCCTCTTAATTTTTTAGTAAATAACTGTATTAAGTATATAAAAGATTTTACTATGTTATTATGATTTAATTCATATTCCGTTTTCTATTGTAAAAGGAATGAGCAAAAATTTTTTACGACTCGCAAAACGGTAAAAAACATTGGGAAGTATATTTTAGAATATTACCCTTCAAGTTTAAAAGTTTCGCCAATACTATTGATACCTACTTCAATATCATAATATTCTTTTGAATCGGTAAGCCACCTTAACGGTTCATCAACGGGTTCAAAACCCTGTTTAAAAGTGTTACAATGTATAGGCAAAAAATATTCCGCCCCTAAATGATTGGAAGCCATAATCAATGCTTCTTCCGGGTTGCAATGATAGGTCTTCCATGGATTATAGGCACCAATAGGCATTATAGCTATATTAATATTTTCGTTTTCAAAAGGTTTTAATTTTTCGGTAAATGCAGTATCGCCGCCGAATAATATCTTTACACCGTTCTTCTCCACAATATAAGCATTATAACTTCTTCCTGTTTCATAGTATCCTCTCGAACGGTCTTTCTCCCATGGAAATCTCCATCCGAAATGATCAACTTCGAGAGCATTAATTTTCAAACCGTTTACCTTCTCATGATTTCCCCAATCTAATTCTGCTAGAGATTTCCACTTTAAATCTTCTATTACATCTTTGGTATTAAAAGCTGTTATACAGTCAATTTTGCTTTTAAATTTCTCGGTCAAATGAAAAAGAGTTTTATAATCCATATGATCCAAATGTGCGTGAGAAAGTAAAATTATATCCGGTTTCGGAATTTCATCTATTTCCAGTGCGGGAGCAGAATACCTTCCCGGTCCGAACGTTGCGCCGAAGAAATACAATCCTATTCTTCTAAAAAGAACGGGATCGGTTAAAATTATAGTACCGAAAAAATTTATCAGCACCGTTGAATGTCCTATCCAGGCTATATTTAAATCATCATATTTCCATTCGCTAGGTTCGGGTTTAAGTGATCTTTTGAGCGTTTTCTCTTTAGCTAAGGAATTACTAGATAATAACTGCGGTACAAAAAATGCTCCAAACCCGATTCCTAGCCCCTGTTTAATAAATTTTCTTCTTTTCATTTTCATATTGTTATAACAAATAAGGACAGGTTAAAATTCCCCTGCAAAGATATTTTAATTATCGCATAGATATGACTGTATTAGCAACTAACATTTTAATTAAAATTCCAGTAGAATAAAATGTAAATATTTCTTCGGAACTAAGATTAAGGTAATTACTTATAAATTCCCTATTCTTTTGATCCCGATAAACTCATTCGAATATGCCATTATTTGAAATTTATATAATAACGTGGGAAATAATAGATATATAATTGACAAAACTTCAAATTGTTAAAAAGAAGCACCATACTTATAAATGCTCAAATTATGCGGGAAGTTTCCAACACTTTCTATTTCTGATAAAAAATCAAGAGCCTGACAAATAACAAATTTAATACGGAATAGCAGGCTGCAGAATTTTTATTTGAGTTCAAGTTTGAGCAATTTATCGTACCTTCTTCTAAATCTCCCTTCATCGTTGAATTCGGCATTAAGAAATGAAGTTACCAATTCTTTTACTAACTCATCACCTACAATTCTTGCACCTAAGCACAAGACATTCATGTTATCATGCTCAACTCCCTGATGAGCAGAATAAGAATCATGACAAACACAGGCTCTGACACCTTTACTCTTATTAGCAGCAATACACGCCCCGACACCGCTGCCGCAAATTAAAATGCCTCTATCGGCTTTACCGGCAGAAATTGTTTTAGCCAATTTGTCCGCATAATCCGGATAATCATCTCCCGGATCGAGGACATGATTTCCCAAATCTTCTATTTCCCAATTTTGTTCCTTAAACCAGGCTACCAAAATTTTTTTTAATTCAAATCCCCCATGATCGGATGCAATTACTATTTTCAATTTTTCACCTTTATTGTGGATATAATGTATGATTTAATCTAGTATTTAAATTTAATTTAAAAATTGAAACAATCTAAAAATATACGCTAGGATTTCTACATTTTTTCACTTATCACTTGTATTCAAGATAATAAATTACTGTACTTATTGAAATATGATCAAATTTATCGTTACTCCATTATTGTGTTATTCCAAAATAATTAGCAAATTAAATAAAATGTTATAAGGATTAATAAAACATGAGCTTAATAGAAATTATAATTTTACTGGTTATAGCCGGTTTCTGCGGTGCAATTGCTCAGCGAATAGCAGGATTCGGAAGCGGCGGCTGCATAGTCTCAATTGTGGTAGGCTTCATTGGAGCATTAATAGGAACATGGCTTTCGCGTAAATTGGGTCTTCCCGATTTATTTGTCGTATCCATTGGAACTACAAACTTCCCAATTATTTGGTCGATTATCGGTGCAGCGGTTTTTGTTGCCGTGCTAAGCATATTCTCGCCGCGAAGGAATAAATAATTATTATAAATTCCGGATTTGGTTGATTCTATTATAAATCGGATGTAGTTTAAAGTAATATGTTTTAATTTCAAAGATTGTCATGGGGACTCACTACAAAGGTTCATCAAAAGAAGTTAATGCTCTTAATACTTATTTAAAATTAATCAGAGCGGCTGAGAGTGTCAGCAGCAGAATTAATGCTTCCCTTATAGAAAACAAATTGACCGGAAGTCAATTTAACCTCTTAGATTCTTTATACCATCTCGGGCCTTTAAGTCAAAAAGAGATTGGTAATAAATTGTTAAAAACCGGGGGAAACATAACGATGATTGTCGATAATCTTGAAAAGAGAAAACTTGTAACACGGGAACGCGGTGTTATCGACCGGCGATATTTTACGGTGCACTTAACAAACAAAGGGAAAGAGCTGATTCAAAAATTGTTTCCCAAAAAACTCAAAGCAATTGTAGATGAAATTAATATCCTGGGTGAAGATGAACAGCTTGAACTTCAGCGATTGTGCAAATTATTAGGTATGCAAAACTACGGGCAAAAAGATTAATTAACTTTACTTTTTTATTCCGCTCCTTTAACCGCTTCTATTATTTGGGGTAAAATATTTCCCGCTTCTCCTATAAATGATTTATTTACAAATCGAGTAATTTCTGTTTTTTGGATATTAACTTCTACCAGGTAAGCGCCTCTCTCCCGCGCAACATGAATTAATGAGGCGGCTGGATAAACAATAGCAGATGTACCAACGATAAAAAACACATTGCAATTTCTTGATGCATTTTCTGCCGGTATTAATTGATTCTGAGGTAAATATTCCCCGAACCAAACAACATCGGGCCGGATTAAACCCCCGCATTCGCATCTCGGTACACCTTTTTCCGGGATAAAGTCTTTAGTGTAATATTTTTTACACTCTACGCAATAATTTCGTTCAATATTCCCGTGCAGTTCATAAACTGTTTTGCTGCCCGCTCTTTTATGCAGGTTATCAATGTTTTGAGTGATAACCGAAACTTCAGGAAAGATATTTCCGGCTTCAACTATCGCACGGTGTGCGGGATTAGGTTTCGATTCATGCACAATTTTTCGTCGATGATTATACCATTCCCACACCATGTCCGGATTTTTTAAGAAGGCATCAAAATTGGCAAGTTCTTCAGGTTTTAGTTTATTCCAGATACCATCTTTTCCGCGAAAAGTAGGGATGCCGCTTTCGGCAGATATTCCCGCACCCGTAAAAAATACTACCGAATGTGCTTTTGCAACGCTGTTTAAAAAATCCTGTTCGAATTGCATTTATCTAATTAATTTATTCGCTTGCTTATTCATTTTTTATTTTTGCCAATAGCTGTTTTGCTTCAACAAGCAGACTATCGTCACTTTGATCTTTCTTCGGGCTTTCGATTGTTTTGTTAAGCATAGCTCTGGCTTCAGCGTATTCATCTTCCCTTATATAAGCTTTTGCAAGATCCAAGTAAAACATTCTAAAATTCGGATAAAGACTGATAGCTTTTTTGTACTCTGTAAAAGCAGTATCGAGATCTGCCCAGCCAAGCCCCAGAACTGCTCTTGCGGGAGCCCATTTTTCGCTTACTTTAGCATTCGTTCTGGCTAATACGTAATGTGCCAATCCCTGAACGTAATTGCCACCGTTTCCCAGTGTAATTGCTTTTTTACAATCGTCTCTTACAGATTTGACAACGCCAGCAACTGAAAAAACTCCTTTAAACAATGCAATCTTTCCGTTTGCAATCGCTCTTCTTAAATAATTGACAGATTTTCCGGGAGCTAATTTCACGGCTTTACTAGCATAATCAAATGCTTTTTGATATTCGGCTAACTGGGCATCCTTTTCTGCGGAAGTATTATCCGGCATATCATCCGCTAAATATACATAAACCCTGCTTAGTCTTGAATTAACTTTCCAGTTATTCGGATACAATTTATCGGCTCTGGACAAAACATCAAATGCTTGATGATTATTGAAATTTACTTCCAAATTTTGATCCGCCTGAGCGAGTAAAGAATCCAGGCTTTGTGAATAATTTGGTTTTGCTCCCAATAAAAAAAGCATCATTAGGAGAAATAGTGAATAGGGAAATGAAAAGGATTTCATATCAACACCTTAAAATTAATCAAAAAGAGTTTTATTTATATCCTCATCCGAATTTGGGGAAAGACCGTGGTTATAAAGATCCGTTGACGCAAGAGGAATAAATTTTGTCCACGTCCCCTCTTGGTTCGTATTAACTGCTATCGCATTTTTGTAGGCATTTACTTTTGCACTTAACTCGTCTGCCTGGTACAATGCAATTGCTTCCAGTATTTTCGGCACAACCGGAGATGCATATTCTAATTTTCCCTGGTGACTGAGTACCAGATGTAGTAAACAGTTCTTAAGATCTTCCGGGAAGCCGGAAATCTTATTAGCCTCTTCGCTAATCAGCATTGCGGAAATAACTATGTGTCCGAGTAACTTCCCCTTATCAGTGTAGTCAAATGCAGCGTCAAAGCTCAATTCTTCTGTTTTACCGAAGTCGTGCAGCATTGCTCCACAAACCAATAAATCCCTGTTTAATTCATGATGTATATCGCACATCAAATCGCAAATCCTTATGATTTCCAGGGTATGTTCGAGCAGCCCGTGAAGATATGAATGATGCCAGGATTTTCCTGCGGGCGCACGGGAATATTTTTCGAACCTTCTTTCGTTAAAAATTTGTTTTATTAATAATTTTAAATTTGAATCGGAAATTTTTTCTACCCTGTTGAAAAACTCCTTTTTCATCTCATCATAATTTCGTCTGGACCTGGGTAGAAAATCCTGCGGAGATACATGTTCCGAGACTTTCGCTTTTCTTATTGAATTTATC
>CAVVVS010000102.1:0-67213 GCA_963751355.1 uncultured Ignavibacteriales bacterium | reverse complement strand
AATTGGTAACGGCTGTTTGTTGCCCTCTAATAAACAGGTAACCCAGATCGGCTTGCAAACTGGAAGTAAGTTTATAATTTACACCAAAACTGAATCCTAAACGGTTAGCATCCGGCAATGACGGATTTAAATATTCCGGTTTTACAGGATTCTTGTCATATAAAATACCGGCGTCTACGCTTATGTTGGAAGCTAGCTGGTATTCTCCGCCGAGTCTAAGTATAAATGAATTGTTATACATTCTGGGACTGGCAATATCTTCGTAAGCCGGATCTGCAAAATTCACTTTCAAAGTATCGTAACTTGACCAGCCTATGTATTGAAATTCAGCACTTATTTTCAGTTGAGGCAAGAAATCATACGCAATTCCAACCGATAAGTTCATAGGTACTGTTAAAGGTGCATTAGCATCACCTTCAGGTAACTTTTTAGCGTCAATTAGTTGCTGTGCCCCGGTTGTATTTACAGTACCGGCGAAATTATATTTGATTTGACTGTGAAAAGAAGCTCCAATAGATAGTTTGTGAACAGGTTTATATAAAATTCCAAACTGATATCCGAATGCGGAATTATCTTTCCCGGTCAGATGAACGAATGCATCGCCGTTAAAAGGTGTTTGGGGAGTTTTTTGTGTAATTGTAACACTTGCAAAACTATATTCAAAGCTGCCGCTAATAGAAAGTTGATCGGATAATTTATATGCTATAGATGGATTTATTGCGAATGTTTTTAGATCAGTTTTTACAGCTAAGTATCTTCCAACCCAGTTATCATTCCATTTTGTACCTAAACCGAACGGAGTGGTAAATCCTAAACCGATGAATAAATCTTTATTAACTTGATAAGTGGCATAAAAATGAGTCGGGAAAAAAGATTGACTATTCATTTTATATTCTGTGATTGCAGGGGTTACTCCTCTAAAAGTAGCGTCGGGAGCAATCATTGTTGTTCCGAGCATCAAATGAAATCCTCTCAACTGTGTAATGCCTGCTGCGTTAAAGTAAATAGCCGAAGGATCGTTAGCTATCGCAGTGAATGCTCCTCCCATCGCCATTGCCCTGGCTCCATGTTCATTGATCTGAAATCCACCGGCAAATACTGCTTGGGATAAAGCGAGCATAATTGCAGTTACAAACAATTTAACTTTCACAAGACCTCCTGATGATTATTAAGATAATTAGTTTAGTATGAACTTTATTTAAAATAAAGTGTTTATTCAATAGTAAATAGAACAACTCCTTTTTCAACGGCTGTGCCTTCTTTAACATTTAAATTTGTTATTGTCCCCGAAACCGGTGCACGAAGATCATTTTCCATTTTCATTGCTTCAAGAATTATGATTGAATCTCCACGGGAAATCTGCTCGCCTTTACCTTTCTTAATCTTTAAAATCATTCCTGGCATGGGAGCTTTTACATCTAGTTTATGTTTACTTGCACTGCTCTTTTCAATAAGGCTGGATGCTTTTTCTTGAAGTGCGGTACGGATAATTGTCTCAAATTGTTTTCCGTCAAGTGAGATGATATATTTTTCGGTGTTTATTCTTTTCGCCGAAACTTTATAAAGCTTGTTCTCAATCTTTAATAAATAGGTATTGCAGCTCAGCAACGAGAGTTCATAATGGTAGTCTTTCCCGTTTAATGAGAGCGAAGAGTTCTTCGATAAGTTAATATCATTTTTCCCCTCTCCAACTGTTACTATATATTCACTCATATGATAATTCGGACCATCTATTATTACCTGACTGAATTTTATTTTGTGCGTGATTGTTATTCGAAGTTTTTTCTTTTAAAATTGCAGTAAACATAGCTGCAATTTCAATAAGTTCAACATCGGCCTGATCTTTTTTCTTCTCCGTCTGTGACGGAAGAAACTCGTTTTCGATAAAATTAATATCAAAAGACCCGTTCTGAAATTTTCCATGAATAAATATTTTTTCGAGGAACGATATATTATGAGTAACTCCGGCAATATGGTACTCCGATAATGCACGAAGCATTCTATTGATAGCGCTTCTGCGATCGCCTGCCCATGAGACAAGTTTGGCAATAAGGGGATCGTAAAATATTGAAACTACCGAACCTCTTCCGAATCCGTCATCGAGCCTAATTCCTGGACCAGAAGGGATTATATATTCGTAGAGTTCACCGGTTGAGGGTAAAAAATTATCATCGGGATCTTCTGCATAAATTCTGGCTTCCAATGCATGACCGTTTATTTTAATATCATCTTGTGTGAAAGAAAGCTTATTGCCTCCTGCAATGGAAATTTGTTCTTTTACAAGATCAATTCCGGTTATCATTTCCGTAACAGGATGTTCAACCTGAAGACGGGTATTCATCTCAAGGAAATAAAAATCTTTATTTTGATCCATTAAAAATTCAATTGTTCCGGCGTTATAATATTCGCAAGCTTTAGCTGCATTTACTGCCGCCTCTGTTATTTTACTCCTGGTATCGGGATCAACAAAAGATGAAGGCGCCTCTTCAATTATCTTCTGATGCCTTCTCTGAATCGAGCATTCCCGTTCGAACAAGTGAACATAATTTCCAAATTTATCGGCAATCACCTGAACCTCGATATGTTTCGGTTTTTCAATAAATTTTTCTATATAAACCGAATCGTCCCCGAAAGCTTTCAATGAGATTCTTTGTGTCTCTTCGAATGCCGATTTAAATTCATCATCAGAAGAAACCAGCCTCATACCTTTTCCGCCGCCGCCTGCAGAAGCCTTCAATAAAATAGGGTAACCGATGGAACCGGCAATTTGTTTACCTCCTTCAATAGAAGTCACCGGTTCGGTTGTTCCGGGAACTATGGGGACTTTGTGCTCCGACATTAGTTTACGTGCTGCAGTTTTACTACCCATCATGCCAACAGACTTAGAACTAGGTCCTATGAATGTAATTCCTGCTTCTTCAACCGATTTTATAAATACGGCATTTTCTGCAAAGAAACCGTAACCCGGATGAATTGCATCGGCATTTATTTTTTTTGCAAGAGCTATTATTTTATCTTGGTTAAGATAGGACTCTGAAGATGAAGCAGCACCGATAAGATATGATTCGTCAGCAAGGTGGGCATGTAATAATGTTTTATCTGCTTCGGAGTAAATAGCAGCAGATATAATACCTAATTCCCTACAAGCCCGAATAACTCTTACTGCGATTTCTCCCCTGTTAGCAACTAGAATTTTTCTAAACACTTTTTCCCTTATACTAGTTCTGCAATGGTAATTCCTTCTCCTCCAAATTCAATCGGAGCAAAATAAAAACTTTTCACTTTCTCATGATTCTTTAATATTTCTTGAACTGTTTTTTTCAATGCACCTGTACCTTTGCCGTGTAATATTTCTATTCTATTCATCCCGGAAGAATATGCATTATCAACAAATCTAATAATTTCAAATTCAGCTACCTCCGGCTTTTCACCACGTATATCCAAACGAATTTTCTGTTCCGATAAATTTACAGGATACACATTATTTTCAATTTCAGGCTTTCCTTTTTTTCCAGGAATTAATTCGTTAAGCTTTGCCTGCATCTTAACGGAGCCTACCCTTATTGTCGCCTTTTTCTTATCCTCCATTATATCGATTATTTCACCGGTAGTAGAGGTATTTTTTATAGTGACATAATTTCCGATAGTAAAATTAGGCTTTTCTTCGACCAAATCAATATTTTCATTTAAAAGATCTTTATTTTTTTTCTTAAGTTCTTTAATTACTTTTTGTGAGGATTTGATTATTTCGCTCTTTGCATTCGATTCTTTTAACTGTTTTACTAAGTTTTCAAATTTTTTATTTATTCCGCTAAGATATTCTTCTGCCTCTGACTTAGCTTTTTTTAAAATTTCTTTCTTTTCATTATTCAACTTGTCAATATTTTGTTTGTATAGATTAGATAAGCCCTTCAATCTTGCGTTCTCTATTTCCGAGTTGTTTAATTTATCTTTTAGTTCACTCGATTTGGTTTCGATATCTACTAAAAAATTTTCAATTTTATGTTTATCAGGATCAAGATAACTTGATGCGATCTTTAAAAAATCATCATTTAATCCTATCCTTCGGGCTACCTCAAAAGCATAGCTCGAACCGGGAATACCCTGTTTAAATTTATATGTAGGTTTTAAATTTTTTGTATCGAATTCCATTGCAGCATTTTCTAAACCGTCGACCTCATTGGCAATTAATTTTAAATTACCGTGATGTGTGGTGGCAAATACGGTGGAATTACTTTCGAGCAGTTTTATTAAAACAGCTGAAGCTAATGCAGAACCCTCGGCAGGATCTGTCCCAGTGCCGATTTCATCGAGTAAAATCAGAGATTTGGAATCAGCTTCCTCAAGTATATTTTTAATATTTGATAAATGTGAGCTAAAGGTGGAAAGATCATCCTCAATTGATTGTTCATCACCGATATCAAGAAGTATATTATTAAAAAAATGAAAATTTGAATCCGGATGAACAGGTATATGAATCCCTGATTGAACCATCAAAGATAAAAGACCGATAGTTTTTAATACTACCGTTTTTCCACCAGCATTGGGACCTGTAATTAATATTATTTTCTTATTGGCTATTGTTAAATTTAAGGGAACTGTATTTTCTTTACTGATTTTTTTTAACAGAAGCGGATGCCTGGCATCAGAGATAAAGAAAGGTTTTTTGTTATCCATTTCAGGGAAACAACCCATAATCTCAATTGAGTATTTTGCCCTGGCGAATACGGAATCAAGGAAAGAAATAATTTCAAGTGAATTTTGTAATGCATAACTCACATTCCCAATTCGACGGGTAAGTTCCCGGAGAATTCTTTCAATTTCTCTTTTTTCCGCAAAAGATAAAGTAACAATATCGTTGTTTAATTCTAAAGTTTGTTCAGGTTCAATGTAAACTGTCTGACCAGTAGCCGATTCACTATGAATAAAACCTTTTATGTGTCTTTTATGTTCTGCTTTAACCGGTATTACAATTCTGCCGTCTCTCAAAGTTAAATATTCTTCACGAATTATTTCCTTGTTTTCCAGGCTTTTCATCAAGCGATTTACCGATTTTACAAGTTCATCATTCTTATCTCTTAAGTTGCGCCTTATTTCCATTAATTTGGGACTAGCATTATCCTTAATCTCTGCTAGTTCATTTATTACTTTTTCGATTATATGTTCGAAAACTTTGTCAACAAATAAATTTTGTGAATGTTCATACAATGAAGGAAACGATTGGGAATTACTTTTTAGGAATTGAAAAATATTTCTGGATATTACTGCAAGTCTTTTTATTTCAAGAATTTTCTTGCTTTCCAGTCTGGCGCCTTCAATTCTGCACGTTGCCAAAGGTTCTACAAGATCCGGAATATATTCTAACGGGGGTGCATTAATTTCTATCAAGATGCTTTTTGCCTGGCTTACTAATTCCCCTTCATCTTTTACATTTATTTCATCGGAAAACGGCTTGAGGGCAGTAATCTTTTCTTTACCTTTTTCCGTAACACAATATTTTGAAATATATTGCAATATTTTGGAGTATTCCAATTTATTGAGGACGGTTTTAGAGATCATTTAAGTGTATCTTTTTCGTTAAAATAGTTTTTTATAAATTTTTTGGTCTTAGGAGAATAGCCGCTTATATAATCAATAGTGGACGGGATTATATCATATACTTTTTGATAAAAGATAGAGGATTTTTTTGAATTTTCCGAAGGCTCGTTAAAAATATTTATTAAATAAAATATTGCGCTCAAAAAAAATAATATCTGGATTACGCCGACAAATCCCCCCACTAATTGATTCATTAGATTATTTATTTTATCAAACGGATGGACAACTCTCTTAATTATCGAAGTTAAAACCAGAACCAAAATAAATATTGTTATACCGGCAATAATTTTTGAAAGATAAAATTCAATGTCCAATATATTTTCAACGACTTTACCCAAATTACCCGCATAAATTACTGCTAATGTAATAGCTAATGCAAACCCTAACAATCCGATAAGTTTTCTTATTAAACCGTCTTTAAATCCGAGAATAAACCCGATAAAAATGACGGTCATAATTATAATATCGAGCAGATTCACTTGCTTTCCAAATATCTTAGCACAATATCTTTCACAGTTTTGCCATCGGCTTTGCCTTTTAACTGTCTCATTACTTCAGGCATTAATTTGGGAAAATCAGATTTAGAAACCGCACCTATTGAGTCAGCTATTTCTTTGACTTTTTGTATAATTTCATCTTGGTTCAGTTGTTTTGGGAGATAGTTTAATAAAATATTTAATTCAGTTTCTTCTTTAAGTGCAAGTTCCTCCCTACCGGCTTTACGGAATAAATCAATTGACTCTTTTCTTTTTTTTACGGCACTGCTAAGCATTTTAATTTCTTCTTCCTCATTAAGCTCTTTTCCTGAGCCGCTTTTTTCAAATTCCAGGATCAGAGCACGGATAGATCGAATAGTTTCAAGGCGCAGCTTATCGCCGGATTTCATGGCAGATTTAATATCTTCAGTTATTTGCTCTTTTAAACTCATAGGTTACCTCTTAATGTGAAAAAGGCAGGAGATTTAAAAAATCGTCCTGCCTAATTAAATTTTTACTAATGAAATAAAATATTTCTAAATCTTAACATTAGTCGAATAATTGATCCTCAAACAATCTGCTTTTCTTAGTTCCTGTTGAATATCGGTAACCAAGCCCATATCGGTATTTTTATCAATTCTCAGAGAAACTATAATTTCGTGAAGTGCTTGGCGTTTTTTATACATTATCGGTTCAATCTGATTTACCTTCACGATACTATCATTTATCTGAATTCTACCCGATCTACCGACCCACATGTAATCAATAAGTCTTTTATTTTCAATTTTTTCTATTGCTTTGGCTTTAGGTAAAGTGAAATGCACTAATACATCTACTTTTCTTAAAGTGGTAGTAACCATGAAAAACAACAGCAACATAAATACTATATCAGGCATAGACGCAGTTGGTATTTCCTGTTTAGTACCAGATCTTCTTTTTTCAAATTTCATTCTTAATCCTCTAATCTTATTTTTTTACCGATTCTGGTTCTGCAATTGAAATGATTATAGGAATTTTTTCCTTAACTAATTTTTGTTCATCGGAATTAAGATTATCCATCTTTTTTCCATAATGGGATTGGGAATATTCATCTCTTACTTCGAAATAAGCCTGTTTAATCTGATCCAATGCATCAACATATACATCATAGATGGTCTTTTTATCAGTCTTTACCGAAACGATTAATTTTTGATCGCTTGGAAGATCAATTTTAGAAGCGATTCTTTTTTTCAGTGCATCTTTTATTTGATACATTGAAATAGGCTGATTATCCAACAAGACATCACCGCTAGCATTAATCAGTAATGCAGCCATTCTGTTCTTAGGTACTTTTACTTGTTTGATGTCTTTAACATATTCCGGAAGGGTTAATCCGATACCAGTATCAACATCAATAACGGTTGCAACCAAAAAGAACAGTAAAAGGAGAAATGCAATATCCGCCATAGAACTTGTAGGGATATTAGCTTCTGCTAATTTTCTTTTCTTCATCATTGTGGAATACTCACATTTTATTTACTAAATTGGTGCTTTTATAAAGGAGACCCGTTAATTTATTTACTGCCGCCTTTTGATTTATAATCATAAAGAGCATCAATTAATTCTACAGAGCTTTCTTCCATGTCACCGACCAATTTATCAATTCTTGAGATAAAATAGTTGTACATGACCTGAAGCAACATTGCGACAACAAGACCGAAAAGTGTGGTCAAAAGTGCAATAGAAATACCATTTGCCACAATTGCCGGAGAAATTTGAGCTGCTTCTTTAATGGCATCAAAAGCTGAGATCATACCCTGTACAGTACCGGTAAACCCAAGCATTGGTGCGATGGTAATAAATGTTGAGATCCAAATCATTCCTTTTTCGAGGAAACCCATTTCTATTCCGCCGTAGGTAACAATAGCTTTTTCAGCAGCCTCTAGACCTTCATCTGCTCTTAAAAGACCTGCATGAAATACAGAAGCAACGGGTCCTCTTGTATTAGCACAAACTTCTTTTGCAGCTTCAATTCCACCCTCTTGAAGGGTTTTGGTAACATTAAGTATAAACTGCTTGGTATTAACTCTTGCCCTGGAAAGTGTCCAAAACCTTTCAATACAAAAACCCAAGCCAAGTACTAAACAAGCTAAAATTGGATGCATAAATATACCGCCGGCAGCATACTTTTCAGCCAACCAGTTTAGGGGACTTTGATTTTGAGTAGCCTGCGCAATCACATTTATGATTGATGACATAACAGCTATTAATTCCATAAAAGGTAACCTCCTGAATAATTAAATATATTTGATCTAAAGGAGAGAAAAGCTCCAATAAAATTCTTAAAAATATGCCTTAACAATAATGATTTCGAAAAACAAAGTCAATATTATAATTACCGTAAAAACATATTTTTGTCTTTATTGGGCAATTCCTCCGGTTAATTCGAACCTGCTTTTTAGTTGAATTATATTGCCGGAAATAAAATAGAAATTTTTGAAAATACTATGCGCCATTTCACCAATTTCGCTAGGTTTTATCCAACTTGAAAAATCTTCATTTTTCATCCACTTCCTGTTTGCGGGCGTATCAATTATATAGGGAGCAATAGCATTGACCGATAATTTTATTTCTTTTGCTTCTAATGCGAATGTTTTTACTAAATGAATTAATGCACTTTTTGAAATTCCGTAAGGACCTTTTTTTGCTTCTGCTTCAAGCCCTGTAAATGCTGCAGTATAACAAAGAGAACCGGCGGATGATTGTTCTACTAATTTTGCAAAGTGTTTTCCGATAAGATAATTTGCTTTCAAATTAATATCGAATATTTTGTCCCAATCCGATGATTCCGACTCCCATAAAGTTTTCCCGCCTAAAAATCCTCCGATTGTGCTGTACAGGAAGAGATTTTTATCTTCCGAAGCATGTACATGCTTAAAAGCCTCTATTACGTTTTCTTCAACGGACAAATCTTTTACTATTATTGTTTCTGTACCGGAATTGTTAAGATCATTTTCATTAAAATTAAAGTCAAAGAGATAAATTTTATCATAGTCTTTTTTAATCATAGTTTCGGTTATACCTTTTCCCAGGGCACCGTTTGCACCAAATATTAATAATTCTTTTTTCATGTCTTATCTCTTCTTATCAAATAGAAATTTAGCCGTAACCGGAAAATGATCGCTGTAACCCCCTAAGTACCTGCTGCCACCGTATGTAGGGAAAGGAGTACCTTTATATTTACCTGAATGTGTTATCATGAATGAAGGTTTATAAATTGCAAAAGAATTACAAAGATATCTGAGGGGTTTATTGCCAAGTAAATTAGCCGATACAATCATTTGATCTAACATATTCCAATCATCATGATATTTATAGGAACCTTCATCATTTTCATATAAACGGTATGCTAAATTATACAATTCATTATTCATTTGCTTAAAATCTGATTGACCTGTATCACTTTTGCAACTGAATGAATGTGCATTTAATGTTTTGAGAATCGATTTATTACCCGGTTCATCATTAAAGTCACCCATAATAATAATATTAGCATTTGAATTTTTCATGAAATATTTTTTTACCTGACCGGAAAGAGTTTCTGCCGCACTTATTCTGTTAGGTTCCGATTTCAATTCGCCGCCGCTGCGGGATGGCCAATGATTGACAAATAATACTAATGTGTCTTTAACTCTGTATTGTAAATTCACGTTAAGGATAAATCTTGTCGGATATTTATCCGGTAAAGTAACTGTATCGGCCTTAATCGATAGCAATTTGAATTTGACTGAATCATAAATCATCCCGTTATCAATACCCCTTTTATCCGGTGACTCGGCATATGCAATTTTATAATTTTTATTTTGAATATACTCTGAAAGCATCGAATCTATTAATGCACGATGCTCGACCTCACAAAAGCCCATGATATCGGGGCCCTTGTTATCATTCATAGAGGAAATAACCTTTGCTAAATGTTCGAGTTTTTCGTGAAGTTTTTCCTTTGTCCATTGCTTTCTACCTTCGGGTAAAAATTCTTCATCGTTTTTCTTCGGATCATCTACGGTATCGAATAAATTTTCCAGGTTCCAAAATGCTACGCAAATTGTATCCCGGGAATTATTACTTTGAGGGAATGATTTAAATATAGAAGACGAGAAAACTAGGATTATACTTAGCAGGGTTATTTTTAATTTAGATAACATTTAATTATTCCCCTCTAAGACTGGATTTAAATGTTAATTTTTCTAACTATTCTAAATAAATCTAAAAATTCTATCAGTTCAAATTATTTTTGATATTTTTATTTAATCTTCAAAACTGATAGTGAAAAAACAAGTGTTTATAATAAGTTCAATTGAATGCGTACAACCGCCCCAATAAGCTCAATAGGTTCCGTTGAAATAAATTAGGTCATTTATTTTTTTTGATTTCTGCTATATCCATAGATAGTAACATATAAAATGTTAATTGAGAATGAGCATATTTTTTTATTTAGAATCATCAAATTTACTAAGCCTCTATCCAGATCCCATTTGTAAGCGATAAATAATTGAAAGGACGTAACAATATGTTTATTTTGTACTTCATCAGAATCTTCAAACAGGTTATTCTGATAGAGACTTTATTCGAGTCCAATTACCAAAAACGTAGAAACATTCTCCCAGATTATTTTACAGTTCCAATCTTGTTAACACACCATGCAATCTATTATAGGGGAGTTTATAAAACCTTACAAAGGAAGGTGTGATAAGCTTTAGAAATGCATACACCTTTAGCAGTGGCTTATTTGTAATTATTTCTTCCACGCCGTAGAATATAACTTTTTCGGAAATGTCATTCTCTTTCAGCAATGCCGGCAGATCTAGTATTTCCATATACCCGACATGTATTTTTATTGCAGATAAACCCGACGCGATTTTGTCAATCTTATTAAAAGTTATCCCGTAAGGATTATCCGTAGTAATAATAGATACTAAAACATTATTTTCATAAATGATATTCCCGCGAATTATACAATGCACCATATAAGGAGGAACTTCGTGCACATTTTTAGTGAAAAACAGGGCTGTTCCCTTTATATTATTACCCAACTTATAAATTTGCTCATAACTTACTAAAAAAGTTTCAATAGGAAGTGAACGGAATGATTTATGCATCGATTGTCCGCCCTTCGACCAAAGTTGAATTATGATGAAAGGTATGGCGGCAATTACTAATGACCAGTATCCGCCGTGAGGTATTTTATTAAATACCGCGATTAAGAAAAAGAAATCCGTAATGAACACTAATACTGCTATAAACATTTTCAGTTTGTGTTTACGTATTTTGAAAATCCAGATCATAAACATCGCACTTATAGTCATTGTTGCTGTAACGGCTAAACCGTATGCGGCAGCCAAATTTTCGGACTTTTGAAAGAAGAGAACCATTAATAAAACGGCAATGAGAAGTATCCAGTTGACACTGCCAATATAAATTTGCGATTTCAGATGGCTTGAAGTGTATTTTACTTTCATTAAGGGAAACACACGCGTAGTTATCCCCTGGTAAACAAGCGACATAACTGCACTAATCATAGCCTGTGATGCAATAATTGTGGCAAATAACGTTAAAATTAAGAAAGGCACATATAAAATTCCGGAAATCGATTTAATCATGGCGAACAGCACAAAATCATGTACATTATGCGACATCATGAACGCCCCCTGTCCGAAGTAATTAATCACAAGGGCAAAAAATACAAAATACCATGCATGCCTTATCGGTTCACTCCCTAAATGCCCCATATCGGCATAAAGAGCTTCACCGCCGGTTGCACAAAGAATTACTTCGCTAAGTACAAAGAATCCTGATAATCCGTTATGTAACATAAATTCAATCGCATAATGTGGGCTAATAGCGAGTAAAACACTGGGTCCGTACGTAATTGAATAAAGTCCCGATAGGAGTAAAGAAGAAAACCAAATCACCATTATTGGTCCGAATGAAGTCGAGACTTTATCGGTTCCGTTATACTGGAATGCGAAAAGCAAAATTGTAATTATACTCGTAACAATAATAATTGTTGTAACCGAAATATTTCCGATGCCAGGAATTAATTGTAATCCTTCTACGGAGGATAAAATACTAATAGCCGGTGTAATTACGCCGTCACCCATCAGCAAAGAAACTCCGACAAATCCTAAGAAAGTTGCAAATGCTGCTCTTCTCCCTGTCTTTACGCTGCTTGCCAAAATTTCTTTTAGGACTATTATACCGCCCTCACCCTTTATACTTAAACTCATAGCGAGCCAGGCATATTCTGTTGTCACAAGCATAACAAGCGACCAGAACAAAAGAGATAATACACCCATTAAGTTTTCCTGCGTCGGTGCGGTAAGTGTAAAGATGACAGTGAGTGTATAAATGGGACTTGTTCCGATATCACCGAAAACTAACCCCATTGCCTGTACAATTTCTTTAAATGAAGAGAATTTCTTAATCTTTTCCATTATTATGAGTTAAAGATAATCATTGCAAGTTAAAAAAGGTAAATTATATATTTTATAAATGAAGGCGTCAATATATGAAAATGATTTCATTTATTCTAAACATAAATCACTAAGAAGGCTTTTAAAAAAAAACGTATTAATATAAATATTTCTTGATAAACAAATTTGTTTCGATTATTTCATAATAAAACCCATAATTCCAAACAATACTGCAGAAATAGAAGCAACTGTTAATGCGTAAGGCAATTGAGTTCTAACATGATCGATATGATCGCAAGCCGAAGCCATAGAAGAAACCATTGTTGTATCGGAAATAGGCGAACAATGATCGCCGAATATGCTTCCGCTAAGCACTGCAGCCACTGAGAGCGGAAGAAAGACATGCATAAGGAGTGCGGTTGGCACAGCAATAGGAATCATGATAGCAAATGTGCCCCAGCTTGTACCTGTAGAAAATGAAATGAATGCTGACGTGATAAATAATAACGGTGCGATAAAAGTAGGATTAACTAATGAATTTGCGATTGAAGCAACATATGGGCCTGTTCCCAAATTACGACAAGTATCCCCTATTGCAAAAGCCAGAACCATCAGCATAGCTAATGGTATTAAACCTGCCATACCTTTAATAGTATAATTAACAACTTCTTCAAGTGTTAATATTTTTTGGCTCATAGATAAAATACCGGCAACTACTATTGCTGCCATCACCGACCATAAGACAGAAGTTGAACCGGAGCCTGCTGTCAGATTACCGTGTCCCGTAATGATCAAACTAATCGGCATCATTACGACCATTGTTAATACAGGAATTATCATGTTTGATGCTTTATGCGGGATTCCCTTTTTTGCTTTTACAGACGTGACTTCCTCCGAAATCATCGGTATTGCGCCATCTGCAATTGTTTTACCTTCTTCAAGAGATCTCCTCTCTGCTTTTTTCATAGGACCATAATCTTTAAATGTAAATGCGAGAAACCCTACCAAAGCAACCGAGAGAATAGCATAGAAATTTAAAGGGATTGTTGTGAAAAAAGTCGTAAAAGGATCTTTTATGTTTTCTTTCTGTAATAAACCTATTATATATGCACCCCAGGCATTCAAAGGGATTAAAATGCAAATTGGTGATGAAGTTGTATCACAAATATATGCCAGTTTTTCACGAGATATGTTATGCTTTTCAAAAATCGGGTGTGAAATAGCACCGGTAACAAGGCAAGATATGCTTGACTCAATAAATACACCGCATCCGATTAAGAATGCCAGCACCGAGGCGCCTTTCCTGGAACGAACGAGATTTTTTCTATGAACTAAAGATATAAAACCTTGTACTCCTCCGGTGCTTTGAGTTAATGTAATCAATGCTCCCACTAGTGATGAAAATATTATAACACGTGTATTGTCCTCGTCTTTAAATACATTCACTAACTCCTGGATTGATTTTGCAGTACCGTTAAAAGGATTCCATCCCGACATTATAAACCAGCCTGCCCAAATACCCAAAAAAAGTGATAAAAAAACTTGACGGGTTTTAATTGCCAAAATTATAGCTAATAAAGGAGGAATAACAGAGAGCCAACCGAAATTCATATGCAAGTTTTATTTTTTTAATGAAAGTATTTTAGTTGAAGATTAAACGCTAACCTACTTTTTATGATTTAAATATGCAAATATTTTATTGCAGTATATTTCCTAAAATAGAATCACTCGATTGGATGTGAAAGGTTATTAATTTGGAAGGATATGATTTAAAAGGCTATCCAAATAATATAAATAACCGTTTGTGTTTGATATAATAAATGTAATATTTATTTTCATTTCATTCTTATAACAATTATTGAAAGCATTTGCATGGCTCAACCGCAAAGGAAAACCGAGTTAGTCAGGGGTTTAGGTGTAACTGCAGCAATAATGATTGTTGCCGGTTCAATGATAGGTTCGGGCATTTTTAGAAAGCCCGCTACAATGGCGGGACAATTACTATCTCCTGAACTTCTAATTATTGTTTGGATTCTGGCTGGAATAATAACATTTATAGGAGCTTTAACCAATTCCGAAATTGCGGGAATGATTGATGCAACCGGCGGGCAATATGTTTACTTTAGAAAAATGTACGGAGACTTTACGGCGTTCATTTACGGATGGTCAATTCTTGCTGTTATTCAAACCGGGAGCCAGGCTGCTATTGCTTATGTATTTTCGGAATATCTCGGTTACTTCATAAAATACCCTCAACTGCCAGAATCATTAAGACAAATTCATCTCTTTATTCCGGTAGTAGGAAATATTTATCCATTCGTTAATTTCGGCACCAAAGCCGTGGCTATTATTTGTATTGCATTTCTGAGTTTAGTTAATTATTTCGGTGTAGTTTTCGGAGGATTAGTTCAAACCGTTATTACTTTCATAAAGATTGCTTCAATTATCATCTTGTCAATTTTACTATTATCTTTCGGAACAGGAAGTTTAGGGAATATTTATACCGGTTTCAATATTCCTTCCGCAACATCAAATAATTTAATTGTAATAATCGGGTTGGCACTTGCCGGGGCATTTTGGGCTTACGACGGCTGGAATAATGTAACATTCGTTGCGGGTGAAATTAAAGATCCGCAGAGAAACGTTCCACGGGCACTTTTGTTTGGGACACTTTTAGTGATGGGAATTTATGTAGTTATCAATTTGGCTTTTTTATATGTATTGCCTGTTAATATAATGGCAAAATCTCCGCTCGTTGCGGCATCCGCAGCACAAGTTATCTTCGGTAAAGGCGGAGCTGAAGTAATATCCGTTGCCGTAATTATTTCAACTTTCGGCGCTCTTAACGGAAGCATTCTTTCTACCGCCCGGGTTCAATTTGCTATGGCACGGGATAATTTATTTTTTAAAAAAGTAGGCTCCGTTCATCCCAAATACGGGACACCTCATATTTCGTTATTGGTACAGGGAATTTGGTCATGTGTACTTGTACTCTCAGGTTCGTTCGATACCATTACTGACTACGTAATTTTTGCGGCTTGGCTATTTTATGCTCTCGGTGCCTTCGGAGTATTTGTATTGAGAAAAAAGATGCCGGATACTCCGAGACCATATAAAGTTTGGGGATATCCGTATGTTCCGGCTATTTTTGTTATCTTTTCCTGTCTATTTTTAATTAATACTTTGATTTCGGATACAAAAGATGCTGCGATGGGATTGATATTGATTTTACTCGGACTTCCTATATATTTTTACTGGAAATACAAAACAAAATAAAAATGACTATAGAAAAAGATGAAATTTAATTATTATTACAATTACACTTAGAATCCTTATCTAAACAAAATTAAAATAATGAAGAAGAAAAAGTTTATTATCATTGATGCCATGGCGCTTGCTTATAAAGCATACTTTGCTTTTATCAATCGTCCCCTGGCAACCTCCAAAGGAGAACCCACCTCAGCAGTGTACGGTTTTATTACTCAATTGTTGAAAATTCTCGAAGAAAATAAACCGGATTACATTGCCGTTGCATTCGATTCCAAAGAAAAAACATTTAGGCACGAAAGGTACGAGCTATACAAATCTACAAGGGCGAAGATTCCCGATGATATGATTCCGCAGATTGATAGGATTAAACAAATCATTGAGTCGCTTAATATTCCCATTTATATTCTACCCCGCTACGAAGCTGATGATATAGTAGGCACAGCAGTAAAAAAAGCGGAAAAAGAAGGATTGGAATCATATGTCATTACGCCCGATAAAGATTATAACCAGATGGTGACTAAAAATGTAAAAATAATTAAGCCCGGCAAAACAACCGATGAAATTATAATCATAGATGTTGATAAAGTAAATGAGGACTTCGGCTTCGAACCTCCACAGATGATAGATTATTTGGCTTTAATCGGTGATAAATCAGATGATATTCCCGGGGTTGCCGGAATCGGACCAAAAACAGCAATTCCATTGATTCAGGAATATGGTTCAGTAGAAAATTTATATGAACATATCGATGAAATAGATAAAAAAGGATTAAAGAATAAATTAATTGAAGGGAAAGAGAACGCGTTTTTGTCCAAAGAATTGGCAACTATTTACTGCGAAGTTCCTCTGGATTTTGATTTTGAAGCAGCTAAATTTTCAAAGCCTGATTTTAATGCTATTCGTTCGATATTTATTGAGCTTGAGTTTAAAAACCTTTTCAACAAAATTCTCAGCATTTATGATTCAGCGGATAAAATAGACAGTATCGAGAATGAAACTCAGGATGAGATATCCGAGTTCGACAAGGGAAAAGTAAAATACAAATTAATTAACAATCCAAAAGATGCAAAAGCATTAGCCGAAAAATTAAACAAACAAGATCTTTTTGTTTTTGATACGGAAACCGATGGGCTGGATCATTTCACATTAAAGTTAGCAGGCGTTTCTTTTTCGACAAAAATAGACGAAGGATATTTTGTCGCTATCAATCCGTTTGAAACTCAGGATGACCTTTTTGCAAAAGATCTATCGGATAGATTGAGCTTAAAAGAATTCAAATCAATTTTCACTTCGATTTTTGCCAACAAAAAAATCAAAAAGGTTTGTCAAAATGGAAAATTTGATATTTCAGTTCTTTTAAGTCAAGGGATTGAAGTAAACAATTTTTATTTTGATACAATGCTGGCAAGTTATGTGATAGATCCCGATCAGAAACACGGGATGGATGATCTTTCGGTTAAATATTTAAAATATAAACCTATTCCCCTTTCCGAATTAATAGGGAACAAAAAGGATCCTTCAAAAATATTTGATGTAGATTTGGAGCAGCTTTCTCACTATTCCGCAGAGGACTCGGATATCACCTACAGGTTGTATGAAATACTCGACAAAGAAATTAAGAAGAATAAATTGACGAAGATTGCATACGATATAGAATTTCCTTTGGTGCCTGTTCTTGAGGATATGGAAAGAGAAGGAATAAGAATTGACAAAAAAGCACTTAATGATTTAAGCAAGGATTTACAGATTCTGCTTGATAACTACACCAATAAAATCTATTCGGTTGCAGGTGAAGAATTTAATATAAATTCCCCTCAGCAATTACAGAAAATACTTTTTGATAAACTCGGGCTAAAAACCGGGAAAAAAACTAAAACAGGTTTCTCCACTGATGCCAGATCTCTTGAAGCAATAAAAGGTGAACATGAAATAGTAGAGTATATACTTGATTACCGGCAGGTATCAAAATTAAAATCGACTTATGCAGATTCGCTGCCGAATTTAATCAATCCAAAGACAAACAGAATACATACAAGTTTTAATCAAACCGTAGCTTCAACAGGAAGATTATCGAGTAATGATCCGAATTTACAAAACATACCGATCCGCACGGAAATGGGGAAGGAAATCAGAAAAGCCTTTGTACCAAGAGATAAAAACCATGTATTACTAAGTGCCGATTACAGTCAAATTGAACTTAGAATTTTAGCTAGTATCTGCGGTGACGAAGGTTTGACTAAAGCATTTAAAAACGGCGAGGACATTCACCGAAGCACTGCGGCGCTGGTATTTATGGTTCCACCCGAAGAGGTTACTCCCGATATGAGACGAAAAGCAAAAGAAGTAAATTTTGGAATTCTTTACGGTATTGGTCCGTTCGGGTTGAAGACAAGGTTAGGTGTTACTCAAACGCACGCTAAAGAAATTATTGAGACATACTTTAATACATTCAAAAAAGTTAGCAATTACATGGAAGATTCCGTTAATAAGGCGCGTGAGAAAGGATATGCGGAAACCTTAATGGGAAGACGAAGGTTCTTAAAAAATATTAACAGCAGCAACCGGGTGGTGAGACAATTTGAAGAAAGGGTCGCGATTAACATGCCAATTCAAGGCACAGCCGCAGATATGATCAAAATTGCGATGATCAATATTCAAAAACAATTGCAAAAAATGAAAGTAAAAACTAAAATGGTACTGCAGGTACATGATGAACTTTTATTTGATGCTCATAAGGATGAAGTTGACGAAATTACACCGATGGTTAAGGAATTAATGGAAAAGTCTATGCCGATGAAAGTCCCGATCTTAGTTGAAACCGGTACCGGAGTTAACTGGCTAGATGCACATTAATAATGCTGAATTTAAAGGATCGTATGAATTTAGTTAAATATAAACATTTAAATTCTTTGTGGCTCTCGGTGATTCCTTTGTGCACTCTGTGTCCCCTTTCTTAAACAAACGTTACACAAAGTACACGGAGAAGAGCACAAAGAACCACGGAGAAAAGTTACTTAAATAATTATCTTTGAGATGAAATACAACAAAACAAAAGTTAAAAAAATATTATGCTTTAAGCCAAGAGGGATTGGTGATATTGTTCTCTCGACCATAGTACTGGAAAATTTGCATTCATATTTCTCTTCCGCAGAAATTGATTATCTTACCGAAGAATTTGCAAAAGATGCATTAAAAAACAATCCTCTGGTAAATAAAGTTTTAACTATTGAGAAAAAAGAATTTCCCTTAAAAGCCGCACTTAGATTAAGAAAAGGGAAATATGATTTAATCATTGATATGTGGTCAAATCCACGTTCTGCTCAAATCACTTTTTTATCGGGAATAAAATACAGGGTAGGTTTCGCATACAGAGGACGGAAATACGCTTATAATCTGCCGGCAACATCGGAAAGGGGTAAATACCATTCTGCAGAACATAATCTTGAATTGCTTAAACCGTTAGGTGTCCCGGTAATTTCAAAACGGATTCATTATTATGTTAACGAGGATGATGATAATTTTGCGAAAACGTTTATTAAAAGTAAAAGTTTGCAGGATGATATTTTGTTTGGAATTGTCCCTTCGGGAGGATGGGCTTCTAAAAGATGCGATGCGGAAAAATGGGTTGAGATATGCAAATCTATTGCACAAAAATATTCTGCAAAATATTTAATTTTATGGGGACCCGGTGATGAAAACGATGCAACTTTTATTAAGCAAAAACTTCCCGATCAAACCGAATTAGCCCCTGTTACAAGTGTAAGTCAATTGTCGGGACTTATTAGTAACTGCGATTTTATACTGGCTAACGATTCCGGTCCTATGCATATATCTGCTGCACTGGGCAAACCCACTTTGGGTATATTCGGACCGACGAATCCCGAAAAACATGGTCCTTATTCGGAGACCTCAGACTATGTAATAAAAAAAGATTTGTTCTGTATTATATGCAACCGGCAAACTTGTCCATATAATCACGAATGCTTTTTACAACTCTCAAATGAAATAGTCCTCGATAAAGTTGACGAGTTAATTCAAAGAAATAAGATACCCGCTGCCCGGTTATGAAAAAACTAGAATTTTTTCTTAAAAATATTTTTCTAAAAGTTTTACTTTTATTTTATCCTGTGCGTGAAATTAATACAAACATGGATGAAGAATTTTCTAAAGTGTTGTTTATCAGATTAAACCGAATAGGTGATGCCCTGGTTACCACTCCCCTACTTCACGAGATTAAACAAAGAGTTAAATGTAAAACATATGTATTAGCGGATAAGAAAAATTATTTTGTCTTTGATAAAAATCCGGATGTAGATTTTGTTAAAATTTTTAATAAGGGAATAAAAGGAATTTTTGAGGTATTAAAATATATTAAGGATGAAGATATTCAAACTGTAGTGGATTTGCATGATGACGTTTCTACTACGGTCAGTTTTTTAATTGCAATGAGCGGTGCAAAAAATAAATTTGGATTAGAAAAGGAAAACAAAACTATTTATACAAAAACAGTAAAGCGTTTGGATTCCACGAAAATTCACATTATCGATAGAATGATGAATCTCGCAAACTTTTTCAATATTGAACCTGGCAGAATCGATAATGCAAAGGTTTATTTTTATCCTTCAGAAAAAGCTAAAAACATTGTAGACAAATTTATTAAAGGGAATTTAAATACAACTAAAATAATTATTGGCATAAATATATCTGCGGGCAGCAAAGCAAGGTTTTGGGGAGTTGATAAGTTTCGACAATTGCTTAAAGATTTGGGAAAGTTAGATGTAAATCTTTTGCTATTATCGGCACCGGATGATTTTAATCTTGCGAAGGAAATATCCGTGGGAAAAACAAAAATATTTTATTCCGAATCATTTGATGAATTTGCAGCAATGATTGCAAAGTTAGGTCTGCTGATTACTCCCGATACAGCCGCAGTTCATATAGCTTCAGCGAATAATATTCCGGTGTTTGGAATTTATGTTAAGTACAACACTAAAGATATGATATGGTCTGCTTACAATACTCAGTTTGATTGTGTTATAACAGAGGAACCGACCCTTGAGAATATTTCATACGAGGAAGTTGGGAAAAAACTCGATCAATTTATTCGTCAAATAAATTTTATCACGTAAAAAAGTTTTTAGCGTCTATTTAATTTCTTAGTGGTTTTCAATAATGTCCCTTTAATCTCTGTGTAAATGATATTTAAATTAGTTCATAAATTTTCCAGAATGCTTAAAAAATTATTTCAGTCACTTATTACTAAGCAATAATTTTTGAAAAAATAATTTTTGAAATTTCTGTATAAAAAATAAGTCTCGTCAAGTCTTAAATTAGATTGATAGGAAATAATTAAATAGCTATCTTTTCCAATAAAATTAATAACATTTTACAATGCCAGAAAAATATAAAATTCCTGCATGCAAACGATTCACCGGATATAAACCTTGCTACCCGGACCATAATTGCTGGGTTGATGGCTGTAAAGATGACTTACCGATCGGGGAAAAAATCCTAATAATAAATTTTGATGCTATGGGCGATGTTCTGATGACAACAGCACAATTGCCTTCGCTTAAAAAGAAGTTTCCCGAATCTACAATATATTGGGTAACTCTTAAAGCGGCTGCTCCTCTGCTCTACAATAATCAATACATCGATAAAGTATTTTCTTATGATGCCGAATCTATTCCTATTCTAAAAGAAATGGAATTTGATTATGTAATGAATGTGGATAAATCGCAAAGATCATGCGCTCTCTTGAACTCGCTGAATTCAAAAAATAAGCTTGGCTTCGGCTTGAATAAAGACGGTAAGATCATTCCTATGAATGAAGGTGCTTATTATAATTACAATTTGGGAATGGATGATCATTTAAAATTTAAAGAGAATATAAGAACCGGGCAGGATTATTTAGCGGAAACATTCGAACTTGAGAATAGCCGTGATGAGTATGTTTTTAATTTCACAAGTGAAGAACTTACTTTTATTGAAGATTATAAAAAATCGGTTGGGATTCGGGATAATGATTTTGTCGTAGGATTTAACACCGGCTGTTCGAACCTTTATCCAAATAAAAAAATGACAATTGAACAGCATGTTTATTTAATTCAAAAATTAATTGAGCGGAATAAATACAAAATCATTCTTTTAGGCGGACCTGAAGATACGCAAAGAAATAATGAAATTTTCTCACACTTTAAAGATAAAATTATAAATACTCCCACCACCGAAGGAGTACGTAGAGGCATTTGTTTTGAAAATTTAGCCGATGTTGTTATAACAGGTGATTCATTCGGGATGCACATCGCTATTGCACTAAAAAAATATGTGATTGCGTGGTTCGGAGTTAGCTGCTGGTCGGAAATCGACCTTTATGACAGAGGAATTAAACTCTATCAAAAAGATTTATTTTGTTCACCCTGCTGGAAAAAAGTTTGTCCGTATAATCTGGAATGCATTCAGATGATTGACATGGATTGGATGGTTAAAGAAGTTGAACTTCAGTATCAATCCGTAAAAGAATTAAAATGATGTTGGATTTAATTAAAAATATAAATCCTCTTTCATTATTCAGAAGAATAAACAGACCTCTAATTTTAGACGGTGCAATGGGCAGCCTTTTACAGCAAAAGGGACTCAAAACCGAAGGTCCGCTGTGGATGTCGATGGCGAATAAAACCAATCCGGATGTTGTATTGGAAGTGCACAAAGAGTATATCAATGCAGGGGCTGATATTATTACTACAAACACATTTAGAACAAATCCCGCTGCACTTTCCGAATACGGAATTAAAAACGAAAATGGACTAGTAAAAATGAGCCTAAAAATTGCAGCCGAAGCTGTTGAAAGTTTGCCGGTTTTTATTGCCGGCTCAAATGCTCCCGCTGAGGATTGCTACCAAATCGAAAGAAAGTTAACAAAAAAAGAGCTCGAAAATAATCATCAGAAGCATTTAAATTTATTAATGGAAAATGGAGCTCACTTTATATTAAACGAAACTCAAAGTCACTTCGATGAAATTAAAATAATTTGCGAACATTGTGCAAAAAATGATATCCCGTATGTTATGAGCTTATTCCTTAATGAAAATTTGACATTGTTAAGCGGTGAGAATTTTGACGATGCGGTAAAGTTGATTTCTGATTATAACCCGTTGGGAATTGGTGTGAACTGTGTTTATCCAAATTTGTTTATGAAATTATTAGAGCGAAATAATATTAATTATAATTGGGGAACTTACCTTAATTGCGGTTCAGGTAATTATACCGATGAAAATATAAAATGCGGTATTCCCCCATTAGAATATGCTAAATACGTAAAAGAAATATTAAATAAAAAACCCTCATTCATAGGTGCCTGCTGCGGCTCAGGACCGGAGCATATTAAGGAAATTAAAAGTATAATATATGGAAAAATTAGAAATTAAGACTCCTGCAAAAATCAATTTCGGACTGAATGTAGTCAAAAAAAGAGATGACGGGTTTCACGACATAATCAGTATTTTCTATCCTATTGATTTTTTTGATTATATTGAATTCAAAAAATCTACTCATACCACAATTATATGCAACGTAGACTCCCTCAGAAATACGGAGGATAATTTAATAACCAAAGCCATTAGAGTACTTGAGAATCAGTTTAATAAATCTTTCAATCTTGAGATTTTTCTTCAAAAAAGCATCCCGATGGGAGCCGGACTCGGCGGAGGGAGTTCCGATGCTGCTGCAACTTTATTAGCTTTAAATAAGCTGTTTAAATTAAAACTAACTGCCGATCAGCTAAGAAAATTTGCCATGGAAATCGGTTCGGATGTACCCTTTTTTATTAACCCTGTCCCTTCTTTAGCAGGTTCAAGAGGAGAAATATTACGAGAATTTAATTTCAATATTAATTTTCCAATTTTACTGGTTACCCCGAACATTCACGTTTCCACTAAATGGGCATATAGGAATATCATTCCCAAAAAACCGGTTTTTGATTTATCCGAATTAGACGGTACAGTAGAACCTGATTTTAAAATACTCAAGCAGAAAATTCAAAATGATTTCGAAATCCCGGTATTCCAAAGGTATTCTGCCATTAAACAAATAAAACAACAATTATATAAATCCGGTGCATTATTCGCATTAATGTCCGGCAGTGGTTCATCATTATTCGGGATATTTCCTAATTTAGTTACAGCACAAAACGCTAAGAAAAAATTTGACGGGAAGTATATAACGCATATAAAAAGTTAGAACTTGTGTTAATTGCTAAACGTCTATTTAAATTTCATAAATATCGCAAAGAAGAAAAATGAAATATTATAAAATTAATTTTAGTTTATAACCGCACCTTCCATTATCTCAACATTACTTCTCGAAGAATTTACTTTAACGGTAACCCCGAAAGGAATTGTGATACTGTCCTTTATATGTCCATGTTTGAAGTTATATACTACAGGAAATTTCATATGATCAAAATAATCCGCAACAACTTCACCTAAGGTCAATGTACGTTTTGAAGGATCACTTTCGTTGCAGTCGGTAAATGCTCCTAATATAGCTCCGTTCAATTGACTGAATACATTAGCCAGCCGTAAATGATTCAGCATCCGATCGATGCGGTACGGCAGTTCACCGACTTCTTCGAGCAGCAATATTTTATCTTTCACAGGAGGTAGATATGAAGTACCTATCAACGAATCTATTAATGCCAGGTTCCCACCGATGATTCTTCCCTTAGACATTCCTTTGGTAAGAGAAAATATTTTTTCATCTCCGGGCGGCTGAATTTTACCATACTTTTTATTCGAAGTTACTAATGCCCAGAACATTTCCTCCGTGAAAGGACTTACATCATCATAAAAATCAACAGCCAGCATTGGTCCGGCAAATGTTACTAGTCCGGTTTTATTTAAAAATGCCATTTGTAATGCTGTTATATCACTATATCCGACAAATATTTTCGGATTATTTTGAATTAGTTTGTAATTAATTTTATCCAAAATGCGTGGACTTCCGTACCCCCCTCTAACACAAATAATAGCTTTTATTTCTTTTTTCCCGAACATATAATGGAGATCTTCCAGTCTTTCCTCATCATTTCCTGCAAGATAACCCAGATACTTACCTACATTTTTGCCAACTTCTACCCGGTATCCAATGTTCTCCAAATATTTTACTCCACTTTCAATTTTTGATAATTCATCGGGTGAAGATGCCGGCGAGATTATCCCAATTAAATCCCCTTTTGCAAGTTTTTTCGGTTTAACTATTTTCATAAATCCTCGCTCTTTATGGCTGTTAGTTTATTAAAATTTAACTTAAATTACAAAATCATTTTTATTCTTACAAATTCTTTGTTTACAAGAGATTAGAAAGGTACATCAGAATGGCTCAAAAAAGATTCAATTTGAAGCAAAAACCCGGGATAATTGAGAAGATAAAAAAAGTGAAATTTGTATTGACCGATAACGATGGAGTGCTTACAGACAGCGGTGTTTATTATTCCGCAAGAGGAGAAGAAATGAAGAGATTCTCTATAAGAGATGGGATGGGAGTTGAAAGACTGCATAATATTTTGGGAATTGAGACCGGTATCATCACCGGTGAATCGTCGGGTTCCGTAAAAAAAAGAGCCGAAAAATTGTTAATAAAAGAATTGTATTTAGGAGTTAAACAGAAACATTTACTACTATCCGAGATCCTTAAAAAATTAGAACTAAATTCTGAAAATATTGCATATATTGGTGATGATGTAAACGACAAAGAAATTATGAAACTTGTTGGCTTTACTGCATGTCCTTCTGATGCTTTTGAAGAGATAAAAGAACTTGCTGATTATATTTGTTCAAATAGTGGCGGAAACGGGGCTTTCAGAGAAATAGCTGAATTGATTATTAGAATTCAATCTGAAGGTAAAATCCTTTAAACATTTTCTGTAAATATTCTTAAGGTTGCTTCTATAAAATAGCCGCTTCCAAACGTTGTGTTAGACTTTGAAATTGTGTAAGAATCTAAGATTAAATTGTAGTTCCAATATTTATACTGCGAAAATGTGATAAAAATCTCCCCTAGCCAACCACACTCATATACATATAATTGTATATATTATCAATTAATCTATCTATTTTCAATATTTATTTCGTTATTTTGTATTATTATGCTTTACAATAGAATATATTTTATTATTTTTGTGCCCTTCAGATTCATTTAAATGAATTAAAATAAATCAGGGATATTACTATACTTCAATCTTGGGAGCAAAAATGGCGATAAATATGAAAGGCAAAAGTATACTTTCAATTCAAGATCTTTCATACGAAGAGATCTGGCAAATTTTTGAATTGAGTGCCTCATTAAAAATCAAACAACTTTCCAATCAGTCTCATACCCTATTAAAAGGCAAGACCCTTGGAATGATATTTTCAAAACCTTCGACCCGAACTAGGGTTTCTTTCGAAGTTGGAATGTATCAACTCGGCGGCACTGCATTGTACCTAGGCCCAAATGATCTGCAGCTAAACCGTAACGAATCAATTCATGATACTGCTAAGGTCCTATCAAGATATCTTGATGGATTGATGATTCGAACATTTGCGCACCAGGATGTTGTCGATTTTGCAAATTATGGTTCAATTCCGGTTATAAACGGGCTTACTGATTTGCTGCATCCCTGTCAGGGTTTAACAGACCTTTTTACAATTTATGAGAAGAAACAAAAACTAAGAGGACTGAAATTAGCATATATCGGAGATGGTAATAATGTATGCCACAGTTTATTGCACGGCTGTTCGAAAGTGGGAATTGATATTTTTGTCGCATCCCCCAAAGGATATGAACCGAATGCCGAAATAGTAAAAGATGCAGAGTATAATGCCATGTACTTTTCAAGCAAAGTTGAAATCAATAATGAACCTGCAGAAGCGGTCAAACAAGCAGATATAATATATACCGATACCTGGACAAGCATGGGACAGGAAACCGAATCTGAAAAACGGAAAAATATTTTTTCGAACTATCAAATTAACGGTGAGTTTGTGAAGAACGCTAAAGATGATTATTTATTTATGCACTGCTTACCCGCTCACAGAGGCGAAGAGGTTACAAATGAAATTGCTGATTCACCAAATTCTATTATTTTCGATGAGGCGGAAAACAGGCTTCACGTTCAAAAAGCTATAATGTCTTTAATAATTTAAAGGAACAATTTGTATTATTTTTCAAATGAATATAAATTTAAATATTTGGGTAAAAATCCGCTAACGGGCAAATAAATGTATAGTTATGCATTTAAGATGTGATTTCAAAGCCAAAATGAGACTATCATTGCAAGATTATGCAATTGCTACTTGACAATTAATAAAATATTATTTAGTTTACACCATGAATTTTATAAAATTAAATATCGCATACACTTTGGTACAAATATTTTTTAGTGCCAAAACTATACCACAAACTCGCCATTTAACCCGTCGCCCCCGTCTGGGGTAATAACATTCCAATTACAAATAAATACATCATTTTGTCTTTTAAATCATTAAGGAATTTTAAATATGATCTCAGTCGGAATTATTGGTGGAAGCGGTTATACGGGTAATAGATTAATACAGTTCTGTAGTTCACATTCCTATATTGACGAATATTCTGTATATGGATTAACAACTGTCGATAAAAAATTAACAGAAATTTTCCCGGAACTTTCCGGGAGCATTGTTGATTCAACCGTAAAAGGTATGGACAGAATTTCCAGTAATCATGATGTCATTTTTATTGCTTTGCCCCACGGCGAAGCTCTTAAAATTGTGCCGGATCTGTTAAATTCAGACAATTTAATAATAGATCTCGGCGGTGATTTCAGACTAAATTCTGCCGAAGAATATACCAAATGGTATAAAATAGAACATACGGCTCCTGAATTACTCAAAGAAAAAGTATACGGATTAGCAGATGTAACCGGTACAGATTATTCCAATGCAAATTTAATAGCTAATCCCGGATGTTACCCAACTGCTTCGCTTCTGTCACTGCTTCCTGCTGTCAGCGGATATTCTGATCAAATAATTACTATAACCACTAATGCATATTCCGGAACAAGCGGAGCCGGTAAAAATCCTAAAGCTCATTTGATGATGTCTGAAATGGACGGAAATGTTGCTGCTTATAATGTTGAAGGTCATCGGCATTATCCCGAAATATTGCAATCCTTAATTCAAGCAGGTAATAAGGCGCCGTACTCATTTACAACTCATTTACTGCCTGTTGCCGTAGGGATTTATGCAACTTCGGTGCTACATATGAATACACAAATTGATGAAGATGAATTAAAAGGATATTATAAGAAGTTCTACAGTGATTCCCCCTTTGTTAGATTAAGAGATGTTCCACCCAAATTATCGTGGGCGGTAAATACTAATTATTGCGATCTGAATGTCACCGTAAATGATAAAACAATCATTGTCACCGCCGCAATAGACAACCTCGTTAAAGGTGCGTCAGGACAGGCAATTCAAAATATGAATAAATTATTCGGATGGTACGAAGGATTGGGAATTACAAATCAAAAGGTGCAAGATGTCTCAGCTTATTGAAAACGGTTCCGTAACATCAACTCCCGGTTTTAAAGCAGCTGGAATGTTTTGCGGAATAAAAAGGAAAAGAAAAGATTTGGCACTTATCTTTTCCGAATCTCCGTGTACCGCTGCTGCTACATTTACATTGAATAAAGTTAAAGCGGCTCCGTTATTATTAACTCAAAAAGTAATTCAAAACGGTAATGATGTTAAAGCCGTGATAATAAATTCCGGCAATGCTAATGCTTGCACCGGAGTACAAGGCGAAGAGGATGCTGAAGAATCTCAAAAGGTTTGTGCTGAAAAACTAGGAATCCCTCCTGAAGAAGTTTTAGTTGCTTCAACAGGTGTTATCGGACAACCACTTCCAACTGCAAAATTATTTGACGGAATAAAATCCATCGCTCTACTTCTTTCTTCGGAAGGGGGAATTGATGCTGCCGAAGCTATTATGACAACCGATACAAAAATAAAATCATATGCGGTTGAAATCGATATTAACGGTAAAAAAATTACTATTGGAGGAATTTGTAAAGGCAGCGGAATGATTGCTCCCAATATGGCAACCATGCTTGCGTTCATTTCAACAGATGCAAAAGTTGAAAAAGATATCCTTCAGGAAATTTTATCTTTCTCTGTGGATAATTCTTTTAATAAGATTTCTGTTGATGGAGAAACCAGCACAAATGATATGGTGCTTTTGATGGCAAATGGTAAATCCGGAATTGAAATTAAGAAAGGAACTTCCGGATTTAATAATTTCAAAGAAGGCTTAACTACTTTGACCAGGGAAATGGCAAAATCAATTGTATCCGACGGAGAAGGTGCAACAAAATTAGTCACCGTAAATGTCAGCGGAGCGAAATCAAAAAAAGATGCGGACCTGGTGGGGAAATCTATTTCAAATTCTTCTCTCGTTAAAACAGCTATTTACGGATCAGATGCAAATTGGGGCAGAATAATCAGTGCAGCAGGACAAAGCGGCGCTGATTTGAATCCCGAAAAAATTTCAATTAGCTTCAACGAACTTCCGGTTCTTCAGCCAAATTACCTGGTTACCCTCAACGAAGAAGAAGCATTGAAAATCTTATCTAATAATGAATTCACAATTAACATTGATCTTGGGTTGGGAATTGAAAAATCTACGTGGTGGACATGTGATTTTTCTGAAGAATATGTAAGAATTAATTCGGATTACAGAACATAAAGGATTAGAATTTATGAAAACAGCAGTTCTTAAAATCAGCGGAAAAACATTACCAGAATTTTTATCAACCGATAAGTGGACGAATACGATTAAAAGTCTTCATAAAAATTTTGACGGAGTTTTAGTCGTTCACGGCGCCGGTAAGCATATTACTGAATGGTCGGAAAAATTAGGTATCGAGAATAAATTTAAGGACGGTCAAAGAGTTACTACTAAAGAACAAATGGAAGTTGTAGCTGCAGTTCAAGCAGGATTGGTAAACAATCAGATTGTAGCTAAATTGAACAGTGCCGGTCTCATCGCATCCGGTCACTCCGGTATTGACAGAAATTCGTTTGTCGCCGATTATTTAGATACCGAACTTGGGTTTGTCGGAAAGCCTAAGCTTAACGGCAAGATTGATTGGATAATGGAATTAATGAATAATAATATTATTCCCGTTTTTTCGAGTGTATGCAGGGACGCAAATGGAAATTTGATGAATGTTAACGCCGATATTTTTACGGAAGTATTAGCGCTTGCAATTAAAGTGGACACTGTTTTCTTCGTTTCGGATGTAAATGGTGTTATTATTGACGGTAGCGTAAAACAAATACTTACTAAAAACGATATAAATGAAGGTATAATTAAAGGTGACATAAAAGACGGTATGATTCCTAAACTGAATAGCTGTACTTCCCTTCTGAACGAAGGGATCAACAAAATTTGGATTGGATCTCAAATTTATAATCTCAATAATAAAAAGAAAAATTACAATGCAAATGGAACATGGATCATCAGCCCCGTTAAAAGAGAGCTCGAATTACTCGGCACTGCTCAATACATATAACAGGTTTCCTGTTGAATTTACGCACGGAGAAGGTGCTTATCTTTTTGATAACAACGGTAAAGAATATATTGATTTTTTATGCGGTATTGCGGTAACAAGTTTAGGTCATAATCATCTCGAAATCAAACATGCTGTTTTAGAACAGGTAAATTCATTATGGCATGTATCCAATTTATATGAATCCTCTTCGCAAGAGAAATTAGCAGGCAAATTAGCACGAATTTCCGGTTTGAATTCTGTATTTTTTTGTAACTCCGGAACCGAAGCGGTTGAAGCCGCGATAAAATTTGCCAGAAAATGGGGAAATGGTAAATATAAAATTATTACGGCAATCAATGGTTTCCACGGGCGTTCTTACGGAAGTCTCTCTGCTACCGGTCAGAAAAAATTTCATGAAGGATTCGAGCCCATGCTGCCGGGATTCATATATGTGCCTTTCGGAGAAATAGCCGAAATCGAAAAGGCTTATACTTCAAATACTGCTGCAGTTTTAGTGGAAACAATTCAAGGTGAAGGTGGTGTGAATATTGCGCCTGAAGGTTACCTAAAAGCTCTGCGGAAATTTTGTGATGAAAAAGGAATTCTTTTAATCATTGATGAAATTCAAACCGGGTTCGGCAGAACAGGTAAGTTTTTCTCTTATCAGCATGAAGACATTCTTCCTGATATTGTTACCACGGCAAAAGCGATTGCAAACGGATTACCGTTAGGAGCTGTCATATGTTCGTCAAAAGTAAGTGATGCAATAAAGCCCGGAAATCACGGTTCTACCTTCGGCGGGAACCCGGTAGCCGTGGCTGCCGCAAACAAAGTCGTTGATTTAATCGATGATAATTTACTTAATAATATCGAAGACCTTGGAAATACTATTATGAATTCTTTGCATGGACTAAATTTATCTTCAATAAAAGATGTTAGGGGCAAAGGATTAATGATTGGCATCGAGCTTACACCGGAAATTTCATCAAAAAATATTGCTCTTAATATGCTTGAGAACGGCATTTTGGTCGGAACTTCGGGTAACTCAGTCGTCCGGTTACTTCCTCCTTTTATCATTACTCAGAAAGAGATAATGAAATTTCTCATTACTTTTAAAAAAGTTATTATTAATTTATCGGGAACAAACTAATTATTTTATCAATAAAACCCGGTGCAATCATGTCAAGTAAATTAAAAAGAATGAATCGAATCAAAGAATTGCTTAACAGCCAAGCAATTTCTTCACACGAAACAATGGTAAAACTATTGAGTGATGAAGGTATCCAAGTAACCCAGGCAACTTTGAGTCGTGACTTTGCGGAATTGGGAGTTATTCGAACGTTTACGGAGAATGGTCCCAGATACATACTGGATTCAACCGAATCCGGAAAACAAATTGCAAAACTAATAGGTTTTGAAATTCTCAGTGTAGAAAATAATGAATCACTGATAGTTATTAGGACTTTAGCCGGAAGAGCACAGGGAATTGCTCATTTCATCGACAGGATAAATAATCCGGCTATTCTGGGGACGGTAGGCGGTGATGATACTGTAATCGTTATTCCCAGTTCACATAATAGTATTCCCGGTTTAGTTCAACTAATTAAAAATATGATGACTGAACTAAATGCATTTAAAACAACATCAAAGAACTAATTTGTAATAAGGAGAGAAAAGTGGCGAAAATGAAAATCGTTGTTGCTTACTCCGGGGGTCTGGATACCTCCGTAATGGTGAAATGGCTGAGTGAGAAATATAATGCCGACATTGTTACGGCAACAGGCTTTTTAGGGCAGGTTAAGGAGATGGAGGGTGTAAAAGAAAAGGCGGCAAAAACTGGTGCGGTTAAATCAGTGGTTTTGGATTTACGCGAAGAATTCATCAAGAATTACGTTTGGAATGCATTAAAAGCCGGTGCCTTGTACGAAGGTGCATACCCGATGGCAACGGCTATAGGCAGACCTCTATTGGCTAAAATGCTGGTTGATACTGCACAACAGGAAAATGCAGATGCTGTTGCACACGGTTGTACTGGTAAAGGCAACGATCAAGTCCGATTTGAAGTAGGTGTTCAAACATTAGCGCCTGAACTTGATATAATCGCTCCGCTGAGATTATGGGAGTTCAAAAGCCGTGAAGAAGAAATGGACTACGCCAAATCTCACAATATCCCGGTAAAAGCAACGAAAGATTCTCCTTATTCCATTGATGAAAATTTATGGGGAATTTCAATTGAATGCGGTGTACTGGAAGATCCCGAAGCAGCACCGCCGGAAGATGCTTATCAAATAACGACAAACCCGAAAAACGCTCCCGACGAGCCGGTAGTTATCAGTATAGGATTTCATCAGGGAATCCCGGTCTCTTTGAACGGCATAGAATTGGGTGCTGTAGAATTAGTTAGCCAGCTTAGAGATCTTGGTGCGACACACGGCATTGGCAGATTGGATTTGATCGAAAACAGGGTTGTCGGGATAAAATCGAGGGAAATTTATGAAGCCCCCGCTGCTATTATCTTACATACGGCGCATACGGAACTGGAAAGATTGATACTGGATAAAGAAACATTCAGATTCAAACAAAATGTATCGAATAAATATGCCAATTTAATTTACGATGGTCTTTGGTACTCTCCCCTGTTCAAATCCCTGACTGCTTTTATAGACTCGACCCAGGAAAATATAACCGGCGAAGTAAAGCTAGAATTATACAAAGGTTCAATGAAAACTCTTGCCAGATCATCCCAATTTAGTTTGTACAGCAAAGAACTTGCAACCTACACAATAGAAGACACATTTGATCATAAAGCATCTGATGGATTTATTAAGATATATGGTTTGCCTTATAAAACCCGGTCGAAGATGCTAAATGACAAAAAAACGGAAGTACTCGTTTAATGTTGTGGGGTGGACGCTTCAAAGATTCGTTTGATCAAGAAGCATTAAAATTTTCATCATCATTAAATATTGATATTAATCTGGTCGACGAGGATATTGAAGGAAGCACCGTTCACACGGAAATGCTCGGTAAAATTAAGATACTTTCCAGGGAAGAAGTACAAAGTATAACTTCGGGATTAGCGCAGATAAAAGATGAATGGGAAAAAGATAACTGGGTGCCGGATCCTGAAAAGTTTGAAGATATCCACTCCGCAATTGAATCTCGTTTATTCGAATTGATTGGAAATACTGCCGGTAAATTGCACACAGGAAGAAGCCGGAATGATCAAATTGCTACAGATATTTATCTGTGGATTAAAAAGGCAATAAAGATATTAGATGAGCAAATAAAAAAGTTCCAGTTGATTTTAGTCGATATTGCTTCGGGCCATATAAATACGATCATCCCAGGTTTTACTCATTTGCAGCGCGCACAACCAATTTCATTGGCATTTCATCTTTTAGCTTATGTTGAAATGATGCAGAGGGATAGGGATAGGATTTCTTCCCTTAAAAGCTTAATCTGTCAATCTCCTCTGGGTGCGGGAGCACTAGCCGGTTCAACAATCCCACTCGACAGGCACTTCACAAGTTCTAAGCTTGGTTTTAAAGAACCAACAAGGAATGCACTTGATACTGTATCCAACAGGGATTTTCTTCTGGACTTTTTGAATAATGGTGTCATCTGTATGATGCATTTAAGCAGATTATCCGAGGAAATAATTATGTGGTCCACAAGCGAGTGGAATTTCATTAAATTAAACGATAAATATACCACAGGCTCATCTTTAATGCCTCAAAAGAAAAATCCTGATCTTGCCGAACTCATTAGAGGAAAAAGCGGAAGAGTTTACGGTAATTACATAGCTCTTGCTACTACAATGAAATCATTGCCTCTTAGCTATAACAGGGATCTTCAAGAAGATAAGGAACCTTTGTTCGATACATATTTTACTTTACTTTATTCTATTGAAATGATGGGTGAAATGTTGAAAACGGCAAAATTCAATAAACTTAGATTTTCTGATGAACTAAAAGGTGATTTTTCATTGGCAACTGATCTTGCAGATTGGCTTGTTTTGAAAGGTGTGTCTTTCCGGGAGGCTCATCATATCGTAGGAGAAGTGGTAAAAAAACTAGAAGATGAAAATAAAAACTTTGCAGATGTTAAACTTGAATTGCTCAAAGAGATTAATACCATTTTTGATGAAGACGCTTTGAAATGTTTAAATGTTGAAACTTCACTGAAGAGAAAATTATCCTACGGGTCGCCCAATCCTAAAATGGTTGAGGATACCATAAATTACTGGAAGGGAGAATTAAAATAACTGCAAAAAAAATTCCAATTATTTTACTGTTTTCTTTACAACAAAAAATTAATACTGATCTAAAACGTAGGAATTATATATAATATAATATTCCTGCTCCCATTCATTTTCCCGGCTCAGATAAAGGCTCATAGTCTGATTTTTATTTGAACCCCGCTTATTGTTAATCTTTTTTCTCTTTTCTTCAGTACTATGATTTTTAAGAAAAAGAAATTCGAGTAACTTTTCCTGTTTGTTTTTCATTTATCCCTCGTTTATGATAACAAGCATTTTATTTCGTAAAGATAATATATAGTGTAAAATATGTATTAACGAATTGTTATATAATCTTTAAATTTTCAATTAATACATAGTTAAAAATATCTTAATTTTTTTAATATGATGTGATTTGGCTAGGTTTTACTCTTTGGGGTGATCAAAGTCAAAGGCAATATTTTTTCACGTTATGAGAGATTTTACTCGTTTCTGTATATCAAAAACAGTTAAAATATTAAATGGTTTACACTTACATTTAAGCTAAGTCACAAATTAAGAAAAATATTTTCTTTATGTTTGGGCGGTTCTGAATATTTGGCACTCCCCTACCAGATATTCTTAAGGAACTAGAGCTCTCTATCGCCCGATAGAGGGCTTTTTTATTTCTATGTCAGAAATATCCGATGATTTGCCGGCAGTAATGTTTAGCGTTAATTTAGCCTGATAGTTTTCAACTAATCTTTTATCATAATCAGTATCATTTTCATCTTAGTTTTTGCTTTAACGGAATGCGGATGATTTGCCGGTAAAACTATATATTCTCCTTTAATTAAAAGAATAGGTTTACCGTCTATTGAAATTTCAACTTGTCCTTCCACTACATGAATTAACGCTTCATGCGATGACGTATGCTCGGTTAATTCCTGATCTTGATCAAACGCAAATAATGTAACATTGCCATTCTTCTTTTTGAGTAATATTTTACTAATGATGCTTCCATCCTGGTAGGCGATGTTTTCATTAATATTGTTTTTAATAACTTCAGTATTTACATCATTATTTGAATTATTTTCATTCATGATTTCCTCACTTTCAATCTTGTTCTTATCGTTCAATTAAATCTAATTTTTCTTTTTTAACAAGTAATTCTTCTTTAGTCTCACGGTGATCCGGATCTACGACAATACAATCAACTGGGCACACAGCTATGCACTGCGGCTCATCATAGAAACCGGTACATTCTGTGCATTTATCCGGTACAATGTAAAAATAGTCACTTGAAATAGGCTGATGTTTTTCACAGTCCAACTCCCAGCTAACGCCGGCTTCATAAATAGCAGTGTTTGGACATTCCGGTTCACAAGCCCCGCAATTAATACACTCTTCATTTATTAATAGTGCCATATTTCACTCCATTACTTTTTAGTTCCTTAAACCTTTATCTCAAAATTACCGTTGCTCTTGCCGGAATAGAATGACTTAAGTCAAAAAGATATCGATTTTATTACATTTAGAATCAGCTTATTAGGTTAATTTAATTTGGAAACTTCAAGATTTGGAAATTCAGTGTATGGTATACTATTCAAACGGTTAAACCAATTATTTATTGAAAGTGTCATATATATCGGGAGTAAATTCAATGAGTTATTTAATAATGGAGTAACAACATGCTCCGTATAAAGTTTTCTGCAGTTTTTGTTCTCTTGGTATTTGTCTCACTATCAAATGCACAATTTAGATTTAACAAAGAGAACAAATTAAAACAATTGAAAGAAAGGCTCGCCTTAACCGACCAGCAAGTCGTAAAAGTAGATTCTATTCTGATGTACAGCGAAAATCGAATAAAGAATATTGATGAAACCTCCAGGAACAGAAGAGAAATAATGAACTGATAAATTCGAGTATAATTCAATGACACTGGGAACATACCTAATAAATGATTCATAACATTTAACTACCGATTGCACGGGATATGTTATTGTATTGGAATTGCGTGGGGCTTATGGAACTAGAAGCGAAAAAGATAAAAAATTTGCGTGAAAGTGTAAATTGAAAGGTGCTCCAAAATCCTTAATTATTAAAAATATTTTATTATCTTAGTAAACTAAAAATTTAGTGCTCTCATTTGATATGCGCCCGTAGCTCAACTGGATAGAGCATCAGACTTCGGATCTGAGGGTTGAGGGTTCGAATCCTTCCGGGCGTACTGATAACTACTTTTCCCACTAAATCTTTTCAGTTTAACTATGTAATCTGTTCCTTTTCAAGTCTTCCATGATGTTATAATCATAATCTTTTTGATATAGTTATAATAATTTTCGTATCCATTTATTTTGTAAACAAATCTCTTAAATAAATCCGGGAGCACAATATTTGTTTCATATTTGTAAATTTTGCTGTTTGTAATGAAATCCCTACAAAATACAATCTACAAATCAATTTGTGGTGTAATTTAAAGTTTAATTATTTGTAGAATAAATGCTTAGAATAAGGTTAAGATAATATGAGTTATCTATTAATATTATATATGATTAGGAATATATCTTAATGTTTTTTATAGCATTAAAAAGAAAGGGCGCCAAAAGCGCCCTTAATAAGGTGAGATTGCATTTTTATTTTCAACGTAAATAATTGATTGGTATTAGTTTCGCTTTCAATATGTTCATCGATATCTTAACTTAATAATACCTGGCTAATCAACATTCACACTGTTAACTTAATGAATTCTAAAGAGTAAATCATTACTTTCATGTTAAGAATAAGTTAAGTTTTGATAAGCGGGAAATTTTCTCGATAGCTGGTAAATTTATAGATGAGCGGAATCCAAAAGTTGGAGATTTCCTCTAATACCTCAACCAGGCACATATTAAATCCACTGCTTCAAGGGTATTTGAGCAATAAATTTCCAGAAATTCCTCTGCTTTGATGACAGAGTTGTTTTTCATCTGTTCAACTGCCGCGATAGCTCTTACACCGTCAAAATCGACATAAGCTAATCTAGCGGTCAATTCATTTTCAGGTCTGCCAAATACACTTCCCGGCAAAATTGCGACCCCGGTATCTTCGAGAAGAGTGTGACATAATTCAATACTATTTTTAATACCTCTGGTCAGCAGCAATTTTCTGAACGGTTCAAAATTCGGAAAAAGATAAAATGCTCCCTGCGGTAAAGGGACCCATATACCTGCTTCGTTTAATTGTTTTGTAATACGTTCGGCAAGAGTACGTAAAATCCATCTGACATTCCAAAGATAATTTTCTATATCGGTTCCTCCCCGGTAAGCTCTTACCGCCGCATATTGAATTGGTGTGCTTGTAGCTGTAAATGTCTCGCTAGCTACCGAAGCCATAGCATCCAACAACCATCTTAATGACGGAGGAAATGTGAAGGTTCCTAATCTCCATCCCCCTGCACCGCACCATTTACTCAAACCTCCACTTATGATCGTTCCCTCGGGATAATATTTCGCAATTGAAACATGTATGCCGCGGTGATGTAATTCGCCGTAAATTTCATCAGAAAGCAAAATTAGCCTATATTTCCTTGCCACCTGCGCAATATTTTTCAATTCATCGGCAGTATACGTAATACCGGCAGGATTTGAAGGATAGTTTAATATAATAATTCTTGGTCTGTCCGGATCATCTTTGCAATGTTCAATAAGTTCGTCTGCAGTGAGTTTCCAATCATTTTCAGCCTGGGTTTGTATCCACCTTACGTGCCTTCCGATAATTTGAGCTTGAGGAGCGTAGGATACCCAGCTTGGAGTTGGAATTATCAGATCACCGTAATAAACAAATTGCAACAGGAACATTAATTCTTTTGAACCAGGACCAATTAATACATCGTCTCCGGAATGGCAAATACTGTTAGCACGGCAGTGATATTCGGCAACCGCATCTCTTAATTGCGGAAGACCTTTTACAGGCAGATAATCCTTTTGGTACGCATTTACCTTTAATTCGTCAACAACAGACCGGGGCACAGGGAATGGCGATTGTCCCAGACCGAGTTTGTAAATTACTTTTCCCTCTTTTCTTAACCTATTACTTATTTCATTAATAGCCAGCGTTGCTGATTGAGGGATTCCCCGGACATTTAAATTCAAACTCACTTCGAAGGGTTTATTATTTTTCACATGTAATCCAATTCTATTAATCCGGTTTATTATTATTATCAAACTTAATTATTAAATCGGAGGGATTCCAGAAGTAAAATGGGTATGAACAAATTTTAATATATGTGATTAATTATGATCTAATAAAACATGTAAGATAAACAAATATATAAATTTAATAATCTTTTTTGAACATTCTTTGAAAAATACCATGTATCATAAAAATAAAAAAGCCTTCCCGTTTTAAGAGAAGGCTTTTATGGTGACCCCAAGGGGACTTGAACCCCTGTTACCGCCGTGAAAGGGCGATGTCCTAACCACTAGACGATGGGGCCGGTAATTAAATAATTAAAAATTAATAATCTTTTCCGGCAATTTGTCAAACAAAGATAGGATATTAAACTAATAAATTTTAAATCATCAATTCTTAACGTTTCAATATTTTGGGGTGAGTAAAGGGATTTGAACCCTTGACCCCCAGGGCCACAACCTGGTGCTCTAACCAACTGAGCTATACCCACCATGTTTATTTTCAATTCAAATTTATAAGATTAAATTCAAATATAATATATGGCTTTCAATTTTATAGTGAGTTAGTACGCCCGAGTGGACTCGAACCACTAACCCTCAGCTTAGAAGGCTGATGCTCTATCCGATTGAGCTACGGGCGCTTTTACAAATCAGAATGTACAATCATTGATTTCTTTAATCCTACATTCTTTTTCTATGTCGGGGCGGCAGGATTCGAACCTGCGACCTCCTGCTCCCAAAGCAGGCGCGATGAACCGGGCTACGCTACGCCCCGCAGTTTTTTCAAAAAGTAAAAGAACTATTTTAAAATCGAATGTTAAATATATATTTTTAATATTTTAAAAACAATTATTCAACCTTACATATATCGTCATTTTTCATCATATTTGACCGAAATATGTTATTTCCTCCGCCACATTTTTTTGTAAGAAAAAACTTAATTAAATTAGTTTTTTAATAATTATTTACACTTTAACAAGTTATGTCTTTTTCCTTTTTTATATCTAAAAAATTTACTTTTGCAAAAAAGGATTCCAAATTCATTAACTTTATCTCTTCTATTTCAATAATAGGAATTGCTGTCGGTGTAGCTACTTTAATTATCGCTTTGAGTATTTTAAACGGTTTCGCTAAAACAATTACTAATAAAATAATTGCATTCGATTCTCATATTCAGATTAGTTCATACTCAAAAATTTTACCTAATTATCATTCAGCTTTGCCATTTATTCAAAAACAGTTAACACCATATGCCGAAGCAATCAACCCATTTGCCTCTAAACTGGCAATTATCAGCAGTAAATATGAAAAAGAAGGAGTAAATATTAAAGGCATTTTCCCGCAGAATGAATGGAACGGAGTGAAGGATGATATAGTGGAAGGTAAATACGAATTAACGTATGATAGTAATCGTCCTTCAATTATTATCGGGAAAAAATTAGCTAACAAGTTATTGGTAAAAGTTGGTGACGTAGTAACCGTATTCGCATTAAATAAAGACGAACTGCCCTCTCCCGATAATATTCCCAATATTCAACAATTTGTTATAAAAGGAATTTTTGAGAGCGGTATGGCTCAATACGATGATTTGAATGCTTATGTTAATATTGCGGTTGCTCAAAAATTATTCGATATTGGTGATAATGTAACAGGTTATGATATAAAATTGACTAATATATCTAAAATTGACAGCCTTACCGATGTATTGTCAAATGCTTTAGGATATCCGTATTCCGTCAGATCCATCTACCAAAATTACCGGGGAATTTTCACATGGATTGCCCTTCAGAAAAAACCAATCCCGATTATTCTTGGACTAATAATTATTGTAGCCGTATTTAATATTATTGGGACACTATTAATGATTGTACTGGAGAAAATGAATGCAATCGGGGTTTTAAAATCACTCGGGGCAACTAAGAAACAGATAATCTCAATCTTTATAAACCAGGGAACATTCCTGGCAATTACCGGCATTGTATCTGGAAATATTCTGGCTTATTTATTAATGGATTTACAACTACAATACAGGATTATATCACTGCCATCTTCGGTTTACTTTATGTCTACTGTTCCTATCCTTTTATCGATAAATACATTTGCAGAAGTTTCCGTTTTAACTTTTGTTTTATGCCTCATTGCTTCTTTTATTCCGAGTTATATTGCATCAAAAATTCAACCAGTATCTACTTTGAGATTTAACTAATGAAATTTGAATCCTTTATATCGAAAAGATATTTAATATCGAAACATAAAATAAATTTCATTTCTATAATTTCTTTTATTTCGGTTGCCGGAATTACGATAGGTGTTGCTGCGTTAATAGTTGTTCTTTCGGTTTTTAACGGATTCGGAAGTTTGGTTACTTCATTTTTAATTAATTTCGATCCGCATGTAAGAATAGAGATTACCTCTCCCGAAGGATTCGGAAAACAGCAAGAATTGAAATCTGCCATTCAATCGATTCCGGATGTAAATAAATTTGCTCCTTATGTAGACGGCAAAGTCTTGGCTTATCATAAAGGCAATATCCAGGTAATCAATTTGAAAGGAATTTCGGAGAAAACTGGCAACGATATTTATGGAATAAATAAAAGCATGCTTTACGGAAAATACGATTTTTCCGATAGCCAGGGTTTTCCCGGAATAATATTGGGATTAACTCTTGCGGATAAATTAGAATCGCTTATAGGGGACACAGTTACTATAGTTTCACCGGTGGGTATAGAAAAGACAATAACACAATTTTCTATGCCGAAAACTCAAAGGTTCATTGTACGGGGTATATACAGTTCTAATAATAATGATTATGACGCATCCTATATCTTTTCATCTTTACGTGCGGCTCAGAACCTATTTGGGTACAATAATAGAATCCAGGGGTATGATATCCGCTTAAATAATATTGATCAATCACCAGAAGTAAAAAAGCAGCTAGAATCAAAATTAAATACAAATTATTTTAGCGTTAGTACATGGTACGACTTTCATCGTGAACTGTATAAAATGATGACAATTGAACGCTGGGCAGCTTACATTATTTTATGTCTAATTGTTGCTGTTGCTACTTTTAATATTCTCGGTTCGTTGTCTATGTCGGTTATAGAAAAGACAAGGGACATAGGCATTTTACGTTCTATGGGAGTTACTGAAAAATCTGTACTCAAAATTTTCATGTATGAAGGTTTATTGATTGGAGTGGTTGGCACTTTAGCAGGACTTCTGCTTGGTTATTTTATCTGTTTTTTACAGTTAAAGTTCAACATTTATCCTCTTGATCCAACTCAATACAAAATTGATTCGCTTCCTCTGCAGTTAAGATTAACGGATTTCTTCTTTGTAACAGGAGCGTCTATGCTTTTATCATTTTTAGCATCCCTATTCCCTGCAAAAAGAGCAGCGAAGGTTAATCCTCTTGAAGCGATTAAATGGGAGTAAATTTTTACTAATTAAGAATTTGGAATAGACAGTTTATGGACAACATTATCTTAAAAGCCGGCAATTTGGTAAAGACATATCAGAATACAAAAAAAATTACTCTTGAAGTTTTAAAGGGTGTTTCGATCGGAATTGAAGCTAATAAAATTTCAGTGATTATCGGTGCCTCCGGAGCAGGTAAAAGTACTCTTCTTCATTTACTTGGCGGATTGGATCGCCCGGACAGCGGCGAAGTATTCTTCGATAACAATAATATATTTAAATTGTCGGATGAGAGATTAGCAAAATTTAGAAATAAAAATATCGGTTTTGTGTTTCAATTTCATCATCTCTTACCTGAATTTACGGCTATCGAAAATGTTGCTATTCCTCAGATGATACACGGAGTTTCGTTATCCGATGCATCCGAACGCGCAAGTGAATTGCTTGAAGCAGTAGGGCTAACAGAAAGAGCAAACCATAAACCTGCCGAGCTATCAGGAGGGGAACAGCAGAGAGTGGCTGTCGCAAGAGCATTGGCAAATGATCCCGCAATTATTTTTGCTGATGAACCAACCGGTAATCTGGACTCCGCCAACAGCGAACAAGTTCATAAAATAATTGTGGATTTACGTGATAAATTCAAGAAGACCTTTGTAATTGTCTCACATAATGCCGAACTAGTTAAACTTGCGGATAAAGTCTATGAAATGAAAGACGGCGCTTTATTAAGCGGTTAACTAAAATTTTCATTTAATAGATTTTCATTTACAATATTTATTATCTTTTTTCCGCACAGCCTGTGATTATATAATGTAAATTTTCTGTGAGTATTTTATCGAAAATAACGCTGTCTAATCTACCTAACATATTTCTCTGAATTTCATTTCGTCCGAAACATCCTGTGAAACCAAATGTAGAATATTTAAATGATGAAAATTCGGTAAGTAAACTTTTAATCTCTTCTACCGTGAAGTAGCACCATTTATTTTTTAGCGAACCAAATTTACTCCGGAAAAATGAGTGAGCTTTTGAAGATATTAAATTTTCGGCAAACAATAAAACTCCTCCAATTTTCAGCGAATTATAAATTTCTTTAATCACTCTTTCTGCGATCCCATGATCTTTGTCCCTAACTATTCCGCCCAGCATTGATTTGAAACAAATGATATCAAATGCTTCACTATAGGGAATGGATAATGCATCTATTTTAGAATAACTGATATTATCTGAAAATTCATATTTTTTATGAATATTTTTGGTTGTCTCGGTTATTCCTTCATAACCTGAACAGATAACGTTATAACCTTTTGAAGCGAGCCAAACCGATAGACCTCCATTTGGACCGCAGCCTAGTTCAAGTGTATTTAATTTACCTGCATTTTTGGGTATGTGTTTTTCCCAAAATTCAATTGATTTAGACCAATTAATAGTATCCCAATAAATTGAATCATGAATGATTTCATTTTTGTTATAAGTCAACATGGGTCCTTAATTGTTTATACAACATTATTATCATACTATATCGACTCCCCTTCTGCTATTATTTCTGCCTTAATAATTATTGATTTAAAAACAGTATTTCAGAACCACGATTTGATCGGCGGCAAATTTGTAGTTGATTAAATGAGACTTTATTCAAGATACTTGAAATATAAATCAAATAATGAGTGAGTTTGAATCTACCAAATGTAGTAATCACCCATAACACTTTTTTTGTGAATTTGGAGGGCGTTAAATGAAATTCAGCTATAGAATTTCTTTTCTCATTTTTTCCCCGGTACAACAAATCCACTATTTACTACTTCGGATATTTTTCCAAATAAATTACTATCCCTAAATAAATATTATAATTTTTTATCCCTTTACAATGACTATTATTTAACATTTTTCAAATACTCAAATAATAATCTTACACCAAAGCCTGTCATAAACTTCTTACTGTAATTATTCAGATTGTTTATCATTGCAGGACCAGCGATATCTATATGAGCCCATGGAATTTTTTTATCCACAAAATGCTCAAGAAATTTTGCTGCAGTTATTGCACCACCCCATCGTCCTCCGATATTTTTTACATCGGCAACATCACTTTTAATTAATGAATTGTAATCATCCCACAGAGGTAATCTCCAAACCCTGTCGTATGTTTTCATTCCATACTTGTAAAGATTATCAGCTAATTCATCGTTTTTAGTGAACAAACCTGCTGCAAATTCACCCAGAGCAACTACACATGCCCCGGTTAATGTTGCAAGGTCAATCATAATATCTGGTTTTGCCTTTGAGGTATAATCAAGCGCATCAGCGAGTATTATCCTTCCTTCGGCATCGGTATTATCTACTTCAATACTTTTTCCGGATGCCGTTATAATAATATCACCGGGGCGATAAGAATTCCCCGATACCATATTTTCCGCACTGGGTATAACTCCTAAAATGTTGACCGGAAGTTTTGCTTTTGCAGCAGCTAAGATTGTCCCGGCTACGGTTGCTGCACCCGACATATCGGCTTTCATTTCTCCCATATTTTGCGCTGGTTTTATTGAAATTCCCCCAGAATCAAAGGTCACTCCTTTACCAATCAAAGCAATTGTTTTTGTTTTCTTTTTATTTCCGGGTGTTCCCTTATATTGCATGATTATCATTCGCGGCGGATTATCGCTTCCCATACCCACCGACATCAACCCGCCCATTTTGCGTCTTTTAATTTCCTTTTCATCAAATACCGTAATTTTAACACCTACTTTACTTAAACCGGATTTAATTCGTTTTGCCATTTCAACAGGTGTCAGAGTAATCGATGGTTCATTTTGTAAATCTTTTGTAAAATTTACACCTTCCATCAGAATTTGCGCCGTGTTTAACGATGATTTTAAAAGTTTTTTATTATCTGCGTAAAAAACGATATTTAAATTTTTTACAGATGCTTTACTGTGTTTATAATGATCAAACGAATAATTACCGAAGATTACACCTTCAACGAATGTTTGATAATAGTATTCTTCGCTCCCGAAGTATTTTTTAAATGATTCGTATTTGGGAATGAAAATATGAAGATGTCTAATTTCTTCTTTATAAAGTGTGGGGATAATTCCGGCAAGATGATTTCTAAAAAAATCTGAAGAAAAGCTATCATCTATTTTAACTTTACTTATTATCATTTCGTCCGGCTTACCGTCTGACTTAGGAATCCTAATTTCAGTTCCATCTTTAGAAAGGAAATTTTTCTTTTGTAATTCTGATAATTTTAGATTGGAAACTTTTATCAAATTAATAAGACTCTGTTCGAGTTTTTTTTCATCAACTAAATATTTTAAATTAATTGATAATGGAGCATAAATTATTTTTTTATAGCCTGCTTTGATTTTTAAGTTAAACATACAAATTCCCTTTTATTACTTAACTAAATATTTTTCCGCTGCTTTTAACACTTTTGGTAAATATTGATCAAGATTTCCATTAAAGATTCTTGCACCTGCGGCATTTGTGTGTCCCCCGCCCCCAAATTCTCCAGCAAGTAGATTTACAGGTATATCTTCCTTTGATCTAAAACTTACCTTAAATCCCTCTGCTAATTCTATGAACATTAACCCTATTTTTACACCTTCAACTGAAAGTGTAAAATTTACAAAACCATCGGTATCAGATTCAAGAGCGCCTAATTCTCTGAAAATATTTTTTTTTAACAACATGAATGCTATTTGTTGAGCATCCCCGTACAATTGCATCGAATCAAGAGCTTTTCCCATTAACCTTATTTTACTGAACCGGCTTTGATCATAAATTTTATCGAATACTTCGCCCGGAACAATGTTCAGGCTAATTAATTCCGCAGCTATATGGTGTATTTCGGGTGTGGTACGTTCAAACCGAAACGAACCCGTGTCTGTCATTATTGCTGCATAAATTGGATATGCTATGTCATGATTTAATTTAACAATTCCGGATTTCTTTATCAGGTCATAAATAACATGCCCGGTTGCACTGTAAACAGTATCAATAAAGAAATGGTCTACAAATTTTTCCGGTTCCTGATGATGATCTATACATATTTTTAATTTGGACGAATTCTTAAATGAACTTGCCATTCTAACCATTCTATCCGAACGGTTAAAATCTAATGCAACCAATACATCAACGGAACTAAAAAGATTGTCATGCTTTTCCGGGACATATTTTTCAATCACTTTATCAGGATCCAAAAATTCTAAATTGTAAGGTGTGGAATTATGGTTTACTATATATACTTTTTTATTAAGCCCTTTTAATAAAAAATAAAATGCAATTTCCGAACCAATAGCATCCGCATCGGGATTTACATGGGTGGTTAATAGGAATGAATTATTGTTTTGAATAATATCTTTTAGCTTGAGAAAATCAATCATATCTTTAATCAAAAGTAAATGAAAACGGGCACGTTATTGCAAGCCCGGAAAAATCTTAAGTATTAAAGTTATGAAAAAAAAATGTTTTTTCAATGAGAAATGAAGGATTAATTAACATCCCACATATTCCCGCTGAATAATAATTTTCTCAAATCACCATTACCCTTTTGCCTTTTCACATCCCTTATTTGTTCATGAAAATCATTTTCATAAGTCGATTTATTAACTTGACGAAATATTCCGATGGGTAAAGGAAGTTTTTCATTTTCCGAAAATTGTGAAAGTATATGTGCACGGGTCATGTTTTCGTCAAATTCATCATGTACCCATAAATCGTTTATCGAAAATCTACCGTCTGCGATGCTGACAATTTCCGGAGACAAACCATTTAATTTTATCCCCTTGTCATTATTTTTTCCGAACAACATCGGCTTACCATGCTCTAGTACTATAACATTATCGGCTTTAGTTTCTTTATCTGTAAATAAAGAATACGCTCCGTCGTTAAAAATATTGCAATTTTGAAATACCTCTATAAATGCCGTTCCGGCATGTTCCTGCGCTCTCTTCATCATTGATTGAAGATGTTTTGGATCTCTATCCAGAGATCTCGCAATAAAGGTAGCATCCGCACCGACTGCAAGCCCAACGGGATTAAATGGAAAATCGATGCTGCCGTACGGAGTACTTTTAGTTACCTTGCCCTTTTCGGAAGTAGGTGAATATTGCCCTTTGGTTAATCCGTAAATACGGTTATTAAAAAGTAATATTTTTATTCCTACGTTTCTTCTGCATGCATGAATAAAATGATTACCTCCGATACTTAATAGATCACCGTCACCGCTAGCTACCCAAACGGTTAAATCCGGACGATTAATTTTAACACCGCTCGCAATTGCTGCAGCTCTTCCGTGAATTCCATGCATGCCATATGTTTCCATATAATACGGAAAACGTGCGGCACAGCCGATGCCGGAAATCCATACAAAATTTTCTTTTTTCTCTCCAAAAAACGGTGCTGATCTCTGCATCTGCGCTAAAATCGAATAATCGCCGCAACCGGGGCACCAACGAACATCCTGTGATGATGCAAAATCTTTTGAATTATATTTTATCTCATTTTTATCAGTGTTTTTTATACTAGTTTCTCTCATTACTGTTACCTCCAATCATCGATTCGATTTTATGTTCTATCTCCGAAGTTTTAAAGGGTAAACCTTGAATTTTTGTAAACGCTTCAATTTCAATTAAAAAATTACTTTGAAGTATTTTTGTCAATTGCCCCGTATTTAATTCTGGACAAAGAATTTTTCCGTATCTCATTAAAACTTCACCGGTATTTTTTGGAAAGGGATTTAAATATTTGAAATGAGCTTTTGCAACTTTTATACCTTTGTTTCTTGCTCTGTTCACTGCTTCAGTGATCGAACCGTCAGTTCCACCCCAACCGATTACCAATAGTTCGGCATCCTGATCTCCTTCAACTTCCAACAGTGGAATATCATTTTCAATATTTTTAACTTTTTGAGCTCTAAGTTGAACCATATATTCATGATTTTTAGGATCATAGCTAACATCACCTGTAATATTGGATTTCTCTAAACCTCCAATCCTATGTTCTAATCCGGGGGTTCCGGGAATTGCCCAGGGACGTATAAGATTTTTATCTCGTTCATACGGATAAAATCCTTCCTTTTCCGTTCTATAGTTAACCTTCATCTCCGGAATTATATCAGGATCCGGGATTTTCCATGGTTCCGCTCCGTTGGCAAGATAACCATCCGATAAATACATAACGGGGACCATATATTTAGTTGCTATCCTGGATGCTTCCAATGCCATATCAAAACAGTCCGCCGGAGTGGAAGGTGCTACCACAACCACTGGTGCTTCACCGTTTCTTCCATAAATGGCTTGAAACAAATCCGATTGTTCTGTCTTAGTTGGTAAACCCGTACTCGGACCGCCCCGCTGCACATCAATTATTACTAACGGCAGTTCGGTCATAACCGCCAATCCAATAGCCTCAGTTTTTAATGCAACCCCCGGACCGCTAGTAGTTGTAATTGCCAGTGCACCGGAAAAAGCTGCTCCTATAGCTGCGGTGACGGCTGCAATTTCATCTTCGGCTTGAAATGTTCTCACATCGAAATTTTTATGCCGGCTTAATATGTGCAGAATATCTGAGGCAGGCGTAATGGGATATGATCCCAAAAAAAGCGGCAATCCGGTTTTAACTGATGCGGTTACGAATCCTAATGCCAATGCTTCATTACCCGAAATACTTCTGTATTTACCCTTTGGAAGATCCGCAGGTTCAACACGATACCTTGTAGTAAAAAGTTCGGTTGTTTCTCCAAAGTAATAACCTGTCTTTAAAACCTTTTCATTTGCGGAAGCAATTGCCGGATTATCTTTAAATTTATTATGAATCCACATTATAGTTGGTTCAACAGGACGACTGTAAAGCCAATACATCATACCCAGAGCAAAAAAGTTTTTACACCTTGCTATTTCTTTCGGGCTCAATCCGCTTTCTTGCAGCGCTGTTGAAGTTAAATCTGATAACGGAACTTCAACAACATTATACCCTTCCAATATTCCGTTTTCCAAAGGTGAATTTTCGTATCCTGCTAATTTTAAATTCCTGGCATCAAAAGAATTTGTATTTACAATTATTGTTGCATCCGGTTTTAAGTTAGATAAATTTGTTTTTAAGGCAGCAGGATTCATTGCCACAAGAACATCTGGCGCATCTCCTGGTGTGTGGATATCGCTGCTGCTAAAATGTAATTGAAAACCGCTAACCCCGTAAGTTGTCCCTGCGGGTGCACGAATTTCAGCCGGGAAATCAGGAAAGGTACTAAGATCATTTCCGACTAATGCAGTAGTATTTGTAAATTGGGTCCCTGTAAGCTGCATTCCATCACCGGAATCTCCGGCAAAGCGAACGGTAACGTCGCTAAGCTCTAATAATTCTTTATTCATAATATTTTAATATTTATTATTTCAATAAATTGTTTTGGTATTAATGAGAATCTGATTTTCTAGGAATAGTTTATATTAATATAAAAATATTTTAATAATAAACACAGATTATCATATGAATAAATTATAAAGTACCTATAAATTTTTATGTAGAAAATATTTATAATCAACTTACATGAATTTGTTATACTTTATAATTATAGTAACTCAGAAGAACAGGATTGGTTACTTTAAATTTCTCCTCTCATTGATTTTTTAATCAAATCAGTTTTACAATTAACATGGAGTTTTCTATAAATATTTTTGATATGGAATCTAACTGTATCCACTGATATTTGAAGTTTCTCTCCTATCGTTCGATAACTCATACCTTCTTCAAGACACCCCACTACTTCTTTCTCTTTTGCGGTTAGTTTAATATCTGTTCCAATACTGTTGTTATTAAAACTATTGATTACTTTCCTGGCAATTTCGGGAGACATAAAAGAACCTCCATTGTAAACTGCTTCGATGGTTTTTTTAAGTTCATCCAGAGGAGTATCTTTAAGAAGGTACCCCACCGCACCATTTCGCAACGAATCAAATATTTTTTCAGGGATAGAATAAACCGTTAACATAATTATCTCAATTTTTGGGAATCTGTCCTTAATAAGTTTCACACCACTTGACCCCGAGATCCCCGGTAAACCGATGTCCATTAAAATAATATCTATTAGATTATCCGTACTTAATGATTTCAACAGTTCCTCTACCGAACCCATAGCTGTTTCGCAGTTAAAATTCGGCTGCGCAATAATATATTTTTGTATACCTTCCCTATACAACGCATCATCTTCAACTATTGCTATGTTTATCATTTAACTGCTTATTATTTAAATTAATTTATTTACTCTAATTTATTTCTCTCCCTGCAAACTGCTCAAACCTGTATTTAAACTCGATCCAGGCTTCCTCCGAAAACTTTCGAGTAGGCTTAAATGCAAACCCGTTTTTTCCTCAGGGAAACAATGATTCGTCGGACAGACTTGAACTTGAACTCTCTAAATGTTTTTCCTAATAAAAATAATTTGAGTCCCCGAAATATTATTTATTTCAATGTCCCCATCGATTTCCTCAGCCCTCATTTTCATATTTCTAATTCCATGTCCCGTTAATCTGTAATTTTTATTTTCCCAGGCGCCATTATCCCAAATAATCATTTCAAAAATTCCATCGTTATTTTTAATATCAATTTTTACTTCGGAAGCATCCGAATGTTTTATAACATTATTTAGTGCTTCCTTAGCAATTAAATAAATATTCTTACGTAAATCAGCGTTTAGGTTTTTCTTTACTTCTAATCCCGAATGATTAAACGAATAATTTATATCCAGCGGCAGTAAAATAGCTGAAGCGGAATCTTTGATTCGGTTGATCATGCTTTCCATACTATCATTTCTTGAATCCATAGACCAGACAATGTCGCTCATCGTATTAAGTGCTTCCCTACATAATTTGCCTATTTCATTAAGATTTTCTTTTACTTTTTCAGGTTCAATATTTTCTTTAATCAATTGGGATATCAATGAAATCCTGGATAATGTTGTGCCCACATCATCATGTAAATCACTCGCAATTTTCGTCCTCAGTCTTTCTACTTTCAATACCTGCCTTATTTTATAATTATAAATTATATAAATTACAGCGGATAATGATAATAATGCTATTATTTGAAACCACCATTCCATCCAAAATGGCGATTCAATTATAAAAGAGATATGTGCTGGTACATTTGACCATGTGCCTTCAGAATTTTTAGCCGCAACTTCAAATGTATATTTTCCGGGAGATAAGTTTTGATAATGAATTTCATTATTTTTTACCGGATTTGACCAGGTATCATCAATATGGGTGAGCTTGTATACATAAGATATTTCCGATTCATTTTTAAACCAAATACCTGAGTATGTAATTGAAATATTGTTCATAAAATGGGGAAAAGTCGTTGACTGCAAAATCTTATTATAGTCCCCGTTAACTTCTACCCTTTTGATATAAACAGCAGGTTCAGTAATTATCGACCTTCGATGAGTATTAGTATAGCTTAAAACTCCGTTAAACGAACCGAACCATACTTCATTATTTGGACTTATAGTAGCTGCGGTAACTTCTCCCGATACTGCTCCGTCATTTTGATTGAAGGTTCTCCAATGTTTTCCATCAAACCTAGTTATTCCTCTTGCTGTTCCAAACCAAAAATTATTGTCATTATCTTCAGCTATAACAGATGTCCAATCGCTTCCTAGTCCGTCTTGACTTCGTAAATTATTAAATCTATTATTCGAATAAATATAAACACCCCTGTATCTGGTGGCTATCCAAATTCTTCCAGAATTGTCCTGAAAAAGATACCTTATATTGCTTTCCGGTAATTTATCTTTTCGATTAAAATTAATTACTTTATTCCCTTTGACTTCATATAATCCATCATATAAATAACCTACCCAAATATTATTATTTTTATCAACTAGTATGGAACGGGCTTGTTTTTTAGGTAATTGTTTTTGAATAAGTTTGTAAACCGAAAAAGCTTTACTGCTGATTCCTAAATTTAATTTAATATATGATATACCTTTGTTAGTACCAATCCATAAGACACCGTTTTTGTCGCCGGTCAGTGCAATAACCGAATTATCTTTTAATCCGTTGTTAACTGTATAATGACGAATAAAATTATTTTTAATAGAATATAATCCTTTATCCGTTCCCAACCAGATCCGGTTATATTTGTCAAAATAAAGTGACATAATTTTACGTGTATCAATTTTTTTAATAAAATCCGGCAGTATTAAATTTCCATTAACAACATGGAATAAACCGGTTGAACTGGCTATCCATATATTTGAATTTCTGTCTTGTTTAATAGTATATATGTATCTCAAACTATTATTATCTCTAATCCACTTAAAATTAGTGTTCAAAATTTTATAAACACCATGAATGGTACCTGCCCAAATATTCCCTTCGTTATCTTCATAAATAGATATTATCACCTTTGAACCATATTGAGATCCAAAATTAAACTTATGAAATTCTTTATTATCATATTGAAATAATCCATTGCTGGTTCCAATCCATATCTTGCCTTGTGAATCCTGCATTATTGTTCTCACGTTATTTACAAGGTTGTTCGAAGTTTTTGACATATTAATATATTCTCCGTCATGATAATAATATAATCCTTTAACCGTACCTATCCATATTCCATTGTTTTTATCAATGCATAAATCATTAATAGATAGATCTGGAAACCTCGTATTTATTATGTGATGGGAAAATTTATCATTTTTATATATTGTTAATCCTCTATTGGTACCAAACCATATACTGCCATCATTATCTTCTACGACACAGTAAACCGAGGTTCCCAGTAACCCCTCGTTTTCACCATAAAATTTTACTTCCTGTTTAAAGGGTATTTTTCTGGTTAATACTTTCATGCTATTCCATCGGGTCACACCTGAATCTGTACATATCCAGAAACGATCTTTACTGTCTTTAAACATTACATTCACTGCATTGTTACTCAAATATTTCTTATCTTTTTTAATTCCTGCCACTCGGTCGGTTGAATATTTTCTGTATTTAAATATTAAAATGCCCGCTCCGTTTGTCCCTGCAAGAACGGTATCTTTTCCCACTTTATAAAAACAATTTATTACAGGATTCACTAATTTATCTGTTGGGGGATAATTTGTGAATCCCGTTCCGTCATATATACTCAATCCCTCGGCGGTTCCAATCCATAACCGATCCCTCTGATCCTGAATAATTGCTCGAACAGTATTCTGAATTAATCCATTTCCGGTGGTGTAATTTTCATGATATTGAAATTGAGCGAATAAAGGTTGAAATCCTTGTAAAATCAAGAAAAAAACAAAGTAAAATTTATTTAGGTGTTTCAAGTCTAAAGCTTATGTTTTTTATACATTAGCTTCAATATAATGATACAAAAATTTTTTAGAAAGTGACTTATAACACCTTCTTACGATCATAATTCTTGTCAAAATTTTTAAAATCTATGAGAAACAGTCAATGATTCGATATATTCGCTAAAACTGCTTCTCCCCAGTGCTCCCCCTTTGAAATAGTTGGACATAATTGATAAATTAATTCTATCTGCTTTTGATATCTTATAACCTGAACTTAAACGGGCATTTACTCCGGTATTATTTCCTGTAGTTGATGTCGATATTGAAATAGATGCCGTCAATTTATTATTTAAAAATCTTGATTGTGCACCTAATGAGTAAATGCCGGTAGACCTGGAAACGTTGTCTGCATATTTTGAATTGATAAATCCTGCCGAAGCATTCGCTGATATGTTTTTAAATATTCTAAATGATAATCCCAAACTAAAATTATTTGTAATTGACTTAGTATTTTGTCTAAACTGTGAAGCATCACCTGAGGTTTGATAGCTGTAATTGAGACTCACATTTTGGAAGAATGATTCTTTTGCAAATGTAAATGTATGGTTTGTACTTAAAATAAAAGTAGAAAAATTAATCTTGGTAGTATCATTGTTAGAATTATTACCCATATTTAAGATGCTTGTCATTAAGCTTCCGTTCCAGAACGATGTAATCATACCGTTAAGAGATATATTGTATTGATTCCGAACCGTGGTAAATAGCTTTTGATTGATCAAATTATCATTAAGCCTGGACCAATTAAAATTTAATCCATATCTCGCTATTCTAAAAGATGTCATAAGGGAAAAAACTTGCTGGTCATTAATCAAATAAGGAAGCCCTAAAGATTTATAACCAGGACCGATTAATTTATAACCTAATTTAGCATTAACAGATTGAAGGTGAAGTCCAATTGCCGTATTAATAGAAAAATCCAAATTAGTTCCTATTTTTGGCGAATATATACCTTGAATAAAATTAGGAATATTAGCAGAGTCGAAATTGACTGTTCCGCCTCTCATGTCTCTCGTGTAAACACTACCGTCAATTTCCGATTGCCACGATACCGTTCTATTAAAAAGTTGTAACTCCCAGGTTGCACCACCGACTAGATTTTCCTGAGGCGTAACGGCAGCCCCGTTTATTACTACAGGTGCAATACCGCCTGTTTGTCCTGTAACATTTGTACCGATTGAAAACTCTTCATCACTTACATCTCCAATTGTTGAATTATTCATACTTGTTATTTTAATTAATGCCTGATATGTATCCGAACCTGTAACCGTCCAGCTTACCGATCCAATATTCGGTTCGTTAGTGAATAAAACATGATAAGTAACTCCTCCGTCTCTGGATAATTCAATTTTTACATTATCATTTAAGTTCACCGAAGTCCACTTTATTGTTTGGATTGATCCAACAGGAAATGCATCGCCGCCGTTTGGAGACAATACAGTAATTGAAGTTGGTGCTTTAGGTAATGATGAAGGTACATCACGGACACGGAGAAACAATAAATTAAAATTTGAGCCGTTACTTTTTCCAATACCGATTTTCGCCCCGTACAGATAACGATTGAAACTGCCGTTTGAAGCACCTCCGGCAACAGCTCTTTGAGTAAAACCTCCGACTGTGGAAAAATAAAACTCTCCAGGATGTATTGTCACTCCTCCTCCCCTAATCAAAATACCGTTTAATGAAAAATTTGAAAACGATTCTGTAAAATCCCCCAAATGGAGACTTCCCCAACTCCATGAAGGATTTATACCGAATTGATTTATGTTTTGCCTTGCAGTACTTCCCTCGGTTGAAATTAATAATACAAAAGGTATATCTATTAAGTTGAATAAATGCAGTGTAGGTCTAAAATAGATTCTCCCTGTCGCGGAAGGTCTTCTTCTATCCCGCCCAGAAATTGAATAAAGTTCTCCGTAGGCACCAAGATTACCGGTGACGGAGAAATTTTTCTCGAAAAAACTTTTTGAAGAATCCAACTTTGCTTTTTCTTGCGCCAATAAATTAATTTGATATATCGATATTAGAATTAAAAATAATTTTAAGAATTTTTTTGTCATAAATATCTTCGGATGCTTTTAATTAATTGAGTATCCGTTTATTGGGGGAAAAAACACTAGCCAAGTAGGTTCATCAAGGGCATTGCTTGTATTATAAGTTGTTCCGATGCCGTTATCCGGATATGTATATCTAATTAATCTCGGAGAGTAAGTTTCTCCTATCCAAAGATTAGCCTGTGAATCGAAAGCCAAACCTGTAAGCAATGCCGGCGCAGGAACTCCCCGGTAAAACTGAGGAACTGTCGCACCTGATGATGTTAATTGACCTGTCGTAAACATGAAAAAAGAATTTCCGTCTGTTCCCCAAAGATTACCATTTTTGTCGAATGCTAAACTAGTTACGTTTATAAGAGTCGGCTGGCTCGATTCTGATAATACAATGGAAGGAGTAACTTCACCGGAAGAATTCAGGTCCGAAGACAATATCTTTATAATCTCACCATCATTCGAGGAAGGATTTTGTCCGGCAATCCATAAATTACCTGAGGCATCAAAAGTCATGTATTCCGGCTCTTTCAATGCAGTAGATGTAATTTGAATATCGGGTTCAGCGGTAATGTTACCGGATTTGACTAACATATTTAACAGTGAATCCGATTTATATGAAATTATATTACCTAAAGACCAATTTGAAATCCAAAGATTTCCTGAAGCATCAAATATAAGTCCGTTTGGTTCGTTTATTGAATTACTAGAAATTGTAATTAGAGGATTTGCAGAAGTATTTCCTGAAAGTTGTCCCGGAGAAAATGCAAATATGTGGTTCTTGCTAAATCCGGCAACCCAAAGATTTCCCATTTTATCAAAAGCAAAACCCCGCGGTCCTTCGAAATTAAATTGTATTTTAACAGCAGGTGAAGGTGCTCCGGGAGTTGTTAAAACCGCTTTATCATAAGCTAACATCCTTGAACCGTTATCATCACTAACCCAAAGTTTACCGCTTGAAGGAAGTTCAACATAATTAATGTTTAGTGTTTTAGTTTCACCTGCGTTAACTGTTATCTTCTGAACCGGATTTAAAACTCCGTATGATTTGCCTATTAATTCTCCGGATGAAGCACTTTTATCAACTCTACTTGAAATAATCGTATATGTTCCCGGATTAATGTTTTTTAATGTATCAGTGGAAGACAGATTATAATTTTTTGTATTTCCAGTTACTTTAACGGAGGGAGTTACAACTGGAGAATTAATTGAAATAATTAATATTGCCGAAGCGTTATTATTACCGCTATCAGCTGGATTATTGTTACTGTTTCCACATGACATGAAAAAGGTTGTAAAAGTTGTAAAAACTATAAAATTTATCATCTGTCTTTTTATGCTCATCGTATTTTATATAACTTATATTATTTGGTAATTTTTATTGAAATTAATTTACTCAAAGGTGATTCCGTGCCGTCATTTTGAACTACTTTTATAGCATATTCGTAATCGCCTTTTTGTAAATTATAATCGTTAAATGAATTTATCTTACCGGGAGTGGAATCATACATTTGAAATCCCGTGTTATTAAAATTTCTATAAATAATTATTTTTGAATTTTTCTTGCCCTTTTGCAGCCATTTGAGACGAATAGATTTTTTATCTTTTGAGAGTTCCGCGCTGAAAGAATTAATTAAATTTCGCTGCCCGCTATCATACACTCTAACAGTGAGCGGAAAAGACTGTCGGCTTTTTAATTTTGTTTTATCAATAGTTTGTAATGCATACTTGTATCGTTTTAATCTTTCTACTGTTGTATCCGAATAACTTTCGGTATTTTTATCAAGTTTTGTAAGCAGCTTCCATGCCCCTTTTGATTGTTTCCTGAAAACGAACTGAGAATCGGCATCTTCACTCGTACTTGGATTCCATGAAAAAGTTACCGAAGAATCCGTAAGCGTAAAACTCTTTATTACCGGAGGCACCGGCCTGATAGTATCAGGTCTGGTAAGTGCCAGGGTATCCGAATATGGACTGGGATTCCTGTTTTGATCAAAAGCGACAATAGTGTAATAAATTTTGCTAGTCATAGAATTCAAAGAAATTGTATCAATAAAAGTCGAATCGATTAGAAATCCTTTAGTAATAGGAGTGAAAACATGTTTAGCGGAATTTGCAAAATAAACTTGATAACCAAACAAATCTTCTTCTTTTCCCATATTCCATTTTAATGTTACAATACCTGCGGAATCAATGGTTCCTGTTAATCCGGTAGGCTTTGCCGGCGGAGTTGAATCTTGCATTATTACATAAACAGGAGGTGCCGCTGAAGAATTTCCTGCTGTATCTATTGAAGCCACAATATAAAAATTTGTTCCGTGCTCTGCGGCGGAAGTGTCGATAAAACTTAAGGAATTTTTATTCAATGGTTTAATAAACAACGGAATGTACGGCCCCTTAATATCCTGGCTGCGACCGATGAGGTATCCTGCGAAATCAGGTTCTTTAATTTTTTTATTCCAGCTTAACTTCACATGATTAGCCTCAATATTTTCCGCTTTAACATGAGTCGGTCTGCCCGGAGGAGTTTTATCTCTTCCCATAACGGTCATGCTTTCAGAAGGTTTGCTTCTTTCGCCAAAAGGAGTAATTCCGATAATTCTATAAATGTATTTTCTATAGTTCCGGGACAGAGAATCCTGTATCGTCATTTTATCTTCTTGAAAAATATTTTTACCTTTTCCTATTTGAACAAAAGGAATACTGCTAGTTTTGTGAAATGTTTTGCCCATATCATCCGATCTTTCAAGATAGAATGCTGTAAATTTTCTCCTTGTCAGCAAACTGTTCCAGGAAAATCTAACGGCTTTATCTAACTCTTCAACTTTTATTTTCGGCATAGATGGAACAGGCAGAATATTATTTGTTCTAACTATCACTGCTGCTGTGTCCGAATGAATGATGTTTTGAGGTACTAATGAATAAACCGTGTATAGATAAGTCGCACCTTTTTGAATATCTTTATCAACCCATCTCAATCCCAAACCATTTGCCGCAAAAGGATGAATATCAGATATAATTAAAGCATAAGAAAATCTATTATCTTCATCGGCCTTTTGCTGAAGGATTGCGTTGAAATTTAATCCTTTCTTTACAGATGCTTTGAATTGCTTGCCGTAAAGAATCTGTGCAGAAACCGCGGCTAACGAATCATTTCTCCGAGATTTTCTTTTCCAATCTTTCAATGGCCACGGTTTTATCGGTTCAGAGGTAAGTTTTTTTATTCCGGTGCTGTCCCCTGTTCTAATTTTGCTTACGATATATCTGGTTATTACATAGCCGTACTTATTTGAATATTTCCATAATATTGAGTTTCCTGGAGCCCATCGCAGTACAACGGAATCGCCATAACTTTTGCCGATAATTACGAGCGGAGGATTTGTTTGTGAACTATCATTTAAAACAGATTCAATTTTTATTTTAGATGTATCGATTATTTGTGCGGAAATAACCTGTAAAAACGTCAGTATTAAAATTATTATTATTCCAATGCAATTTTTCATCAGACTACTATTTTTTGATTCTAAAATTTTTATAGTTTGACAATAATAAATATCCGAAGACGGAACTAAACATCAGTTGTTCTTTATCCAGCGCTTTTGGAGGATTGTATTTGAAGCCCATTCTTAAATTTAGCGGGGCATAATCCCTGGTGTCTTTATAATCAAAATGATCTAGTATATATTTTGCAGCTTTTCTCTCTTCAGGAGTAGTTTGTTCCGCAAACCATTCATCATATGATTTTACGTGTTTTGAGTGAGCCCTTTTTTTATATTTATAATAATCTAAAAGTGAATTAACTTCATTTTCAGACACGTTTAATCCCATAAACATCTGATCATAATACGCCCTAGAAGACACATCATAATCAATTCCGAATTCTTGGTTTTGAGGATTAGTCACAGAATATCCGTTTGGAGAACCGGGTGAATTCACATTAACTGTTTGAGGAGAAAAATTATTAAAAAGTGATGTTTGATGATTTGAATAATCCACATTATTTACAGCATTATATGCAGCACTATAATTTATGTGTGTATTCTGCCCGTGAACATTAGCAGCAGTTATTAGAATAAAATTGCAACAAAAACAAAATATTTTAATCTTAGTTTTCATGGTTAATGATTATAATTAAATGATGATGTATTTATTTTCACTGATGAATGATTTCTCTGCAAAGATTCTCGGGTGGATTTAGAATTCACAACTGAGCTTATTTCGGAATCGGAAAGTTTTGGAGAAAAATAAGTTAATCTAACTATCCCTGTAGGCGGATACCATCCGTATGATACGCAATCATAAAAAGTTCGTTTAGGCAGTACTTTACCGTAAGCTTTCCCTGCATTATTATACAACGGAATAAGAAATATTTTATACCAGGGATCTTTTCTAAAATCTTCTTTCACCTCTACCAACGGTCTTATGTAACGATCTGGCGCACCCTTAATAATAGTTCCCATTGCATCATATCTATCGAAACCTTCCGCTGTCTTATATTTTGCCGTGTATTTGCTGTAAGGCATACCGCCTCCCGAAACTTTAGCATTAACGGAAGTGTTGGCTAATTTTTCATTAAGTGTGTTAAATTTACTGGTTCTAAAGAAGTAGGAATAGAGAAGAATATCCTGTGCCGATAAGCTAATATTCCTAATTTTTAAATGTCTAAGATTTAACGTTGATGCAGAAATTCTTTGTTTACCGTTAGAATTTACTCTAACGGCTTGGTAATATTTATTACTGTAAACGATAGCTGTGCGGCCTTTTGCTCCGGTTCTGGACTTAGCAGGTATTGCCTTGGGTCTTTTAACAATTTTTATTTGTGTTATTGTTCCGTTAGCCAATTTGGGGATGTTAAAATATAAATATTTACCGCTTATTGTAATATTAGTTTCGTGGGTTTGAATACCTTTCCCGCCTACATAGCTGACAAATATTGCTTTCAAATTATATTTGTTATCATATAATAGACATGGGAAAGATTTGCTAAGCAAAACAAATCCGCGATGGTTGTTTTCTTCCTGTAGGAAAAATCTCTGCCGCTCGAATGGATACGATGACGATACTACTCCCGGTTGATCTAATGTTTCAATACAAGCGCCCGTAGTAAAAGTAGCTGATTTTGTTTCCTCCGCAATTTTCCCGTTCATATAAACATCTTCGTACCGGTTAGTTCTTTCATTCCATTCCTGAACCTTAACCGAGACTACTATCTTATATTTTGATTGCGGATCAAATGCTACGTCAGGGTAATATGTTCCTAATTGCGGATTATCGGTATAATTAACATTACCTCTATATTTTAGGCCGTAGACCCTTTTACCGCCCTTATAAAAATCATATCTTGAGATAAGCAGTCTAAAATTATGAGTGACCGTATGTCCGTTTTCATCCGTTTCATCGAATAATACTTTTTGACCTATTGGAAAAGTAAATGCAGCTTCCGAATTAGCGAATATCGGAACGTCTTTTTCCTCATCCGGTTTTACCTGGGTAATTAATGGTAAATTACCGAATGGAGTAGAATATGCCGGTTCGCATTTTCCGTTAGGCTGATATGCAACTTTAAAGGTCATTTGTCCGCTGATTATTCCGTTTAAGACAGAGTAGTGCCCGTATACCCATCCTTTAAACCAGGTGGGATTTGGCCCAGCTAATTGAAAGACTGTAGCCAGTTGAAGTTTCAGAGCAGAAATATCTCCTTTATAAAACCATAGATCAACATGAACACCGGCATCGAAGGAGCCGTAAGCGTAAATTTGTCCATTAGCATACCAGCCGTTAATTCCCGGCATTGCTGAGCTTCCCTTGCAACCCTGAGTTAATTTTCTTACAGAAATATCAAAACCTAATCCGGCTTCCAGTTTGGCATAGAAAATTAAAAAGTCAAATCTATTTGAAATATTTAGCGAAGCGCCAAAGGCAAGACCGCCGGCATTCTGAATAGGCGGAACTCTATTCTGAGAATAACTTTTATCTAAATGAATATCTGATGGAATATCAGGCGGCGGTATATCGGGGATGCTGCTGCCCACCATGAAGTATGCACTTGTCTTCAAACTGTGTAAGATTATAACAGAAACTCTTTGACTAGGAGTACCTATAAAAAGATGCCATTCACCACTGCTGGCATTGATTAACAAATCAATATCTCCGCTGCCATCAACTATACCTCCTGCTACATTTATATTCATAGCAAACCCGGCATGATAAATATCATTTCCAAAGTCCATATCTATGAATCCTTTTCCCCGAATCTCAGCCTTCTGAGTTTCCATCAATGGTGTAATCATATATGCGGATACATCGAACCGTACTTTATCAACACCAAGTTTACTGTTTAATTGAATAGTTAATTTGCCGTTTGCCTGAATCGCTTCCCCGTTATCGCTAGAAGTTCCGAGTATGACGGTAGCACTAAACCCTATTTTAGTTTTATCTGTTACATACTCAGAAGCAACAGCTTTATTTTTAAACAAAGCACTTGCATTAGGCGGGTCTTTTTGTGCTAGATGATAGTATGCACCTCCACCGAATCCGAAAATTGCGAATGGTGTTCCAGGTAAAATAATTGGAGGAATTGGTCCGGGTGCCCCGAATTTTGCGGTTGCATCTACATACCAATAATTAAAATCCTTATGTCCGAATAAAACATTCGCACTAAGGGTTAATCCTTTTAACATATCTGCCTTAATACTTCCGCCTACGGCATCACCTAAATCTTTATTATGGATAAAATCAACTTCGCCGTTAACGGAAACAGGCCCTAGTGCACCTTGGAGTTTTATTTTATTTAAATCAATTTTATCATAAGATGCAGTGAATCTTTTTGTAGAAGGATTTTGCTCTATCTTTCCCCATACCGTGAAACCGAATTCTGCGGATGGGATTGCAGCTATCTCCTTGCATAATGAAAATCCCAAATCAACACTAATTCCTACTTCACTTCCTTGAATCTTGGGTTTAATCGATTTTATTGATACAGGAAATCCACCTACTCTTTTTTGAGGACTGGCAAATCCTGCAGTTAAACTCTTTATGTTGAAATAGGGCTTTTGTGTTTGCAGTGACATCCCCTGAAATGAGACGGCTTTAAAATCAATTTTAGGTTTATCATTTACAAGATCAAGTTCACCGTCTAAACTCATTCTTGCATATTTATTGTTTTTATCAAAATTTACTATCATGCTTGAAGACTTGTTGATACTCAGTTTTGCTTTCCACAAAGAAATATCAATGTTATCCTTGGGATGAAGTAAAAATTGTAACTTAGTTCCTTGATTTTTATCGAAGCTCAAATTGCAGGTATAATTAAGCTGCGAGCCGGTATTATTAGGACCGCCCCCGGCAATTGGTAATACAACTTTACCTCCGAAGCCGCTATTGGAAAGTGAGTTTTTAACGAACTCGATCGATAAACTGTCGATTGAATAATACCACCCTGATAAATTACCATTGCCTACGGCAAGTATATTTTTTGCTGCTGCTGTAACTGATACGCCCTGGTCATCAATTATAAGATTATCTGCTGCTATACTGATTGCTTTATTATTATTGTTTAATAATTCAGGCAGTGTAATTTTCAATTGAGGAAGAAAAAACCCATGCCATAATGTGGCTTTGCTGCCTAAATATTTTTTAGGAAATTTTTGTGGATTTACTAAATCGGAATGATCATAATAACCGGTTCCCGGATTAAATGTAAAATCGGAAACTCCGCTAATTTTAAAAGGATTAATTTTTATCGAACCAATCCAATCCGTCCACGAATTTGCGTTAGCTGTTATAAAAGCTTTTACAGGTGAAGTATTATCTGTTCCTGTTAACAATGAAGTCGGAAAATCATATTCGGCTTGAATTCTTAAATTCTTGAATCCATTATTATCAAATTCTACATAAGTACCGGAGTCAATTTTTGCATTTGTATTATTATACCCCTTTAATGTGAGCTGACTTTTCCCTATTGAAAAATTTAAATCTTTTGCTAAAAACATTGTCCCCTGCCCGCAAATATTATACTGATCGATACAGATATTTCTTGCTCCCAATGCAATTGCATTTGGCGTTGCATCGGGAAGATCCAATTCTACTGCGGCATCAAAAACAGCATTCTTTGGAGTGAATGTCATTCCTGTAACAGCTATTATTATTCTTTTTCCGGCTATTTGCTTATCAAGTCCCAGCGGCAAATCAAAACCGATACTGTTTTTTACCGCTTCCGCCTGGCTCGCCAACTGGCTGGGGTATTTATTAAAATACTGCTTAAGGTTTTGCACATCGGTAATTGTTAAAGGGACAGTATTGAATTCAGGCGGCTGAACAGCGGGAAGGAAATCCACATTATCACTGACAATACCGGATGCATATCCGCTGATAACTTCATTAGAGTTATTAATTTGTATATCATTAAATTTTACTTTTAACGGTACCAAACTTGAATTAATCAAAGGGAAAGGGATTGTTCCCTCCCCGCTGAACTTCCCCTCGCTGTCAGGCTGCTTACTAATCTTTGAAATCTTTAATTTAAACTTTCCTATTTTTAAAGTCGTATCTGCAGCTAATGTAAAATTTGTTTTCACTGTGTTTGAAACTGGTGAAGGAGCATTACATCCGCAATTAAATGAAACGGGTAAATTTCCGGATAATAATTGTGAATTAGGTGCTGCCGGATGTTTAAAATTGAAAGTATAAATCTCACTTTTGCCGTCGTTCTGACTTGGCGGAAATCCGTTTTGATCTAAAGCTTGTACCTGCCAGGTATAGGTTTTACCTGTATCAAGCGGTAATGCATCTATAGGATATGTAAGAGTAGTTGTGGTGATATTTTTATTTTCGTATTGTGGAACATTTGCACTTAATGCTTGAAAAGGAGTTTGTCCCGGCAGAATTTCTGCGATTTTTAATGTATATGTAATTTGATAATCAGGCGGGACAATAACCGGGGACCATTGGAAAGTCGGATACTTTGTTGTTACTTCCAGAGAATCACCGTTAAACGGATAGATAAGCTGAGGCGGTTCCGGATAGACAATTGTAAAGTTACTGCATAAATTTGAAACCAAAACAACGTTATCATTATTTAGAACAGTCATGCATACTGAATATTCACCTTCAGGCAGCCTTCCGCTTTGAATAGATTTTGCTCTTAGATCACTGTTCGGATAAGATGGATTTTGAATATTTGTTATCTTAGTATTATCAATAACATAAGAGGATACGGCTGGTATATCTATTGGTTCGGTAACACCGGTAAATACTTCGCCGGTGCCGTTCAGAGTTACGGTTAACGAAATAGTAATTTGTTCCGAACTGTTTACAGTTCTAAATATTGTTAACGATCCTAAGGAAGCAGGATTGTTTTGCCAATCACTTATGTATGGAGAAGGATAAGGATTTATATTAAGTACCGCATTCCATCCTTGCTGAGCAAATAAATTGGATAGTGCAAGTAAAAAAGAAAAAATTATAATAAAAAAAATCTTTACTTTCTTTAGAATTGAAATCATTTTCAAATCCGATATTATTTTAATCAGAATTTTGTAATAAGGAAGTTAAGATTCCATGCTTGGCGTTTGTATAGTGAGAATATGGAAATATTTATTACTTAAACTTTATAATCTTCACCAAGCGCCAGGACATAGAAATCAAATCTTATCCTTGCTTGTGTAGCAATTGCTCAATAAAAAATGGTACACTCCAGAAATGCAAAAGTCAGTATAGGTACACGCTCCTGCATAACAAAAAGTTTCGCTATAAGAGAAATAATCGAGAATAGCTCCTATACATGTTACTCCCCGTCCAGTTTCGCCCGGATTAGTAACAGCTCTTTCATAATCTAGCCCGAATGTAAAAGGACTTCCTACCGCGCTCAAATCTATATGTGCTCCGGTAACATTATCTCCATACCTAGATTGAGCATAAATCAAATTTTGCACAAGAATAAAAATAAGCAGTAAAAATGGAATGGGCCTCCTCATTATTTACTCCTTTATATATTTCTATAAAGTTATTCTTTTGAAATATTTAACAAATACGTCTACCCCAACAGAATTTTTTTAGAAAAAGATAAGACTAGTAATATGCGTGAAACAATAATTGGTAATAAAATAATTTTGATTTATACAAACCACAACTACATAACTATGTAGGGTATTAATAATAGTGAACTGTCTCACGAATAATATGTTTAACAATTTGTGGCGAGTTTATGAGGCTTCTTAAAGTAAAAATGATGGGATAGGAAAATTTTATTATATATAAAAAAGGTTGTTCTCAAAGCTTAGGAATAGATTATGAGTATATCACTTTAATAAAGCATTTTCTAATATAGAGTATTCTGCACTCATTGATTTTATGCTTTACTTGAATGATAGCTTTTCTTTTAGAACAACCTTATTGTTTTATAATGTTGTAAAACTATTTTTTTAGTTTACTTCCCAGGTACTACCGTTGAACAACACTTTTTCCAGGTCGCCTACACCTTTCATTTTAGTTACCTGGTTTACTTGTTCTTCCACACCTTCGTCGTAAGTCGGTTTGTTAATTTGCCGGAATACACCGACAGGAGTTGGAAGATTCGGATCTTCAGCCATATGTGAAAGCAGTGTAGCTAAAAGCGGGCTCTCCGTAAATTCATCATGAACTATAAGATCATCGATTCTATGCTTACCTTCCCCGACTTCAACAACAGCTAATTTATCTCCGTCCAGTATTATTCCCTTATCACTATTATTTCCGAAGAGCATTGGTTTACCGTGCTCAAGATAAAGTACATTTTCGTTTCTTGTCTTTTTATCGGTAAGTTTATCAAATGCACCATCGTTATAAATTACACAGTTTTGATAAATCTCGATAAAAGCAAGTCCTTTATGATCCGCAGCTCTTCTAATCATTTTCTGTAAGTGCTTAGGATCTCTGTCAAGCGCTCTTGCAATAAATGATGCTTCAGAACCCACTGCCAATGATATGGGATTGAAAGGATAATCAATGCTTCCGAAAGGAGTTGTTTTTGTTTTTTTACCTTTTTCGGATGTTGGTGAGTATTGTCCTTTTGTCAATCCGTATATCCTGTTATTGAACAAAAGAACTTTCAAATCAACATTTTTTCTACATGCGTGGATAAAATGATTACCGCCTATACTTAAAAGATCGCCATCTCCGGCGGCAACCCAAACAGAAAGATCAGGCCTGCTTACTTTCACACCTGTTGCAATTGCAGGTGCTCTGCCGTGGATGCTGTGAAATCCGTATGTTTCCATATAATAAGGAAATCGTGATGAACAACCGATTCCTGATATCCAGACAATATCTTCCTTTTTAAGCCCAACCAGTTCGGGAAATGTTCTCTGAGTTTGTGCAAGAATTGAATAATCTCCGCACCCCGGACACCATCTTACATCTTGATTAGTCGCAAAATCTTTTGCCTTCAACTTTGTCGTTTTTATTTCTACATTATCTTCCATTTCTCTCACCTCCAAGAATTTCAATTATTTTATCTTCGATGTCCGAAACTCTAAATGGTAATCCTCTTACCACATTAAACTGAATAAGCGGTAATAAGAATTCATTTCTCAGAATTTTACTTAATTGCCCAAGGTTTATTTCAGGTACTAAAACTTGTTTGAAGTTATGCAGTACTTGACCGGTATTTTTTG
>CAVVVS010000101.1:0-7843 GCA_963751355.1 uncultured Ignavibacteriales bacterium | reverse complement strand
ACAATTTAAAACAAATTCTTTTAAACATTCACATATTAAATTTGTAAAATTCATGGATCTATCGCGATTAAAAATAAAGACAATCAACATGAATATAAAAATATTTTTTCACAACGCTCAATTTAATGAAAAAGAACTTATTTATTTTAAATTGAAAATCAATGAGTCTCTTCTAAAAAGATTCAAGGATTATTTTTGCAGTATTTAATATATACTAATGAGTTAATAAGCATCCTTTTTACAGTATACCTTTTTAAGAATTCATTAAAATTATGGTGAAAAAAGTATGAAAAAACTTAATAATGATTTATAAAATTATGAATAAAAACAAAATAAGATGCAATTTTTCTTATATTTAGGGAATTATTTATTAACATTTTAAGAATGCCATGAACATTATTGAGACAACTAACCTCACGAAAATCTATATGTCATTTGGACGGAAGAAAGTACAGGCATTAACCGAACTGAATCTATCCGTATCCGACGGAACGATTTTTGGATTACTAGGGCCAAATGGCGCGGGTAAAACCACACTTGTAAAAATTTTATTAAGTATAACTTTCCCGACGAGCGGGAGTGCAAGAATACTTCGTGAAGAACTTTCCAATTATACAGTTAAAAGAAGAATCGGTTATCTGCCTGAAAATCATAAATATCCACCTTACTTGAAGGGCGGTGAAGTTCTGAATTTTTTTGGTAAACTGAGCGGGATGGACGGAGTTAATCTGGAGAAGAGAATCGATGAATTATTGGAACTTGTTAATTTAACTAAATGGAAAAAGACCAAGGTTAAAAGTTATTCAAAAGGAATGATGCAGAGGTTGGGTCTGGCTCAGGCATTACTTAACGACCCGGATCTGATATTTTTGGATGAACCGACGGACGGAGTAGATCCTATCGGCAGGAAGGAGATAAGGGATATTCTGCTGGAGCTTAAATCCAGGTCAAAAACGATTTTTCTCAACAGCCATTTGCTTTCTGAAGTGGAAATGATAACCGATCGTGTGGGAATTCTTAACAAAGGCGTTATGCTTCGGGAAGGAACAGTTAAGGAACTTACCGAAAAAGGTGAGGAGTATAAAATTACTGTTGAAGGGGGTTCGATTGATGAAATTGCCGGGGAATTTAAAGACAAAATGACTATCGCCAAATTAAATGATAACTCTTATTCGGTAATTGTTGCTAATCCTGATGATTTAAATAATCTCCTGGATTCTTTAAGAAATAAAGGTATTGTTTTGAGGGAAATGGTTAAACAAAAACAATCCCTCGAAGATATGTTTATCAACCTCATTAAAGAATCGGAAAAGGAGAATGCTCAATGAGAAATATTTTAATTATGATGTGGTATACGGTAAGAGAAGCATTGGCGAGAAAAGTCTTTATTTTTTTCCTATCTATTTCAGCGCTGGTTTTATTGGGTATGGTTTTAATTTTTAGTTCACAGAGTACGACTGTCATTATTCAGGCTTTTAATAAAAGCGGAAATAATTTAGGATTCTCTCAATTAATCCAGGGTCTGGAGGTAGTAATAATAGCACCCCTTTCAGGATTATGTCTTCTCCTGGCAATATTTGCAAGCTCCAGTTTTGTACCAATCATGCTCGAAAAGGGAAATATTGATCTATTGCTGTCGAAGCCCGTATCAAGAGTTCAATTATTGCTCGGAAAATATCTCGGCGGAATACTTGTGGTTTTCATAAATATTACTTTCTTAATAATTGGTGTGTGGCTTATAATTTCGTTGAAATTTTCGTACTGGGATTTTTCGTTTCTATGGGTTATTGTCCTAGTTACATTTACGTTTGCCGTGCTGTACGCATTAATCGTTTTGTTCGGCGTGTTTACACAAAGCTCAATGTTCGGCATGATGATAGCGTATTTTATTTTTATTATATTAAGCCCGGTCTTAGCCTTGGCAAAGGATAGATTTGTTGATTTAATTGAGAGTGGCTTCTTAAAAAATTTAATTATCGGTCTCTACTATATAATACCCAAAACATCTGAATTAATGGGTAAAACAATGATGGATTTAGTAGAGGGTAGGGGGATAGTGGAGTACCAGCCTTTACTTACTTCTTTTGCATTTTTAATTGTTACATTAGTAATAAGTGTTACGTTATTTATGAAAAAAGATTTTTAATGATGAGAAAAGTTCTCTTATTTTTTGCACTGATTTCGTTTTTATTTGCGGGCTGCAGCGAAAGACAAAAGACGAAACCCATCTCAAAATTACAGTGGGAACTATTTGGATATCTTCCGAAAAGTACGCAATTATTGGTGTTTGTTAATTTAAATGAAGTTAGAAAGACGGAATTTTGGACAAATAATTTAATATTTGTCCGCAATGATTTAAAATCATACCAATGGTTTAACGAATTCGAGCAGACAACCGGTACGGGATTAGTCTCGGGAATATCTCATATCTTAGCGGCAAATACATCAGACGGTACGAAAATTATTGGCATTTTATTTGATATTAATTTAAACAAAATTCACAAATATTTTGAAGAGCATTTTCTTTCCGTACAAATAGACGGGAAAGAATGCTACGAGATTAAATCCGGGAAATCTCCCGTATTTTATTTTGTGAATAAATCAACGCTCTTTGTAATAAACAATCGTAATGTTCTTAAGAGAATGATCCAACCGGATTTTTCTTCGTTAAAGTCAAATAAGAAATTTGTGAAAGTTGTACGAGAAATTGAATATAAAAATCAATTTTGGATTGTAGCTAAAAAAGGCAAAGATTTAATTCCTTTAATGAAAAAAATAACCGGGTTCGGTGAGGATCTTAGTCAAAAATCATTATTAAAGTCAGTTGGTTCAATTTCCGCATCTGCAAATTTTTCCGGAAAAATTCAATTTCGATCTTCCTGGTATATGAACGGAAAGAAAAGTGCGTATCTTCTTGAAACCGCCGTCAGAAGTGCCTTGGCTATGGACTTGTTCATTAAAAAAAGTTACGAACTCGGAAAAATTCTTGAAAAAATGACGGTTCAAAGGAATAATAATGAAGTTAATTTTTATTTGAACTTGAATAAAAATGATATAAATATATTGAGCGAATTGGTGAAAAAAAAGAATATGTTAAAAAATTTGTGAGAAAGATATGCAAGAGGAAAAATTAAAATTAGAAGATTTACTAGGGAAAAATCATATTATTAACGACAGTGATTTTATTAATGAAGTTGCAATAATCGGGGCTGGTGTAATGGGACAGGGCATAGGTCAAACTATTGCTTCCTCCGGTATGGACGTTACCATCATAGAAAGAAGTGAAGAAAATCTAAATAAAGCAAAAACTGATCTTATCGAATCTATAGATCGTGAAATTAAAAGATGGAGTTTAACTCAGGCGGAAAAAAAATCTATCCTTAGCAGAATAAAATGGGAACTGAATTTAAATTCAATAAAAGACAGCGATTTAATTATTGAAGCGGTGGATGAAAATTTTGAAACAAAGAAAGCTGTTTTCAAACAACTTGATTCGCTAGCCAGGAAAGATGCAATTTTTGTATCCAACACATCCACATTGAGTCTTACCAAAATTGCCGAGGGGACTAACAGACCTGATAAGATAATAGGGATGCATTTTCTCAATCCGGTTCCAAAAATCCCTCTTGTTGAATTAGTAAAATGTTTATACACCTCCAATAAAACGGTAGAGATAGTTAAAACATTTGCCGCACGAATAGGTAAAACCCCTGTAGAGGTGTATGAATATCCTGGATTTGTAACGACCAGGGCAATTGTCCCTTTGTTGAATGAAGCGATGTATATTTTGCTTGAAGGAGTTGCAACTGCAAAAGATATTGATACTGCTATGAAACTCGGTTATAACTTCCAGTATGGCCCTCTTGAAATGGCAGATATAATGGGCTTGGATGAAGTACTTGCTTGGATGGAAACGCTCTGGAAAACTTTGGGAGAACCACGCTACAGGGCATGCCCAATTTTAAGAAAATTGGTAAGAGAAAGAAAGCTCGGTAAAAAAACAAACGAAGGTTTTTACAAGTATGATGAAAATGGTAAGATTATTTATAGTTAAAACGATTTCCGGTTAATGCAAATCTGCCGCATTCCCTTTCCTGATAATGCGTATATGCAATGTATAAATTATTATTTTTTGCGTAAAAATTAATTAGACATATTAAATAGGATTGTTAAAAGATTATGAAAGTATTAGTACTAAATTGCGGAAGTTCATCAATAAAATATCAATTTATTGATACCGATGAAAAAACCGCTCTTGCCAAGGGTGTTGTTGAAAGAATAGGTATGAGCAGCGCAGTATTATCGCACTCACGCTATGACGGTGACAAAATAAAAATTGTAGGTGAAATATTAGATCATCAAATTGCTATAGAATATGTGCTCGGCGTTATGCTAAGTAAAAATCACGGTGTTATTGATGATAAGGATGATATTGATGCAGTTGGGCACAGAGTTGTTCATGGGGGTGAAACATTCAGCGACTCCGTTTTAATTACCGACGAAGTAATACGGGTTTTGCAGGATAACATCGAATTAGCACCGCTGCATAATCCCCCGAATATTAAAGGTATTCAAGCAGTAAAAAGAACTATACCGGATGCTCCTCAATGCGCAGTTTTCGATACTGCATTTCATGTTAAGATGCCTCCGAAAGCGTATTTATACGGTATCCCCTATGAACTGTATAAAAAATATAAAATTAGAAGATATGGTTTTCACGGTACTTCCCATCTTTTTGTATCAACAAAAGCCGCTGAATTACTGGGGAAAAATATTAAAGATCTAAAACTTATTACGGCACATCTCGGAAACGGATGCAGTATGGCTGCAATAAAGAACGGAAGTTCGATCGACACTACTATGGGTTTTACCCCGTTGGAAGGTTTATTGATGGGAACCAGAAGCGGTGATATCGATCCCTCGGTTATCCTTTATATTATGGGTAAAGAAGGGCTTTCGTTAAGCGAAGCAAATACGCTTCTTAACAAGCATAGCGGACTCATAGGGATAAGCGGGGAAAGCAGCGATATGCGGGAAATTATTAAAGCCGTTAATGAGGATCAGAAGCGGGCAAGGTATGCATTTGAAATATTTGCATACAGAATAAAAAAATACGTTGGAGCTTATGCCTCTGCAATGGGCGGTTTAGATGGTTTAGTCTTCACCGGCGGCATCGGTGAAAATTCCGCTGAAGTGAGAGCAGAAGTCTGTAAAGACATGGAATTTTTGGGTATCGAGTTGGATGAAGAAAAAAATAACAATAAAGATCAATTTATATCAACCGAAGCCTCAAAAGTAAAAGTATTGCGCATTCCCACCAACGAAGAGCTTTTAATTGCGCTGGATACCAGTTCTATTGTAGAAAATATGCTAAAAGATTCGGGTAAGGCTTAAAAATTTTTGTGATATAGACTTTCTGATTTTATTTGAAGAACCTGATTTATTTGTATTTGCGGATCATCCGAAAAAGCTTTACTTACTCCATAAATTTGGTAGCTAAAATTTTACCTTTAAGTTCGTAACGATAATCATGAACGTGGTATTTAATATCATCACTCACACAAATAAATTAAATTTTGTCCTAAATTTCTTTACGGTATTTTACTATTGTTAGAGAAAACTTGCAAAAATGAAGAATATCCACATAACAATATTTAAATAATAATAACATGTTGTTAAGAACAATTATGAAAGGTATTCAAAATGGATTTGGGAATTTCAGGTAAAACTGCATTAGTAACTGCATCCAGTAAGGGAATAGGAAAGGCTATTGCGGAGTCTTTAACCGCCGAAGGATGTCGCGTTGCGATATGTTCACGACATAAAGATGATTTAATTAATACATCTATGGAAATAAAGAAAAAATTTGGAATCGAACCTTTTTGGTGTGTTTGCGATGTGACAAAAGTGAAAGATTCTGAAAATTTGGTTGATGAAGTAACAAAACATTTCGGGAAAATAGATATACTTGTTAACAATAACGGTGGACCGGAACAGGGATATTTTCAGGAGCTTGGGGAAAAAGATTGGCAGCAAGCTTTTGAGATGGTTCTATTGAGTACCATAAGATTTTGTAACATGGTTGTTCCGGACATGATATTAAAAGAATGGGGAAGAGTTATAAATGTAACGTCATTTGCTGTCCGGCAGCCCGTTGAAAAATTAATGCTATCTAATTCTTTAAGGAGCGGTGTAATCGGGTTTGCTAAAACTTTAAGTAATGAAGTTGCCAAGTATAATGTTACAATCAATAATATTGCACCGGGTTATACATTAACCAACAGAATTTACGACATTGCCGTCCACCGAGCCAAACAAAGCGGAAAATCGCATGAAAGTGAATTAGTCGAAATGGCTAAAGAAATTCCAATGAACAGGTTGGCTTCACCTAATGAAATAGCTTCTACAGCAGCCTTTTTGGCATCAAAACAGGCAAGTTATATTACCGGCGGGACTATCCTGGTTGACGGGGGATTGACTAAAGGGATTTTTTAAGCACCATTGCTCTTGACTCGAACACCTCGCTAATAGTTATGTTTACAAGCAAATTAGGAATGTATATTAAACCTAAAATTTTGCATAAAAAATCTCGAATAAATATTTTCCTCATAAATAGAGGACACAAATGAAAAAACAAATAGAAATAGTACTGCCTCCCGAGTATTTAAATGATAAAAATGCGCTGTACACTTTTGTGGCACAAAAACTACACATTGAACTTTCCGATTTAAAAGCGGTTATACAGCTTAAGCGATCAATTGATGCTAGGAGCAGACAGCCTGTATTCCGCATATTAGCAGAAGCGTATATTAATGAGCTTCCTCCCCAGGCGAATGAAAAAATTAAATATAAAACCGTAACCGGAGATAAAAAGGTAATCATAGTCGGATTCGGACCCGGCGGAATGTTCGCTGCATTAAAATTATTGGAACATGGAATAAAACCAATTATACTGGAACGGGGAAAGGATATTCAAACGAGGAGGAAAGATCTAAAGGCTATTCAACAATATAATACCGTAAATCCAGATTCGAATTATTGTTTCGGAGAAGGAGGCGCAGGTACGTACAGTGACGGGAAACTTTACACCCGCTCAACTAAGAGAGGCGATGTAAAAAAAATATTGAATGTATTAGTCGGGCATGGTGCCGATCCCGATATTTTGATAGACGCTCATCCTCATATCGGTTCAAACAAATTGCCGGGTGTTGTAAGAGCTATCCGGGAAACCATACTGGAACACGGAGGTGAAATTCATTTTAATTCGAGAGTAACTGGCTTCTTAATCAAAGATAATAAAATGAAAGGGGTAGTTGTAAATAATGATAAAGAATTTCCCGGCAAACCCGTGATTCTTGCTACAGGGCATTCAGCCAGAGATATCTTTTATCTTCTCCATGATGCAAATGTTAGATTGGAACAAAAACCATTTGCGATGGGAGTGCGTATCGAACATCCCCAGAGTTTAATAAACAAAATTCAATACCATACTGAAAATAAACATCCTAATTTACCTGCAGCCAGTTATTCCCTCGCATGTAACATAAAAGATAAAGGAGTCTATTCTTTTTGCATGTGTCCAGGAGGGATTATTGTTCCCGCAGCCACGGCACCGGGAGAAATTGTGGTGAACGGGATGTCTTTATCGCGCAGGGATTCGCCATTCGCCAATTCCGGATTTGTAGTTAGTATTACTGAAAATGATTGGAAAAAATATGAAAGTCATTATCCTTTTGCCGGCTTAAAATTTCAGCAGGAATTGGAAGAACTATCGTTCAATCTTGCGAATAAAACACAGAAAGCTCCCGCACAAAGAGTAACAGATTTTGTTAATAAAAAAAAT
>CAVVVS010000100.1:0-4452 GCA_963751355.1 uncultured Ignavibacteriales bacterium | reverse complement strand
CATATCCATGAGCTTTTCCAAACGGTCCCATTGAACTTTAAACGAAAGTAATTCAATTACGTTTTCATTTTCACTCATTTGATCTTCCAAAAGTTCCATACTAATTTGCATTTCACGTTGTCTGCTCTTATTAGTCGACTTATTCCGGATAATGTCAATGCATTTATTATTTAAAATGCTGTAGAGGTAAGTAGAATATTTTGCTGTCCCTTTAAAAACATTATTCATCACATGGTCCCTGAACAGGATAACTGTTTCAGCGTATGCATCCATAACCTCTTCGCGGCTGATCACGTGTTTTTTCAGCATCCCGTATACCAGTACAAAGTTGTTCCGGTAAATATAAGTCAGACACTTTTCCTGCCGTATTCCGCCTGCTTTTATATCGGCTATGATTACATTTTTTTTCATGCGCTAAATTTCAGGAAAAAAATACTAAAAATAATTGACTTAGATGATAGTTTTTTCGACATTTACAATATAAACCGTAAAACCATTAATATGAAATCAAAACCTGAATCAACCAAACATTTTAAGTATGTAATAGTATTACTTGTATCAATTGTATTTATTACTGTAGCTTGTACAAGAAGTTATTATGTACACTTACCGATGCCTCCATTACCGCCAGACACCTCTCTTGCTTTAATGAGTACTGAAAATTTAACGCAAAATGCAGGTAACCAACCAATACCTTCAGATACTTCAAGGTATGTAGTTTTACGTTTAATTAATCCAGGTAAAACGGACTTCATTAAACTATCTATGGAAAAGCCGCTACCTCCGATATCCCCTGATACATCTCATATAAATTTAATTAAAGCAGGAAAAAAAAATAAAATAGATTTATACTATTTAACTAATAAAAATTTGAAAAATTATAATAATATTGAAGGTAAAATCGTAAATAAAAAAAATAAAATTATTGCGACTTCAAACCTGGCAAATAAGAGCTTTTCTTATTTTGAAATCGATTCGCTTTTGTTCGTAAAGGCATCTTTCTCTTTTACACCTGATAAAAAGTACACCAATGGATATAGGATTTTACTCCCAAATATTTACAATGGAAGGCCTTACATTATATCAATTAAAAGTCAAACTATAAAAGATAAATAAATTTAATATAATTTATAAGTTCCCTCTTCAACCTTAAATTATGAGAATTGGAGAGGGTATTTTTTTAACAAATAAATCAAAATTCATTGATTAAAAATATTCAAATATCATTCATGTTTTTATTTTTTAGTTACAATATATTTTGTAAGCCTATCGGAAATATTATCATGAATAACAAAATTGACAGTATATATAATTTAATTGAGAAGAAAGGAATTTATTATTCAAATTTTGATTCACTAAAATATTATTTAGATATTATAAAAAGCCATTCTATTAAAAATAATTTGCCATTAAGATTACTGGAAGTTGAAATCTTTTTTGCACATAGTGCCGATTATCATTATAAAATAGTTGAAGCTGAAAAATATTTAAAAGAATGTTTCCGAATTTATGAAACATATAATAATAAAATGAAGGGTTCATGGGATACTGATAAACAACTTCTCAAGAACTTATTATATACTGCGTCTCAACATTATTATAACATGGGCAACATAACGAAAAGTAAAGAATTCGTTCTCAAAGTGATCAGTAAGATCGATTTATCTAAACCGGATGACAGCTTGATGCTTTTTAATTCATATATTATCCTTGCAATGGATTATTACAAATTAGGTCAGTACGATAGATCCTTCAACAGCTATGCACTTGCAGAAAAATTTCTACCTCATGATAACAGTTATCTTCTCAATTATACGGTATATAAATCACATGTTGGTGCTTTCTTTTGCTGGATAAAAGAATATTCAAATGCAAAACCGTATTACCTAAATGTTATACATACACTTGAAAGAGAAAATTCACCAACCCGAATGGAATTTATATTTAACTCGATCGTATGATATCCTTGGTGGAATTATTTATAAAGAATTAAATAAAAAAGACAGCGCTTTAATTTATTTAAATAAATCCCTGCAAATCGGAAGGAAATGATCCTAATATTTTGCTGGATATTTATTCATATTATGGAGATGTTTATTTCCATTTCTCAAATTATGATAGCGCTCTTTATTATTATAATAAATGTATAAAGATTATTGATTCAGATAGTTCATCTAATATATATGACAAAGCAAAACTAAACAAAGGAATTGCATTAGTCTATTTAAAAGAACAGGATTATGGCGAAGGATTAGAATATATAAATAGAGGATTGAAAGTTCTTACGGATGATAAAAGATTTAATCTCAGAAATAAACTTAGTAATCCGACTTTTAATGAAAATTATTCCGCCAAAAGTATGGTTGATCTTCTTACAATTAAAAGCCAATATCTTATATAACTGGTACAATGCAGATCCAACCAATACGGAATTAATACGACATGCAATAACAACTTACAAGCTGGCATCGGATTATCTCGATCTGCTGAGGTTCTCCATAGAGACCAATGAAATAAAGGAATTCGTGGCACAAAACGGAAAACAGCTTTATGAGAATGCCCTGAAAGCTGTCACTCAATTAATAGCGTTGGATCCGTCAAAAAAAAATATGGAAGATGCCTATTATTTTCTTGAAAAAAGTAAAAACCGGATATTGTATGAGGCTGTCCGGAATGCCAACATTCAGCATTTTTTCACGGTGCCGGGAAATGTACTTCAAAAAGAAACGGAATTAAAAGCAACGATATCGTATTTAAATGAGCAGTTACTGAAGAAACAGGGAGCTGCGAAAAGCACCTCCGATTATTCTTCCCTGGAAGTAGAGCTGGCATCTGCCCGGCAGCAATATGCTTTTTTTCTCGACAGTCTGAAGGTGAAATATCCGAAGTATCACGCTCTGCAGTACAATACAAAAGTTGTAAGCCTGAGCGACGTTCAGAAAAACCTGGTTCCCAAACACTCGGCTATGCTCGAATATTTTATGGGCGACAGCAGTATTGTGGTGCTGGGCATATCCCAATCGAAACTAGCGTTCCATTCCATAGTTGCATCCGATCCGCAGTTTTCTATGGTTTATAACGAACTGGATTCCATAATGAACATTGTAAGCGGCGATCATATTTATGATGAAGAATACAGTCCGGAGAAATACAAAGTATTTATACAATCCGGGTATGATCTTTATAATCAGCTGGTGGGGCCGGTCCTTGATCAGCTGGATGCAAACTTCAGGGACCTGATCATTATTCCCGACGGGCAACTGGGCTACCTGCCCTTTGAGTTACTGATCAGTAAATTACCGGAAAATTCCGGTCAGGTTGACTACAGGAATCTGGATTACCTGATGAAAAAATATGTCATCCGTTACGATTACTCCACCTCGCTGCTAAATGAAAACATACGACTGGCTCAATTGCCCGGTAATTCCTATGCCAGGGAATATGCCGGTTTTGCTCCAGGTTATTTATCGAATACTGTCCCCACAGATTCTGAAAATTCATACAATGCAGGAAATATAGGAGTTGCCGCTGTGCTGAAATATAATAAAGAAGAAGTAACGCGGGTGGCAGGATTATTTCACGGAACCATATTTTCAGGAAAGCAGGCAAGTGAACACGAATTCAAAAAGGAAGCATTGCATACAAAAATACTTCACCTGGCTACACATGCATTCCTGAACAATCAGCATCCCGAATTTTCGGGTATTACTTTTTCCGATTATACGGGCAGGGAAGATACCACCGGGGATGACGGTATTTTATACGCGCACGAGATTTACAACCTGAACCTGAATTCGGATCTTGTATTGCTGAGTGCCTGTGAAACAGGTCTCGGAAAAATTGCAAGAGGAGAGGGGATCATCAGCCTAGCCCGTGCTTTTAAATATGCCGGATGCCGGAATATTGTGATGAGCCTGTGGAAGGCCAATGATAAAACCACTTCGGAAATCATGTACGAATTCTGTAAAAACCTGAAGAAAGGTATGCCCAAAGATGAAGCTTTACAAAGAGCCAAGTTAAAATATCTGGAAACTTCTGACCATTCGCATCCCTTTTACTGGGCTACTTTTGTTCTTATCGGGGATAATTTACCGGTTGAAAAAAAACTTCTGTCTCCTAAAATTATACTACCTGCAATCATTTCTATCCTGCTGCTATCAGTTATTTTTTTCCTCGTAAGAAAAAAAACCGTCACAAAAAACGACTGATAATCAACGCATTTCAAATCTATTCATTACTCTTTCATTTTTCTTTTTTAAAAATCAAAAGAAACTATACAATTCCCATTGACATTTTTACCTGCAATCCGACTTATTATTTCAGAAACCCGGTTAAAAAGGTTAGTTCCGGGAAGTAATTAAAAAATAATTTAGGTTATGGGTTAATGCTGAAAGGAAGGGTGTCGGAATTCATGCTGGACTTAAGACGCTCTTTCTTTCATACTTAAAAAAC
>CAVVVS010000099.1:0-15850 GCA_963751355.1 uncultured Ignavibacteriales bacterium | reverse complement strand
ACCATTTTGCTGAATCCTTCACCTAGAACTGCAACTGCGGAGGGCAGCCAACGTTGTGGAAATAATCCCTGGAAACTCCCACTTTTTCTCCCTCCTTTAAATTTATTGATTTCATTTTGGATGAGTGTCAACACTTTTTTCTGTCCCTCGATTTCTGCGATATTAATTTTGTCGAGTTTCATAAGGTGAATAATAGCATGTCCATCGGAAATAAAAGTGCAATGGTGTACGGAGAACTGATTATTATATAAACATTATTTGTTCAATATATTGAGAATGATTGGTTTATCGCTCACTCAATACCTTCCGGGCTGTATTTTTCACCATCTCCACCTATTAGTAGACTTTTATCCCGTCCCAAAACGAGTAAAAATCCGTCATTATCAATATTAAACCCCCCGCCGGGACACCTACTCGTCCCCAACAGTTTTTTGGTCGCTTCCTCATTCTTCCAATATCCAACCATCACATTTTCACCCTTTGTGATTATTTTTCCTCTTCACCGCGGCAGCCGTTACCTTTTATCGCAAATTCTTAGTTCAAGATCGGGAACAATCTTACCTGAAGAACCTAATTTTTGACAGCGCGGAATATTGGCGGATATAACAGGCGCAGCTTCTGTTAGTCGATATCCCTGATACATTCGGATGCCGATTGCATAAAAGAATCTCTGCAGTTCAATATCCAGCAAAGCACCACCTCCAATGAAGAACTCCATCTGCCCTCCGAGATTCTCCCTGATTTTGCTAAATAATATTTTGTCGTAAATATTTAGTAGAGGTTTTTTTAATTTTTCAATACCCTGTCCCTTGTTCCAACTGTTCCTTATTATAAATATATGCTGTTTTCAATGCCCTATGAAAAATTTTCTCTGCCTTACTTCCTTTTCCTTGATGCCCTTTTCGATATTTTTTCTAAAATTTTTTGCAAGAGAAGGGACACTCAATAAAAAAGTCGGTTTTATCTCTTTTACATTTTGCTGATATCCCTTAACGTTCTATAGCTGATTTACCAGTTTGCATGCAGCCATTGAAACACCGTTTTTCATCAAATATATATATCTCTGTACGAGCAAAAGCATGATCCCATGGGAGGATTAAAAGCGAAACATATCTTTCCGGAATATTCAAAATTTGAAATGATTGTTCTACATTGGCTGTATAATTTCTATGGGTCAGTATCATCCCTTTAGGATCGGCAGTGGTTCCAGATGTATAGCAAATATTTGCATGATTGTTTTCATTTAGCCCACTCCATATTTGCTCAAAAAAATTATTGTCTCCGGCTAAATATTTTTCTCCCAATTTTAAAACATCTTCGCAATATATTTCATCATTATCATAACTTCCTATTTATCAAGAAGAACTATTTTTTCCAATTCGGGTAAATCTTTTTTAATTGCTCTGATTTTATTTAGCTGACTTTCCTAAGCTATCACCATTTTACATGCCGAATGTAGAAATCTCAACTTTAAATCAGTTAATTCATCAATTTTCACTGAAATCGGCACATTACTCACCTGTATAAATAATTGCCAGTTCGCTCATCACCCAATATTTCCTACTTTCCGAACTAATGAAACACGATTACCTTTTATTATCCAAAAGCAATTAACCCTGCAGCATCCTTAAACATAAGACCGAATTTCCTTAAGGATTATCCTTATATTTACCGCTGAGTTTTTCCTAAATTAAACTATTGTTTGAATATTTTTAAACATTTTCTTCAAATAATCGGGATGGTTCTTTCTGTCATGCTCTCCTCCTACATGAAACTTTTAAATATCAATTTAAGAACAACTTAATGTTAAGATTATACCGATTATTAGTTAACCGGAAATGATAAGTTATAAATAATTCTTGGTAATTGTTCAAAATAAATTTGGACATCGTATTTATATACAAATCGACAGATATGAAAAGTCTTCAATAAATTTAAATGACCATTAATATTCATTGTAAATTTAAGAACTGAATTCTATGAATTTTGATGATTCCATATTTTTATCTATCAAACCACCCATTATTTTAAACTGCTTAAAACATCATAAAGGATTTATTCAATCACAAATTTCTAATCTTATTCAAAATCCGGCTGAGGCAATGACAATTCTTTCCGCACAAACATTAGCAATCGGAGCTCACAGCTAGATTTATATACCGGGGAAATTCCTCCGAAAACAAATCGCAATTTGCGCTTGCCGGGTTAAATAAGATAGGAATTACAGATTTGAACAAATATCGCAATTGGCTCGAAAACGAAAAGTCTGCCTACAAAGTATTCCAAATTAATCTACGGTTCAAGACGACGTTGAGATTAGGAATAAATGAAAATTCGATACGTACATATTCATCCGTGCAGAGATCCGATGCACAGTTTACGTTTTCCAAAGCTTTAACCCTGAAGACTGCGATAACCGTACTAGTTTGGACCGGTATAAAAGAACTGCATTCACAAAACCTCGAAGATTTTAAATTTCGTGAGACAGACCTTCTTAAATGCTCCTCCGTATTACTTTCTCAAAACCAAGCAGTCTTTCCGGATTAATCCAACTGCTTAAAAAATATCCTTAATAAGCAATACTTAAACATTTTCTAATACAATAGTTAATAATAATTGACTGATTTATACCAGTATTAAGGACTTTAATCTTGGAAATAGGTTGGTACAAATTTATCTGCTGTTTCATCATTAATCCATTTTTCTTCATCTAATAAGTATCGAAATCTATATTCATTATTTTTTTTAATTTTTATGAAAGCGAAAATGAGCCGTCTTTTTTATTCTAATTACGAGGGTTCATTTAAATCGGACATTATCTTTGGAGGATAAATAATGGCTATCCAAAAAAAATATGGCGAAAAAAGCGAAAAATGTAAAGTGATTTTCAAAATTCCTAAGGAGATAGGGAAAAAATATAAAAAGGCGTATTTAGTTGGAGATTTTAATGAATGGAATACCCAGGCAAGCCCGATGAATAAGAATAAAAAAGACGGCTCATTTTCGCTTTCCGTAGAACTTAAAAAAAATAATGAATATCAATTTCGATACTTATTAGATGAAGAAAAATGGATTAATGATGAAACAGCGGATAAAATTGTACCGACCTATTTCCAAGATTCAGAGAATTCCTTAATACTGGTATAAATCAGTCAATTATTATTGATGCCTCTATTCCAAAATGTTTAAGTATTGCTTATTAAGGATATTTTTTAAGCAGTTGGATTAATCCGGAAAGACTGCTTGTATTAGAAAGTGATTTTACCGGAGGAGCATTTAAGAAGGTCTGTCTCACAAAATTAATTACTTCGAGGTTTTGTGAATGCAGATTATTTATACCGGTCCAAACTAGTACGGTTATCGCAGTCTTCAGGGTTAAAGCTTTAAAACGTAAACTGTGCATCGAATTTCTGCACGGATGAATATGTACGTATCGAATTTCATTTATTCCTAATCTCAACGTCCATCTTGAACCGTCAATTAATTCAAATATTTTGTAGGCAGACTTTTCGTTTTCGAGCCAATTGCGATATTTGTTCAAATCTGTAATTCCTATCTTATTTAACCGGGCAAGCACAAATTCCGATATTTTTTTGGGAGGAATTTCCCCGGTATATAAATCTAGCTGTGAGTCTCCGATTGCTAATATTTGTGCGGAAAGAATTGTCATTGCCTCAGCCGGATTTTGAATAAGATTAGAAATTTGTGATTGAATAAATCCTTTATGATGTTTTAAGCAGTTTAAAATAATGGGTGGTTTGATAGATAAAAATATGGAATCATCAAAATTCATAGAATTCAGTTCTTAAATTTACAATGAATATTAATAATCATTTAAATTTATTGAAGACTTTTCATATCTGTCAATTTGTATAAAAATACAATGTCCAAATTTATTTTGAACAATTGCCAAAAAAATAATTTATAACTTATCATTTCCGGTTGACTAATAATCCGTATAATCTTAACATTAAGTTGTTCTTAAATTCCTATTTAAAAATTTCACTGTCAGGAGGAGAACATGCCAGAAAGAACCATCCCCGTTCTATTTGAAGAAAGTGTTCAAAAATATTCCAACAATATTTTAATTTGGGAAAAACTCAGCGGTAAATATACAGGATCAACCTATAAGGAAATTCAGTCTTATGTTTACAGATTTGCTGCAGGGTTAATTGCTTTGGGACTAATAAAAGGTAATCGTGTTTCATTAATCTCGGAAGGTAGGAAATATTGGGTGATAAGCGAACTGGCAATTCTTTATACAGGTGGAGTTAATGTGCCGATTTCAGTGAAAATTGATGAATTAACTGATTTAAAATTCAGGTTTCTTCATTCGGCATGTAAAATGGTGATAGTTTCGGAAAGTCAGCTAAATAAAATCAGAGCAATTAAAAAAGATTTACCCGAATTGGAAAAAATAATTCTTCTTGATAAATCCGACAGTTATGATAATGATGAAATATATTGCGAAGATGTTTTAAAATTAGGAGAAAAATATTTAGCCGGAGACAATAATTCTTTTGAGCAAATATGGAGTGGGCTAAATGAAAACGATCATGCAAATATTTGCTATACATCTGGAACCACTGCCGATCCTAAAGGGATAATATTAACCCATAGAAATTATACAGCCAATGTAGAACAATCATCTCAAATTTTGGATATTCCGGAAAGATATGTTTCGCTTTTAATCCTCCCATGGGATCATGCTTTTGCTCATACAGCAGGTATTTATACTTTGATGAAAAACGGTGCTTCAATGGCTGCAGTGCAAACTGGTAAATCAGCTATAGAAACATTAAGGAATATTCCGCAAAATATAAAAGAGATAAAACCGACTTTTTTATTGAGTGTCCCTTCTCTTGCAAAAAATTTTAGAAAAAATATCGAAAAGGGCATCAAGGAAAAAGGAAGTAAGGCAGAGAAAATTTTTCATAGGGCATTGAAAACAGCATATAATTATAATAAGGAAGGTTGGAACAAGGGACAGGGTATTGAAAAATTAAAAAAACCTCTACTAAATATTTACGACAAAATATTATTTAGCAAAATCAGGGAGAATCTCGGAGGGCAGATGGAGTTCTTCATTGGAGGTGGTGCTTTGCTGGATATTGAACTGCAGAGATTCTTTTATGCAATAGGCATCCCGATGTATCAGGGATATGGACTAACAGAAGCTGCGCCTGTTATATCAGCCAATGTTCCGCGCTGTCATAAATTAGGTTCTTCAGGTAAGATTGTTCCCGATCTTGAACTAAGAATTTGCGATGAAAAAGGTAACCGGCTGCCTGCTGGTGAAAAAGGAGAAATTATAGTAAAGGGTGAAAATGTGATGGTTGGATATTGGAAGAATGAGGAAGCAACCAAAAAAACTGTTAAAGACGGTTGGCTGTATACCGGCGATATCGGGTATATTGATAATGACGGATTTTTATTCGTTTTGGGACGGGATAAAAGTCTACTCATCGGTGGAGATGGTGAAAAATACAGCCCGGAAGGTATTGAGGAAGCAATAACCGATCATTCTCAATATATTGAACAAATAATGTTATATAATAATCAGTCTCCGTACACCATTGCACTTTTATTTCCGAATCGAGATGCTATTATTCACCTTATGAAACTCGACAAAATTAATATCGCAGAAATCGAGGGACAGAAAAAAGTGTTGACACTCATCCAAAATGAAATCAATAAATTTAAAGAAGGGGGCGAATTCCAGGGATTATTTCCACAACGTTGGCTGCCCTCCGCAGTTGCAGTTCTAGGTGAAGGATTCACCGAACAAAATAAATTCCTCAATAGTACTCTAAAGATGGTAAGAGGCAAAATCACCGATTTTTACAAAAACAGAATTGATTTCCTTTTCACTTCTGAAGGGAAAGATATTTATAATCATCAAAACTTAAACATTATTAGACGGTTTCTATAAAACAAAACATTTGTAACAAATTGATCAAGTGTCTAGTTGTATAAAAAATAAGATGTCTTTTTTTTTAAGATTTTCTTTTTACAGGAAAAATTTCACCTATTCACATCATAATCGGATGATAATTTTATTCCAGACATTAGTGATATTCACAACAAACTGAAATTAGATGCATTAGATTGATATAAAGCAATCCATTCAATATATTAAGTTGGAAAAAAATTAAAGTTGAACCGTAAATTTATAAGCTGTCAAATTAATAGTTATGATCTCACAAAAGACCTATCGAAAAAAAAATCTTCATTTTTTACTCGCATATTTTTTATTATGGGTAATATTATTTGAGTTCATTCTTCCTGTGAATCAAATTCTTCCGAAACCGTCGATAGTGCTCATGTCGTTCAGTGCTCTATGGAAAGACTATCAGTTGCCGGTGAATTTAATTTCTTCAGTATCATCGATTTATTTGTCTCTAATTATTGCATATTTTTTAATCTATCTATTAAGTAAATTTATATTAAATGAGAAACACATTGTATTCGATTTTATTTCTTCCTTGCAATGGTTTTCCAAATATATACCAGGAATTATTTTTGGTATGCTTTTAATATACTGGCTTCCGGATTCTCCTTATACCGGATTTATATTTGTCATGCTGACAGCATTGTCATCATTCATTATCAAACTTCAGGATGAATCAAAAAAAGTTAAACAAGAATATATTGAAGCCGCCGAATCTTTGGGAGCAGGTAAGAGCGTAATAGCTAAAAAAGTGATATGGAAGGCGGTTGAACCTGAATTGTTTAATCATTTGCTCGAACTTCACTTTTATGTTTGGTCATTACTATTAGTATTTGAATATATAAAGGGCGGTCATGGTCTGGGAACCATATTTAGGGTTGCCTTAACATATAAAGATTTGTCGGCTCTTTTCACAACAGCGTTAATAACGGGAATTGTTATTTTTGCCGGAACTAAGTTAATAAAATATTTTAGAAATAAATATTTTCATTGGAGTAATTATTGAGTGAAAATATCCCGCTTCTGCAAGTAAAAAATATAGATAAGTATTTCTCCGGACTCGCAGGTTCAAAAATTCAGGTACTCGACAAAATCAATTTTTCAATCAATGAAGAATCCGGTGGAAATATTTATTCTATTCTAGCCTCATTTGGTGCCGGTAAATCCACTCTACTGCGAATAATTAGCGGATTGGAAAAACCGTCTTCGGGTGAAGTAATTCTTGCCGGTAATAATTACTATAATCCGAACGGAGAAATTGTACTCATCCCCTCTAACCCTTCGTCCTTTCCATGGTATAACGTTAAACAGGACTTAGAATTCGCTCTTTCAATTAAAAATAAGCAAACTAAAAATAAAAATTTTAGCATAGATAACATATTACTTCTGCTTGAATTAGACGGATATGAAGAACATTTCCCACATGAAAAAAGTTCAGGTTTTAGGTTCAGAATTGCTTTAGGCAGAGCACTAATAGTGGAACCAAGTATTATTTTACTCGACGATCCTTTTAAGAATTTAGATTCGGAAACACAGCATGAAATTTACAATCTCATTAAAAATGTAAGCTTACAATTTAATATTCATTTCATTTTAACAACTACCAACATTACTGAAGCCCTTATCCTTTCAAATTATATTTTACTGATGGATAAGAATCCTGGTAGAATTCTAAAGAAAATTAAACTGGAAAACGACAAGACTAAAATAAATGCGGATATTTTTACTGCTTACCGGAACGAAATTAATTCTGTGTTTGCATCTTTTACCGATTCCCCTTTAATTTCGGTAATTAGTTGATCCTCCATTTGTTATATTAATTTTAAGTTAGAAATTATCTCATAAACGGACATTAAAATGCACGATAAAATTTCAGAATTATTAAAGAAGAAAGAAGAGGCTAAACTAGGCGGAGGTAAAGAAAGAATAAAAAGCCAGCATAAGAAGGGTAAGCTAACCGCAAGGGAAAGAGTCGAATTATTGGTTGATGAAGGAAGCTTTGAAGAATTGGATATGTTCGTCAAACATCGTGGTACGGATTTTGGAGTAGAGAAACAATCATATCCCGGCGACGGCGTGATTACAGGGTTTGCTAAAATAGCTGGAAGACCCGTTGCTTTATTCAGTCAGGATTTTACGGTTTTCGGAGGATCCCTTTCTGAAGCACATTCCGAAAAAATTGTAAAAATAATGAACATGGCGATGAAAACCGGGATTCCGGTGATTGGATTGAATGATTCGGGGGGAGCACGAATACAGGAAGGTGTGGTAAGCTTGGGTGGGTATGCAGATATCTTTTTGTTAAATACTTTGGCTTCTGGTGTTATTCCTCAAATCTCTGTCATCTTAGGTCCCTGTGCCGGCGGTGCTGTCTATTCACCTGCTATAACTGATTTTACTTTTATGGTTCAAAATTCGAGCTACATGTTTGTCACCGGCCCTAATGTAGTGAAAACCGTAACTCACGAAGATGTAACGTTTGAAGATTTGGGAGGTGCGGAAACACATGCATCTAAAAGCGGGGTTGCTCACTTTATTAATGAAAATGAGATAGAGACTTTATTAAACGTAAGAAATTTATTGAGCTATCTTCCTTTAAATTTTATGGATAAACCCATCGAAAATGAATTCGATGAATCTATAGTTTTACCGGATGATAAATTGGAAGAAATTATACCGGATAATCCAAATAAACCATATGACATGAAAGAGGTCATAAATCTTCTTGTGGATGATGGTGAATTTCTGGAGGTACACGCAAATTACGCAGAAAATATTATTGTAGGTTTTGCCAGAATAGGGGGAATGTCATTAGGAATTGTTGCTAATCAACCTTCGGTATTAGCTGGTGTCCTGGATATTAACTCCTCTGTTAAGGGTGCTAGATTTGTCAGATTTTGTGATGCATTTAATATTCCGCTTCTGATTATAGAGGATGTACCCGGCTTTTTACCCGGTACCGAACAAGAATGGAACGGAATTATCCGGCATGGTTCTAAATTATTATATGCATTCTGTGAGGCAACTGTGCCTAAAGTAACTGTTATCACAAGAAAAGCATACGGCGGCGCGTATGATGTTATGAATTCAAAACACATTCGCGGGGATTTTAATTTTGCGTGGCCTTCGGCAGAAATTGCTGTTATGGGACCAAAAGGGGCTGTTGAAATTATCTTCAAAAAAGAAATTGCAAAAGCAGCCGATCCTGAAAAAGAATTGGAGAATAAGTTAAACGAATACCGGGAAAAATTTGCTAATCCTTATATAGCTGCTGAACGCGGTTACATTGATGATGTTATTCAACCTAAGGAAACAAAATTGAAATTAATTAAAGCATTCAGGCTGCTCAAAACGAAAGTTGATAATAATCCTAAGAAAAAGCATGGAAACATTCCGCTTTAATGCAGTAAAAATACATGTTAACTTATTTAATTATATATTAATAACCGGAATCAATTAACTATTTACTTGATAAATCTAAATTAACCAATTATATTTGAACTGAAAATAATTACTTTTTGGAGATTGAATGACAAAACGAATTATACCGATTGTTGCTATTTCTTTATTTGCTTTAATTTTTTACTCATGCGGAGTGAATAAAGAAATGGCAAAACAGGAAGACATCTCTGTTTCGGCGGACAGCATTCAGAAAGTTGGAATTGTATCGGAATTGTTGGAACAAGCTCGTCAATATTATATTACAGCCCTTTCAAAGGAAGAAGCAAACAGTACTTCAGAAGCAGTATCAAATTATGAATCTTCACTAAAAATAATTAATAATCTAAGTTATTATCCCGGTATCGAAAACAATGAAGCTTACACAGAGCTAGAAAATTCGATAATTGAGGATTATAAAAAATATCTGGATAGTTTGCCTTCAATTCCTTCAAACGTTTCATTCGCTGCACTTGAGGAATGGATGGGGAAATCACTACCCGAAATTAAAGTAGATAATATTCTGAAAGAAAAAATCCCTTCAGCTTCGAAGACATCTGCTATACCCCTGAAGGAAAATTCATACGTTGACCAATGGCTGGATTATTTCACTGGCAAAGGAAGACAGCACATGAGAATGTGGCTCGAGCGCTCCGGCAGATATTTTCCGATGATGAAACAGGTTTTTAAAGATGCCGGTCTCCCCGAAGAACTCGTTTACTTAAGCATGGTAGAGAGCGGTTTGATTCCCACCGCACGTTCATGGGCAAATGCTGTTGGATTATGGCAGTTTGTAAGATCAACCGGAAGGCTGTACGGCTTACATTCCAGTTTTTATTACGATGAGAGAAGAAACCCTGTACAAGCAACGAAAGCAGCAGCACAGCACCTGAAGGATTTATATGATGACTTAGGTGATTGGTATCTGAGTTTAGCTGCGTATAATGCAGGCGAGGGTAGAATTTTGAGAGCTCTTAGAAGAGCCGGAGCAACGGATTTTTGGTCAGCAAGAAGATATTTACCGAGAGAAACTAGGAGTTACGTACCACAATTTATTGCCGTTTCGTTAATTGCAATGGATCCGAAAAAATTCGGGTTTACTGATCTTAAATTTGATCAACCATATCAGTATGATGTGTTCAATGTGCAAGGTGCTATCGATTTAAATTATCTTGCAAAATGTGCGGGAACGGATCTTGAGACTCTCGAGAATATGAATCCTGAGTTAACCCAGCAATGTACACCAGCTTCTTATTCCGGCGGATTCCCGTTGAAAATACCGAAGGGCACTTACGAGACTTTTGCATCAAATATTGTTAATGCACCGAAAAGTGCAAGAAGAAATTATTTAGTGCATGTAGTTCACCGCGGTGAAAGTCTTTACCGGATTGCGCATCATTACGGCATTTCAGTAAGAGATTTAGCAGAAGCAAATAATATTTCTAATAGGTCCCGAATTTATCCAGGCGTAAGGTTAAGGATACCGGTCAGCTATTCTTCAGACGATAATTATGCATATAATACAAACACAGTTGAAGCTGTTGATAATACACAGGATGCTGTGGATAATTCGCACGTTTCTGGCTACGTATCTCCTTATTTGACTCTTCTATCTGATTCTGCTACAGATTCCCTCGGTAATGGAACTGAAACATTAGCGCAATCCAATGAGGGAACGGAAGCCCAGGATAGTAATAAAACAATTATTGCAGATGAATTAGGTAATCTGCAAAAGGCATTAATCCCTCAGGGAACAGTTCCGGTTCATTACAGGGTGAAAAAAAATGAAAATCTTTTAGGCATTGCGGATTTATTCAATACCAGGGTTATCGACCTCCGCAATTGGAATAATATCTCTTATACCCAGGCAATAACTGTTGGACAAGATTTAATAGTTTACGTACCGAGTGCAAAAAAAGATTATTATGCTAGCTTAGATGCACAATCTTCCAGCGAAAAGAATGTTGCTAAATCCAATATTAATAATAAATCTACAGGATCCTGGATCTACCATAGAATTCGCAGAGGTGAGAGCTTAAACTCTATTGCGTCGATTTACGGAGTAGATATTAGTTCTTTAAAGGATTGGAACAATTTAAACGGAAACCGAATATACGCAGGGAAAAGATTGAGGATTTTAACAGATAAATCGGTAAAGTTTGCTGCGGCTAGCGAAAGCAATGCAGCTCATTCCAGAACCTCGCTATTTAAATATCGTGTTAGAAGAGGCGATACTTTTAGTCAACTCGCAATTAAATTCGGTGTCTCAAGTGTTACCATAAAGAGATGGAATAATATTTCGGGAAACAGGCTAATTGCCGGACAGACATTAAAAATATTTACTAATGATAATCCATCATCACTTGGCGATAATACTCCCAAAACATCCGCAAATGTTAACTATTACAAAGTAAAACAGGGTGACACAATTGGTGAGATTGCGGAATTATATAAGGTCCATGTATCAAGCATAAGAAGATGGAACCGGTTAAGGAGTAATAGGATTCGTGCCGGGGCAACGTTAAAAATTTATTCTGATGCAGACGTAAATGATTTACCCGTAAAAAAAGTTAAAAACAAAACTAACGATAATTCTTCCCGGTCATCAAATGGTAAAATGCATAAGGTAGCGCGGGGAGAATCGTTATGGACGATTGCCAAAGAATATAACACGACAATCGAAAATCTGAAAAGTATAAATAATTTAAAAAATAATAAGATTAAAATCGGCGATGAATTAAGAGTAGAGTAAAAAGTTATCGAATCTGCCCTCGATTTTTTGTTGCGAAAGATTTTATTATTTAACGAAAATCTTTATGATTAATTAAAAAATAATTAATAGCCGTTAGGGGTGTCATTCCGGTTTACTCCGGATGTCTGAGAGAATACCCTTTAACCTGATCTGGATAATACCAGCGTAGGGAAACGAACTGAAGAAAATAATTAAGTTTTCAGCCGTTTCTCCGAAGGATCCCTTCGGATCTAAAACGGCTTTTTTATTTTAAAAATGGAGTAAAAAAATATGAAATACTTAATTATTTTTTTGATGCTGCTTAATTCAATTGTAATTGCTCAGCAAAGAACGATTCAAGGAAAGATCACGGACTCTGAAACTCATGCAGCACTTTCCGGTGCAAATATCTTTTTAGAAGGTAAAAAAATTGGTACTGCAAGCAACAAAGAAGGCTATTTCAAGTTAACTGCTAATATTAAAGCCGGTGACGTACTTGTGGCAAGTTATATCGGTTATAATGGTAAAAGAATTGATTTAGCGGAAAAAGATTTTTCCGAAAATTTATTGATCTCATTGACACCTAAAATTATTCCTTCACAAACTGTGCTTGTTGAAGGCAGTCTCGGAAAAGAGGGTATTACTCCGGTAACATTCACAAAAATTAATAGGAAAGAAATTGAACAAAATTATACTGTTCAGGACATTCCGAAATATTTAAGCAGCTTACCCTCAACCACTTTTTATTCTGAAAACGGAAACGGTATAGGGTACAACTATTTGAGCATAAGAGGATTTGATCAGAGAAGAATATCCGTTTCGATCAATGGAATTCCTCAGAACGATCCAGAAGATCATAATGTTTATTGGCTTGATTTCCCGGATCTTTTAGGAAGCACAAATATGATACAGGTTCAAAGAGGAGCCGGTTCTGGTGTTTTGGGATACCCTGCAATCGGAGGTTCTATAAATATCATAACATCTACTTTTTCAGATAAACCCGAAATAAATTTTTCGGCTTCGATGGGCAGTTATAACACTAGAAAATACAGTGCATCCCTCTCAAGCGGTTTGATAGATAAAAAATATTCAGTTTATGCAAAAATTTCTCAAATATTAAGCAGCGGTTACCGGAATCTTTCATGGGTTAAGTTTAATGCCTATTATTTATCAGCAGTACGATACGATAAAAATTTAACTACCCAGGTAAATTTTTACGGCGGACCAATATCGGACGGTCTTGCATATACGGGATTACCAAAGTTTGCGATAAAAGATAAAAATTTAAGACGCGCTAACTATTCTTATTGGGAAGCAGATAATAATCAGTATACATATACACAGCCGAGAAGGACAACCGAAATAGAAAATTTTTCGCAGCCTCATTATGAGTTGTTAAACGAACTGAAATTAAGCGATAATTTAACTCTTAATTCAGCCTTGTTTTTGGTAATTGGCAACGGATTTTTTGATTATGACGGAACGGGGCTGGATACAACTTCACTGCACTTCACTTCCGAATACCGTTTTCATCCTAAGGAAAATCCTTCTGATATATTGGTAAGAGCACAGGTTGAAAACACTCAATACGGATGGGTTCCCAGGCTTAGTTACAAACATAAAAATGGTGAGTTGATTGTTGGGGCTGAAATAAGAAAGCATAAATCAACGCATTGGGGAAGTGTGCAATATGCTTCTAATTTACCTGTTGGTCTGCCGGAAGATTTCAGAGTTTATTATTTCAACGGCGGTAAAGATATAATAAACGGATTTGTTCACGAAAGTTATAAATTGAATAACGAATTGAACTTGCTGGGCGAAGTGCAATTAGCATATCATAAATATACGTTTCAAAATGAACGATTTCAGCATCATAACTTTTCAATCACGGGATTATACCTAAATCCGAGGTTTGGAGTTAACTATAAATTTAATTCTTTACAGAATATTTATATTTCATATGCCCGGGTAACACGAGAACCCCGCTTAAGTACTTATTATGCAGGTGAAGAATCTATTTGGGGATCCGTACCGCAATTCAAACAGAATCCTGACGGAACGTATGACTACAGCAAACCTTATGTTAAACCGGAGACTATGAATGATTTTGAATTAGGTTCATCTCTTATCGGAAAAGGTTATAATATTACGTTAAATTTGTACTACATGCTTTTTAATGATGAAATAGTGAATAACGGGAAACTGGATATATTCGGTCAGCCCATTACGGGCAATTTCCACAGCACTGTACATAAAGGAATTGAATTAACTGCAACATTTAAGCCATTGGAAGACTTTGAAATATATGCTAACGCTACGTACAGTTATAATACTATTTCAGATGGCATCACATATCTGAATTATCAGGGAAAAAGCCATGAGTTAAATTTAACCGGCAACAAGCTCGGAGGTTTCCCGGATTTTCTTACCAACATAGGTATTACATATAACAGCAATGGTTTTTATTTACAATTAACCGGTAAATATGTCGGTTCATTTTATTCTGATAACTATGGCAAACATTTATCTCAGTACTTGAATGCGTACCCGGGAATAATCGATTATACCGATAACGTAAACGATGCTTATTTCACCGCAGATTTCACAGGGAGTTATGAGATCAATTTATTACATTCATTAACTCCTATGCGAATCATTTTACAAGTTAATAATATCTTTGATAATTTATATTCCGCCAATGCAATAGGAAAAGAGTTTTTCCCTGCTGCAGAGAGAAATTTTCTCGTCGGAATCCGGCTTGGTTTATAAAATTTATTTATTTTAGATTTAATTAAATATGGTAGCTTTACATTAATTAGAAACACTATGTGTAGAATAAAATTTATCTATAATTCCAAATACTTGGAGAGATTTCATAGCATTTTTGTATTCACTCGATTCCGGATTAAATAAATAATCATTAAAATTAAAAATATTTTAGGCATACAATTTGGATAAGTGTATCATTCTTGCCAACGGCAAACCACCTAAAAAATCAGTTCTTACCTATCTAATTAAAAAAGGATACTCTACAGTCATTTGTGCTGACGGGGGAGCCAACACTGCAAAAAGATTAGGTATTATCCTGAATTGACACCCTTGATCTGTAGCCCGCCGTTTCCATCGCTGACAAATGAACCTGTGAAAGTTCCAGTGCCATCATCTTTATCCCATAGCGTAATATTTCCGAACTTGATTTCTGCTGTCGTTGATGAATACAGCTCGCTCACCGTCAGCGAGTAGACCATCGTCGCGCCAATAAGCAGGGAATAATAGGAACTCAGGAAATCGATCGGCCTGACTATGCAGTTTCCTGTCTCAAGCGTCGGCGGCGTTATCTCATGCCCTGCATATAAGTTGCCCGCCAGTAATGGCAGTATTTGCAGGCAATGGAAGCGTTGACGAGGCGATCGTCCATTGATCAGAGTCGTCGAATTCAGGATCTGGGATTATCTCCAGCATTCACTTCGCCTGCGAGAGAATGTAGTCGACTTCATGATCGAGTTGGCGCGCGAAATAGTCGGCGATTTCTTCCATGTCCGGGTTGCCGTTTTCATAGAATACGCGGCCGGGTGATGGTCCATATGTTTCATCGATCGGCAGGCGCTTGACGGGTGTCCCGCCTTTCAGCCGGCGCTCGAAAATGCCCTTGTGCCCGCTCGGCATGGTAGCCACAAAGCGATGCAAAAAATGTTCCTGCGGCCTGTTCCTGCGAATACTAACGAATATCA
>CAVVVS010000098.1:0-15778 GCA_963751355.1 uncultured Ignavibacteriales bacterium | reverse complement strand
TAACTACTTTTTGACTTCCAATAGTTCCAAAGATCAGTTTACCTTTGTGCGATTCAACTGTTGAAAGCGAAAAATGCGGTAAATCAGCATAATCTATTTCGTGTTCGATATTAATTTCTTTAACCAATCCACCCAAACCGGTACCTAAAATAATTCCCACCGGGTATTTATCGGAAGTATATTTTTTAATTACTTCCAGAGTGTCATTTATTTTATTTAATAATTCGCTCATAGATTTATAAAAGTTTATTTACTATATCGTCAACATCAACGTCGACTTTTTTAGCTTGTTCTACATGCTCTTTCACCACAATCTCTTCAGCTACCTTATCGGCATTTTCAACCTTTGATTCCAACAAGTGCGCCTGTGAATTAATGATTGCTTTTAACTTTGCAACCAAAACGTCTCTTTCTTCTCTTAAAAAAATTACTGAATTCCTTATTTCATTAGCATTTTCCCTGGCTTTCTCAAGGAATTGAGCAGCTTTCAATTCGGCTTCTTTAATCATCAAATTAGTCTGCTTTTTAGTGGACTCAATAGCTTTTGAAGAAGATTCATGCGCCTTTAATAATGTATCTTGCAAATTTTTTTCAATTTTTCTAAACTCATTTAAACTTGCGGAAGATTGTTCGACCTCTTTTTTTAATAATTCATTTTCATCTTGAAGTACTTCAAACTCATCGGATAATTTATCAAGAAAAGCCCGGACTTCGTCTTTATCGTAACCACGAAGTGTTTTATTAAATTCTTGTTTTTTAATATTAATAGGGGAAACTTTCATAGTTCCTCCTTCCAATCTTTTGAATAATCTCTTTCTCCGAAAATTGCTGAACCAATTCTCAGCATTGTAGCACCTTCTTCTATGGCAATTTCAAAATCCGAGGTCATACCCATAGATAATTCTTTAAGATTTAGTCCTTCCGTATTTAATTGATCACGCAATTTACGAAGAGAACTAAAACTTTTTCTGATACGATTTAAATCTTGTGTTAGCGGTGCAATCGTCATAAGTCCAATTACATTCAAATTATTAAATTCATTACAATAAGATGCTAAATCTCTTATTTCACTCTTGTTGACTAAACCGGACTTAGTTTCTTCATCGGAAGTTTTTATTTGTAAAAGAACTTTAAGTACCCTGTTTATTTTAGCAGCACGTTTATTGATTTCGGATGCAAGCATTAGGGAATCGACAGAGTGAATATAATCAGCAGACTTAACAACAAACCTAACTTTATTTCTTTGCAAATTACCAATAAAATGCCAGGTTATTTTGTCCCCTAACTCTTCAAACTTTGCATCGAGTTCCTGCGCTCTGTTTTCTCCAAAGTCTTTTAATCCTTCTGCATAAGCCGTATTTATTTCATCAATACCGAAATTTTTGGAGACTGCAACCAATTTTATTTCAGAGCTATCTCTTCCAACCTCCAAACATTTTTTTTCTATCCGGTCACGCAGATGTTTTATATTTTCAGCAATCATAGTAAAATTAAGAAAGTGAATGTATCGCTTTTATCATCAAAAATCAACGTTAAAAGGCTATATTTATCGATATTATAATCGAAAATAAGATACTATTATAATCAATTATTAACTAAAAATACACTTTTTATTATTATTTTTAATTTCATCACACGTTGCACAATAAAGTACACATTTTTGCAGCTAAAATGTCAAATCATCCAAAAATCATATATAATTTTCGTAATTTTATAGTTTAAAACAAAAATATTTTGGGGATAATTATGGAAATCGAACTTTTAGAAAATATTAAAACTAAAGCTTCACAGAAGAAAAAAACAATTGTTTTACCTGAATCGCACGACGAGAGAGTGCTCCGAGCGGCGGAAATCCTGCTAAAAAATAAAACAGCACTAGTAATCACCTTAGGTGATGAGAATATTATTAGAGGAAATGCTAAAAAGATTGGCATTGATCTAACAGGAATTAGAATTATCAATCCGGCAACTTCCGATAAATTAAGTGATTTCTCCAACATGTTCTTTAACATTCGTAAGAAAAAAGGAATTACAATAGAACAAGCCCGCGAAACAATGCAGCGAGATCTTTTTTACGGTGCAATGATGGTTAAAGAAGGAATAGCGGACGGAAGTGTTGCAGGTTCCGTTGCTTCTACAGGGGATGTTCTGAGAGCAGGGATTCAGTGTATCGGGATGTCCGAAGGCATTTCTATTGTATCAAGTTTCTTTTTAATGGCATTACCTGAAAAAACCTACAGCTTTGCTGATTGCGCCGTAGTTCCGGATCCAGATGCCGCTCAGCTTGCGGATATTGCTATTACTACAGCTGATAATCATCAAAAGCTTACTGGTGAAAAACCGTATTTAGCAATGCTTTCATTCTCTACTAAAGGCAGCGCTAAGCATGAAACAATAGACAAAGTATTGAATGCAATAAATATTGTGAAAACGAAAAGAGCGGATTTGACAATTGACGGCGAACTTCAATTTGATGCAGCAGTAGTTGATGCTGTAGGTAAACGAAAAGCACCAGGCAGTGAAGTTGCAGGAAGAGCAAATGTGCTCATTTTCCCTGACCTTAATTCAGGAAACATCGGTTATAAGATTGCTCAAAGAATGGGGAAAGCAGAAGCTGTCGGTCCAATAGTACAGGGATTGAAAAAGCCTTTCTTCGATTTAAGCCGTGGATGCAGCGTTGATGATATTGTAAACACTGCTGCCATTTGTGCATTAATGGCATAATTAAAACTTAAAAGCTGGGATAACCTCTTTACCCAGCTTTTTTATTAGGAAGATATTCTGGATTATCAATTGAAACATTTATTGTTTCACCTTCCGAACGTGCGACTACAGCTGCTCCGCAGGAATCGCTCCAAACGTTGACGGTAGTCCGGCACATGTCGAGAATTCTGTCAACAGCTAAAATTAAACCGACACCTTCCAATGGTAAACCTACTGCGGATAGGATAACCGTTATCATCACTAATCCCGCCATTGGAATTCCGGCAGCACCAATAGATGCCAGAAGCGCAGTAAAAACAACGATGAACTGATGAAAGAAATCCAAATGTATTCCGTAAGCTTGCGCAATAAACATGGCGGCAACACACTCGTACAATGCTGTTCCATCCATATTAACCGTAGCACCCAAAGGAAGCACAAAACTAGTAACTTTGTTTGATACACCAACTTCATATTCGACCGCTTCCAAAGTCAAAGGCAAAGTGGCTGAAGAAGAAGATGTTGAAAATGCAGTTAATAAAGGAGACGTCATTGCTTTAAAGTGTCTCCATGGATTTGCTTTACCGAAAAAGCGCAAAATTAAGGGAAGGGTAATAAAAGCATGAACGGCAAGTCCCAGAAGTACGCACAACATGTAAAGTCCGAGTCTCTGTGCAACAGAAAGTATATCTTTTTGTTCGGCAACTACACCTGCAACAATTCCCAAAATACCAAGCGGTGCAAATTTGATAACAAAGGAAGTTATTTTCATCATCAATTCAAAACCGCCGTTAAATAAATTTATCATCGGATTTTTATATTCATCCGATATTTTTGTTAAAAAGAATCCCACCAGTACTGCGAAGAATATTATTGCAAGCATATCACCGCTTGCCAATGATTGAAAAATGTTTGTAGGAATAAGTCGTAGCAGAAAATTGCCGAAGCCTTGTGATGCGGCATGGATTCCTTCAACTTCTTTCGAAAAACCTAAATCGGCACCAACACCCGGCTGAATTAAATTAACAAAGGTGAGCCCCACCAAAATAGCAAACAGACTTGTGACAATGTAATAAGTTAAAGTTTTCAATCCCATCTTGCCAAGATCCTGCGCATCGCCTATGTTAGCAATACCAGTAACAATTGAAGTTAGGATCAGAGGAACGATGATCATTTTAAGTGCTTCGAGGAAAACATCCCCCATCCATGTAACATACTTGACATATTCTGTAAAGAATAAGCCGTAAAGCACTCCTATTAACAAAGCTATTAAAATTTGCCAGTGGAGTTTTAATTTTAATTTAGACATGAGATTTGAGTTATTTATTAGTAAAATTTATTTAATTGAGCCTTGCTTAATAAATAAGAAAATCGCGAATTAAAATTAGTGTATTCATGCAGTTGAGAATAACTTTTTAGAAAAAAAAGCTGATTTAAAAATTATCAATTAAGATTAAATAAGTGAGTCTCAACTGCCGATAAATCAAAGCAGTTTGCTCAAAATTTCATCACAAACAGCATAACCTTTTTTAGTTAAACGAATTGATGCCTCATCAAAAAGGACAAAATTCTCGCCGGATAACTTCTTAAAATAATCATATTTCTCTTTTATCCAACTATCACCAAAAACATTTTCAAATTCGGACAGATCCAATCCCTTACTTCTCAATGCCAGCATAACATATTCATCAAGTTTCTGACTGTCTGTAATAAATTCATGATTTGCTTCGGCGTTTCCTTTCTCTTCAACCGAAGCGATGTACTTTTTCAAACTCGAATAATTCCACCACCGTTTACCGTCAACAAACGAATGTGAAGAAGTACCGAAGCTCAAATAATCTTTATATCTCCAGTAAGCATTGTTATGACGGCATTCAAATCCGGCCTTAGCAAAATTTGAAACTTCATACTGAATGAAATCATTTGAAGTTAGAAAATCGATTGTAAACTCGTACAAATCCGCATCATAATCATCATCCTGCATAGTCACCTTGCCGTCTAAAACCATTTTATTCAAAATGGTACCGTGTTCAAGTATCAAACTGTAAGTTGAGATATGATTCACTGGAAGCGCAACGGCTATTTCAAGGTTTTGCCGCCATTTTTCTTTCGTCTGCTTCGGAAGATTAAAAATTAAATCGAGGCTGATATTCTCAAAACCTATTTCTTTTGCTTCACGGACGGTTTTAATTGCTGTATCTTTATCGTGAATCCTTGTTAAGAAATTTAATTCATCTGCATGGAAGGATTGAATGCCGATACTAATTCGGTTAATTCCTTTTTCAAAAAATCTTTCTAATTTTTGTTTATTCACAGTACCGGGATTTGTTTCCATGGTTATTTCGGCATCCGGAGAAACATCGAAATTTTTTTTAAGATGAATTATAATTTCTTCCAGATAATCCGGCTTCATTAATGAAGGGGTTCCTCCGCCGAAAAAGATCGATGTAAATAGTCTATTATCATTATAAATTTTCGAATAAAAAGTTATCTCTCTTTTTAATGCATTAAGAAAGGCGAAAATATTATCCGAAGTAATAATAGAATAAAAATCACAATAGATGCATTTGTGATCGCAAAACGGGATGTGAATATATAATGCTGTTTCTTTCAAGTTTACATATATTTGTTATTTTTCCAAACCCGGAGTTTAAAAATAAAAAATCCTTACGAAAATTATTTCGTAAGGATTTATAAACTATATAATAACGTTTTTACGTATTTGCATTAATTGAAAATGCCATATCAATTTTTACTTTTAGTACACGAGGTGTGGTTCCCCCGCTTATATTATTCACTGTAACCGTTCCAGAAAATACGGTATTTCCGGTTAACTTTAAATAAGTGTTAAGCTTTTGAATATCCGATTGCGTCAATTTGAGTTTGAACGGAGTTGCTATATAATCAGCAGGAGCAATATTTTTTTCTGATATACTGAAAAGTGTAATTCCGTTTTTATCTTTAACTGTTACTACAAGATCACCTTTAATATTTTTATCGGAAATATCTATGGTTCTGACCTGTGCCTTTATAAATGTAATACTATTAAGTTTGTCCTTGTATTTTTGATAAATTTCGGATTTGGAAATATCGAATGATGCACTATTCGTAATTGAAGATTGACTGCCGGACAAAGTTATCGTACCGGATGCATACGGCATGCTGACCGTAATATCGTTCAATGAATCAAGTATACAACCATTAAATGTAATCAGTAATGGCAGTATAATGACGATTAAAAATTTCATATAATTTTTCATACTAAAACACCTCCTAAAATACAAATGATAAGCCGCCGGAAACAACAGATTGCGAACCAATACCGTAATCTGCATTAATTACAAACACCCCAAGTCTCAGTGCGCCACCCAAAGTAAACCGAATATGATTATCGCCGGTGAAATTCACACTAATGTTTTTATCGTTCCTAAGAGCCGGATCTCCACTATTGGGATCACCTTTAATAGTATAATTTATATCCACACCGGTATTTTCATATTGCAAACCTCCGTAAGCAGTAAATAAACCAAATGTTTTACTAGCATGGATATTAGCGGCAAAATCCTTTACATTAAATAAATCCGATATTGTAATTTTTGAGTAAAGTATTTGAGCGGCAATATCAATCGGCAAAAGCGGAAAATATCGACTAATGCTGTGACTAAGTCCAACCCCGAAAAAACTCAGCTTTTTATCATTAATTTTTATATCAGGCACATACCGGATCATTAGTTCCGTACCGAGAATACTGCCTGAGAGTTGTGGGAAAACAACAGGTACATTAGAAATATCAAAGCCACCCGGATAAGTTATATATCCGTTCGGGCCTCCGTAAACCGCGCCCCCATCTTTTGGTCCGTAAATGGTTGAGGTAGGCTCATCCGCCGTGTAACCGCTAGGAACTGTTGGTGTAAAAGTTTTTTGAGAGTTAGGAATGAGTACAAACATTCCTCTAAAACTTATGGAAAAACCAAACAGCGTGGGATAGTCTGCCGTGTAATACGTCCCAGAATTTAATGCTGAACCCAAAGTAGTGGCTATAGGTTTTGCAAATCCTTCTATATTTGTTTCACCAAACTGACTTATTTTATCCTGTATTTGTGAAAATGCCGTTGATGAAAGGCATAAGATAAAAGTGAAGAGTATAAGTAGTTTTTTCATGTGCCTCCTTAAAGATGATAATTATGAACATTAGAAGTTATGCTTAATTTCCGTAATAAAAACAATTAAATCAACACTAATCATATAAGTATTTTAAACTTTTTTATTTTGTGTTATTCATCAATTCGGAAGCACTTTTAATGCTGGCTTCAGTTATCTCCGCTCCGCTCATTAGCTTAGCCACTTCTTTCACCCGTTCATCTTCTTTCAATTTTCTTATACGACTGATTACTCTTCCTTCGCTCTGAACTTTTTCGACAGCAAAATGATGTTCCGCAATACCGGCAATCTGCGGTAAATGTGTAATAGCAATAATTTGGTGATACATGGAAAGTAATTTTAATGCTTGGCCCACTTTTTGAGCAATCCTTCCACTTACGCCGGTATCAATTTCATCAAAGATTAATAATGGAAGCTTATCGTTTTTTGCAAGTATGGTTTTTAAGGCAAGCATTATCCTGGATATTTCACCACCCGAGGCAACTTTGGCAAGTGGTTTTGGATCTTCACCCAGGTTTGTTGATATAAAAAATTCTACTTCGTCGTAGCCTTTACCGTTGAATTTAAGAGGTTTGTTATCAACTAATATATATTCACCCGAATTCTTATCTTCCGCGGCATGTTGCTTTATCTTTATTTTAAACGAAGAATCTGCAATTCCCAAAGAAGTTAAAACCGTTCCAACTTCTTTTTCAATTTTCCCGGCACACTCCTTTCTCTTTTTGGAAATCTTACCTGCAGCACTACCGCATTTTATTCTTATATCTTCAATCTCTTTTTCCATGTCGGAGATTCTTTCGGAATAATTTTCGGCAATCTCAAATTCTTCCCCTATCTTTTTGCGATGTTCAATAATTGATTTTATTGAGCCGCCGTATTTCTTTTTTAGAAGATTAAGTGCACTAAGGCGTTTTCTTATTTCTTCCAGGCGTTCCGGTTCCAAATCAATTTTTGAATTATAACTTCGTATAAATTGAGCAATATCATTAATTAGGGTAAGTGCGGAATCACATTCGTTTTCAGTTTCGCCAAAAGACTTATCAATATTTGTGAGTTCATCAAGGTTATTTTGAATTTTCCCCATTAAATCATGTACGGAATTCTCGGATTCATATAATTTATCATAAATGTTATTAGTCAATTCTAACAATCTTTCAGAATTCTCCAATATGTTAAGTTCTTCATTAAGTTTTTCCTCTTCATCTTCCAGCGGGGAAACTGCATCAATTTCTTTAATCTGGTATGCATAAAATTCTTTTTTTTCTTTTAAAGACGATTCTTTTTCTTTCAAGTTTTTTAATTCGTGTTTTAGCTTCGTCAGGCTAGTATATTCTACTTTGTATTCTTCAAGCAACGATTCCATGCTGCCGAATTCATCCATAAAATCGATATGGGTTTCTGTTCTTAAAAGAGATTGGTGTTCATGCTGACCGTGAATATCTACCAATAAATTTCCCATGTCTTTTATGAGCGAAAGAGTGACGGGAGTGTCGTTTAAAAAACAACGGTTTGCTCCTTTAAGTGAAATTTCTCTCCTCATTATCAACTCGGGAAAGAACTCCAGATCGTTTTCTTTTAGAATAGACTTGACCTTTTTGTTATTTTCTACATAAAAGATACCTTCAACAACCGATTTGACCGCTCCTTTGCGCACCACTTCAGTCGAAGCACGTTCTCCAAGAAGCAACCCCATTGCATCTATTAAAATAGATTTTCCGGCACCTGTTTCACCGGTGATTATATTTAATCCCTTACCGAATTCCACATTTATATGCTCGATAAGGGCGTAATCTTTAATTAGAAGTGATTTTAACATAAACTCAAAGGTTTTTATGGTGGGTAATTTAGCTTATTTTGGGTGTAATTTCAAAAAGATAATCGTCGAAAATAATGCCGAATATTTTACCGGGATTCCCAGCCTGACTAACTACCCAATGTAATCTTTTGCCATATGTATTCCGCAAATCGTTTTCGCATCATATATTTCGCCGTTCTTAATTTTACTTTCGATTGTTTCCCGGTCGAACTCAAAAATTTCCATATCGTATTCCCCTTCTTCACGGTTATGATCACCCGGGGCTAAATCTTTTGCCAGATATATGTGGAGTATTTCGGTACAAAATCCCGGAGTTGTACTTATTGCTCCAAGTTTAACAATATTTTTGGTCTTATAACCGGTTTCTTCTTCAAGTTCACGAATGGCACAAATTTCCGGATCTTCTCCATCTTCAAGTTTCCCCGCAGGAAACTCAATCAAAACCTTCTGTAACGGGTAACGGAATTGTTTTACCATAATTATTTTCCCGTCGTCTTTAACCGGAACAATTACAGCACCGCCGGGGTGTACAGCAACTTGACGGGTGCCGTCGTTTCCGCTATTATAAATTATTTCATCTACTTGTAAGTCGAATACTTTACCTCTATATAATACGTCACTCTTTTTTACCTTAAAGTTCAAACTGTCCACAATTTCCTCATTTTATTTTTGGGATAAAGAAAGCGGGAATCAACCCGCCTCTAAAAGATTTTTAATTTATAATAATTTTTAAGATGACCGATAATCGGGATCATAATATGGTATTAATTCATGCCCAAGATATTTTAACAGGGCAGTTATAACTCCCAGATCATCTAGATATCCAACGAGAGGCGCAATATCGGGAACCGCATCGATAGGAGAAATAAAGTATATTAGTGCCGCAGCCACAATTGCTTTACGATGCCATGATACGAAAGGATCCCGCATATAATTAACAAGCGCTAAAATATCTTTAGCAAAAGATATCTTTTTACCGATTTTTTCTAATTTTGCCCAGAGGTTTTCTTCGATGTATCTGATTTTTTCATCGACCTCCTGCTCGGTTTCACCGCCAAAATCTAACTCATCGAGTTCTTCAAGTTCGTCAATATCTTTGACCTCCTCAGGATCTTCAAGTTTGTTCAGTTCTTGATCATTATCTTCCATGGCAATCCTCCCTATTTTTTATGTTTATTATACCAAGCAAAAATAGAATTCCACCATAAACGCGCATCTTGAGGTTTTACAACAAAATGATACTCATCGGGAAATAAAATGAGTTTACTTTCCACACCCAGCCTCTGAAGTGAAGTAAATAATTGGAAAGCCTGCTCTTCAGGAACACGAAAATCATTTGCGCCTTCAAATATAAGCATTGGAGTTTTAGCATTCTGTATAAATCTTTGGGGATTCCATTTTTCATACAGCGCCCTGTTCGTCCACGGCGTTCCGCCGAATTCCCATTCCGGGAACCACAATTCTTCCGTAGTTCCCCACATACTGATTGTATTAAATACTCCGTCATGGGAAACTAAAGCATTAAATCTATTGGTGTGTCCTTCAATCCAGTCGATCATATATCCGCCGAAGGAGGCGCCGGCTGCGAATGTATTTTTCGGATCGATAAATTTGAAATTCTTCACCGAATAATCATAAACATCCATCAAATCTTTGTAAGGTCTGCCTCCCCAATCCTTAGAAACTGCATTAGTGAAAGCCTGCCCGTATCCGGTTGAGCCAGTGGGATTGGGAGCAATTACAACATAACCTTTAGAAGCAAAAAGTTCGGTATTCCAGCGGTAATGAAAATCATCTTCCCAATGTCCCTGCGGTCCCCCGTGAATTAAGAAAATCATAGGATATTTTTTAGCAGGATTAAAGAAAGGAGGTTTAACTAAAATCGATTGAACTTTATGCCCTTCTGCTCCGGTTGACCAAAATGTTTCAATGGGAATCATCTCAATTTTTGAAAGAAGCTCTTCATTGAGATGGGTTATCTGCCTGACATCTTTACCATCGAGGTTCATCGCAAATATTTCATAAGGCTGTGTTGATTTCTGCTGCTCGAAATAAATTGTCTTTCCGTCTGGCGATACAACTAAATCCCTATTACTGTGTTCTTTAAGGATAAGCGTTACTTTATCGGAAGAAACATCAAGTTTATAAACTGAATTAAATATTTCGTCATTAGCAGTAAAATAAATTGTTTTAGAATCAGGAGACCAGACGATTTCACCAATAGAACGATCGAGATTTTTTGTCATATTTTTAAGTTTGCCGGTCGCCCTATCGTATAAGAATAAAAATGTTTGACCGGATTCATGACCGGGGACAAGTATTGAACCAAATGCGATATATTTTCCATCGGGCGAATAAACCGGCTGATTATCTACTCCTTTGCTTTGCGATATTTTTTTGGAAAGCGGTTTTTCATCCTTTTTAACATTCGAAAGCTCAACAGTATAAACTTCATTATTCGTACTGTTTGAAACAACACTATTCGGATTCATCGTGTAAGCAATTTCTTTATCTTTAGGTGAAAAATTAAAATCATTGCCGCTTCCAAGATCCAGCGGAGGCACGTCATTATGCATTTTATAATTCAAGTCAAAATATTCATTCTTCGCCATATCATATATAAACAAGTGACTTCTTTTCCCATTCAGCCAATGATTCCAAACCCTGAACATTAAATGATTATATATGCGCGCGTTAACTTTAGATTTCTTCTTTTTCTCATCCCGTTCTTTGTTGCAGTCTTGAGACCCGCAGTCGGCATAAACAGATGAGATTATTAAAATCTTTTTACCGTCGTGGGAAAACCGGTAATCATCTATTCCCGTATAAAGATTTGTTACCTGTTTATCGTTTGATCCATTTAAATTGCATGTATGAATCTGATTATCGACAAGATACGCAATCTTTTTACCGCCGGAAGTAAATTTCGGTTCGGTTTCATTTTTATCCGAATTCTTTAAAGGACGTAAATCACTGCCGTCGGAGTTTATCAGATAAATATCTGAATTACCTTTATTTGCTTCCATACTGTATTTTGTAACATCAAAAGCGATTGTTTTCCCGTCCGGAGAAAGTTCAAAACTGCCGATACGTTTCATTGCCCAAAGGTCATCAACGGTTAACGGCTTTTTAATTTGAGCTTCAATAATTATTGGTAAAAAGATTAATAGAAGGAACAAACGTTTCATTTTTGCCTCGGATTATTTTTTTATAATTCTTTTGGGAATAAAAGAAAATTAAATTCAATATTAATAAAACTTATTTTTCTCTTACTATTTAAAAATACTTGAACTTACTTTTAAAGGCAATGAATGTATATTTATAATATCGATAGATCACATTGATTGGATAATACTACTAGAAGTAAAATCTAATCCATGAAACCGATACGCTGTATTCATTATAGTTCTCAGGATTAAGTCGAAATGTTATACGTAAATCATTAAGGCTATTAATTGGGAGAATTCCGGACACATAATATCCGGGAGGCGGTCCAAATCCGATTCCCGCTTCAAAATATCTTGTAAGCCCCAATCCTGCACTTATTCCTCCCCTCCCTGAAAATAAAGTGTTATCATTAAAAACCTGAACATTCAAATTTAAATTTTCGCTGCCTATCCTGACTGTTCCATTGAGAAAAGCAGGAAAGCCTATACCTCCTAATATTTCGAAATATTCGGATGAATAACCAACATTAAAATTTACTGCGGGAGTAATACTTGCATTATTTCTTTTTTGCTGCCGTATCATGTAGAGCCTGCCTCCGTAAGTAACTCCATTCTGTTCATATTTTAATATTGATAATCCGAAATCCTGATAGTCGACCAAATCACTGCATACCATGTATCTACCGAAGCCGATTCCTCCGATAACTTTTGTAAATCCATCATTTTCTTTTGATGTAGAGACAGAATCTGAAGGTGAGATGCTGTAGGTTAGCGGCAGTAACAGTAAATACATTAGAATTTGCTTCATATTTTCCCCTTTGTATACGAAAAATAATAAATTATTTCATAAGTTTATTTATTACTAAAAAAAATTCCCGGCTTTTAAATGAACATAAACTATTTTTTGCCCGGCACGGATCAACAATTAAGATTTCTTGGCGATCATATTGAACTTCAGGATAAATCTGTATTAGTAATCGGCTCCAATTCTGAAGAAATTGCCTTGAATATGGCTCAAGACGGAGCTTCCTCCGTAGTGATCATACTTGACGATTATGAGTCGCTTTTGAAAACAAGATTGCAGATTACAGGAAATGATAAGTTAAGTGTTAAGCTTATGGATTTTGAAAATACCGATTTTCATGATGCTGCTTTTGATTTAATCTATGCGCAAGCCTCAATTTCATTAACTAACAGGAATAAAATTGTTAAAGAGATTAAACGGATAATAAAACCCGGCGGCTTAGTTTGCTTGGGAGAAATTGTTAGTCTCACTGAAAATCCACCGGTTTTTATAAAACATATATGGGAATCGTCAAGCATTCTTCCTCTGTTGCATTTAAAAGCAGGAGAATATTATACTGAGAGAAAATTCGAAATAATCTTACAAAAAGATCTATCGTATACGTTGAGAGATTTCTATAAAAGCAGCAAAAATATGCTGCGGGAAAAGTCAGCCCAATTAACAGAACAGGAACGAAGTTATTACAAGAAAATATTAAAGAAGATTAGCCATGAGTCAAATGCTTATTTGAATCTTGGCGGAGAAAATTATATTGGATTTATGATGCTAATTTTAAGAAAGGCTGCAGAGTGAAAAAAGGCGACACTATTAATTTAGAAATTGAGAAATATGCATTTGAAGGGAAAGGAATTGCCCGGATTGATAAAGAACTTTTTAATAGTAAAGGACAAAATTTAGAAGAACATCATAAAACAAAATATGTGATTTTTGTTCACGGTTCCTATCCCGGTGATAAGGTAACGGCACAACTTCGAAAGATTAAAAAATCATATGCCGAAGCAAAAACCGTTAATATTTTAAATCCTTCTCAGTTCAGGGTGAAAGCAAAATGCAAATATTTTGGAACATGCGGTGGATGTAAACAGCAGGATCTGAACTACGAACAGCAGTTAAAATATAAGCAGGAACAGGTAGAAGAAATTTTCAGAATGATGGGCGGATATCAAGATTTTGAAACTGAACCGATTATCGGCTCGGATAAAATTTTCTTTTACAGAAATAAAATGGAGTTCTCGTTTGCAGATAAAAGGTGGCTAACAAAGGAAGAAATAAATTCAGAGGAAAAAATCGATAGGGAATTCGCTTTAGGATTACACATTCCCGGGATGTTCGATAAAGTTTTGGACATAGACGAATGTTTTTTACAATCGGAATTGAGTAATAAAATTTTAAATACTTCACGCGACTTTTTTAAGAAAAATAATATACCAATCTATTCAACCAAAACACACACGGGATATTTACGCAACCTTGTAATTAAACAATCACACCATACGGATGATTTGATGGTCAACCTCGTCACTGCTTCGGAAGATGATTCTTTGATGAAGGTATATACAGATTTATTACTGCATGAAGTTCCTGAAATAACTACGATAAATAATAATATTAAATCTTAAGAAGGCATCCGTTGCGATCGGTGATTATGAAAAAGTGTACCACGGAACCGGTTATATATTTGATACAATCGGAGATTATAAATTTAGAATAAGCGCCAATTCATTTTTTCAAACGAACACTCTTCAGGCGGAAAAGCTTTATCAAACAGCGCTCGATTATGCTGAACTGCAAGATGATGAAATTGTTTATGATCTTTATTCAGGCGCCGGAACAATTTCAATTTTTGTATCGAATCACGCAAAGGATGTTTATGCATTCGAGAATGTAAATTCCTCCGTGGAAGATGCAGAAGAAAATAAAAAATTAAATAAAATCAATAACGTTAATTTCATTTCTGCCGATCTTTACAATTCATTTTTACCGAAAATTGAAGAAGAAAAAATCCCCAAACCGGATGTTGTTATAATTGATCCCCCCAGAAGCGGCATGCACAAAAATACGGTGAATGACGTAATTGAATTATCGCCCAAAAAAATTGTGTATGTTAGCTGCAACCCGGCAACGCAGATAAGAGATATAAAATTATTTAGCGAGTCCGGTTACAAGCTGATAAAGTCAAGACCGGTCGATATGTTTCCGCATACTTACCATATTGAAAATGTAGCGTTGCTGACTAAAGGATAATAAAAATATTTTTATTAAGGTTCCTTCGCATAGAGCCCGCCGTTTCCATGCATCCAATCTGCTATTTTTTCAACGGCTTTATTAATGTTATCGTCAGAAACGTCCAGTTCAAGTACAGGAAGTACTGATTCACTTAATAATTTCTTCATCAGTTCCTGTTCGCGTATAAATATTGACAGATCATCATATTGAGATGGTTTACCGGAGACTTTAATCCTTTCTTCCCTTGCCTGCAAAAATGATTCGGGAGAACGGAAACAAAAAATAAGATGAAAGCCTAAGGCATTCAGCCTGTCTTCAATCCATTTCAAATCATAATTTTTATTATACGCTTGAATCTGATAGGCTTTTGTGGAAATGTGAAACCGGTCGATAATCCATGAGTAATATCTCTGCAGCTCAAAAAGCCTAAGCCAGGTATGGTAAGTCTCCATCGCTTTCGCTTCTTCATGAGGTTCAAAATTGATTAGTCCCCTTCCCCACGGAAAATTAGTGAATGAACACCACTCCGCCGAGATTAATGGTGAATGATATTTGTACTTTCTCGGCCCGACAATCTTCGGATGTTCGTTAAGGGCAAAAGCAATTTCTGTTTTGAATGTTAGTCTTGTTCCTTCTAATATGATTTTAGGACAAAGTTTTGATGACATGATTTTATGAATCTATTATTTAAATCTACTTTTAGTTAAAAAAGATAAAGAAAAGACGAGAAAAAGTATAACTATTTTTCAGATGAATTTTTAGCAATGGTTATGTTTCTTCGTTCAGTTACGTATTGCTGTGAAGGAAGTAAGCCTCCCTCGCCCCGTTCCTGAACATGTCAGAGAAATTGAAAAGCCCAAAGTTACTGAGCCGGAAATGAAAGTGGCAAAAGAAGAAACC
>CAVVVS010000097.1:0-13139 GCA_963751355.1 uncultured Ignavibacteriales bacterium | reverse complement strand
TAGTTGGTGCAATAATCATTTCGGCTATTGCCGGATTATTAGCAAAGTGGGTGTGGAATAATAAAACCGGAATTGTAATTGCTGCAATTACATTTTCACATTGGATATTAGACTTAATTGTTCACCGTCCGGATTTACCTCTACTGCCGGGAAACGCAGGGAATTTGCCTTTACTAGGTTTTGGTTTATGGGAACTGCCCACATTAAGTGCAATTCTAGAATTAATTTTAGTTATAGGCGGAGCTTATCTTTATTACAGAAGTGCAAAAAATGCCCCGGGCGCAGACAAGAAAAAAGGCGGAAAACCTATACTTGCTATAGCAGCTTCAGGTACAACCGGACTGCTTATGGTATTACTGCTTGCTATAGATGTATTTGGAATATCGCTTAATCTAGGAATAGTAATTATGCTTCTGTTAATTGTTTTATGCGGATGGTTAGATTCCCGGCTTGGTTGGAATAGGACTATAATAAAAGAGAAACTAGATACTGTTGTAAATGCATAAACTTTTTAGAAAAATTATTAATTAAAATGTTAGAAAAACTAAAATGGTTTAATATAGCATTGAGGGGAATAATGGAAGCAGGAATAGTAGGTGCATTCGGTTATTGGGGTTATTACAGCGGGCAAAGCATCAGCATGAAAATTATTTTAGTGATCGGAGCGCCTTTGTTAGGTTTTGGATTTTGGGGTATTATAGATTTCCATCAGGCGGGTTCATTTGCAGAGACTCTAAGATTATTAGAGGAACTTGTCATATCAGGATTTGCAGCTTTTGTTCTATTTATAGCTGGTCAAAATACTTTTGGATTTATTTTAGCAATTGTTTCAATTATACACCATACATTAGTTTATATGCTTGGGGAAAAATTATTAAAAAATTAATTTAATATTAGAGGACAATGAAAAATTATATTTGTGTTACATGCGGAACTCAGTACGAATCATCAAAAGTACAGCCTGAAAAATGTTTGATTTGTGAAGATGAACGTCAGTATGTTAATTGGGCAGGTCAGAAATGGACAACTTTAAATAAACTTAGAAGAGAATACAAAAATATTTTTGAAAAAAAAGGACACGGTATAATAAGTATAAAAACAAGACCGGATTTTGCAATTGGACAGCGGGCATTTATAGTGAAAACAAAAGAAAGCAATATACTTTGGGACTGTATTACTTTAATTGATAAGGAAACTATCAACGAGGTTAAAAAAATAGGAGGAATTTCAGCAATTGCTATATCACATCCTCATTACTATTCAGCTATGATTGAATGGAGCCATGAATTCGGAGATATCCCTATTTATATACATAAGGATGATAAAAAATGGGTTATGAGGAAAAATAAAGCTATTAAATTTTGGGGAACTGAAACTTTAACCTTAAATGATGATTTAACATTAATTCGCTGCGGAGGACATTTTGAAGGTGCATCTGTTATGCACTGGGCAAAAGGTAAGGGTATATTATTTTCCGGAGATACAATTCAAGTAGTGCCGGATAGGAGATATGTAAGCTTTATGTACAGCTATCCGAATCAAATACCACTTAATAAGGAAAAGGTTAATCGAATTGTCAATGCAGTGGAGCCATATTCATTTGACAGAATTTATGGTGCATTCCAAAATAGGGAGATATTATCGGATGCTAAACAATCAGTAAAGAAATCGGCGTTACGTTATTTAAACGCTATTAAATGAGGTATGATAAAGTTCTAAATAAAGTAATTTATTAAGAAGAGAAATAAAGTAAATTGGGTAATTGTCGCCGGAGAGAGCGGAAGAAAACCCAGAGCAATGAAACCCGAATGAGTTTATGAAATTTATGAAAAATGTGAAAAAGCCGATGTAAAGTTTTTCTTTAATCAATGGGGCGGGACAAACAAGAAGAAAATCGGAAGATTACTTAACGGAAAAACTTATGATGAAATGCCTGAAGTTGAGGTTGTATTTTAATGCCTAATAATCTTCCTTCCAACTAGTCTTGGGTTAAACTTGGTGATGTTTGTGTAATAAATCCTAAGATAGAAAATTCTAATTTTAACAATAAACTTGATGTATCATTTCTACCTATGAAAGCTGTAGAAGAACTTTTTGGGCGAATTGATTTAACCGATGAGAGAAAATTTGGGAAAGTAAAAAAAGGTTATACATATTTTGATCTAAGCTTCCTTTTCCGTCAATAAAGGAACAACTACAGATTGTCAAAGAAATCGAAAATCGTTTTTCTGAATCAGACAATCTTGAGAAAGCAATAGATGAGAGTTTAGCAAAGGCGGAAACATTAAGGCAGTCAATCCGGTAATGTTAATTGATATTATTTTTTTGATATTAATAATTATTTTTAATATTTTTTATTTGGTTATAATAAAGGGAAAAGTTTACATGCTAATCACTGCGTGATATACTCATAATTTATTTAACCCTCTACTAATCATTATTAAGTTAAATAGATTGCTTACCACTCAACAGGGCGATATCCAATCTTAAATTTCTATGTACAACACAGAGAATATTAAGAATTATGAAAAAGCTACTACTATCTTTGCTCTTTTTTGTATTACTAATGTTACGTCAGAAAATCTAATTGTGAAGGTTGAGCTTTATATAGACGGTAAAATCAATTCATCTCAAATAAAGTTTTCAAAGCCTTATTTGTTTACGTGGATCATTCCTGACGAGCCCGACAGCACTATTCATACCCTTCAAGCAAAAGCATACGAATAGGGAAATACAAGTCTAACTTCGAATAAAATAAATGTGATTAGTTATAGAATAACCCCTGCAAACCTTACAATTACTTCATTGAGTGAATCGGGCATTTCACTCAGATGGCAAAATAATGCTGGAATTACAAAGAGTTATCTTATAGCAGAATCAATCAACGACAGCTCATTTGCAAGCGTAGATTCGACAGGTGCGAATATAAATAGTCTAAAAATTGCTGGCCCGATTTTCACAAATACAAAATATGCTTTCCGGGTGCATACCGAGAATGGGAATTACTTAAGCGATTATCCTCAGCAGCTTTCGGTTCAATTTAAATTTTCCGGTGGTTACACAGTTGCACATGTGCTGACCGGTCATACGAACCAAGTTGGAGACGTTGCATTTGCGGCAAAAGATAAGATTATAGTTAGCAGCAGCAGCGACAGAACATTAAAGCTTTGGTATACCGGTACCGGGCATCTGATGCGTACAATGCACTTACGAAGCTCCGGATTTGCAGAACCACCGGCTATGGCAGCTCATGACAACCTAATAGACGTTTCCGATATACAGAATAGTATTAACATTTATGATGTTTATAGTGGCAATCTTTTAAAAACTCTTAAGACATATGATGGAAATTTAGTAACCGGAATTTCTTTCAGCCCCGATGGAAAATATCTTGGTGCCGTTAATACAGGATACCTTACTGTTTGGCGGGTATCGGACTGGTCAGTTGTGATGGAAAAAGAAGGAGATTTGCAGTATTCTGTTTCGTTCAGTTCGGACGATAAATATGTCGTTTCAGGAAGTACGCTTTCCGGTAATGCAACAGTATATAATCTTTCTTCTAAAAATATTTCTGCGACATTATCACCAGGTGGTTATTATGTTATATGGGCTGTAGCATTTAGTCCCAACAACAATCATATTGCAATCGGTGGACTTTCAGGAGACGTGCTCGTTTTTCCGGCAACAGGAGGAAAAATTCTTGAGCGTAATTATTACGGAGGGTCGATAAATGCCATTGTATATAGTCCGATTGGAAATTTAATCGCGGCAGGAGGTAATATGAATAAAATTAAAATCTGGAAAGAAGGTTCACTCGTTACCACAATATCGGAGCAAGGTCAAATCTATGGTTTAGCATTTAGCCATGACGCAAGATACCTAGTCTCGGGAGATTTCAATCATAATGTTTATTTATATAAAGCAAACGGAAGCTGGAGCGGTTCACAGTAGCATTTTTTAATTTATAATATTCAAAGCGTGTCTTAATTTAATCATTAAGATTTTATCGGTTTTTAATCAACTCAAGAAAAGGTTTTAATATGATTATAAGGAAAACCACTACAAGTCAAACTGGTTATATTTTTAATACTGTATTTCTCATTTTATTATTAATTCTAATTTTGCAATCTCAAATTACTTATGCACAGAAATCTGATATTGGAGTTGTTTCTTCTGATCTGCCCAAATTTGGAAGTACAATACCTCCAAATACAGAATTTAGTGCAATTGCATCGTTTACAAATTATGGTGATGATACGGTTTTATCAGTTCCCGTTAGGTTTGAAGTTATTTCCGAATCGGGTTCGAATATTTTTGTTAGTGATCGTGTAATTTCCGGTATTAAACCATCCCAAAAAGTAACAGCATCATTTGATAATGTTAAAGGAGGTTTAAAACCAGGAAAATATAAAATAAGAATTTCCGAATTTTGTCTGGATGATACAAATGTTACAAATAATATGATTGAAGGTACGCTGTTTATCAATTGGCGACTAACTGATTTAATGTATACTGAACATGCAGAAAACACTGCTAACTTATTGACGGATGGAAGAGTGCTTATAACCGGCGGTTATACGGAATCAAAGATAATATCCACAAATGAGATTTTTAATCCCGACGGAAAATCCGGTAAAGGAACATGGACTAACACAGGAACAATGCATATTATAAGAAAATTATTTACTTCTACTACTCTAAACTCGGGGAATGTTTTAGTTACAGGCGGAGAAACAGATTCATCACTAACAAAAACTGCAGAAATATTTTATCCGGATAGTAACAGCGGATCAGGTGCATGGTCATTTACAGATTCGATGCTAACAAAGAGGAGTAATCATACCGCAACTTTACTGGTTGATGGAAAAGTATTGGTTACAGGCGGATTGACTTTAAATGGAGTTACGGCTGATTGTGAAGAATTTGACCCTGCTGGAAATGGAGGAAAAGGAAGTTGGTCACAGGTCAATCCTATGCATGTTGCTAGATATAATCAGACTGCGACACTACTTTCGGACGGCAGAGTTTTAGTTACCGGAGGCATTAATTCTTCAGGCGATAGTATCTCTATCTGTGAAATATTTAATCCTATGAGTAATAATGGAAAAGGAAGCTGGGAATTAACTGCTCCGATGAATTACGTAATGAGCGGTCACAAGGCTGTTTTGCTTCATTCCGGAAAAGTACTAGTAATAAGCAGTAACGGAAGCGAAATTTATGACACTACAAACGGCGGAATATGGACAAACACACCAACGATGATTAATCCGGCGAGAAATGATTTTGCTGCTTCTTTATTAGCAGACGGCAGGGTTTTAGTTGAGGGCGGTGGTTCAAAAGATTGTGAGTTTTTCTATCCTGATTCCAACAATGGAATTGGAGTATGGAAAGAAGCTCCTTCAATGGGACTTAGTAGATCAGGATTTACCTCAACCAAATTATTAAACGGTAAAATTCTGGTTGCCGGAGGATTTACCTATCATAATAGTTATAAAATATATTTAAGTGCTGCCGAAATATTTGACACTACAACATTTGATACGGTGATTTCCCCGAATCATCTTGCGATAACAGAAATTTCACCCGATATTAAACTTGTAGGGCAGCCTTTTAAGGTTTTAGTTGAATCAGAAGACTCAACCGGTAGAGCACAGAATGTGGATACCGCCACAACGGTTGTTCTTTCAATTTCTAAAGGAACAGGCAAATTATCAGGAAATTTAACCGGTACTATTATGCCTGGTGAAAATACAATTGTTTTTTCTAGATTAACATACAGTAAAGCAGACACTGGGGTACAAATTACATGTTCCGTCAAACAAGGTATGCATCTTTTACCAGGAACTACTTCATCATTAAAATTCATTGGTGTACCTGAAAAGATTGTAACAGCCTTTCCGAATAATAATTCTTTAGTGACTACCGATAGCGTTAATATTAAATGGTTTAAAAGCAATGATTATCCGACTAAATATTGGTTGGAACTAAGTAATAACTTACTTTTTACGAATGCAGTTATTGATTCGAATTTGATCGATACAACAGCAACTTTTGCGGTACCTGATAACTCAACTTTATGGTGGAGGGTTAGGGCAGATAACGCTGCTGGATGGGGAAAATTCAGCGATACTAAAAATTTCTTCACAAGCATTCCACCCTCTTCACCAAAAGGTTTGGAAGCAACTGCCGGTTTAACCAGTCTCGTTTTAACATGGAATAGAAATCGGGAAAGTGATATTTCAAAATATTTAATTTATACCGGTTCCAAACCCGATTCGCTAGCACTTACTGATTCAACCTCTAGCAGTATAGATACTTCAATAACATACTCGAATTTAACTACCGGAAATAAATATTATTATAGAATTATAGCAGTGGACGATTCTGCTAATAAAAGTGATTCTTCAAATATTATATACGGCGAACCAAATTATTTTACCGATGCTAATTCTTTTAAAAGGAAACGAATGGATTTATTAATGCTTCCTGGGGAGACTATGACTCGGACGGGCACATAGATTTGCTTGTTACCGGATATCAATTTAACAATCAAATTAGAGTCTCAAGAATTTACCGTAATTCCGTGAATAATAAATTTACACTTGAAAAAATTCCTTTAATCGGTGTTCATGGCAATGCTAAGTGGATGGATTATAATAATGATAATCAACTGGATTTAATTGTCCAGGGAGATACATCGGAGCCAACATTATCCGGTTTAACTAAATTATACAAAAATGAAGGTAACAATATATTCAAAATCATTGATGAACCTTTTTATCAAATTACTGCAGGCAATTTTGAACCCGGGGATTTCAATAATGACGGCAGAGTAGATCTGCTTATTTCGGGATATGATGAGTGGACTGTTACCGGACTATATAAAAATGAAGGGAATGATATATTTACAGATACAAAATTAAATATACCACCAATGCAAAATCCGGTATTATCATGGGTAGACATTGATAATGATAGTGATATGGATTTGCTTATGATCGGAATGAGAGAGAATGTCTCTTTGTATACACAGTTTTATAGGAATGATGGCCCTTCAACTGATTCAGCCTGGAGTCTTACCGAAATTAAAACTCCAATTATGGGTTTAGACGGACAAGGTGCATGGGGAGATTATGACAATGATGGTGATCTTGATTTTATTATTTCAGGATGGAGTACGAGTAGTAGAGCCTATTTTACTAAATTATATCGAAACGATGGAAAGGGAGTTTTCACTGAGGTATATACTAATATAAAAGTTTCCGGAAAAGAATTGTGGGGAGATTACGATAATGACGGTAAACTAGACCTAATGATCGGAAGTCAAATTTTTCACAACGACGGCAATGGAATATTTACTAAGGTTGATTTAGGTACTACATCAGTCTTAAGTAGCCTCGCCTGGGGCGATTTTAATGGTAATGGTAACCTGGATTTGGTAGGCGTTAAAAACGGACAACTTGCTGTTTTCAAAAATAATTTTAATAATCATAATACTCCGCCGACGGCACCGCAAAATTTACACACCAGTATAGAAGGAGGAACTGTGTACTTATCCTGGAACCGGGCAACGGATGAACAGACTCCTTCACTCGGATTAAGCTATAATTTGTTTATCGGAACATCAAAAGATAGCTGCAATATAATGTCACCTATGGCTGATCTAAAAACTGGTTTTAGAAAAGTTGCAAAATTAGGAAATGTTGATGAAGATACAGCATGGTTTGTTCGCAATCTAAAGCCAGGGAAATATTATTGGTCGGTTCAAGCAATAGATAACGGTTATGAAGGTTCCAAATTTGCTTCGGTAGACAGTTTTACAGTTACCCTGACCGGTGTAAAAAATGTAGAAAATTCTGTTCCTAAAAAATATTCTTTAGAACAAAACTATCCGAATCCGTTTAATCCAAGTACAACAATAAATTACTCAATTCCTAAAACAAACCTCGTAACCATAAAAGTATTTGACATTTTAGGGAATGAGGTTGCTCTATTAGTAAATGAAGAAAAAAGTCCGGGAAATTACAAAGTTAATTTTAATGCAAGTAAGTTTGCCAGCGGGGTTTATATTTACAGGATTCAAGCAGGGAATTTTACCCAAGCAAAAAAGTTACTTTTGATGAAATAATACTAATCAGTGTGTTGAAATATAAATTAAGTGTATTTTTAAAAATCGATCAGGATTAAAACTTTTTAAAAAGATAAACAGAAAATACAGAAAAATTATTCGCATTAAAAGCCAGACCAGTATGCTGGGTGTTTTGGATCGCTCAGGTGATTTCTTTTTATTGGGTTATTATAAAGCGCACAACTCTCCCGTCACATACACAGCGTGCAGCTCTCGAAAATTACCGCAATTTATCTCCCAAAATATTTAAGGAAATCATAAACGCTTGAGGGTAATTTGACTCTTTGATCTTCAATCGCTAAAACTACATTTACAATCAAAACAGGTGGCAGGTTTTAGTGGCACTGACTGGCTGCTTTTGATGACCCCCGACAATACCCCAATAGGTTGTTCGGGTAGAAAAACCAAAGGGAACTAATATTAACTATAAACTTATCCAAACTGTAATTTCAAGGCAAGACAAACTTGTCTTACATTTAAAGATTGTAGTTTTTGAGAGTTCAAATTTTAATGAAGATGAACCGCTCATGAAGGATATCGGTTTAACTAACTAAACTCACTTAGTGAATCTGATTGTTGAGGGTCATCATATAACCACTGATTTGATGAGGCATGAACTGAAGAAATTCCGCAATCCCCTCAAATAACTTCCCATTTATCTCACCTACCTATTAATATATTTACCCTAATAATTATAATAAAAAGTTCATTCATTTCTTAAAGTATTCTAGCTATATTTGATGATATCAGACTTCAAAACTGAAGTACAACAATCAGAGCAGATCTCAATATTTCTAGGTTCATAAAGAATTGCGTATAAAGAATTTCTTTACAAATCCAACAAATACTTTTCAAGTTTCATGTATGCGGCTTTATGTTTATCCGGCTTCATCTTAATAATATTCATGAGCTTCCATTTTACAGACGGCAAATCTTTAATATCTTTAAGACCTAACAATTCCCATTCAGGCATTTTATTTTTAAAAGATAATACAAACCGTATTTCGTCTTCGGTTAAGGAGGTTTTTATCTTCTTTATAAGTTCAGCCCTGGTATCAATCAAATCTGCAACTTTTATTTGTTCAACGGTCATGCCTGAAAATTCATTTTCAAATACTTGAGTTATATCTTTGAGCCCTGGATTTAGAAGTTCGACTATCGGTCTTCCATGACTGATAAGATAAACTATAAATGCTTTGCGAATATTATCGGTAAGACCTTCATTATCAAATAGTAGTTTGATATCAAATAGATCGCGAGGATGCTGTCTGTCTAAAGCCGCACATATTTTGCCGCCGTAAAGATCTTCTAAAGATAGTGTATTAGCAGTTACTGATAACTCAAATTCTTTTCCCGCTTTAGTACATAGCGTCCTGCTTTCAATCGGGAATACAGTGCCTCTTATTACTGTATTGACTTCAATTTTTACAACTGCAACTGCTTCATAAATAATTAAGCTATGAATTAAATGATATTGTTTATCTATTTTTTGAACCGAACGAATAGTAGGAAATATTCTCATCAATCTCGTTTCGATACTTGCAAGGCAATCACTAATTTCCGAAAGAGATAGTGCTCGCTCCTGTACTTTAATATAAGCTAAATCTATATCCACGGATAGGCGGGGGTAATCCCGCCAAAAGAAATTAATTGCCGTGCCACCTTTCAACGCAAAGACCTCCTCACGCATTATGTATGGTAATATTTTCAGAAGTAACTCTGCTTGCCGCTTATATATATTCTCAGGCATATTCTCTCGGTACGGTTATATTAAATTTCTTATATAGCACACCATTTTTTACAATACTTCTTTTTCCACTTCCAAGATTTATTCTATCCAAATCCAATTCTTTTAAGCATGGCAGATCATTCTTTTCCGCCATGAATAGAAATAGCCGTTTCACCTTTATTGATTTGCATTCTTCAAGTAACTGTTGAACTAGCTTTGGTCTTAGCGTTACCAAACCTTCCATAATCTTTATTGCTTCATCAAATGACTGTTCGCGCGGAATAAGATACAGCATTTCCATTGCAGCCAATTCCGTTGAAGATATTCCGATATAAAAATTTCCATTATTGAACAATGTGATATAACCTTCTTTTGCATAATCAAATACTTCGTTTTTTATTTGGACCACTTGCTCGAATTTCTTTAGCCATACATGAGTATTTTCATTTCTGTCGCTAAAAAAATACACTTTGTTTTCATGCTGTCTCAAATAATGACTATATCCTCTTAACGTTAATGCCGTTTTTCCACCGGCATGTATTCTTGTTTTTTCCGACTTCCTTTGTAAAGCAAGTAAAGCTCCTTGCCAGCCTACAGTATCATTGTAAAGCTTATACACTCCGCGACCAACTAACTCTATCCATTTTGAATTTGTATAGACTTTCAATAATTGAGGAGTATAACCTAATCTTCCCAATTCACTTACCGTTTTTAATGTTCCTTTCGGCCAGTTGCTTATTAGCTGGTTTATTTTAGTTCCTTTTGATATATTATCCATATATGAATTTCAATTTATATAAACTAGTCGAGCAGTTTATTATTAATTATTTTCATATATAATATATATACTAAAACTAATAAATGCAAACTTATTATCAACAATTCCCGCATAATGAGAGATAAATATAATATTGATCTTTCATTTAGCGAGATGGATGATATTGCTCCAGAGATTTATCTAAGAAATGGACTATGCCAATTTGGAATTGGGCTATTGTTCTTTTGCCGAAGGCATTCCTATGGAACTAATTTTTCTATTATTTTTGAAGAAAGGCTGCAGACTTTCTTATGAGTCTAAATACCATTTACACAAATTATTTTACAATCTCGAAAATTTTCCCATTAAGTGAATTTATTATTTAGGCAGGCTTCTTTAAAAAACTAAGGAGACGCTGTGATAGCATCTCCATAATTTTCTCTCTCCAAAATTTAAGAAAAAATAATAATATAAAATTTATCTACTAACCAATAATTTTTTCTCAAGTTGATTTGCTATTTGTCTATAAATATAATCATGCTCAAATACATTATGCTTAGGCTTCACATCAATAATATTCCCGAAAGTCAAATAAATACTTGCTAAATGCGCTTTAAACCTAATTGATGGGCTCGGATTTTCCTTCTCTATTTCATTTAGTTTGTCAATTATATTATCGAAATCCGCAGAGGGATAATATTTTTTAACAACTATTACATTATAGATAGTTGATTCAATAATTCCCGGTATGTTACTGTCGAGCGAACTGGGAATTACTTTCATTGCTCTTTTAGCCATTACTACCGGACTAACCTTTTTTACCGGCTGTGCATTACTGTTTGCTGTAAAAACAATTATTGTATAAAATACTAATAAAAATATTGAATATAAGATTTTCATTTCCTCTCCTTTACTTTATTTTAATTCAGTTATTAAGACACAAATTTGATGCCAAAGAAAGGAAAGTTGTGAAAATTGCCTTATTTATTCATAATAATTAGTTTTATTTCTTAATTATTTAAGCTATATGCCACATTATTACTTAATAATTTAACTTAATTCTCATATTTTTATATGTTATAAAGACTTAGTCTAAATTGCATAATTGTTGCAAGAGGAAAAAATGTGGCATCCTTTTACTATTAAAATTATTTTCCACAAATGGATACGCTTTTTAATAAAATATCTACGTATAGTTTCGGCACATTTACCTTATTTTATCATTTGCTCTTCTTAGCCTGTTGTTTAGAGCTCGTCTAGATAATCCTAATAAATCAGCTGCAATTGTTTGATTACCGTTTGCTCGTTTTAATGCTTCATTTATTAGTGATTCTTCTGCTTCCTTTATCGTGGGAAATCTACCGGGAAAATTAATTAGATCATTATCTTCCTCAATAGGCATTACATCTTGATTGTCCGCATTATTAGAATGATCATAAACTGAGATTTTATTTCTAACTGATTCTAACGATAAAATACCTGATTTATGCAAACTTAAAGCATCAAATATAATTCCCTCTAATTCTCGTACATTGCCCGGAAATGAATAATTACGAAGTAAAGTATATAGTTCCTTCGGAACCGAAGGTCTTTTCTTGTTAAATTGTTCAGCTGCCTTATCAATAAAATGATCGATTAAATACGGCAAATCATTTTTGCGTTCTCTTAAAGGCGGAATTGTTATCTGATGCGTTTTTAATCTGTAATAAAGATCTTGCCTAAAGTGATTATTTTGCTGTATCTATATAATAATTAAGTCAAAAACAATCGTCCTTAAAAAAGTTTCAAAAATTATCTTTAGTGGGTCCCATCGATGGGTGTACCCCGGGGTATCCAGATCCGGCACACAAGTTTTGTAGAAATTTTTAAACTTGGTAGGGGTACCCCTTTTTGTTTCCGGAGATAATTTCGGTTATTAAATTTTTTTTTGTTTTGAATATTTGTGATTAGATAGAGTTTATTCTTTTATTGAATTTATAGTTGTTCAAGCGCTTTAGATGATAAAATTCATTTCAACAGATCGCTACATTCCTTCGCTTCAATATTAGTTCAAAGAGATTTTCACTGTACGTGGTTAAAGGACTGTTAGTTTATGAAGATTTAAGCACGACTCAAATTTATTCACATCTGCAAAGACAATATTTGACGGATACTGTAAATTTGTTATAAATTATAAGTTAATTTTATCTGCGTAAATATTCTTTCCTTTCTTCTTTGGCAATTATAATTAATATCTTAGATAATTTTCAATTTCTTCATTTTCCGCCATAAAGTTGAAGGATTAATTTTTAATTGTTTAGCTGTCAGTGCTCTATTCCATTTATTATTTTGAAGTGCAGATAATATAATATCTCTTTCAGTTTCTAAAATATTATTACTACTTCGTATGATCTTTTTATTATCATTATTAAATTGCGCACTTTTTAGACGTTTAGGTAAATGTTCAGCTTGAATCATTTCACCGTTGCAAAGTATAAAGCAATGTTCAATTACATTTTCAAGTTCACGAATATTTCCCGGCCAAT
>CAVVVS010000096.1:0-10582 GCA_963751355.1 uncultured Ignavibacteriales bacterium | reverse complement strand
AAACCATGAAGGATAAGTTGCATCAACGACATATCCTTGCGGAGTACCTGTCCCTTCAATCATGTTATCTTTAAGAGTCATTTTATTAACCGCATCATGTGTTGTACCCTGATAAGATTCCGTTGCATGGAAAGCGATTATTTTATCATCACCGGAGTACGATGGATAGCCTATAACACTTAACGGACCTGCAACTATACCGCTTTTTCCGGTATTAAAATCCGCCGCCATTACATAATCCTCAGCTTTATTCTCATCCCAGTAATCAAATGTAAAACGAGTTTGGGATGTTTTTGAGAATGACGGATTTCCGACATTTATACCTTCGGGCAAAGGCGGAAAAACACTTTCCATCTTACCGGTGTTGATAGCCAGATTATTTATTGTCCAGAAGCTTAATTTACCTCCGCTGGCATTTTTAATTTCATTATAAGAATCAAAAAGAAGATATTGACCTGTAGGATCAAATGATAAGGCATCGGCATATAAAGCAGTTCTTACATCAGCAGCATCGTATGACTTGGTTGCTATCTTAAAAGCTGTACTTACTTCGTTTACCAGGTCGAAATAATATATGGTTGTATCGGCATACTTGGAAGTAAGTGCCAAACTGGTTAAACCCGGTCCTATGGCAGCACCCCACCATACACCTGAAGAATCAAGTAATGTTTCAGACGGGTTATTTGGATTTGCTTGGAGCATGCGCAGGTTATTGTCTGTGTCCACAAAAATTATCAATCCGGAACCATCGGAAACAGCCGGTTTGTTCAATACCGGAGTTCTGCTAATGGGGAAGAAATCGCTTTCGGACTGGATTTCATTTTTTGCCATATAAATTGAGTTGGGATCATCCGGACTGGTGTTAGTCATTAATACCCAGTTGTCTCCGCTGATGGTTGAGGGAGGAGGCGGAGTGGTGCCCGTTCCTTCGGTAACGCCTACGGCATCCCAGGCTTTTTTTACCTCTGTAACCTGGGTTGATGATGCACCGTATAGATCCGATGCGGCATTTACCGTAGCAATCCTGGCATCAATAAACTGCGAAGAATGAGTAAGATAAACTGTTAAAGATCTGTACCAAATTTTAGCAGCAGTGTTTCTATCAATTGATTTAGCAGCAAGATAAAATGCATGATTCGGAATACCGCTGTTTATATGTACCCCGCCGTTATCCTTAGTCGTATTAACGAATTCATCCATATTTGCCGGTTGCCAGGCGGAACTTTCTGTCGTTCCGCCGTTATGAGGATTGGAAAAATCCCTTAAAGCTCCGGAAGAAAAAGTATTGAAATCTTTTACGATCTTCTCCCCCATTGTCCAATTAAGGCTGTCAACCATTACACCGAAAACATCAGACATCGATTCATTAAGAGCGCCCGATTGACCTTGGTATTCAAGATTTGCAGAATATTGAGTTACTCCGTGAGTCATTTCGTGGGCAGCTACATCGAGACCTCCGGCTAAAGGTTTAAAGGTCTGTCCGCCGTCCCCATAACACATTACTTTACCCGACCAGAAGGCGTTTTCCATCGGTTGATTGTTATCGGTTACATGTACTATAGAATAAATAGTCATTCCCTTATCATCAACAGAATTCCTGTTGAAAACATTTAGAAAATACTTATATGTGGTAATTGCATTATTATGCGCCGATATAGCAGCAGGGTCTGTCCAGGCGTTTGATGATGAAGTAACGTAATAAATAGAATTATCGTTTGAAAGGTCTTTATTCTTAATATCCAGGCAGATGATTGCCCCTTGCGCTTTGTCGGGAAGTTGTGAGCTTGCTGCATCAAACATCGGCTGCGAAGCATCAATCATATAATACGTACTTCCAACCTGATAAGTACTAAAATTTCTGCTCATGCCGTTCAGGTCTTTACCGGTGCCGGTTGCGGCACCATCGTAACAAACATTATTATAGTGATTAAGAACTCTCCCGTCATTTGCATCAATAAAATAATACCAATCCTGCGAAAGACCCTTTCTTACTTCGACAAACCATGCGAGATGAGGATCACGGCTTTTGTCATACCAGATTATTTTTTTTGCAACGGGTCCGTTATAGCCGGTTAACTCTTTGATTTCCCGGGACACTTCTGCACCGATTATTCCGGATTTGTTTAAGCTGATATTTATAGCTTCATCCGGCGGAATCTTCCCGGTGGTATCTTGAATAACGGAGGGGGTCGGGGCAGATCTTCCGTTTAGTGAGATTACATTTCCGCTTTTATCCAAATGCACAATTATTTCTTTTCCCCAGACTTCCAACCCTTTATATTTCTGGTTAAAACGAAGATGGGTTATTCCGAAATTATCTTTGGACTCCCTTTTCAATTCAAATTCTGATTCGGGATCTTCTACCTTAAGCAATTCTCTTTCTTTTAATAGAAAAGCTTTACCGCTTGTAATTAAGCCGGATGTATTTAAGGTTCCGTTTCTTTTAACCGTTTGAGGAGTAACCTTAATGAATATAGGCATCCCCGTCTTTTTATCATAAATTACGTTTTCATTTTTAACGGACGTTCCTTTAAGATTTGGAGGAGCAATTTTAAAATGAGGCGGGGAAACAGATGTACTATCAGTTAAAGATGATTTATTTTGGAAAACCGTAAGCCCTTTCTGATTAATAAATTCTTTAAGCTTTTTTACGATATCATTATAATTTTTTTTGTTGCTCTGCTCTCAATTTTACTTGAGTAGCAGGAGATGAAATTTTAACTCCTTTTTTACCTTGAGGCAGACCCGTAAATACCGGAATTAAAATTATGGATATAAAAAACAAAGCTTTGCATAATTTTGAATTCATATCTTATCCTAAATTTATTGACTAATAGTATTTAATTCATAAACTAATTTTTTAAGGGGCTCAGGCATATTCTCCGGTATTTCATATTTGTTAAATGATATGTTGGTCTCTTTATCATTTAAATGAATAATTAGATAAGTCGTATAATTCCCCCTAAAATTGTTTTTATATAAAAAAACCACAGGTTCTTTTAACAAGTTGTAGATTCGGCTGAACTTTTCATCTTTAATTTTAAAACTCTTGTTAATTTTCCTATGACCATTAAGATTCTTTTCCCATAAATTTGCTGTGCCCGAACTATCTATGTATATACCGGCGGCACCTCCTGTGAATCCGCCTTCTGAGTAGTACTCTATATTAAATTTTCCCGTATTTGTACTATCCCGGCTGCCGGAACAGGAAATAAGAAACAACAATCCGGTAATAAAAATGAATAATATTAATTTTTTCATAGAAGCCGGAGACGGTAATAATTTCATTTGGAATTCCTTTAAAACTTTATGTAAATAATATCTCTTCAGCAATTACTTCTTACTATGTGAATAAATTATCATTTAAGCAGCAACATCTTTTTTACGGAAATAAATTTTCCGGCTTTCAACTGGTAGAAATAAACTCCGTTGCTTAATCCCGAAGCATTAAATTCAATTTTATGAAGCCCTGCGCCCAGATCCTTATTTAATAGCTCAGCAACCTTTTCACCCAGTATATTATAAATTGAAATTGCAGCTGTTGTCCTTTCAGGCAAGCTGAATTTTATTGTTGTAGAAGGATTGAAAGGGTTGGGATAATTTTGACATAACTGAAAGTTATTTACAGTTCCGTACTCATTTTTTATTTCAGTTGGAGTTTCCCACCAATTAAGCAAAGAGTGTATTAGATATTGATTGCCGTCTACAGTGTTTAGTACCAGTAAAGGTCCATGGGTATAGTTAACTACTTCATTGCTGAATTGCAGCGTTCCGAAATATTGACCGTTTTTAATGACTTCTCCCTGTGCATTCCATTGATGTGAGTCGATTACCGAATTATAAATCCCGGCTCTTAATGAATCGGCATAATTTGTACCCGCATGCCAGGTAACCGATGCGTTATTGAATTTGTAACTTGTAGTTCCAACCTGTATAGAACTATTGCATGCTATATATTTGGTTGTAACATATGTAAACTGGCTTGCCGAACTCCCGCCTCCTAAATAAACAACATAGCTTTCATTAATATTTATCTTATTTGAGTTAATGCTGGACTCACCTCTGCATTCCTCTTTATAGTTATAAAAAGAATAAGAAGAATTAACCTCATAATTCTTTTTACCCGAATGATCCATATTAACCGTCATTGGTAAATGGTTATAATTTATAGATCCCGATATTTTCCTTTGAAATAATATATCGTATCCGGAGTATGCAGATTGACTCTGGATATTTAAATTAACATCATCATTCATTTTCGCATTAAATTGAAGTGCCGAATGTCTATCAACAAAGTCCTCCCAGTTCCCATCGGTGTAACCATCGAATGCCGTAAAAGTAAATTCCAAAGTAGGACCGCCGTAGTATTTAACTATAAGCTTATCCGCCGGACTGTTTGAGTATGTCCAATCATCCAGGTTTGCTGCACTTTGAGTGAGCGTACCCGTAAAAGTAGCGTTTCCTCCGTTAAGTTCACTGGCGCCCCAGACCGCTTCCGCGGCAGTGTTTATTGCATCCGTTGCAATACTTGTAATATCCCATGAAGAATGGAATAAAGTATACAAAATCTCACCTTCGCTTTGTGCCCTGGAATTGTATGCTGCAATTAAGATTAGTAGAATTGTAAAAATTTTTTTGTCCATTATTTCCTCCTGATAAATAAACCACTCTTTCCATTTATAGAAACATATAATCATATTGCAGTTGACCGGTCACCTGTATTTGTATTATCCCGCAACACCATGATAACCGTCCCGGCTCTAAAAGTCCGGACACAACTTTAAAGCAAGCTCCTTATAATTCCAGGTAAATCGGTTAAATTTTCTTTTAAAACATATGCTTTAACTCCGAGCTTTTTTGCTCGTTCTTTAAAAGCATCATCATCATATTGCGTAACAAAAATTATTTTAACATCCTGATTGAGCATCCTTAACTGTTCCGAAGCTTTAAATCCGTTTATATTTTTCATTTTTATATCCATAAGCACTAGGTCCGGGTTACATGATTCATACATTTTGAGGGCATTAAAACCGTCTTCACATTCGAATATCCGATCAATCATTAATTCCGTAATGCTTAAAGTATTTTTTATTATCTCTCTTATTCTTTTGTTGTCGTCCACAATCATTACTGTCATATTCTTACCTTTTTCCCGTATGTGAAATTATAAAACCGGATTAAAAGGTTAAATAGGAAGAACTACTCGTTTCATATAAGTAGAACTACTCAATTTTAGTGATGGAAATGAAAGGTATGTTTGCCTATATCATTTAATTGTATTAAATTTTATAAAATTAACAGCATGATAACCATTTAGGATTATTAAATGCATGTTATTTAAGACTTTTCTAATTGCCTTCATATCAGCTTACTCTATATTTTCTCAACAATACCGCTTTGAAAAATTCGGCAGTAAAGAAGGACTGGTTCAAAGTGTAGTGAATGATATCTTTCAAGATTCGAAAGGGTTTTTATGGATTGCAACTCAAGACGGTTTATTTCGATACGACGGCTATGAATTTTTCAGATATGGTAAATCAAAGCCCGGTTATAACGGATTAAGCGACAGTTTTGTTAGATCAATTTATGAGCATCCTTTATTTCCCGGAATACTTTGGATCGGAACCGGCAAAGGCAGCTTGAATAAATTCAATATGAAATCAAATAAATTATCCGTCGTTAATAATATTCTAAAAAAAAATATTGAAAATAAATATCATCCGATTTGGACTGTTGCGGGGGATAAATTCGGCAATTTATGGATCGGTACCGAAGGAGCAGGTTTAATCAGATATTCTATCAATAGCGGTAGCACCAGATCATTCACTTATGAAAATACTGGGACTAAATTAAACTCGAATGTAATCAGAACAATTTTTATCGATTCTGCCGCAAATCGATATAGACTTTTAATCGGGTCGGATAAAGGATTATCAATATTAAATATTAACGGCAATAATTCTTTCATGTTTGAAGATGGTATTTCCTGCATAGAAAAGTTAAAACATAATCGCATTTGGACTATTGAGAAAGATAAATACAACTCGTATTGGATTGGGACAGAAAAAGGATTATACGTATTAAATAAGAATTTCGAAATAACAAAAACTTATGTACACGATCCTCATAATGCTCAATCTATAAATTCAAATGCTATATGGAGTTTATTTAAAGACAGCCGCGGTGTAATGTGGGTAGGTACCGAAGGCGCCGGTATATATATTTATGACGGATCCCGGGATTCTTTTAAAAAAATTATTGAATCACCCGGCAATCCGTATTCAATTAGCGGAAACTTCATAACCGACTTTGTCGAAGATAAAAGCGGTAATATTTGGATTGGGTTGTGGGGAGGCGGAATCAATAAATACAATCCGAAAGATAAATGGATAGAACATTATTTTCATATTAACGGAAATGATAAATCTCTTTTGGATAACAAGGTATGGTCTATCGTTGACGATAAAGCGGGATATATCTGGATAACTACAGACAAAGGGTTAAACAAGCTTAATGATAAAGATTATTCAATTGTTTCATATCCGTTCAAATATCTTTGGGCGTTGTATGAAGATCATTCCGGGAGATTGTGGTGCAGCAATTACGGTGGAGGATTGCTGCTCTTTAACAAAACAAACGGCAGCTTTACCAATTTTAATGATGTTGTAAAAACAAATGATAAGTTAAACTCAATTTATGTTTCTGCAATTGCCGAAGATAGAGATAACAACCTGCTTGTTGGAACTTACGCCGGCGGATTGAATATACTAGATATGAAAACAGGGCATATCGAATACTATACTACAATTAAAAATTCCAATTCAATAAGTCATAATGATATTCAAACTATTTTTGTGGATAATAATAACATAATATGGATCGGTACAAACGGCGGGGGCTTAAATAAGTTTGAGATAAATAACCGGCAGTTTGAAAGTTATGTTTATAAAGCCGATGACTCAACAAGTATAAGCGACAACCGGGTTTATTCAATTTATGAATCGCCTAATATACCGGGATACTTATGGATTGGAACAGGCGGAGGGGGTCTTAATAAGTTTGACAAAAAAGAGAAGATATTTGTAAGATATGCTTCCGCAAACGGTCTATCGGATAATATTATTTATGGCATACTTGAAGATGATGAAGGATTTTTGTGGTTAAGTTCAAACAACGGTTTAATCCGGTTTAATCCGCATTCCGGCGATTGTAATAAATTTACTTCTTTATCCGGGTTGCAGGATGTTGAGTTTAACAGCGGTGCTTACTGCAAAACTTCAAAAGGTGATTTAATATTCGGAGGAGTAAACGGTATTAACATTATTCATCCCCGACAGTTTAGAATAAACAACTCTGCTCCGCATATTGTATTCACTGAATTTAGAATTAACAATAAGTCTGTTAATTTGAAGCCTTCTATTTTGTTTTCAGATACTCTGGTTTTATCGTACAAAGACCGTTTATTTTCAATTAAGTTCAGTGCTTTGGAATATACGTATCCTGTTAAAAATAATTATAAATATAAATTGGAAGGATTTTCGGACAATTGGATCGAATCTTCTTCCTATAACAGAAATGCCGTTTATACAAATTTATCGCCGGGAGAATATAATCTAAAGGTAATTGCTTCAAACAATGATAATATATGGAATAACAAAGGCGCATCAATCCATATTTTAATAACTCCGCCTTTCTGGATGACTACCCAATTCTATTTATTATTGGGAGTTCTTATCATCGGTTTTATCTATTATCTTCACATAAAAAGTATACGTAAAATTGAACTGGAACGGCAAAATCAGCAGGCATTTTCATCTGCATTATTAGAAACACAAGAGGCGGAAAGAAAAAGAATTTCACAGGAACTGCACGATGGTCTTGCGCAAAACCTGCTGATTATTAATAACGAACTTCACCAGTCTTTGAATAATAAACACAACAGTGGGCAAAAAATAAAGGATGTTGTGAGACTTATTAAAGAAACGATAAACGATCTAAGAAGTATTTCCCAAAATTTACATCCGTATTTAATTGAAAGTGTAGGGCTGGTAAAAACGATAGAGACATTAATTAATAAAATCCAAAACTCTTTGGGTATAAATATAAATCTTTATTCTGAAAATATAGATGAACTCTTACCCGTAAACTATGAAGTTCATTTTTACAGAATAATCCAGGAAGCTTTAAATAATATTATCAAACATTCCAATGCGGATGAAGTAGAATTATCCATAAATGTTGAAGGAAATAATATAGTAGTTTATATAAAAGACAATGGTAAAGGCTTTATAATGGACGACCGTGTAAAAGGATTAGGTTTAAGAGATATGCACGAACGTGCAAAAATAATTAACGGCAAAATAATTTTAAGATCCGAACCGGGTAAAGGATGCACAATAAATTTAAAGGCGCCTTTTGAACCAGCTTAAACATGATATGATAAAAGTATTAATAGCTGATGATCATCCTGTTGTTAGACAGGGAATACGAACCATTATAGAACAAACTCCCAACTTCAGAATTATCAAAGAATGCTGTAACGGTTTAGATACCCTGAATTCAATTATTGAAATGGTGCCTGACCTTGCGGTAATTGATATTTCTATGCCCGATATGAACGGAATAAAAGTAATTAAATCTGTGCGTCAAGCAAAGCTGCCCGTGGAATTTATAGTTTTAACAATGTATCCTGATATCTCTCTTTTTGACTCGGCTTTATCCGAGGATGTGAAAGGATATCTGTTGAAAGAGAATGCCCTTAATAATCTCAGCAAATGTATTAAAGATGTTGCCGACGGCAAACCATACTATTGTGCGGAAATAACATCCATGTTTCTAAAAGCAAAGAAAGACCCTGGTAATGATGAAATCAAAAGCTTATCCTTGATGGAAAAGAAAATAATGACATTGATTAAAATACGGATGACCAATAGAGAAATAGCCGGTCAACTATATGTAAGTATAAGGACAGTTGAAAACCATAGAAATAATATTTGCAAAAAATTAAAACTCCACGGCCCTCACGCCTTGTTTGAATTTGTTATGAAAAATGATATCTAGTATTGCAGAAATATAACCGGATTTAGCCGTTGAGATCAATTTTTCCGCATGGGCTTTGCACAACCTACATATAGAGAAAGCCTCAGCAGAGATATTGAAACATGTGTAATAGCTATACGACTAAGACTTTATCATGTGTGAATAAGAACCAAAGAACTTGATGAAACTGTTTAGGGAATGTAAATAATTTTGTGTAAGTGGTTAATGTATAGCTTGAAGATAAGCGGAGTGAGGCCCCGCTTTACGCAGAGGCGTCAACCTAATTATAAAAGTTTTTGAGTAAAATTAATCCTATCGTTACGAGATTTATATGGACAGGGTCTGTAAAATTATTTAATATTTTATTCTTTCCAGTTTATTTTGATAACTCGTTATATATCCTTTTTTTAATGAATCATCCAGGAATGATCTCGATACCAGCTCTTCCACTTCATTGGACTTACTAACCATGTCATCAAGAATTATATTGAATCGTTTTTCTCTTATTCCGAGTTTTTGTGCAAATTCGATAAAATCAGGTTTAGTATATTTTGATCCGGCTTGATATGATTCGGTTTGATACCCATCTTTAAATAAATCCAGCGCCATGTCGGATTCGCCGGGTACATGTATATATGTATTCAATAAATCATAAAACGGAGTCAAGGTATAATCACCGAATTGCTCATTTCGTTGTAGCGAAAAATTTTTCAAATGTGCGTCTCCGTTTGAAAAGAGATAATTAAATAAAACGACTTTGTAATATTTCTCGCATTACAAATCGATATAACATTCAAAAAGTAGTAGTTTATAAATTTCATTTATGGAATTACTAAGTGAGAACCGAGAGAATTAAACCCGTTTTGGAGCAAAAATCAAATTGATTTAATTTTGAATAAGGACATTTCTTTAAAATTGAAAAAGCCTCAAAACGAGGCCCTTTTAATGTTTAGCGGAGAGTCAGGGATTGCCTCCGGCGATCCCACGTTGAGGGGAACGCTAAAACTTCAATGCCGGCCCGCCTTAGGCGGGCCCATTTTCATATTACTGTTCGTAGCGCGGACCACCGGTCTGCGCAAAATAAATAATTAATTTCTTGGGTAGATGATCACTGACGGGATTGCCTGCGGCGATCCCGCATGGGGGACCCGTTAAAACTTCAATGTCCGCCCGCCTTTGGCGGGCCCATTTTCATATTACTGTTCGTAGCGCGGACCACCGGTCTGCGCAAAATAAATAATTAATTTCTTGGGTAGATGATCACTGACGGGATTGCCTGCGGCGATCCCGCATGGGGGACCCGTTAAAACTTCAATGTCCGCCCGCCTTTGGCGGGCCCATTTCCATATTACTGTTCGTAGCGCGGACCACCGGTCTGCGCAAAATAAATAATTAATTTCTTGGGTAGATGATCACTGACGGGATTGCCTGCGGCGATCCCGCATGGGGGACCCGTTAAAACTTCAATGTCCGCCCGCCTTTGGCGGGCCCATTTCCATTCCCTGCGCTTTTGAAAGCAAGCTTTCAACGCGCGGGAATAAAA
>CAVVVS010000095.1:0-58558 GCA_963751355.1 uncultured Ignavibacteriales bacterium | reverse complement strand
AAATGCTTTGTACTTCCTTAAGTTTCTAAATGCTATTCGAAAATAATTTTTTAACATAATTTTCTCCTAATGGATTAGCTATCAGCAGTCAGCGTTCAGATTAAAACTAAATGCTTATAACTAATTGATATGTCTATTTTTCAATCCATCCGTCTTTAAGCTTTATAATTCTATGCCCGTAAGCTGCATTCACTTCAGAATGTGTAACCTGAATTATAGTTGTTCCCTGCTCATTCAGCTTTTTTAAAATTTCCATAATTTCTTTTCCCTGGTCAGAATGAAGATTGCCGGTCGGTTCATCGGCAAGAATTAATTTCGGCTCACCAATAATAGCTCTTGCAATTGCGGTCAGCTGCTGCTGTCCACCTGAAAGCTGATTCGGGAAGAGATCTTTTTTTGCAACCATATTAAACCTGTCGAGTACTTCGGCTACACGCCCCTTACGTTCGTTTGATTTTACTTTTTGATAGAGCAATGGAGTTTCAAGATTTTCATATACTGTCAATTCATCAATTAAATGATAACTTTGAAAAACAAACCCGATATGCATTTTATGAAGCTGGGAGAGTTTCTTTTCACTCATTTTATGAACAGGCTCATCATAAAAGAAATATTCACCGTCCGATGGAACATCGAGCATTCCCAAAATATTAAGAAGAGTTGTTTTGCCTGAACCGGATGGTCCCATAACGGAAACAAACTCTCCTTCCTCAATTTCCAGATTTACGTTTCTCAGAACGTAAGTCTTGATGAATTTATTGTTGTAGTACTTATCTATATTTTGCAGTTTTATCATTATTAACTCCATAAGTTAGCGCAAAGCGCATAGGGATAAGCGCAAAGCGTTTTACAATGATTTTTTAAAATTAGTTAGCATTCGGCATTCTTTATCTAGTTTATCCAAGAGAATATTTAATTGAGGTTCTGTTAGTAATTTCCTTCTATTTAATATTATCAAGATATTTGCATTCTCGAATGTCGATCTACGGGCAATATTCAAAAAATTATTAAACTCTTTGTTGGAAGTTGAACCAGATCCTTCAGCGATATTGTTGCTCATACTCATTGCAGATCCTCTAAGCTGTTCAGCAAATCTAAAAAGCTTTCTTTTTTCTAAATCATCAGCAATATCTAAAAGTTCATCAGAAAGTTCGATAGCGAATACCCAAATCTGTAAATCCTGAAATCTAAATTTCATTTTTTCCCTTTTTTATTCATAAAAGTTCTAAATATCCCCCATTCTAATCTCTTCGCGTTATGAACCAAGCTCTCTGCACTGTCCGCTTTGCGCTTTGCCCTCTGCGCTCAGCGTTATACGTGAAATTGTTCTTTATAATTTTCCGTAACCACATGTCCGTCAAACAAATGAATAATCCTGTGAGCAAATTCCGAATCATGGGGAGAGTGAGTTACCATTACAATTGTTGTTCCTTCTTCATTCAATTGAGTAAGTATATTCATTACTTCTTCACCGTTAGCTGAATCAAGATTACCTGTTGGCTCATCGGCGAGAATTAATTTGGGTTTAGCGACAACTGCACGCGATACGGCAACACGCTGCTGCTGACCGCCGGATAGTTGCTGCGGGAAGTGATCCTTTCTGTGCATTATCTGCATTCTTTCCAGAACTTCATTCACCATCTTTGATCTATCGGAAGAAGCAATGCCCAAATACAAAAGAGGAAGTTCCACATTTTCATACACGGTGAGCTCATCTATAAGATTAAAACTCTGGAAGACAAATCCGATGTTGGCTTTTCGCAGATTAGCTCTCTGCCGCTCGGAATACTTTGACACTTCATGATCAATGAAATGATATTCGCCATCAGTGGGATTATCTAGCAATCCAAAAATATTCAGCAATGTTGATTTACCGCAGCCAGAAGGTCCCATTATGGCAACAAATTCCTTTTCATTTATTTCAATATTTACACTGTTGAGAGCAGTGGTTTCAACTTCTTCGGTAGTGTATATTTTTCGCATGTTGTTGGTTTTGATCATCTTATTTTTCCTTTAATGATTATTAAAATTCTTCCTCTCTGTGCCTTCGTGCCTCTGTGGTTAAATTTTTACCACTGAGGCACAGAGTAAATATTTATTTGATTATTAATTTATCCACATCTCCAAAATTATCATACGACGAGGTAATTACTTTATCGCCCGGTTTTAATCCGCTGAGCACCTCGAAGTAATCGGGATTTTGCCTGCCAAGACTTATATTTCTTTTCACCGCTTCGCTGCCTGAACTGTTCAGAACAAACACCCATTGTCCACCGGTTTTTTGATAAAATCCGCCGCGCGGCAGTAAGAGTGCTTTAGTTCTATCACTTAACTGAAGCCTGATTTGCAAAGTTTGTCCTCTTCTAATTCCACCCGGTGTTTTTCCTTCAAAGTCCATATCCACTTGAAACTTCCCGTCTTTAACCTCCGGGAATACTTTCTTTACTATAAGTTTATATTCGCTTCCGTCAATATCCACCGTGGCATGAAGACCTTTAATGACTCTTGCAATATAATACTCATCGATGTCGGCTCTAACCTTATAACCGTCCATTGCGTCGATTTGCCCTAATTTAGCTCCTTGAGATTTTGATTGACCTATTTCCGCATCTAATGATGTAAGCTGTCCGCTAATCGGAGCTTTAACAGTAAGGTTATCAATATTTTCTCTAATCAATTCCAGGTTCATCTGCAATCGCTTAATAGAACCTGTAATTTGATCGAGTTGAGATTCCCTTAAAACCGAATCTCTCTTCCAATTTTCCCTGGCAAGTTTCTGCTGTTCAACATCGTGATAGTAACTATCCCTCGCCTGCTCATATTCTTGCTGTGACACAAGTTTCTTTTCCCATAAAACTTTTTCACGATCATAAATTTGTTTTGAATGGATCAGGCTGTAATTAGCATTTACCAATTGAGTTTGAAGATTGATGCTGTTCTGCTCTACCTGCAGCCGTGTATTTCTCGCATCATTAATTTGCTGGTACGTAAAAGTTTCCTGCTGTAATGCATTTAGCTGCACACTCGTATTAGATAATTTTAATATCTTATCCCCCTTCTTAAGTACTGCTCCTTCTTCTACAAATTTCTTTTCGACCGAGCCTCCCAAAATTGCATCTAAATAGAAAGTCGTTCTCGGCAGTACAGTGCCGGTTACAGGAATAAATTCTTGAAATTCACCCTCAGATACAGTTGATATTGTAATCTTATCCTGATCTACATTCAGCTTTGATCCTGTATCCGATAAAATTAATATTATTAGAACAAGAAAAACTCCTACGCCGGCAGATGAGATCCAAAATTTCTTTCTTTTATAAAGCGGTTTTTTTTCTATTTTCCTATCCAAGTTTTCACCAAAATTTTTTGTTCAAAATTAAGCTTAACTATATTATTAATGCTTGTCGTAATAATTTCAATAAGTGTGCCTCTTTTTTTAGTGTTAATGTTATTATAGACTTTCGAAAGTAAAAAAAAGTTACTATCACCAAATAATTATAATGTAAGCCGTTTAAGCCCGTTAAAAACCGTTCAATTATAAATTAGGATTTGGGGAGAATATCTTAAATTTTATTTCATTCAATTAAAAAACGTTCACTATCGGACAATATCGTCCACTTTCGGACACTTTTTAACAGTAGAATTTTTATATTTAAATAAGATAATTATCGTATTGAGTAAACATTAATAATTACAAGTAGCAAATTATCGTGAAATAAGATGATTTAATGGATTCAGTTTTATAGAATAGTCATGAATTAAATAAGTTATTTGGAAGTTTACCGGAAATCATAAAAGGAATGATTTTTGTAAAACTTTGGTAAAATATAAATAATTATTAGAAAAATATTTTAAATAATTTCATTTTTAATGAATACAAAATCCGGTAAAATATTGATTATTGATGATGACGAAGATGTGCTTTATTCTGCAAGGCTTTTATTAAAGCAGCACTATTCCATCGTCCGTATCGAAAAAGATCCTGAACTTATTCCATCATTATTAAAAGAAGAACAATATAATGTAATTCTGCTGGATATGAATTTTACAGGCGATTCAACCAGCGGCACCGAAGGATTCAACTGGCTGGATAAAATCCTCAAGATTGATTCATCCGCAATTGTAATATTGATTACTGGATTCGGAAATATTGAAATGGCTGTAAAGGCTATTAAAATGGGCGCAACTGATTTTGTGCTTAAGCCTTGGCAAAATGAAAAATTATTAGCCACAATTTCTTCCAGTATGAAGCTCAGTCAATCGAGACAAGAAATTGACAATTTACGTTCACGCCAAAAGCAACTGAGCGACGACATCGACCAGCAGTTCCATAATATAATCGGTACATCTGATGAAATGCGCCGGGTTTTCAGTACTATTCAAAAAGTAGCTAAAACCGACGCTAATGTTTTAATACTCGGAGAGAACGGAACCGGCAAGGAACTAGTTGCAAGAGCTATTCACAGGCAGTCGCATAGGAGCAAAGAGATATTTATCAGCGTGGATATGGGTGCAATAAGCGAATCACTTTTCGAAAGTGAATTGTTCGGATATAAAAAAGGTGCTTTTACAGATGCTAAAGAAGACAGGGCGGGAAGATTTGAAATTGCCTCGGGCGGAACTTTATTTCTGGATGAGATCGGAAATCTTAATTTCAATCTTCAAATGAAACTGCTGGCGGTACTGCAAAACAGACAGGTAACTAGACTCGGTTCTAACATTCCAAAACCGATTGACATAAGATTAATCTGTGCAACAAATTCCCCTGTAGAAGAACTGATTTCGGAGAAAAGATTTAGGCAAGACTTACTCTACAGAATCAATACGGTTGAGATAAAAATTCCCCCGCTTCGGAAAAGAAAAGAAGATATTTCTTTGCTGGTTGATCATTTTTTACAAATGTATTGCAGAAAATACAACAAACCGTTAAAGTCGCTAAGCACTGAAGCATTGGAAAAAATGCAAAAATACCACTGGCCCGGTAATGTTAGGGAATTGCAGCACACAATAGAACGAGTGATAATAATGGGCGATTCCGAAACTTTACAGCCGGATGATTTTAATTTCTCCACGGGTGATAAATCAAAAGAAAATATAGCTTTCGATAATTATCAACTAGACGAAGCGGAAAAAGTACTTATTATAAAAGCGGTGAGTAAACACGGAGGGAATTTGACTAAAGCAGCAAAAGAATTGGGACTTTCCAGGGCATCGCTCTATCGCAGGCTGGAAAAATATGGTCTATAAAAGATTTAGTTTTATAATAATCGGCAGAACTGCGCTATTGAGCCTTTCAATATTTTTGCTATTCTATTTAGTTACAGATACTTCTCTTTATGCGACAACCTCAATTGTAATTATTATAATTGTTATTCAGATATATTCTTTGATTAAATTTGTTGAAAAAACCAATAGAGATATATCACGCTTCTTTAACTCGATCCGTTATTCCGATTTTTCTCAAAATTTTAAAGCTACAATTAAAGGGTCCGCATTTGAAGAATTGAGCACTTCATTTTCTGAAGTAATTGATGAGTTCCAAAAAACCAGGAAAGAAAAGGAAGAAAATTTTCGCTACTTACAAACAATTGTACAACACATAAATATAGGTATTTTAGCATATACCACCGACGGAAACGTGGAACTGATTAACAACGCCACAAAAAAATTGTTAAAGATAAATGCATTAAAAAACATTTCCGACCTTGAGAAGATTAGCAAACCGCTGGTAAAGGCACTTCAAAAAATAAGAGCCGGAGATAAAATCCTCGTAAAAGTAATCGATAATAATGAACTTTTACAACTTTCAATTTTTGCTGCAGAATTTAAAATGAGAGATAAACACATAATACTGGTTTCCCTTTCCAATATTCACAGTGAACTGGAAGAAAAAGAAATGGAAGCCTGGCAGAATTTAATACGCGTTCTTACCCATGAGATTATGAATTCCATAACTCCCATCGTCTCTCTTTCTTCAACTATAAATGATATGCTGGAAAACTCCGGCAGTGAAGTAACTGAAGAAACTCTCGTTGATATTAAAGGCGGAATTAATACTATCTTAAAGAGAAGTAAAGGCCTAATTCATTTCGTTGACGATTACAGGAATCTCAACCGGATACCGGTTCCTAATTTTCAGCAAATAAAATTATCCGTTCTTTTCGAACGAATAAAAAAATTACTGAATGATCAACTTAATTCCAACAAAGTGAATTTTGAATGCAGCGTTTACCCGGAGGATTTAGAATTAATGGCGGATCCTGATCTTATCGAACAGGTACTAATAAATCTAATCGTAAATTCAATAAATGCGACAAAAAACAGAACAGACACTTATATAAACTTATTGGGTAAAATTGATAGCCGGGGAAGCATTAATATTCAGGTAATCGATAACGGCGGAGGAATCCCGGTAGACCTTTATGATAAAATATTTATTCCGTTCTTTACCACAAAAAAAGAAGGCTCCGGAATAGGACTGAGTTTATCAAAACAGATTATGCGTGCTCATAAAGGTAGAATAACGGTTACTTCCATACCTCAGAAAGAAACTATTTTTACATTAAGATTTTAAATTCTCACTTCATCTTACGGGTTTGGGAAATACCGGAAGACTTTCATGCCCGCCTTCGTCAACAGATTGAACCGCAAATAAATAATTATCCTTTGAATATGGAAGAATTACTTCCGTACCTTTCACAAATATTTTCTTTTGCCATAGGGATTGATCAGTTTCTCTCATCAAGACATAATAACCGGAAACTTTACCATTTAGCGGAACATCCCATTTTAATTTTGTTACGTTTCCAAGCTCGCTGATGTCAATCCCGACATTTCGAGGAACCGAAGGCGCGAAATCAAGATTAGCAAGAACGGAAAGATTTATGCCTGCGATTTTTTTTACGTAATCGTAATCCACAAATTGAGGTAAGTCACCGTACTGAATTCCGTCTTCCGTTCTTACATTCTGATGCTGGTGATAATAATTTTCATGCATTTCACATAAACGGACTGCGGTAAAACCTTCCCGGCTGAACGACATTTGATCCCCGCCGCGAAGATATCTGTCGCTTCTATATATAAGCTTAACATTCACCTGATCTACATAGCGCTCTCCTACATCTTTTACATATCTTGCCAATTCCCTAGACTTACTATCATTCTCCGCACCGGTGTATTCCCTTATTCTCGCTTGATGTTTCGTCTCAAAAGCGGGTATCCCCTCACTGAATACTCTTACATTTATATTATCTTTTAATTTGGTTTCGCTTGAGTTATCGCTTCCAACCATATCGTTATTCAACATTGCAATAACATTCAAATTATTCTTTTTGGCTTTTCCGGCAAGATGTTTTGACCCATATAATCCCTGTTCCTCACCGGTCACTGCAGCAAAAATTATAGTTGCAGGAAATTTTACTTTAGACATGATTCTTGCCAATTCCAAAACAACCGCAACTCCTGATGCATCATCATCGGCTCCGGGAGCTAAGCCGGTGCTGTCCATAATGTTACTGTTCCGGGAATCAAGATGTCCGCTAATTAACAGAACTCTTTTGTCAGACGTATCAACTCCTTTTAGTGTTGCAATGATATTTTTCATTTGCACAGAATAAGGAATTCTTCTCCCATCGGGTTTAACAGTGTAATTATCGTACGCTACAGTTAACCTTCCATCGGAATCAGAAGCATATTTTTCAAATTCATTTTTTACCCATTTCTCTGCGGCTCCTATTCCTTCAGTATTACTTTCCGCAGAACTTAGACTGTGGCGGGTTTTAAATTCTGCCAACTTTTCAATTGTGTGTTTAATATTTTTTGATGATATGTTTTTAATCATTTTTTCGATAACGGTATCTCTACTGACGCTGTTTATTTGGGATTTGATATTTACATTGAAGATGATAATAATTGAGATTAGGATTACGAAATTTCTTTTTAAAAAATAATCCATTTGCTGTCCGCTTGTTTAGTTAAAAAAGTTATTTTTAATAATAGTGTTGACGCGATTTATTTTCAGTACATGTTTATTACGAATTGATTTTATCAAAAAAATAAAATTAAGAGAAAATATTTAAATAGAAAGGATTATTTTGAAAAGCGGTTAAAAATCGAAAAGTATATTTAAATTAATGCCGCAGCACAGATTAGTAATCTGTGCTGCGGATATGATATTGTCACTCAACCAATTCCGTCGTAATTTTCATACTTGTAGTCATCGGTATAGTCATAGTTTGAACACCGCTGGTCATTATTGTAGCGTCTGTAACGGAATTGGACTCTGATTTCACGAGTAATCCCTCCTCATGAGCAAAGTGCCAAACATCCGTACCTTTTATAGTGCCGTCAAAATTAAGATCGACACCCATTTGATTGCCCGTTCCGGTCATCTTTCCCTTGACTTCGGCTTCAATTTTCGCACAATTCATACCGTTTACATTCTCGTATCTTTTAAGTGTATTTTTACTTTCAAATATCAGTAAAAGATCAGAATTTGCTTCCTTTATTCTTAATGTATCATAAGTTATCCAGGAATCACCTACATTAACCGGTTTGTCGGGCAGATCGGGAAAAAAAGATTGAAAATTTGGAGCGATACTGCGCTCGCCTGCTTGACCGAGCTTATATCGTATTGATTCTGCCCCTTCCCAATTTAATTCTTTCCCGAGTTTAGTAAGTGTCATTTCGAATGCTTTACCAAGAACTGCACTCATATCCGGTGTAATTTCGCCCTGTGGACTATTAACTCTCATATTCATATCATCTATAGTAATTCCCAGTTTATGATTATCATCTTGATTACCCTTGGATTCAACAGAAAACAAACATTCCATATTTGAGCTTGTTTCTATACTTTGTCCCCTTATTTCCATATTTTGTTTCGATTCATTTTTCAATGAATATTTTAGGTTTTTATCTGCAGGCATATTATAGGATAATTCCATTCCAGATTCTGCACCGCTCAGAGGACTAAATAATGAACAACCCTGGAACAGAGCAATAAAAAAGAAGATGCTCAGAATTAAAAATAATTGAATTGTTGATTTATCATTAGCCTTCATATCCCCTCCGCGATAATTTAATGTTGTACAACTGTATTCATGTTTTATTTCTGGATTCATTTAATAAATTCGGAAAATAAATTTTGATCGATAATTAATGATTGATTTTTGGTTAATAGAAGTTATGTCACTTATACCCCTCTTAAATTGTGACAGATGTTTTGTCCGGAACGTTATTAATTTATTGCAGAATGTAAACGGATAAACTTGTAAATTTATAAATATCATTAATTAAATTATAACTAAAATTTATGTTAAAAGTAAGTATTTAAATTCCGGTTCAAAATAGTTTTATGAAGTTGGCTGCATATAATAAAGGAGAAAGTAATTGGCACCAAGTTCTATTCGGCTATGCAATTAAATGCATGAATATTTAATATTGTCTCTTTAATACTTCATTATTTTGTTATTATTGTATAATTATACTTCATCAAATTTTTCCCCGCTGCAATCATCTAAAACATCCTCTCATCCAAAATCATTTTGAAGTTTGGGTAAAATAAATACTTTAAGAAGTGTACAATTAACAAATTATTTTTAAAACAAAGATTAAAAGAAAGGCGATAAAATGAAAAAGCAACATTTTATTTTGGCAACAGTTGTTTTGGCATTTCTCCTTTCAACAATTTCTTTTTCACAAGCAAACGACCCCAATAAATTAAAATCTAAAATGGAGATTATTGAAGGGAACTATTTGATGGGATTAAATTCCGATAACTTAGGTCTGAAAATGAGTTGTGCATATTTTTTGGGAGAAATGAAATCAGAAAAAGCAGTAATTCCTTTAATGGAAATATTAAATAAGGAAACACACGAAGGCGTAAGAATTATGGCCGCATGGTCACTATCAAAGATTGGAGATCCGAGAGGCATTTATTTGCTGCAACAGACTAGTAATTTTTGTGATTGTGTATCGGTACAATGCATGAGCCAATATTATTACATGCATTATCTTTTATCTTCAAAGGGGTCCATTAATTTTGATAAATTTGCAGCAAAGAAATAGAAATATTTGCAAATATTTTTCTGTAATCCAAATGGGGAGTCGTTACTGATACGACTCCTTTATTATTTCAAAAGATGGTAGAAAGGTACTTATATAAGTTTTTGATATTTTAATAATACGGGATTTAAAATAAATCAAGGTGGCCAAAGATTATATGTCGGTTCAATTATCTTTTAATACGGGCCGAACCACCTTGAGCAAAAGCTCTTACCTCGTCTATAGTCGCCATCGTTGTATCACCGGGATAAGTGGTTAACAGAGCTCCGTGAGCCCAGCCAAGTTTTAGAGCATATTCCGGTTCTTCATCCGTTAATAATCCATAGAAAAATCCACTAGCAAATCCGTCACCTCCGCCGACTCGATCATAAACGTTTAATTCGCATGTAGGTGCTAAATAAGTTTTTCCATTAATCCATGCTACGGCACTCCAATGATGATGATTAGTTGAATGAACGTCCCGTAAAGTAGTAGCCAGTACATTTATTTGGGGGTACCTGCCGATAACCTTGTCAATCATACTAAAAAATGCATTGGGGTCCAGTTTGGTCTTTGATTCAACTTCCGGACCGGGAAATCCAAGTCCTTTTTGAAGATCTTCCTCATTACCGACTAATACATCGACGTTTTGCACGATATGGTCCAAAATCTCGACAGCCTTTTCCTCCCCTCCCCATAAGTTCCAAAGTTTGGAACGATAATTAAGATCAAAGCTCACAATTGCACCTGCTTCTTTTGCAGCCTTCATACCTTCAATAATTAAATTGCCGGTAGTTTCCGAAAGAGATGCAAAAATTCCTCCGCTGTGAAACCATTTTACACCGCCTGCAAAAATATTTTTCCAATCAAAATAACCGGGTTTAAGTAATGCAGCTGCTTCATTGCTTCTGTTATAGAATACAACCGGAGCCCGCATTCCGAAACCCCGATCGCTGTAAACAGTAGCCATATTCGGACCGTTAACGCCATTATGCTGAAAATATTTATAAAAAGGCTTTACACCCATGGCTCTAACCCTTTCCGAAATTAAATCTCCGATAGGGTATTTAACCATGGCGGAAATTATCCCGGTATTCATTTGGAAACAATCGGCTAAGTTTGCTGCTACATTAAATTCTCCGCCGCTAACATGAATTTTACACTCTGCAGCTTTTCTAAACGGAAGTTGTCCGGGATCCAATCTATGTATAAGAGCACCTAGAGATACTAAATCGAGATGTCCTTTGGAATTAATATTCAATCCATTCTTCATTTTTCAATCCATTCTTTCCCCGATCTTGATTTTACCTGATCCAGGAACGCACATTATTGTTAAAATCATTCTTAAACTGCAGCTTTTTTATTATTATTTCCGGTCATTGTAAATTGAACGAATATACTTAAAACAATAGCTAAAAGTAATTGAATATAAACCGGTGTGGAAATAATTCCAGAGGCAATTAATCCGGTGGAAATTAACGTAATTTTTAGCGAATAATAAACCATCTTAGCAAGTAGAATACTTAAGAAGAGAGGGACAAAAAGATTTTTAAATTTATCCTTTAATAAATAAAAAAGGAAAATGTTTACAGATAATTCCACGCACATTATTGCTGCTTTTAGGAAATAAGGGTGGGAGGCCACCGCGAAAGAAAATAGAGGAAGAGTTACTGCCAATATAAATGCATTTCTCTTTGAAGTATAAACAATTGATAAAATAATTAGTATTCTCATCGGTTCGAACATATACAAAGGGAAAGTAATTAAATGGGAAATTGCAGGCAGAAGATAAATCGCCGCAACCATAAAAAGATCGAAAATTCCTCTTTTTATAATCTCTTTCGAAGCTACAAGATTATATATATTTTCCATAACAATCCGTCCCCCTTTAATTCATAGAATATTCTAATAGTTTAAAATTACAAGAAAGATAATCATATTCAACTCAATTAAATTTTTCTTTAACCGCCCATAATCCAAGCGCAGGGTTTGAGATATAAAATATCTCTTCACCGCTTGGCAAAATATTAATTCCATCGTTTAATTTTTCAGGATCATATTTTTTAAGCATTTTATCGAGATCTTCATAGTTGTAATTAATGCTTTCCATTTCCTGTCTTGATATATGTCCCGGACAATAAGTTATTGAAAACCTTCCTTCGGAAGAACCATGAATTAAATGTGCCGCCGCACCGAGGCTTTTCTGCAAATCAACATTTTCTTCAACTAACCGCAAAACATTTTCGGTACCGACATACCCGTACTTTCTAATTATTTTATCATTCCCTCTATCCTCACCGAATTCTTTTAAACCGGGGGCTAACACTATTAGTTCACCTCCGTCCGATATTGCCATCCTTGTCCGGTAGATGCTTTTATTACCCAGCCAGGTAGATTTAAATTCAGAGGGTTCAAGATACACAACAACTTTCTTCAAAGGTTTATCCGGTATAATAAAATTTTCTTTCAGAGAGAACTCTGCCGCATGTTCAAAACTTTCATGATCATCACCAATAAATAATCCCTTTACTCCCTGCTCACCGTTTTTATCTTTTCCGACAACGGTCATCACATAAACTATTGGAAGATCATTTGCAAAATGTTCGGCACCATAATTTAGGACTCTTCTAACAGGTGTATCGGCTCTACCCATTATTCTTTCCATACCGTAAACCGCTCCCAGAAAATGAGATTTGTTAATTACTTCCGAGCCGCCTATCCCTATGAGAATGTTTTTATTATAGTTTGCCATTCCGATTACTTCGTGCGGGACAACCTGCCCGATTGAAAGAATCAGATCATAATTTCCATTAGTAAGCATTTGGTCCACCTGAATGGGAATAGAATAATTTACTTTTCCCTCAGACACCTCAGAAACAAATTCGGAAGGCACTACACCAAGTGTCTCCAGTCCGTTTTTCCAATCGTGTACCCTGAACAAACTTTTGGGAATAGAGTTGAACATAAAACTAATTTCTTCACCGGTCATAGGATAATGTGTGCCAATCGCCGGAAGAACATCGGTAAGATTTTCACCAAAATATTTATAAGCATATTCTGTTAATAATCCTGCGAAAGAATGATAGCGGGTAATATCGGGGGGTACGACAATTACTTTTTTTTTCTTTCCTAATTTTGTAAGAGCCTCAAATAATCCTGCCCGCAGTTCTTCGTTTGAAAATATTTCGTCATGTTTAATTTTCTCAAAGTACAACATTGCTAAAATCCTTATTACTGTAATTCATTTATTTTTTGACATCCTGCCATAAATTGAATACCACTTGACGAGGATTATACTTCGAACGAAACACTTAACTAATTTAATGAAATTTAAATATTATCAGAAGGAATTCATAAGGTCTAAGAACCAACTTCAATACAAAAGAATTTTATTACTCACCCATTCTTAATTTAAACGAACTCAACCAGCCGGTTATTTCTGTCGCATGAGTAAATGAATACATCAAAAATATTAAAAATCAAATCGGCATAAATCAATTTTAAATTATCTATTTCCCGCCTGCCCGCTCAACTAATTTTTTAATAGGTGATACAATCATCAATTCAACCTGTCCCCTTGGTCTTTTAGCTTTTTTAAGCTTGCTTAAACTGCTATTTATCCAATCCGAACCGGCTTTATTATTATTTATTATATAATCCAAAGCCTGCAGACCAATTGAGGAAATACCCGAGAGATCTTTAGACATAGATTGAATTTCTTTTAATATGGGAGATTCTTTGATCGTCTTTTCCAATTCGGTATCATTATTTTTCCAAAGTATTAGCTTCTTTTTAATTTGTTCAACCATTCCTTCGTTATTAAACGTACCGGATAGATATTCATCAACCATATTTCTAAAATTTCTTGCTGTTTCAACATCTGGTACAGCAGCATCTACTACTCTGGTTAAAGGCGAATAGGATGTATAGTCGGATCTTTGATGTAGCCGGTTATAATTTTTAACAGGCTCTATCACATTAATAAAATTTGTAAGGGCTGTAACATCATTATTGCCTGTCAACCGCCGGATCATCATTGCTTGATTTTTGGTATGCATAAGACCTAAGTCTTCCAATTCATAAGATATCATATCCAATCTTCTGTACATATCTTCCACGTCTCTTACATTTTGGGGCGACCAAAATCTTTCCGCTATTGCTGCTGTTCGAGGCCAGATACGGGAATCAATTGTTTCCGGTGAAACAAACTCAGCCCACATCGCTGCTTCACCGCCGATGATTAGCTTTTTCTGAGAGTCCGTCAAATGAAGGCTGTCTGGATCGGGATCAATTAAATAATGTCTGCTTGTAGGTTGACTGAGATCGATATAATAACCTTTTGATAAAATCACCTGGTATCCTGTTGTTGCTGCTTCTTCTAACGACTTTGCTCCCCGCCAGGATTGAGTAACAATACTCTTCGGCATACCGGGATGAAGTATTTCTTCCCAGCCAACCATCTTTTTATGGTACTTTGTAAGAATAGCAAGTAATCTTTTATTAAAATAACTTTGAAGTGAAGGATTATCCGGAATATTATGTTTTTTCATGAATGCTTGAATTTCCGGATTCGCATTCCACTGCTTCCCGTTGTTTTCGTCTCCGCCTATGTGCATATATTCACCGGGGAATAGATTTGACATTTCTTTAAAAAATTTATCTAAAAATTTATATGTTTTTTCTAAAGTCGGATTAAAGGTCGGATTAAAAATTCCGAACTTTCTTTCAATAGTATACGAACCCGGCGCACTCGCATATTCGGGATATCCCACAAACCAGCTTGTAGAATGCCCCGGTAAATCAAATTCAGGAACAATGAATATTCCTCTATCATAGGCATATTGAATTATATCTTTAATTTGAGATTGTGAATAATATAAACCATCGGAACCCAACCCGGTAAGTTTTGGAAAAGTCTTGCATTCTACTCTAAATCCCTGATCATCGCTCAAATGCCAGTGAAAAACATTCAATTTAACTGCAGCCATTCCATCGAGATTCCGTTTAATTACGTTAACCGGCATGAAGTGACGGGATGCATCAATCATTAAGCCCCGCCAGGGAAATCTAGGTTTGTCCTCAATTTTCACTCCGTGAACAAAATACCTCTCATTACCGGTGTCAAGTAACTGTAAAAAAGTTTCTATGCCCCTCAAAGCGCCAATATCTGTCGGTGCGTTTAATTTTATTCCGTTCTGATCTATGTTAAGCTGATAAGATTCGTCTTCATACAATTCAACTTTTCCAGGTCGTTTTATATTGATAATCATTGAAGGATTTTCAACTCTGGCATTCGCTGTAATAAAATCCTGTTTGAAAAAAATACCGGTTCTGTCGGAAAGCCTGCGGAGCATTCTGCTTACGGCAGGGTAAATTCTATTTGCCGGATTACCTCTGACAACAACAGTAAAATTTGTATCAATCTCATAATTTTGATTCGTTACCTCAATATTTGCCGGGACGGGCATGAGATTTAGTGTATTTATGCTGCTCTGTGCAAAAAGAGAAATACTAAAAAATATAATCAGGATATATATTAATTTTAAAGATTTCAGCGGGTTCATTTTATATAACTTTCTTGTTGTTTATGATCATCATATATAAAGGAAATAATTTATTAATTGATTATTAAATTTTATTATAAATTTTATCCAGAATTATGTTAACTTCACGACCAATTTCCCCAGTAACAGACGGCTTAATGTTCTGTAATACAGATTGAGTAAAATCATTTATTAAAGTTTCATGAGAGTTATGATCCCTTTCAATTACTTTGCTTACATCGCCGGATAAGGTTTTAATCGTTATATCTCCTTTATTCAAATTTGTTACATGAATTGAACCTTCGGTTCCGTAAACCTCTATCGAATCCGAAGGTTCATAAGCAGCGTGGCTGACGCTCAGAATGCCCTGGGAAGAATTTTCGAATTTAAATAAAACGGAAGCGGTATCTTCTACTTCTCTTTCGAAAACAATTTTATCAACCATACTCTCCACATGAGTAATTTTACCGAAAAAATATTGAAGCAATTCTATGCGGTGACATCCGAAATCAAACATTGGCCCGCCGCCGGATTTTTCTTTTTCCAAAAACCATCTTCTCGGAAAATCCGGTGAAGGATTAAAAAATTCGAGCGCTCTTATGAATGTGATTACAACTTTCCCGATTTCACCATCGTCAATAATTTTTTTGATTAATTTGACAACCGGGTAAAAGCGGCGGTAATAAGCAATTCCCAATTTAACACCATTACTTTTTGCCGCGGCAATCATTTTGCTGCATTCATCAATGTTCATTGCCATAGGCTTTTCACATAATACATGTTTACCTGCTTCGACAGCAGCAATAGTCTGTTGAGCATGAAGATAAACCGGAGTAGCAATATATACCGCATCAATCTCATCATCAATGATTAAATCATGCCAGTCTCGGAACCATTTTTTAACAGCGAATTCTTTTGCAAATTTTTCGGTTAATTCTTCTCTTGCACGGGTTACACTTATGAAATCACAATTATCGAGATTGACCAGTGCTGGTGCCACTCTTTTTCTAACAATATCACCGGCGCCTATTAATCCCCATCTTAGTTTGTTCTGTTTGCTGCTCATTCCTTTTTATTAATTTCTTTTTGAAAAATTGAAGCGGAATCATTATCAAGAAATAATACCGCATTATTATGATTCCTTAATACTGAGGCAGGACATGCTTCCGATATTTTGTTTAATAATGTTTGAGAAACTGCTTTTGCTTTTTTCTCCCCGGGAACTACCGTACACATATAACCGGCAGAAAGAAGCATCGGGATTGTTAATGTTATTGCTTTTTCCGGTACGTCATCAATAGAAAAGAAGCACCCGTCATTAACCTGCTGCTGCCTGGAAACTTGATCTAGTTTTACAACTTTAACTTTAAGGGAATCTTGGAATTTTGCATATGGAGGATCGTTAAATGCAATATGCCCGTTCTCCCCGATACCTAAACATACAATATCTATAGGAGCTTCGCTCAACAAACCTGTGTATCTGATACACTCTTCTTCAATATTTTCCGGATTAGAATTTATGTAATTAACCTTCTTAAAATTAACTTTGCCGAATAATTTCTCCTCCAGAAAATTTCCGAATAATTGTTCTGCTCCCTCCGATAATCCTAAATACTCATCCATATGAAATGCAGTTATTAACTCCCAGGGAATATCTTTCATTTTGGATAATTCATACAATATTTCATTCTGCGAAGGAGCTGCGGCAAATATCATTCGTATCTCTTTTTTTGACTTTGCGAGTTCAAATATTTTATCGTGCACATCTTTTGCAGCAGTCTTGCCGAGCGCCTGCCTGCCGGCAAATATTTTTACTTCTAATTTATCCAATAAAAAATTTTTAAAATTATTTATACCGGACATTTGTCCCCTTTTGTTTATTAATATAAAAGATAATCAGCAGTTTTAGCTCTTACCTAATATTTAAAAATCACTTCAGTAAAATCATTTTTTTTATCGTGCTGCTAGAGCCGGACATCAGGGCATAAAAGTAGACTCCGGATGCTTGGTTACTTCCGTTAAAATTTATCTTATATACACCCGGATGTAAAAAGCTATTCACCAACGTCTGAATCTCTCTGCCCAAAGTATCATAAATTTTTAAAGTTGTATACCCGGATGTTTTTAAACTAAATTTTATTTGGGTCGAAGGATTAAAGGGATTCGGATAATTTTGCATTAAATTAAATTTAGGAATAATACTCCCTTGCTTATCATTTACGGAAGTTATGTTAACCGGGATATTATCTTTTAGAGCTATTGCATTTCCCGCCGAATCCACAGCTTGAATAGTGAATGAATAGTTATCATTATTTTTCAGAGATCCATCCGGATAAAAAGATATATAGTTTGCGGAATCTTTTTCCCAGGTCCCCTGCACACTTGTGCCGCCTGCAGATGTATTTACAACAGTGGAATGAGCCATAGTAGAATCTTCGTTCAAACCTGTTCCGCATATATCTACAATATGAAATTGGAAGTAACTTGAGTCTGCAGCATAAACAAAATTACCGGCAATTAATTTCGGGGCAGTGATGTCTTTTCCTCCTGTACCCCATTTCGGGAAATTTTTGTAATAATCGTAATGATGAATTGCTATTCCGTCATAACCCGGATGATCATTAAAGTATTGATCGACGTCGTACAAGTTACTTTCCATATTTCCCCAGCCCTCTTCATAAAATGTTGAAGTAGGCGGACTAACAGTTTGAGTTTCAACACCTACGATTACCCTCTTACCGATCTGATCGGCATAAAGTACTTCAGCACCCGCATCTTTTATAATTCTTGAAGAAGTGTCAACGTAATCCATTATTGCTGTATAATCGACCAAATCCATGAGTTGCCGCATATAATAAATTCCAGATTTATTATTCAGCCATCCGGTTGTGCTGTCATACCATCGAGGTACGGCAACTCCAAAATATGTTCCGTCATTTAACGAATCTACCATGGCTTGACAGTAAGTCAGCAGTTCAATAAAGCCGTTCCAAATATCTTCACGCGTTGAGGGATCTGACCAGCCGGAATTCAGGTAAGGTTCAACGTCATATTGAACCCCGTCAAACCTTTCAGCCGGATCGGATACTTCCGAATTAAATTTTATTAAATAATCCATATACAATTTTCCGCTGCTAATATTTGTTGTAGCCCATGTTTTATCACCGTCAAGGTATTCTACTTTCAAATTGTGGGAGTGAGCATCTTTAAGGAACGAATGTAATTTTGCTCTCATTGAAGAATCACCCACAACATATCTGTGTGCTGACATAAATACCAGATTAATATTCCTTGGAAATCCGGGTATTGCGTTGGGATCGTTCATTCCCGGAGGATTAGCACAAAAGTCATAAAATGTTTGTCGGGACGAAGAATATTCAATTATGCTGGTTGTACTGCCCCATACCCACATCGAGCGCGATTTACTTTGTCCGAAAGAGTCGTTGACAATAAATGCGGTTACAATTAATATCATTATTAAATTTTTCAAATTCGTTTTCCTCATAAAATTCTATTGGTGTTAATATTTATTTAATTAAAAGTTTTACAATTGGTGTCCCTTTACGAAAACATGCTCAATCTTTAACTTATAACTATCTTCAATCCGATCTATACCGGTGATAATTAGATCGGCACTTTTTCCTGTTTCAATACTTCCGGTAAAATTCTTTAACAGCAGTTTATTCTGCATTGAAGTAGGTTCGTATATACCCAGAATCTTTGCGGGATTTTTACTGCACAAATTAGAAGTCTTAACTAAGGCATCTTCAAACTCAAGGGGTTTATGCATCGCATGCCAGATACCCTCAATTGGAATAGTAAGCCAGGTTAATACATTTGAAAATGCCATATCCATTGTCAGCATACTTCCAAACAGGGCATATTCTCTATCCGCAATTTTTAGATATTCCCGGTTTTCGCTTACAACACCGTTTACACCCAGAATGTTGAACTGTTTAAGTTCTTTAAAAGATGCAGCAAACATACTGTCGGTAATTGCACAAACTTTATCAAAACCTTTACGTTTAATAGTGTCCATCACATAAGCCTTGTCAACATGGTAACCGTCCATAATTATTTCAACGAACATATCCTGAGCCCTCAATACATTTTCCACTGCTCCACCACCATCCAAAGATTTACTTGAAGAACCTGTAGGACCGTTCAAAAAATGAACCGCCAGGCTCAACCCGTTTTTTATTGCTTTATCGTACTGAATTCCTATAGCACCAGTATGACCCGCAGCGCACACAATCTTTTTTGCTGAAAGATACTTGATCAGGTTAAAAGCAGGCTCACCCCATTCGGGAACAATATTCACAACTCTGATCATTCCCCCTGCAGCATCCTGCAGTTCATTAAATAATTCAAGTGAAGGTTCATAGAAATAATCAGGGTTGTGTGCACCACGATAATCTATAAGTTTCATAAAAGTGCCTTCAACGAATAGCCCCTCCAGCACTCCTTTCCACGATGATTTTATGTGATTAATTTTATATGCATTCACATACCGGAACACTCGTTTAAGTTGATCAATCGGGGAAGCCAAGCTTGTCAATATTGCACGTGTAACGCCGGTTCTTAAGTACTCTTTGAGAGCATCATCGAGCCCTTTTATGTATGTTTCTTCGTTTGAATTAAACTCTCCAGTGTTTAGATCATAAACCCCGTTTGTTAAATCGAAACCTGCAATACCGTTAGTATGAACATCAATAAAGCCTGGTAAAACATATTTCCCTTCAGCATCAATCACAATATCCGTTCCTTCCGACTTAATGTTTCCTCCAATATATAAAATTGAGTCGTCTTCAATTTCAATATTGCAGATTTTTAAGCCTTCCGGCAAAAGGACTTTTCCGTTTTTGATTATTGTTTTATTTTTCATTTAGCTTATATCTATTATCATTTAATCTGCCTAAATAATTCGTCAACCCTTTGTTTTTCAACAGGCGTTTGTTTGTTTATAAACCCATCTAAAAAGAATACACTGAATGATACCATTAATTCCGCACCGGTATAAAGAGCGAAGGGAGTTTGGACGCCGGTTATGGCGGCATAACCATACTTGACTACAATAAATGTTATGAATCCTAATGCCCAGGATCCAATCGCTCCCCGCCAGGTAGCTCTTTTATAAACCATTCCGAAGAGTAAAGGCACGGATACAGGGCCTAAAATTGCGGCATACCATTCAACCATTGCATTAAAAGCCCCATGAAGATGAATTGTAATTAATGCCGAACCGATCGTTAGTACACCGAGAAGTATTGTTGATACCATTCCGACCTTCAATAAGGTTTTATCATTGCAGTTTTTATTCATAGTTCTTTCAAAAATATCTTTTGTAAAAACACTTGCCAGTGAATTTAAATCTGCACTGATCATTGACATTGTTGCTGCAAATATAGCCGAGACGAACAGCCCTATAAGCCCCGGCGTTAGTGAAGTGAAAAGTTTTTCCGCTACGAGCACATAAGCTTGTTCGGGATTGGCAATTTCCCCTACCACCTGTCTTGCCGCCCACATGGGGATATATATTGCAAAAGGGTAAATCAAATACAATGATGCGGAAAGATAAGCAGCTTTCCTGGCGTCTTTCGGTTTGCCTATGGAATAAAAGCGCTGTGCTAATCCCCAAGTACCGCCGTTATAACTGAGAATAATTACAACAGTGTAAACGAGTAAAAACCATGGGGAAATTGCTTTGCTGAAAAAAGAAGTATGCCCAGCAGGCATGTGTACCCACATTGAAGACCACCCGCCTACAAAATTCAAAGTTAGGTAAACTAAGATAAAAGACATTGAAAATTGAATTATGAATTGAGCAAAATCAGTCAACATGGTAGCCCACAACCCGCCGAACAAAATATAAAAAACCGTAAGAACACCACATCCAATTATTACCGCTTCCAGAGGGAAACCCGTAATAACGGTTACAATAACTGCAAGGGAATAAAGCTTAACACCTTCGTCAATAAATTTAATCCCGATACCGCTCCATGCAAAAAGTTGTCTGGTTAAGGGATTAAATCTTCTCTCAAGATACTGAATGGGGGTAATGACATTAAGTTTTACCCATTTCTGTGCCCAAACATTCGCACCTATAATCATTGCCACAAATATTGGCAAAGCAAAAAATGTCCAAACACTAAACCCGTACATGTATGCGATTGTTGCATGCCCGACAAATGCAAAAGCACTGTAGCCTGACATATGATGAGAAATAGCCGCCATCCACCACGGTACCTTTTTCCCGCCGGCAAAATAGTCATCGGTATTTTTAACTTTACTCTTGGAATAAATTCCCAGTAAAACCATTAAAATTGCAAAGATCAGGACAACGATATAATCGGCAGTGGCTAAATGCATATTATATTCCCCGGATTAAATAAACAAAATAGCATTTTAAAAATCATATCACTCTTTTATGTTTTCGAAATAATTTATTATAGCATCATAGATTAAACCGGTATTGTTTTCTGCGGAAGCGGGCTTCATCCAGTATTTCGCCCAATTCAAATAATCAGTCCTCAAGTTCTTCAATAGACTTAATATTTCATTTTTATCTTTACCGGGCTTTCCTTCAACGTTATTAACTATCTCACCGGCAACTATGCTTCCCCAGTACTGAAAATAACCGGCTTTTTCCCATGCTTCCAGAACATCAAGCCCTTTTCCTGCTCCGGGAATAAATTTATTTAATTCACTAATACCCTTTGAAATTTTTTGATTTGATTTTTTAATTCTAGTAACATTTGCATTCCACTGCTTTCCGTTATTTGTCTTACGCCACTTTTCGATCAGAGATTTTATATATCCCGGTGGAGCTTGCCGGGAATCCTTCATACCTGTCCACATTATCCCCGTTGATTTTTGATCGGCAAAAGGAAATGGATAGCCGATATTTTCGAAAGCTTTTTCTGCATGTATTCCTGAAACTCCGAAGGCGTATTCGGTACTTTTAGATATCAGTTCATTGTGCGATTGTTTGCTGTTATTTATTGTTAAAGGAGCTAAATAAAACCACGTTTCCTGTGTTTCATAATTCGGAATTCTAACAGCCCAGCTTGTAACACAAGTTCCTAAGAGACTGTCTTCAACGACTTTTTTAGCGGCTCCGATAATATTCGATGCATGAAGTTTTTGTCTGCCCGCAAATACTGCATCACCATAAGATCTGGATGAACTACAGAGAACAACATCAAAGCCATAACGTTTCAAGACGTCACTCGTATAAAATGCCCTGAGATTTCCGTTTTTATCAATTATTTCCGGAAATTTTTTAATATCTTTACTAAATATTTGATTTTTCGAGAACAATCCCCCTTTATCCCAAATCATTACCTTTGCTGGTGTTGTATCTCCGTCCCAATAATTCCAATCCCATATAACAAATTTTTTCGGAATTTCCGGGAGAGCATCGGTGTAATGCAAAATCATATCGTCCCATATGCAGGGGCGAATACCTTTAGCCAGCAGCGGTTCTGAAATATTTTTCATATACTCGGCATATAATTTACCTTTACCTTTTTTATCTGCTTGTGCTGAACATTCAGGACTTGTAGCAAATACATAAGCTTCGTCGCCGCCTAAATGAAAGTATTTGATATCCCCGAATAAATCTAAATATTCCTTGATCCAAGATTTTATAAACGTTCTTACTTCCGGTTTACATGTTGCATAACAATCGTATCTGCTTGTGTCTTCCCTAAAAGAGAAATATTTTTTATGACGAAGCACATATTCAGCATGCCCGACTGTCTGCAACAATGGTATCGGTTCCAAACCTAATGATCTTGAATAACTCAAAATTTCCTTAAACGTTTTTTTGGAAAAAGCTTCGGGACTTACACACTCCGGGCATGTCTCCCATTTTATTTTATCTTCAACTTCCCAAAGTACGGCATTATACCCCATACCGGCTGCTTTTTTTAACCACTTTCTTATATAACTTTCTTTCAGAGCTACAGAGTTAAGATCTATATGAAAAACGATTAAGGGATGTTTTGTAATTCTCACTTTTTTTGCTCCGGGGAAAGAGAGAGGTGAGATTATAAAACTAAATATAAAAACAGTAAAAATAATTTTACTTATACGAATAGAATTTACTCTTGATTTCATTCTGAAGTAGTTCTTTTATTTGGAAAAATATATTTAAAGTTTTTAATCTTCCCGCTGTGCCATCGAATTTTTGCGGAGGAATAAGGATTACGTTTATATTCTATATTAAATTTTCCGCGAAATAGTTTATTTGTTATTTCGAAGAAGTCATCCACTGAGACCTGTACCTCTATGTGCAAGTCTTTTAAAATTTTGGAATTTCTCCCTTCGGTCGAAACGGCAATTAAATAAAATATTTTTTTCAGAGATTCTATTAATTAAGTTCACCGGTAAAAGTGGAAAAGAAATTTTCTATTAAGGGAATCGTCGAACCTATTACCACAACATTTTCACCGAGCGAAGAAAATAAAATTTCGGTAGCCCTGCGAGGTATTTCGAGTGCACGTTTTTGAACTATATTTGTGATCGAATCTAATACATAACCATACTTAAAGTCGATTTCACCGCCAAGAATGATAGTTTCGGGATTAAATAAATTAATTATGGTAACAATTCCCTCGCCTAAATTCTTTCCCATTTCATCTAATAGATTAAAGGAAAGTTTATCGCCATTAATGGCTGCCTCACAAATCATATTAATATTTATTTTATTTATATCGTTCGATGACAATTCTTTGAGACTCGAAATTACACCATGCTCAATCATTTCCTTGGCATGACGTTCAACCGCTTTTGTACTAGCTATTGTCTCTATACATCCTACATTCCCGCAAGCACAGAGAGGTCCGTTTTCATCTACCGTTATATGACCGAATTCGCCTGCCGAACCGGTTGAACCGACATAAAGTGTTCCGTTTAGAATTATTCCCATTCCAACACCCGGGCCTATATCGAGAAACAACAAATTTTTCTTACCCCTGCCTTTTCCGAAATTTAATTCAGCTAATGCAGCGGCATTTGCCACGTTTTCCACATAAACATTTACGTCAAATTCTTTCTCAATTAAATTTTTTATTGAAATGTCGCCCCAATTAACATGATGCGGGAAAGGACGCGTAGCTCCTTCTTTCGGGTTAACCAATCCAGCAACCGCAACTCCGATTCCCAGCAATTTTTGTTTGGATATTTTTAATGTTTCGATTGCATCACGAATACTTTCTAGCAATGCCTTGGTTACAAATTCCTTCCCTGATGATTTTTCAAAACTTAATGATTTATTGTAAAGGATGTCTCCCTTCAAATTTCCTACAATTGTATGAACGCGTGTATGAGACAATTCGCAACCAACAATAAATCGATAATCGGGATTTATTTGAAATAAAGCCGAAGGTCTTCCACCGCCGGATTCTTCTTTACCGGTTTCGATAGCTAATTTATTTTTGTGTAAAGTGTGAATAATTGAATTAATTTTTGCAAAGCTAAGACCTGTTTTGTCTACAAGTTCTCGTTTAGTAATCGGCTCGAACTGGTTTATTGCGTTAATTACCAGTGATATGTTTCGAGCACGAAAATAAGCTTGTCCCCCTCCGTTGTTTCTTTTATGCAGTTCGATCATTTAGTAATCCAAAATTGTTAAAATCTTCTCCGGTATTCGGATTAATATCCAATAAAAATAATTTATTTATAAAGTATTAAAAAATTTTCGTCCGATTATTTTAAAACTTTAAACCGGCTGTAATTTGTATCGGGTTTGAAAATCTGCTTGTTGCATCTACCATATAACTCAAATCAAGTTTAATCTGCATTCCGCTCGGCAAAGAATACCTTAAACCAACTCCGGATGTAAAGTTTCCTATATCATAATTCATTCTGTACCCGGTACGTAATTGGATTATTCCCAGGTAATTGTATTCAAGTCCTAAATTTAATCTTTCCGTGTAATCTCTAGGATGAATTGCATCAACTGCCAGCAATAAACTGCTCGTAGGATTACTCTCAAACAGATCGAGCATATTCATAGATATTCCGAGCTTAAAGGTTAATGGTGCACCAAAAGATTCTTCTTCATATTTTATATCAGTCGAAAAATTTTGAATAGCCATAGCAAAGGCAAGACTCTTATAACCAGGATAATAAAGTGTACCAAGATCAAAAGTAATCGCTTTTACGATATTGTTCACATCTTCATTGATTCCCGAAGTTGTAACTACAACATTGTGACCATAATTTTCATAGAGGTATCTTACTTGTCCACCTACAGAAAATTGTTCCGATATTTTTCTGGAGTAAGCCAATCCTATAGCTACATCGGAAGGTGTAAAAGTTCCTTCGTCAATGTACCCAAGTTGATTAGAACCTGCTGTAGTAGTTGCCACTGCTGTAGCTTTCAGGGTACCGTAATTCATCCAAATTACGCTTAAAGCAAATGTTCCGATGTTACCCAGATTAATACCAACAGCAGCTGCATCTAAGGAAATATCGGCAATCCATGAATTATGAGAAAAATAAAATTCTTTGTCCTCAAGGTCAGCTAATCCGGCAGGATTCCAAAATATGGAGGGAACGCCCGTAATCGCTGAGATACCTGCTTCACCCCGTCCTACCATTTCGGCGTCGACTCCTATCTTCAGATATTGCATTCCGCTTTGTGCTACTTTTTTAAAATTTTCCTGTGCCTTCAGATTGGAGATAAACGACAGAATACAAACAGTTATTAATAAAATTTTAGCAATATTAATCTTCTTCATCTAATCACCACAAATTTAATGATTGCATCTCCCAGCTTAGATTCGATATGAGCGATATAAATTCCGCTGGTAATAAATTGATTTGAATCTGTGATTTGATTCCACGCTTCCGAACCTTGTCCGTTTAGGTGATATAATGTTTTTACAAGATCGCCGGATACCGTATATATTCGGATGGTACATTCACCCGGTAAGCCCAGGAACAGAAGTTTATTGTTTTCTACATCGCCCGGATCGTTAGGATTGCCGAAATTTTGCGAACGTACATTAAACGGATTCGGTACAACACGAAGATTGTTTTGGAAACTAGAGTAAGTATTTTCCGAAGGTCGTGCTGCGGCTGCACCAATGTATGCAGTGGAAGTCAGCCATGAGCTTTCCAATGATTTCCCAGGATTCAGAAAATTTTGTGTGCCGTCATCAAAAGAGGTTACCGCATAGTAGTAATTAAATCCCATAACCAGATTTGTATCAATAAAAGTATGTGTAACCGGAACGCCAGTGTTCCCACCACATTCAAATATTTTTTCCCAGAGATTATCGGGAGTAACGGAAACTCTGTAAATTCTGTATCCCGAAAAATCTTTATTTCCTGTGATCGGATCGGAAGAATTTTCAGCACTATTTGACCAATGCAAAATATTCCGCCCAACACCGGTTGTAATAGTGAGTGAGTCCGGAGAAGGAGGAGGAAAAGGTACTCTGTAGTTATGCTTATATATCATCATTGCACTAGCCATTGATTTGAACAGCGAATCCTTTCCCGTTGCAATTTCATTCAAATATTCATCTTGCGAAATTTGTCCGCTTAATAGCTGCATCCCCAATTCTTTTGCTTTTTCTCTAGAAATACCATCAATTATTTGAACTATAACGATTCGTACATCGTCATTTATTTTCATATCGTAAGGACCGCAAGCTAAGATTAAATTCTGCGCCCCGATTCCATTAATATCCTGGTTTCCTCCTTGAGTCAGCACTTGATACCGGCCAGTTCCGCTGGTAACCAAAGTTGAGTTTGTGGAGATTGTTTTAGGCTGCGAAGGATCATCGGAAGAGCCAAATAGAAGATCATCCTTTGCTTGTTTATCCACGTGTAAAATCCCTACCCCGAAAAATCCGGGTACTTGCGGTTCTTTAGTAATTGGATCGGGTGCGTACTCACTTGGACCAACCGGACCATCCCACGAATAAAAAATTCTCATCGAATCCGCGGCTTTATCTCCCCCAACCCATTTATCATACGTTGAGCCATAGTATTTATAAAAGTCGTTATATTCCACCCCGCCGAATTTCGGTTTAATATCGGTAGAAAACGGAAATCCAAACCAAACATTTTTCAACTCATTATTAAGTTCTCTAGTTTGCGTATTTGCATCAACGTTACCCGTATTGATAAACCGGTAGTCATATATGATAAAATTTTTAAACCCGGTCGTGGCATATGCATAAGTTTTTAGTTGAACTGTTATGCCTTGCGAATTTGTCCAATCGCTTTCAATTTGTTCATCACATTGCAAGGAAGGAACTACCACCGCAGCATCAAATACTTCGTTTTTAGCATTTTTTCCGTCTGTAACTATTACGTTGGGATAAGGATATTTTACTCTTTTCTGAAGACTCAGGGGTACGAGTTGACTATAATCAATATTAAAATTACCCGAAGCTATAACAGAAGTGCTCGGTAAAGTATCGTTGACACCAAGAAAGTTTGTAACACCGCTCCACACACCCCACGATTCCTGGTAATATTTTCTTGAGGTCATATCGAAAAACCTGGAATCGTAAGGCCAAGTTGTATAGAGGATATTATTTCTTCGATAAATTAAAGCCCCGTCATCCGTCACTTGAGTGGCAATACGGTTTATGTGATGTTGAAAATAAGTTTGTGCAAAAAAAGTTTGGCAGAATAATAAACTGAATAGCAATATTGTCTGAATTTTAACTAAAACTTTCATTGTTTCTCCGGTTAAAGATCTATATGAATACCAATAAAATATGACCTCGGGTTAAGGAAGAATAATTGTGTAGGATAATCTCCCGGCGGCGGCAATTGGATATATGATTGTTTATAATCTCCCGGCTGGTCGGTACCGCCTTCCGAAGGTAGTTTCAAAGAGTTCATATAATTTTCCCAATCCTTGAGATTCGGCAGAAGCAGTGAACGCATATAATGAGTCAGTTCTTTTCTGTTGAATATATTATAAACCTCGAAATAGCCTTCCATAGATATGCCTGCTATGGTAAACTCTTTAGAAAGCCGCAAGTTCGTATTCTGATGATCCCTCCATCTAACATTATAACGCAACCCGGGAATATTTTGAGGATTCCATGTAAAGGTTGCCCCGCTTCTTAATTCATGGGTTAAATTTAACCGCCAAGAGGATAATAGTTTTACTCCTAAAATTTCCGGTCCCCAATTATCCGGAGTACTAAAAGTTATATTCGCCAGTAATGTATAATTAGCGCCCGGCGTAGCTTGAGTACTTGTTGTTAGCTGAGGAGTTTTGTAAATATCTTCATATAAATAATTATACCCAACATTTCCGTTAGACCTTACATAGTAGTCATAGCTCACGTTTCCTGTAACATAGCCGCCCAACTCTTTTTGGAAAATTGCTTCAAATCCTCTCACATCTGCGTAACTGTCATTAGTATACGATTGGATTATATTACCGGCATGCGAAACATAATCTACTGACTTTATTTGGTTTGTAATGTCCCTATAATATCCGGAGATATGAATCAGATATTCTTCGCCTAGCTGCTGTTCAAAACCAAGTTCGTAAGCTATGGTTCTTTCCGGTTTTAAATCCGGATTAGGAATTCTATCAAAATTTCCGCCTTCCCTTTGACGCAATGTGTACAGCGTACTCACACCAGGTTCGCTGTAAAAGTGTCCGTAGTTAAAGAATAATTTACTTTTCGCACTAATAGGATGAGAGATACCGATTCTTGGACTAACATAAAAGAACGACTTTACAGGGGCAGTAGGGACTAATGACAGACTGTCGATATTAAAATCCGCAGAGAATAAGTTTGTATAATAAGTATGCCTTCGATTGGTATAATCCATTCTTACACCAATATTAGCAATCATTCCTTTGAATTCAATTTTATCTTGAGCGTAATATGCTAATCGTAAAGGAATAACATGAAAAATATTCATTTTATATAACGGCGGTGAAAGCTGTACAACACCACTATTTTCGTGGAGATCGTCATAATTTAATTCAAGTCCTGTTTTCAATTGATGATAATCCTCAACCTGACTGACTAGATCCAGCCTGGAAGTTATTAGCACTTCTCTAGAAAAATCTCTTTGTTTTCCCATTCCGCCCATTGTGAAAAAATACCCTTGACTAGTTAAACCGAAATCACTTTCGCGGTTGCCGAAATCTCTGCCGGTAGCTTGCTGAATCCAGCCTTGCTGCGGAGAAGCATCAAAGGTAAAACCACCGATAGTGAAAGTAGGTCCGCCGGTAAAAGGTGCAGGGTAAACGAATGAACGCCGCAGCAAATAATTTATGCGGAAATCATAATACGTACTAGATGAAAGGACATGACTCAAGTAAAGACCAAACTGATTTCTGTAACGGTCCGCAATCGACTGCTGTCCGTTGTAATATTTTGTTCCATAATATTGCAGGCAATAAACAGCCTGAACCGGTGTCGATATCGATACTTCAGGTGTATTGTAAGCCACCGATGAAAAATTCTGCTGGTAATTCCCCTGTACGTTTAATTTGAAAGTACCGAAAGGATGAAATGTCAATTTCCAGAACCAGTTTAAATCGGTATAATGATCCCTGGAAAGAGGGATTGCCAGCATGTTATATTCATATCTTAAACTGGTAAAAAAATTAATTTTGTTAATTAGGTTCAATTGACTGATGAAGGGTAAAGGTCCTCCGAGTGAAGCATCAATAATTTGATCCGGTTTATTTCCGTAAGCTCTGGGTCTGTGCTGCCACTTCCAAACTTCTTGAGCCTGTTCGGGAGTAAAATGATATACCGAATCATATTTTGAAAACAATTCCCAATAGCTGTCGGGATTATTAGGATCATGTTTGCCATCCGACCCGTAAAGTGCCGAGTTGGTTCCGTACAATTGCCATTCCGGGGCGGATTTGGGATCATAAATATTCGGACCAAAATGTTTTAAATGAGCAGGGCTTACTTTATAATCCAGGCTTGCATGGTATTTACTACCGCCATCTTTGGTTACCACATTTATTACGCCGGATCTAATATTCCCGTATTCGGCACTAAAACCGCCGGTCAATACTTCAGCAGATTTTAGTTCGCTTAAATTAAAGTTGGTCAAACTTCCGCTGTAAATACCTTCTGTAACATTCATTCCGTCAATAAAGACACCGACACTTGTGCCGCCGCGAATTGAAAGCGTAGGTGTAATTTGTTCAGCAACATCATTTGAGGAATTTCTAAAGACTACACCAGCTTGCAAGTTTAGTACGCTGTTAAAATCCTGCAAAGGAGCATTCTGGACACCCTGTATATTAATATCCTGCTTGCTCGATGATACATCAAGTTCGATAGGCGGTTTTTTTGCTACAACCACCACCTCGTTCTTCAATGTAATGTTAATCTGTTCAAGTTTGAAATTTATTTCGGTTGTATGATCCAGGCTGACAATTACATTAATCATAGTAACGGTTTGATAACCAACAAATGATGCTCTGACCGAATATGTGCCGGTAGGGATACCAAGAATAAAATACTTTCCGTTCACATCCGCTGATGCCCCGAGCTCTGTTTCCATGACCAAAATGTTTGCTCCGATTAGGGGTTCACCAGTATTAGCATCGACAACAGTTCCCGTTATTTTGCCTGTGTTGCCTGCAAATGAAGTTGACGCTATCGACAATACAAGAAATAATATGGCAATTAAAGCGAACCGGATATTTTTATTTTGCAATCGAACGATCATAATCAGATCCTTTTATATGAGTTGAGACTCACTTTTCTTACAGCTTCAAGTGAGTCTCAACTGTATCTATAAAATTATTTAATCAACAACATCTTTTTTGTAGAAATAAAAGTTCCTGCTTTTATCGAATAAAAATATACGCCGCTTGATAAGTTGGAAGCATCAAAAGTTACTTCATGCATCCCCGTACTTTGTTTTTCGTTTACCAATTCAGCAATCCTTTGCCCAAGTAAATTGTAAACCTTTAGTGAAACTAATTCGCTGTTAGGTAATTCATATCTAATCACAGTAGTAGGGTTGAAAGGATTAGGATAATTTTGACTTAAGTAGTATTGCTTAGGTGCGACGGAATATTCTTTTGAATCAACAGAAGTGACAACATCTCCGGAAAATTTATCCACACCTTCTATGTTATCCAGAACTATAGAATATGTAGTATTATTTTGTGCCGGATTTCTGATTTCGAAAAATATTTGATCAACATTAGCAAGATCGCCCTTCAACTGTTGATCAGTACCGAGATCACTTGACCACATCGGATTTTGCGGATCGTTACCGAGATACCGGAATCCGTTTACGGAATCGACAACAAACGGAATACCGATATGATGCCAAGAGGTTGATTTTAAAGAAATAGGGTTCGAAGCCCACATTTCATTCCCGCTGAACAAACGGATATTAATGTTGTTATCGCTTCCGTCTCCCTTTAACCAGAATTGCATTCCGCCGGTTAAATCGGAAAAATTTAAACCGGGAATAATGTTATTTTTTCTTATTAATGTGTATTGTGTGCCTAGAGCACCTTTGTACGTAATCACCGCAGCTTTACTTCCCTGAGCAACCGAATCTTGATTTGTTGTAAGTGTCAACGAAACACTCGCATCACCGAATTGTTGCCAGGTAGTATTAAGATCACTTGAGTTAGAGTATGTTTCAAAATTATCTACCGGAACGGGCGGCAGCGGAGGAAATTCATCAACAGCATATAATCCGTCTACATAAAGTGTATAATGAACAAAATCAATTACAGGGCTGCGAACATAAAAGCGAAGTTGAGTTACATTTGCTAAGTCAGTCATCAACATTTCGTTTGTTCCTATATCCGGACCTATAACCGGGTTATCCGGATTATTTCCCAAATAACGAAATCCTTTTATAGTATCTACTTTAAAAGGAATAGTAATCAAATGCCATGTAGTATCACTTAAGGGCATATTGTAAGAAGTCCACATTTCGTTGCCGTTATAAAAACGAAATGAAAAATTATTAGGTGATCCATCCCCTCTCAAATAAAACTGTACACCCTTTTTACCGGAAATATCTATCGGGGTTAAATTTCTTGTTCTCATAGCGCCGCCCCATGTCGTCTGATTATCACCGACATAGACATAATCAATATACCTGAAACCGCTTTGAGCATTCAATGGATCTGAAAGTACCGTAAAATCCTGAGTTGAATAACCGAAGAATTGCCATGCGATGTTTAGTGCGTCTCTGTTTTTATATGTCTCCCAATCCTCAAGCATAATAGAATTCTGAGGCGGTAGATGTTTAACCGAATAAATTTCATCGAAAGAAATTGTATAGGGAGTATTATCAATTTTTGGATGATCAATATATATTCTAAAATCCGTTACATTTTTCAAATCATTCATCAAATCTGTTGTCGTAAGATTTCCGTTAGAAAACCCGTTAATAGTATCTGCGATATAAGGAATATAAACAGCATGCCAGTTTGTATCTGATACAGAAATTTTATTCGAAGACCAATTGGATGTTCCGTTGGAAAGACGAACGTATATCATGTTATCCGTTCCATCTCCTTTCAAATAAAATTGAAGACCGCCTTCTGTTGATGAAAGATCGATAGGATTTGTAGCCAGGTCTGTTTTTTCAATTGCTCCTCCCCAGGTGGTTTGACTATTGCCGCTGTATACATAATTAAGATATCTGTTGCCTATTGGAGCATTTACCGAATCGATTCCAAAATCTAAAGAAGAAAATCCGAATTCTTTCCAGTTTGTACTTAGGCTGTCATTATTTGCATAACTTTCGAAATTATCGATCATAATATTTTGTGCGAATACCGAATAACTAAAAAATAATAGCAGAGACGATAATACTAATATAAAGCCGCCAAATTTATCATGTCTCATTTTATCTCCTTTGATATGAATAATATCTTTTCATTTTCAATTTACAATTGTGCTCCCCCGTTTGTGAAGAGAATACAATCAGATTAACCATACTAAAACTATGAGGATGTGATTTGAAATTTCAAAACACATCCTCACTAAATTTGACTTACTTCAATAAGACGAATTTTTTAGTTTGTGAAAAGTCACTTGAATGAAGTGTATAGAAATAAATACCGCTGCTTAGTTTTTGAGCATTGAAATTAATTTCATAATTACCGGCAGCTTTTACTTCATTTACGAGAGACGTAACTTCTCTGCCGAGGACATCAAACACTTTTAAAGTAACTAATCCCGGTTTGGCAACACTATATTTAATAGTAGTTGAAGGGTTGAAGGGATTAGGATAATTTTGAGAAAGTTCATATTTGTAAACGACGGATCTGCTAACATTAACTTCATTACTGAAACTTGATGAACCGTTGAAATCTATTTGTCTGAGTCTATAAGTAATTGTTGAAGCTTTAACATCGCTGATATTATCACTATATGAATATGTTATTGATTTAGTAACCGTACCGTTACCGTTTACAAATCCTATTGTCTGCCAGCCGGAAGTACCGCTACTTATTCTTCTTTGAACTTCGAATCCTCTGTTATTAGTTTCGGTTGCAGTTGTCCATTGAAGCTGAACCATCTCGCCTTTTGCAAGTGCGGTGAATGAAGTTAATTCAACAGGTAATACTGTACCATCGGAGTAAACATCGACTGCATAAAATGAATCGAAATTCAAATCGCGCAGAACGTCGTCTTTCACAGGATTATCAATTACAACTCTTAAGCCGGTAATATTCGTCAGAAAATTTAATAATTCTGCAGTTGTTCCGGGTGGTAAAGTAAAATCAGGTCCGTTGTTTGGATCATTTCCTACATAGCGGAATCCCATCACGGTATCCGGTGTGAATCCGATTTTAACAAGATGCCAGATAGTATCTTTCAAGGGAATAAAATACGAAGCCCACATATCGTTCCCGTTATCAAGCCGGAAATAAATGTGATTATCCGTTCCGTCACCCTTCATATAAAACTCGATACCAGATTGTACACCGGACATATCAGTAGGGGTCATTGCTCTTAACCTGAAAGCACTTCCCCAGGTAGTAGTGCTGCCTGGTCTGTATTTATAATCTAAATATTTAAAACCGACCGGTGAATTCATTGGATCTTTTCTTAAATTATAATCGGCTGTAGAATAACCGAAAAACTGCCAAATACCGTTAACTTCAGACGTCGTGTTATAATCTTCGAAATCATCTATAACTATACCGCCGGGAGCAAGATTTTTTACGGCATAAATAGCATTGATTCCGATCGTGTAAGAAATATTGTCTATTACAGGATGATCCACATAAATTCTAAAATCCGTAATGTTTGCTAAGTCTGTTTGAAAATCGGCTAAAGTTTTTGTTCCGTTAGTAAAACCGTTTGCAGTATCAACAACAAAAGGAATTGTAACCGTATGCCAATTGGTATCGGAAAGTGAAATAAAATTCGAAGCCCAGTTGCTTGTACCGTTGGAAAAACGTACATAAATTTTGTTCGTTGTCCCGTCACCTTTCAAATAAAATCTTACACCTCCGTTAGCAGTGGACAAATCCAACGGATTTGAAGTCAAATCGGTCCTCTCTATTGCTCCACCCCAGGTTGTTTGTGAATTTCCGCTGTAAATATATTCAAAGTAACGTGTACCGATCGGTGTATTAATAGAATCGATATGAAGCGCTTTATCCAAAGAAGAAAATCCGAATATCTTCCAGTGTGCACTCATGCTGTCGGTATTAACATAATTATCAAAATCCCCGATAGCGACATTCTGGGAAAAGATAATCGATGACTGTATTAGAAAAATCGACAAGATAATTAGAAGAACATGGTAAGAAAATAGTTTTTTCATTTCTGTCTCCTTTATAAATTTTGTTTTAATATTTTGAACACGCACAATAGTTTTAGGAAAATCGATCGGGTAAGTTTTAACATCGTCGTATAGACAGTCGCGTTCCCCTTTTGCTCACCAATAAAAGGGAAATCAATATAGAAGATGCAATGTTATTATTATATGGAACCGGTTCAGATTTAATTTGATTAGTTCCGGTAAGAGTAAATATTCATGTCATATGGTTCTCCCCATTTTGTTAAATAAATTTATTTACAATAATGAAAGGCGTATATTATATTTTTTATAATAATTTCTTTTTTCTGAGGAATTATGAAATTTACTTATTATATTTCTTATAAAAAGTTAGCATATAATTCTTATTATGTCAAGAACTTTTTATAACATTTTTATAAATTATTATGCCCCAACGACTTATTTTCCGGTCTTACAGAAACAACCGTTCACCATTTACTATTACTTTTCATTCCTTTAAAAATTAGGCAGATAACTTAAGATACATTTTTGTTGCTTTTGCAGGGAAATGTTTTTACTTTGTTAAGTATACGGTTGCTCTTAATTATCTTCTAAAAAAGAAATAAAGCTTATTGTCATAAAATAATCTGCTGTGCAATATCGCTGCTAGCGTAACATACGCTTCCCGGCGAAAGCTGATCCTCAGTTCAAAAGAAATATTAAATTAAATTATGGGGGATATATGAAAATTAAAGAGCATGAAAAATACGATGCTGTAATAGTTGAAATAAAAGGAGACCTGGTAGGCGGTCCCGAAGCTGCCGATATAAGTGAAAGACTTCACGATTACCTGAAGAGAAATAAAAAGCATGTGGTGGTTGACCTCAGCAATGTAAAGTTTGTTAATAGCTCAGGGATAGGTATTTTGATTAGCGGCTATACAACGATGAAAAATGCGGGTGGGGAATTAAAATTAGCTAATCTATCCGACAAGGTTACAGGCGTACTATCCATTACAAAATTAAATAGTATTTTTGATACATATAGTTCAATCGATGAAGCAGTAAAAAGTTTTTAATTTTTTATTAACCCTGTCGAATATTATAAAAGTTTTTCCCAAAAAAATCATTTACGAATATTCGATTACTGAGAATCCCGCTTACCTTCGACTTCAACCTGCTCCCTAATTAAATGCTTAACCATTTAGGGGGAGGACAATATTATATTGAGGGAAAATGATTTTAATTGTTCTATATATAAAGCCCTTTGATTGCGGCATTTTTTAATTTTATTTCACTTTCTTGATTTTGTATCCTAATTTTACTCAAAATAGGATTAAACTATTAGTAATAAATGTGTATAATTAATAGTTACCATTCACTCCTTCGTAATACAAATTACGTAATGCGGAAACTATTAAAACTTCTCGTATGAACTTATTCGGTATTCCTTAATACTTTGTTTATTATTAATAATTTTATCTGACAAAATACGTAGATCTGCCTGGAAAGATGAGCCGGTTGGAAGTCCGGGTAATCTGTTATCAAGATTGGGGAACAACTCTTTTGTGGTAGGTCCTAAAGTAAATACAAAATTAACGGAAACTGTTTCATACCTTGAAACCACAGGGGCGCCTGCTCCGTAGCCCAAGATGGAATCGATCCTTACTTTTGCCCAGCATGGCTGCTTGCCGCAAGGACTGTTATCGACCGATGATTTACGTGAAGTGTCAATGTCAACAATAGTTCCGCGTATACGGACTACACCGGGTGGAATTCGTTCTAGTCCGATATTTAGATCACTAGCATCCGGTTTATCAGATTTGTTCGATGCATCTTTACCGGAAGAGCATCCTATTATTCCGGTTATTATAATTGTTATCAATGGCAATAGATATTTTGTTGGTTTCATAAAGTCACATATATTTTATTAAAGTTAAAAAAATTATCTGCTTGAAAAGCTAATCCCAATCCAAGATAATGATTTACCTTTAAATAGTAAACTTAAAGGATATCTAACGAATTGACTTTAGAATATGATTGCTGCAAAAGACACAATAATTATATTATACGACAAATTATTGTCAAGGTTCATTTTTAAAAAAATCACTTGCGTTCAAGATTTTTTAAGTAGTAAATAAAGGCTAAAAGAAAAATAATAATTCGATTTGCTAGAGAAATTTAGCCCCACTTCCCCTGTTTTTAACAATTAAAAATTACGTGCGTAACAATAAAGCAGAAATGAATGGTGATGAGTTCAACCCATCACCATTCAAAAGCAAAAATATTTTTTAATACCGTTTAAAATTCTATCATTTTCTTATTTAAAATATTCACCCGATATAAACTTACCCGGTACCTGCTGATATTAAATTTAATACAAGTATCATAATATTTTTAATTTTATTAAAAGGCATCAGCAGACAGGTACTTTTTTTCACTTTAGAAGTACCATTTTTTTTGTCTTCACAAAATTATTCACCTTCAATCGGTAGAAATATACTCCGCTTGCCATTCCAAATTTATTTGCGTCAAATACTACTTTATGTTTTCCTTGATCTTCATACCCGTTTACTAATGTTTTTACCAATTTACCCATAATATTATAAACTTTTAGTGCTACTATACCGGATTTTGGGATTGAGTAATCTATTATTGTAGAGGGATTGAACGGGTTAGGGTAATTCTGGGCTAACCTGAATGCCGTAGGTATTTCATTAGGTATAGTTTGCACGGAAGTAATTATTTGCGACAGCGGTCTCTGCCAAATACCGTCGCCATCGGTTCCGGCAAAGATACCTGAGTCAGAAACAGCAAAAGCATTAATATTATCATTAATTTGCGGTAATCCGTTAGCATTAACTGCGATCCAGTTTTTGCCTTTGTTTGTTGATAAAAAGACACTATCTATGCCGCTGTTATAGTGCAATAAGGCAAAGAAATTGTTTTTCGAAGCGGAGGTGTACGCAATGTAGTCTGCAGAATTTAACGGCAAGTCGCCGTCAATGTTGCTCCAGTTTGCACCGTCATCGGTCGACAAGTAGATATTACTGCCGTTAGATGCTATTACATTTGTGCCCGAGGACGCATACATGCCCAAGTTCGCTAATATTCCGGTGTCTACTTTTGCCCAGCTTCTCCCATTGTCGGTCGATAGATAGGTACCGTCAAGGTCTGTTGTGACTGAGACATTATTACCCCAATTTCCGATACTTGTTATACCATCAAATGACAAGCCCAAACCGCTGTCTACTGCTGCCCAGTTTTCTCCATCATCTGTTGATAGGAAAACACCATGAGTGTTCGTTCCGGCAATTACATTAGTACCAGAGACATCGAGGACATTTATACGGCTAAAAGCCGGCAAGCCGTTATCTGCTGCGGCTGCCCAGCTTGTACCGTTATCGGTTGATACAAAAACACCATTAAAAAAGGCTCCGGCAAAAATTTTGTTGTCTTTAAACGCAAATGTATTTACTGTAATATTTGCAGACAAACCGCTGTCAACCGTAGCCCAGTTTGCTCCTTCATCAGTAGATCGATAAACATGAAAATCGCCCGCAACAAAAATATCACTACCTTTAACGGCAAGATCACTCACGAATAGATTCGTAAATCCGTTATTTACTGTAGTCCAGTTATTACCATTGTTGGTTGTTAAGTAAACACCGGATTCACTTGAAGCAAAGATATTCGAACCCGAGGCACCCAAAGCATTGACGTCCAAATCCCTTAAGCCGTTATTTACGATAGTCCAGCTTTCGGCATTGTCGGTTGATAAAAGGATACCTCCGCCGTTGGTTGCTGCAAAGACGTTCGAACCTGAGACTGCAAAAGCCTGGATATTATATTGATAATTTAAACCTTCTAAACCATTATCGGCATACGTCCAGGTTTTACCTTTATCGGTGGAACGAAAGATATTGCTGTTGTAATCTGCAGCATAGAGAATTGTATCTGCAGCAGTAAAAGTAGAAAGCTGGGATTTAGAGGGTAAGCTACTGTCTACTAAAGTCCAGTTTGTACCGTTGTTTGTCGATAAATAAATACCGCTGTTACCGGTCGCAGCAAAAATATCGGTACCTGAAACTCCAAACGCGGCGACATTATCTGTCGTCGGCAAACCTTTATCGGCTGCTGTCCAACTCGTACCGTTGTCGTTTGATATAAAGACACTGTCATTAACGGAGGCAAATATATTAGTGCCAGAGATGGCAAAGGCAAACACACCTGAATTTTTCGGCAAGCCGTTATTAGCTGCTGTCCAACTTGCGCCATTGTCTGTTGATACAAATACTCCTTTATTACTGGTTCCGGCAAAAATGTTTTTATCTAAGGTTGATAGATAAGTGATTGAAGTATGATTAGGCAGACCATTGCTTTCTGCAGCCCAGTTTGCTCCGTTGTCCGTCGATAAATATACGTCGTTGCCGGTTGCTGCAAAGATATTAGTACCCCTGGCTCCGTTTGAGTTTATGGCAAAACTGGTAACCCAACCGTTGTAAGGTCCATTATTGATCCACTGAGCATGAACTTCACCCGCAAAGGGTAAACTAATTATAAAAACGAAAACAATAAGATACATTTTTTTCATAGTATTTTATCCTGGGTTATAATGAGTTTTTAGTACAATTTTATTCACTAGCAGTATTTTATTTCATCTCATTTAATTCCGAAGATAGTTCAAAACAATTGTTAAGAACTAATTTTGAACTCTCCTTACAAATTTTTATTAGGGCGTTTCAATATTGATCTTTTAATCCGTTGTGTGAATTAATAGAGAGCATATTTAATATTATTAAGATTTCGGTTAGTTAAAAATTTGTTTATAAATTGTAAGATAGTAAAAGCTGTAATTTTACAAAGTATTCTACTTTTAAGTCCATTAAAAGATTTAGCAAAATTTCTTCTTATCATAAACTGATCGCATAGCTGAGAGAAAAGTGTTTCAATTCTTTTTCTGACTTTTCTAATATGAAAGCTCTGCTTCTTGAAACAATATTGATTAACTTTACTAGATGTTTCAAATGATTCTTTACAAATTCTATCCCTTCCGGCACTGGATAATTTGCAAACTTCTACCGGCATAAAATCAACAATCTGAATAGATTCTTCTTGTATTATTTCTTTAACCATTAATTTTCTTACTTCATCAATCTTATAAAAAAGTTTTAACTGAATATTTTATAATATTCGTTTTAGAAAACCAGCACTTTTAAAACTTCTTATATAAATTTATTTGAAATGTTACTTCACTTTTTTTATTGTTTAATATTTTGCTATTAAAAATCCGTAAATCCGCTTGGAATGATGAACCAATAGGCAGACCGGGCAATCTGTGAACCAGATTCGGAAAGAGTTTTTTCGTTGTGGGTCCCAAAGTAAAACCAAACTTAACAAATACGGTATCGGATTCGCTTACAACAGGTGCCCCTGCACCATACCCCAATATGGAATTTATTTTGACATGTGCCCAGCAAGGCTGTTTACTGTAAGGACTGTTTACCATTGAAAATTTTCGGGAACTGTCAATGTCAACCATAGTTCTTCGTATTCTGACAACTCCGGGTGGAATTCTGATAAGTCCGATGTTTAACTGATTAGCATCATGTTTGTTTGATTTATCCGATACATTTTTACCGGAAGAGCAGCCTAAAATTCCGATCATTATTATTGAAAGAAACAGAATAGCATAATTAATTGATTTCATCAATTCTCAATTTATTTTGAGTGAAGTAAATCGTAAGTCCGCATTTAAGATGGTTTTAATCTAATTGAATTAATATTTAATGGCAATATTAATGTGTTGAATATCATAATATCTATAGAGATTAATAATATAAAAAAAGGGCACTCAACATGCCCTTTAAAATATATTTTTTTCCAAATATAACTTTGATAGATTTCGTTACATTGACAATTAACAAGAAAAAATTAGTGACTAATCTTTTTGAATTGCCTAAGATTATCTGCCCAAGCTATCGAGATAATCTTTCTTCTTCAATAATGTATCTTTATCTTCCGGATGATTAGGATCAGGTATGCAGCAGTCAACCGGACAAACTTCAACACACTGAGGTTCGTCGTGAAATCCGGTACATTCCGTACATTTATCGGGAGCAACATAAAAGAAATCATTTGAATAGAATCCGTCAGCTCCTGAAGGTGCCGCAGCTCCTTCTCCATACATTTTTCCTGCTAATTCCCATTCACTTCCGCCTTCGTAAATAGCATTGTTTGGACATTCGGGTTCGCATGCACCGCAGTTGATGCATTCTTCTGTGATCATAATAGCCATTTTAACAGCCTCCTTGTATTACTAAAATAATTTATTTGAACTCTTATTTTTTAAGATTTTTTGATTGCTAATTCTTTTTTCATAAAAGTCACCAATTTTATGCCAATCAGATGAATAATAATTTTAGTATGAATTCAGACCTAATTTTAATAAAATACCTATTTATTCTAAGAAATGAGTATTAATAGGGGCCTTTTGTTATCAGATTTGAGAATAATTTTAATTATATTCTCTATAATGGACTCCTATGATTTAAGTTCAAGGAAGCTAAAATGGAATTAATTACTCATAGGAATGCGCAGGTTTCGCAAAACGAACTATCCGCTATATCCATTCAAAGAAAAGGAATCAAACAGTAGATAATAGCATACGGGTAAATGATTATGAGTTTTTTAGTTAAGAGGAAATTTTATTGAAATGAGACAAAAGGGCAGAGGTGTTGCCCTTTCTCTCTAAGTAATTATCTACCAATACCATCAAGGTAATTCTTTCTATTTAAAAGTGTCTCTTTGTCTTCAACATGGTTCGGATCGGGTATACAGCAATCAACCGGACAAACAGCTGCGCACTGCGGTTCATCATGAAATCCTTCGCATTCAGTACATTTATCGGGAACTATATAGAATAAGTCATCTGAAAAAAAACCGGTTGCTCCAGATGGTGCGGGATCGCCTTCCCCATATATTTTTCCGGCAAGTTCCCATGAGGCGCCTCCTTCATAAATTGCGGTATTAGGACATTCCGGTTCACACGCACCGCAATTAATGCATTCCTCTGTAATCATTATTGACATTAAATATTACTCCTTTAGTATCTTGAATCAACTCCCCGTTTTTTGAGGACGAAAAATAAATAATACACCTCGAATAAATTTACAGTATTCAAAGCATTATTTTTAGATATGGTGAAATCGTAAAATTTTGAAACCTTGCCGTAATTTTAATAAATCAGCTTTCAAAGTTCAATACGAAAAGCAAATTTATTTATTCTCATTACCAGCCGCCGCTTGCTCCGCCGCCGCCGAAGGAACCTCCCCCACCGCTGAATCCGCCGCCGCCGAAACCTCCGCCAAATCCTCCCCCGGAAGATCCACCGCCGAAACCTCCGAATCCTCCCGGGAAAAATATAAAGCCTCCCGGTCCTCCTCTTCTTCTGCCTCCCCTGAAAAGAAAGAATAATAGAAAAAAGATTAAGAAAATGAATGTTACAAATTTAGAAGATTTGTCTTTACCCGAAGATGACTGCGGCACAGCCTTGTATTCTCCCTTGGTGGCTAATATTACCGCATTAATTCCCTGATAAAGTCCGTCATAATAATCACCTTTTTTAAAAAAAGGAATCATAACATTTCTTATTATCGAACTAGCAAGTGCATCAGGGAGTGCACCTTCCATTCCGTATCCGACTTCAATCCTTGCCTTCTTGTCGTCTTTAACAATAAGTACCAATATACCGTTGTCGTTTCCCTTGGTTCCTATTTTATTTTTAGCAGCAACCGAATAAGAATACATTTCCAGAGGATAATTATTTAAGGTTGGTATCATTAAAATAACTATCTGGCTGCTCGTACTGTCAGCGAATGATTTTAATCTTACACTAAGATTATTGATTTCCGATGAGGTTAGTGTATTCGTATAATCGGTTACCCATGCTGAAAGTTCGGGTACTTTTGGCTGGGTAAAACCGGATGCCGTCAGTAATAAAAATATTAAAACAAAAAATAACTTTTTCATTATCCTCTAAAACTTAACTTTCGGGGGTGTTTCCGAACCAGCAGTTGCTTTAAAATATTGTTTTTCATTGAAGCCGTAAATACCGGCAAAAATAGATCCGGGAAATCTCTTTATAGCTGTGTTATAAGTTTGAACCGAAAGATTAAACTTTCTCCTTTCAACCGCAATCCTGTTTTCGGTGCCTTCTAGTTGTGCTTGTAGCTGTAGAAAATTTTCGTTGGCTTTTAAATCAGGATAGTTTTCTACCGTTACCAATAACCGGGAAAGAGCATTACTTAAGTTTCCCTGCACTGCTTGAAATTTTTGGAAAGCCTGCGGATCATCCAGAACATCTTTGGTAACCGTCATTTGGCTTACTTTTGACCTGGCTTCGGTAACACCGATTAGAACGCTTTTTTCAAAATTTGCATATCCCTTTACGGTATTGACTAAATTCGGAATGAGATCTGTTCTTCTTTGATACTGATTTTCGACCTGGCTCCAGCTCTGATTTACAGCCTCTCGATAGGTAACAAGATTATTATAAACCCCAATCCCCCAGATAAAAAATATTGCTACTATCAACAATATTCCGCCTCCAACAGAGAGTCCGATAATCATCCCTTTTTTCATTGGTCCTCCTAAACTGCTTTATTCTGTAAATGATTCCTACAAGAAAATTTTCCAGATAGAATTTTTTGACGAATATAAATCAAATTTGGTTTTCAATTTAAACTGATTTTTTTCAATATACAACGAAATCATCTTTATCAAAATTCAGTTCGAGTTTTTACGGCTTTGCTCCATGATACTTAAATTGAAGAAATAAAAGGGCTTTATTGCTTATCTTCAAGTTTTTTTGCACGGCAAATTTTTCGGCATTTTGCAAATTTCCGTTATAAAACCTCAACCAGAGAAAATTGGTAACTGCAAACCCGTCAAAAATACGATCGGCTGAAAAAGCAGTGATTGCGGTATATGCCCATAATACATTCCATCCTAATGATAAGAAACCGCTAAAATAATTGCCGGTGTATATCTGTCCGGAACCGGGAATTATATGAGAAATAATACTTGCAAACTGAACAGAGTATTTATTTTTATGAACATTATCGCATAAATTTTTTAGAACACCTGCGGAATCAACTTTGGAAAAATAAACTGCAGCATGATCCCATTTATCGGCGAAAATATATGCCCATCCTCTCCAATAATCTATTTGAGTTGTTTTATTGTAAAACTTTGGATTTACGGATAAAGAATCTAAAAGAGTTAGTGCCCAATCCGTTGTTCTTCTCAGGATATTGCATCTGATAATTTCTATTTCACTATCAAATAAACTTTCATCATTTCTTGCATTAATTTCCGCAAGAGTAAAATACCTTATCGCATCAGAAAATTTCGCCCCTTCCTTATAACATTTCCCGATCATAAAGTTCCCGGTAAAGCCGTATTGATTATTCACATCAAAAAATAATAATCTCTTGTATTCCGTTACAGCATCGTAATAATTTTCATGATTATAAAGACTATCAGCAATTTGCAGTTGATATGAAAGTGCATCCTGTGAAAAATCAATCGATGAAACGATAATTACAAAAAGAATTGTCATGTAATATAGAATATATTTATTCATCATTGCGGGATTAGCTTCTATTTACAAAAATTAATAACCGGGGTAAAAAAATTATTATTTTTTAAAAACAATTGAACACCTTTCACAAAGTCAAAGTCAATTTTTACATTATAAATTTGTACAGCAGCATACGAGCCATAAATATTACCGGCATAAAAACCAGCAGTTAATGCAGTAAAAAGCCAGGCTCTAAATTTATGACCGGCATGAAAATTAGCATAAGATAAATATCCGAGAACTCCGGTAGCAATCGCCGCCGTTATACCGTCACTATATTGTTCCGCATAAATTTTCCCCAAACCCGGAACTATTGTGGAGAGTATGGCGGCAGTATAAGGACTTTTATAAGGAGGATTATTTTTCCAATCATAATATTTCATAACCTCTTTTTTTTCATCTTTATTAAAAGGAAGCAGGAAAACATCTTCATCCGGCATCTTATCATTCGTAAAAAAATAAGTGAAATTGTATAGTTTATTTAGGTTATATAAATATTTTACACCTGGATCTATCTGAACATTCTCGTACATTTTTCTAAAATCGGTATAATCCTTTGCTTGAAATAATGCTTTATAATATTCCATTTTTGAAAGCGATGAGAATGAAGAACTTCTATCAATAGAATAAAATTGATCGGCAGCTTTGGCATAATCACCCATGTAGGAATATGCCAGTCCAATTTTTAGGTTTACCGTATCGTTTTTAATATTTGATAAATATAAATGATATTGCTCAATCGCACGAAGGTAATCTCTCTGGCAGTAAAGATAATTTGCAAATTTTTTAATATTGGTTGGTGAATAAATATTATTTGTATATGAATTGCTTTTATGCTGGGCAAAGCTTGAAGATAGGTATATTATGAAAAGTATTATTACTTTCTTCATTCGGAGTTAACGACTACAAAAGGCGGTATATATTTTATTTTTGTTTTATTTAATGTGTATAAAGCAGGGGGATCATAAAAATGACCGTCCTTCACCCGTGGATAATGATCATATTTTTCATAAATATCCATATCCCGTGTAAACCTGTCGAAAAACATAAAAGTACCCTGGATAATATTCGTCTCTTTTACCGATTGAAGAAAAAAAGATGAACAAGTCGGGCTGAAAGAGCAGTTATCTCCGTCTACATCCGAAATAAAAAACCAATATCCGTCCGCAAGCGAGCTCAAGATTAATTTTTGCGGACTGCGGGTATCAAAAGAATAACTGCGATGCCCGTATTGGCCGGGCATCTTATAAGAAAAATTTGCTTTCCCCCACCTAAACCAGTCTGTTTGGGCAAATGCGTTCATGCAGATACTTAATAATAATATTAATAAAATTTTAACCATTTAATTATTTTTCATCCAGTAATGCACGTGAAATCACCAGCTTTTGTATTTCCGAAGTACCCTCATAAATTTCGGTAATTTTGGCATCCCGTAAATATCTTTCGACAAGGTATTCGCGCACATAGCCGTAACCGCCGTGAATTTGTATTGCTTCGAGTGCACATTCTACGGCAATTTTAGAGGAATAGAGTTTTGCCATTGCAGCTTCCTTGAAATACTTTTTGCCGGCATCTTTCATTGCAGCAGCATTAAATGTAAGCATTTTTGCAGCGTTTACTTTAACAGCCATATCAGCAATTTTAAATTGAATTCCTTGTAAGCTTGAGATGGGAACACCGAATGCCTTTCTCTCTTTTGAATATTTAATGGCCGCATCAAGCGACGCTTCAGCGATGCCTATCGCCTGAGCTGCAATACCGATTCTACCTCCGTTTAACGTATGCATAGCAAAATTAAATCCTTTGCCTTCTTCCCAGACTAAATTTTCTGCAGGAACCTTACAGCTTTCAAAAGTAAGTGAACACGTATCGGAACTTCTGATACCCATCTTATCTTCTTTCTTCCCATGATCGAAACCCGGCATTCCTTTTTCAACAAGAAAAGTAGAAATACCATGATGCCCTTTGCTTTTATCAGTAGTTGCCATAACTAAATAATAATCGGCATTTATCCCGTTTGTTATCCAGTTTTTAATACCGTTCAAAACATAGCTGTCGCCGTCTTTATCCGCAGTAGTTCTTTGCTTCGTAGCATCGCTGCCTGCTTCCGGTTCGGATAGAGCAAAGGCGCCTAACTTTTCACCTTTAGCAAGAGGAATAAGATATTTATCTTTAATATAATCAGAACCATATTGTTCCAGTCCGAAACAAACTAGAGAATTATTTACCGACATAATAACACCAACACTGGCATCGACCTTTGAAATTTCTATCATCGCCAGGACATAGCTTATAGTGTCCATGCCGGCACCTCCGTATTCCGGGGATACCATCATGCCTAAAAATCCAAGTTCGCCTAATTTTTTTACAATTTCTTGGGGGAATTCTGCTTTTATATCTCGCTCTACAGCGGAGGGCATAATTTCAGTTTGGGCAAATTCTCTTGCTGTTTCCAGGATCATTCGCTGATCTTCAGTAAACTCGAAATTCATCTTTTTTCCTCTTTTTAGTGAAAATTACTTTTGGTAATTAATTTAAGCTTAAAAAGCTTGTATAATTAAATACTTGTGGTATTTAATTATTTAGAAAAATTAATGCTTAATATATAAATACTTAACTGAAAAATAAGGTAATAATATTATTATCGCAATGGTTTGAGAATTCTTCATTAATTACATATGTGCTGATTATTTTCAATTTTTTGACACTCGCTTTATTATTATATTTAAAGCTATGAAAAAATCTGACATTTCCTTAATAGATAAACAAGACATCGATATCGCTGCTAAAAAAGTTCAATTGAAGGGGATGACTTTACCTGAACTCCGGGAATATTTTGAATCTGCCGGTCATAGCAAGTTTAGAGGCGAACAAGTTTTCAACTGGATGTACAATCACCTCGTCACTGATTTTAATGACATGCTGAATCTGCCAAAATCGCTTCGTTTCGAATTAAATAAAAAAAACGACCTGCAGACCCTGCGTTATTTCGATTCCGAAATTTCTCATGAAAACGGTACAAAAAAATTTATTTTTGAAACTAATGAAAAGAATAAAATTGAATCCGTTATTATACCGGAAACAAAAAGAACAACTTTATGCATTTCTACACAGGTTGGCTGCCCGTTAGACTGTAAGTTTTGTGCTACGGGTTTAATGGGTTACAAGAAAAATTTAACCGCCGGTGAGATTTTCGATCAGTATATGCTTGCAGCAAAGGATTACGGAAAAGACAGGATTACCAATATTGTTTACATGGGCATGGGAGAACCGCTGTTAAATTTTAATTCTACCGTTAAATCACTTGGGTTATTTAATGAAGAATTATTAACAGGCATAAGCTTGAAGAAGATTACTGTTTCAACTGCCGGCATTGCACCTAAAATTAAAGAATTGGCAGACACAAATTTAAAAGTTAAACTTGCGCTGTCTCTTCACTCATGTTTCGAGGACATTCGTTCAAAGATAATGCCAATTAACAAAAAATATTCTTTAAGGCAAAACATCGAGTCCTTAAAATATTATTCAAATAAAACCGGCACAAAAATCACCTTTGAATATGTTATGTTAAAAGATTTAAATGATAGAGATGAGGATCTTAATGCACTTATCAAATTGTGCAGCCAATTACCGTCTAAAGTTAATGTTATACCGTTCAACTCACTAAAGCACATGGACCCGGGCGGATTATCAGCAGAGCTCGAACCTTCTCCGAAACATAGGATTGAACATTTTACTAGAAAATTGAAAGATCGCAATATTACGGTTATGGTAAGAGATACACAAGGTGAAGATATCGCAGCAGCATGCGGACAATTAGCCATTAAATTCAAGTAACAGAAGAATGACTTTTTAGCGGATGAAAAAACTTACTCACGATGAAATTTCGCTCAACCGGAGCACATTAGACTCACTTCACAGGGTAAACAAATTGCCGGTTTATGTTATACTAAATAGTATCCGGAGTAATTATAATGTCGGTTCAATTTTTAGAACTTCCGACGGAGCAATGATTGAAAAACTTTACCTCTGCGGATACACACCACATCCTCCAAAAAAGGAAATCTTAAAAACAGCCTTGGGTTCAACGGAAAGCGTAAACTGGGAATTTGTTAAAGATCCCAAAGAAGTTGTATTGCAACTAAAAGAGCAGGGTGTAAAAATTTGCGCTCTTGAATTAACAGACAAAAGCCTTTCCTATTATAATATCGATTCAAATATATTTCCGCTCTGTCTTTTGATCGGAAATGAAATTACAGGAGTTTCACAAGAACTGATTGACCTGTGTGACTTTTCCATAGAGATACCTCAATACGGAATTAAACAATCTTTAAATGTTGCCGTTGCGTACGGAATTGCAGTCTTCGAATTGAGAAAGATTTATGACAAAGGTAATAAATAATTTTTAAGTTTCCCCAACTCCGGTAAAGTATTCTTCCCCGTTATCTTTCGTATGAATCATCAACAAATTAGCGCGGACTAATTTTACCAATGTTCTGGATGCCCGTCTTTCCGAAATATTAATCAGTTTACTTAATTCTTTCACTGATATCCGTTCATTCTTTGCCAGGTATTCGAAAACAAGTTTTTCGTTTGCACCAATTGAATATTTTTTAAGAGGCAATTCCCCGCTTTGTGCACGAAGAATCCTAACCATTTCTTTACTGGCTTGTACACTTTTATCATTTACCCTTATCATTACAACCGCTTCACTGATATCCAGTTTGTCCCGATAATCCTGTAGGCGATGAGGTTTACTATCAGATTCCGGAATTTCCACTATAACAATTTCTTTACCGTAGAGATCAATATAATTTATCGAATATTCTAAGGGAGGCTCGCAATAATTTGTAGCAGTATCTTTTATAAGTTCCGCTTCCGTTTTTTCGCTTTCCACACCGATGATTTGTTTATCGTCGTCTATTCCGAATAAGATATATCCCCCTTTGCTGTTAGCAAAGGCAAGCATCTCTTTTGCAATTTTTTCATGCGTAGAAAATTTCCGTTTAAATTCACAAATAAAATTTTCCCCATCTTCAATTAATTCAAGTAATTCTTTTCTTTTCATAATTTTTTCTTAGGGAATAAAATTACATCACCCATTCTATTTAAAATAATTGCGGTTCTTCTTATTACATAGGACGAATTAGAATTCGGTTGATGTTTTAAAGGTGAAGGAATCACAGCCGCCAAACGGGCACATTCGTATTTATTTAAGTCCCGCGGATCTTTATGGAAATATATTTCGGCAGCTTTTCTTACCCCGAAAATTCCGTCTCCCCATTCGACGGCATTTATATAATTTTGCAGAATAGAACGTTTCGATAACTCCTTTTCCATCCTAAAAGTAACTAACAGCTCTTTTGTTTTTCTGATGAAAGTTTTCCTTGTACTAAAATATAAATTTTTTGCAAGCTGCATTGTTAAAGTACTTGCGCCTCTTATAATACGTCCTTTACGTTTATTTAATCGAAGCGAAGTATTTAGCTGCTTCCAATCAATACCTTTGTGCATAAAAAACTTTCCGTCTTCCATAGAAATAATTGCTTTCAAAAGTACCGGATTTACATCATCAATATTTACCCATGATTGTTCCGGGTAATAATTTAAATTGTTCTCAATAGCTCTCTGCTCCATCAATGATGTTACTCTGAAATGACTAAATTGCAATAAAGGGATTTGAAATGAAGGGATACTGAAATACAATAAGAAAATAATATAAAGAAAAATACTTTGTACTTTTCTCTTCCTGGCGTAGATCAATAATTTATCGAACAGCCAGGCTAATTCGTTTTGAGGTACCTGGAATGAAGTCATCGGTAATTTCACTCACTAACATATATTCAAGATAAATACTAAAAGATATTATTCCGTAAACAAAAACCCAACAAATAAAATATATTAATCATTATTTAATTTTTTTGCGATGTCTTCTGAAGTCCCCTCTAATTAATGTATCTTTTGGTACGGTATTATTTTTTTGAAATTTCTGTTTCTGAGCCTCCTCTTCCCGCTTCGCTTCAATTATCTTGTCCCTTTGTTCTGATTTGGAATTATCTTCTCCCGTAATTTTACCTTGAGGTTCTTTCTCAGGTTTTTCGGATAATTTTTCGGTATTTGATTTTTTACCCGAAGAATCTGCAGATGCGTTGAGTTTTTGCTGCGTTTGTTTAATAGAATCTTCGATCGCCCTTTTTATTCTTATCTGCTCTTGTTTATACGTATTAAGCTCAGAGTTAACGGCTGTAGCATAAACAGTTTGAGGATAATTTTTCACAAGGGTATCATAAACAACTGCAGCGGAATCGGGTTTAGATAGTTTATTTACTAATATCCATCCGCTGGTATATAGCGATTTGGCTGCATAAGGGGAGGAATGGTGAGCTTTATAAATATGATATAATTGTGTTAACGTAGTATCATAAGAACCTTTTAATAAAGTCTTTTCGGCTTTTTCATACAATGGTTTGGCAGGATCAAAATTGAAATCAATTAATGGCTTACCAAGTTTATCGGCAGCCGCATTTACAATTCTTTCGTTTTTATAATTTTCGTAAATAATGTTAAATAAACTATCTGCTTTCTTTTCATTATTCTCGGTTAGATAATAACTCCCTAGAGCATACATCGTTCTTGCCTGATATGATGAATTTGGATAATTTGCCAATATGGACGTATAATAATAATAAGCTGAATCTGGTAAATTAAACTCTGTAAAAAACAGGTTACCCATATCAAATTCCGATTTTACAAGAATTGTTTTTAATGAATCGGTTGAAAGATGAGGTCGAACAGGTGGATTTTGCCTTGGCTGTGATTTCTGTTGGGGCGTTCTTTGGGTTTGTGAGAACCTTCTATTTTCTACTTCTTTCCTGACCACTCTATTTTCTTCATTGGTTACATTAGATGTATTTTTTTTATTGTCCAGAGTATCGGAATAAAATGCAATGGAGTCTTTTACAAATTCTTCCGGTTGAAGTGCATATAGCAACTGCTTTTTTTCATCGATTAATTTTTGGGATAACAAATTATACTTGGAGAAAAGCGCATTTTTTTGACGGGCTTCGGTTAAAGTATCCGGCGGTGCAGAAGAAGAAACTGCTCTTGAATAATAAACAGAAGCAGAGTCATAATTATTAAAATGTGTTTCATAAATTTTGGCAAGTTCAAACCTTGCTATGCCGGAACTCGGAGTGGATGCATAGGAAGAATCGACCATCTTTAAAATGCCGATTGCGGTTTTGAAATTATTCAATTTTAATTGTGTTACTCCCCGCTGCAAATCTATTTCGCTGTAATGGTCGGAATATTTAGCTTCATCCTTCATGTTATTGAAAATAATCAGAGCTGTATCGGGTTTGCCTGCATCCCGCAGTTCACTGCCCAACTGAATTAAAGAGTTGACTTTTACATCGTAGGAAGGCGAATAATTAAAAACATTTCTAAAGGAAACAATAGCATTTGATGTGTCATCAACCAAATCGTATAATTTCCCCAATTCATATTCAACCTCGGCATTTACTTCGCTATCATCCGATACCTTTAAAAAATCGCTGGCTAAACCGATCGCACCGGAATAATCTTGTTGAGAAATATGATATTTTATTTCTTCCACAAACGCTTCCCTGATAATATCATCATCCCCTTTTTTAATCGCTTCGTCTTTTACGTTTTCCAGGGTTGCCTGTCCGTCATCATAATTTCTCAATTGCATCTGTACCTTGCCTATCCAAAGGTTGGCTTCAAGCACGAGATCACTGTGAGGCTGAGTAGCAAGTAATTCTTGAAATTTCCTAAGGCTTTTACGGTAATCCTGCTGATAAAAAAATGTCTTCCCCAGCATCAAAAGAGCATCATCCACATAACCTGAGTTCTTATGAAATTGCAAGATATTTGAACATTTTTCCTCTACTTTTTTTAATAATCCACGAGCGCTGCCGGGTAATTGCGGAGGTTTAGTGGAGAATATATCCTCTTTTTGATTATCAATGGCTTTTTCTGCCTGTTCAAATGTATCCTTTGCGTTGTAGTAAAGATTAAAATAGGTAGTAAAATTTTCCCATACGCCACAACCGGATAACATCAGGACAGAAAGCGAAATAAAAATATATTTTATCAATGCAGCATGTAATTTATAATGCATATAAGAAGCTATTAAAGATTGTAAAAAAGAAAAAGGTAAAATATTTTACAGTGCACCGCTCCCCGATTCTTCAGTTCTTATCCTAATAGCATCTTGAATATCGTAGATAAATATCTTCCCGTCTCCAACCTGCCCTGTTTTAGCAGTTTTTAGAATTGCATCAATAATTTGATCGAGTTTATGATCATCAACAACGACTTCGATTTTTATTTTCGGAATAAATTCGATCCTATACTCGCTTCCTCTATAAGTTTCGGTATGTCCTTTTTGTCTTCCGTAGCCGCGCACTTCCGAAATTGTGAGTCCTCTTATACCTTCTTCAACCAGTGCTTCTTTTACTTCATCCAATTTAAAAGGACGTATGATGGCTTCAATTTTTTTCATGATGCCCCTTTATATTATCTGCCATGGCAATGTTTATATTTTTTCCCGCTCCCGCAAGGGCAAGGATCATTTCTACCGACTTTTTCGGCTACATGCACCGGTTGAGGCTTACCCGCTGTTTGTTCATTTCCGGCATTTGTTGCTGCATTTTGAGCTGCCGAGGAAATTCCAATATTATCGGTACTTTGTTTAGACTCTGTAATCCGTGCCCTTGGTTGACGTCTTCTCGTGGTTTGAATTTCTTCGGGTGCCTGCGGAAAAAATTTAAAGCTAAATGAAACGACCTCATCTCTAATTTGCACAAGCATGTCAGCAAATAACTTGAACGCTTCAACCTTGTATTCTACAAGAGGATCTCTTTGACCGTAAGCTCTCAGTCCGATTCCTTCCTTCAGATCATCCATTTCCCGGAGATGCTCTTTCCATTTATGGTCTATAACACTGAGCATTGCATAACGCTCCAGCCTTGCCATCATTTCGTGCCCGAGCATTTCTTCTTTTTTATCATAAAAAGTTTTAGCCTCTTTGAGAATTCTCTGTTTAATACCTTCATCGCCGAGAGTTTCAAATTCCTGGGGCTCCAGCTTAATTTCGACTAACAAATTGTGCAGTATGTCTTCTTTTATTTTGTCTGCATGAACATCATTAAAGTATTTATCAACAACATCATTTACATATTCATGCATTAAATCAAATATTTCGCTCTTTAATCTATCGCCCTGCAGCGCTCTTTTCCTACGGAGATATATAACCTCGCGCTGCTGATTCATCGTGTCATCATACTCAAGCAGTCTTTTTCTTATGGAAAAATTGTTTTCTTCAACTTTCTTCTGGGCTTTTTCAACGGATTTGGTAATCAAGGAATGCTCAATAACTTCACCATCCTGGATTCCCATCCTCTTCATAACGGAAGCAATTCTTTCGCTTCCGAAAAGTCTCATAAGATCATCTTCGAGAGATAGATAAAATTTTGATGCTCCCGGATCTCCCTGACGACCTGAACGACCTCTCAACTGACGATCGATTCGCCTTGATTCATGTCTTTCTGTTCCTACAATGAACAACCCGCCTCTATCTTTTACACCTGCACCAAGTTTAATATCCGTACCGCGTCCCGCCATATTGGTGGCAATGGTAACAGCACTTATTTCGCCTGCATGTGCAACAATTTCGGCTTCACGCTGATGTTGTTTTGCATTTAACACATTGTGAGTGATTCCTTTTCTCTTTAACATTCTGCTTATCGTCTCGGAAACATCAACCGAAGTTGTACCCACTAATACGGGTCTACCTTGCTTTTTCAGTTCCTCAATATGATCGATTACGGCATTATATTTTTCTCTTCTTGTTTTATAAACTGCATCTTCCAAATCCTCTCTGACAACAGGTTTGTTAGTTGGTACGACAACTACTTCCAGTTTATAGATTTCCCAAAATTCACCTTCTTCTGTTTCGGCAGTTCCCGTCATTCCCGCTATTTTGTTATACATCCTAAAATAATTCTGCAAAGTAATCGTCGCCAGAGTCTGGGTATCTTTTTCTACTTTTACATTTTCTTTCGCTTCAATCGCCTGGTGCAAACCGTCCGAGTATCTTCTGCCGGGAAGGACACGACCGGTGAATTCATCAACAATTGCAATTTTACCGTCTTCAGTAATAACGTACTCATCATCCAATTCAAAAAGTGTATAAGCCTTCACCAATTGATGAATAGTATGAATTCTATCACTGCTTTCGGAGTACCTGTTATAGAGCGCATCTTTCTTTTTAATTATATCTTCAGGGCTTAGATTAGGATCGTTTTCAAGTTTACTAATTTCTGTTCCAAGATCGGGAAGAATAAAGAAATCTTTTTCCATCCCCGAACCTCTTGCTAATTCCTCTCTCCCTTTATCGGTTATATCCACCGTATTATTTTTTTCATCGATAACGAAATAAAGCTCATCGTCAATGATGTACATGTTTTTCGCTTTTTCACGCATGAATTCCATCTCAGTACTCTGCATTAACTTTTTATTTCCGCCTTCGCTCAAAACTTTAGCAAGCTTTTTATTTTTAGGTAATCCGTGGTATGCCCTTAATAATTGCATACCTGCCTGATTTTCGTTTTCTTTTCCTTCAGTGTTTAAAAATTCTTGTGCCTCCTGAACGAATTTAGCAACTAGATTGGTTTGAAGCCTGAACAGTCTTTCTACACGGGGTTTCATTTCATCAAACCTTTGATCATCAATCTCAACAGGACCTGAAATAATAAGCGGAGTTCTTGCTTCATCAATCAGTACGGAGTCCACTTCATCTACTATAGTGTAATTATGACCACGTTGTACAAGATATTCTTCATCCACAGCCATATTATCGCGGAGGTAATCGAATCCAAATTCGTTATTTGTTCCGTATGTAATATCACAGTCATAATTTTTCTTTCGGTCCTGGGGATCCATGGTGTTTAGAATAACGCCTACAGTTAATCCATGAAATTTATAAATTTCACCCATCCATTCACTGTCACGTTTAGCCAAATAATCGTTTACGGTAACAAGGTGAACTCCCCTTCCGGTCAAAGCATTCAAATAAACCGGTAAGGTCGCGACCAAGGTTTTGCCTTCACCAGTCGCCATTTCGGCAATTTTACCTTGATGGAGAACAATACCGCCCATGAGTTGAACATCATACGGTACCATGTCCCATATGGATTTATCTCCAGCTACCGTCCAGCTTTTACCTAGTAATTTAACACATGTAGCTTTTACAACTGCAAAAGCTTCCGGAAGAAGCTCATCCAAAATAGCTTCGTATTGATCATTCAATTCTTCTTCAAGCTCATCAACTTGGTCATACATCGACTGCCGGTCAAAATCTTGATCCGATTTAAGCTGCTCTTTGAGCTCTGATATTTTTCCCCTGATTTCTTCAGTATCCTTCTCAATTTTTTCTTTGAATTCGGTTGTCTTAGCCTTTAACTGCTCTTCCGAGAAATCCTTTATTTTTTCATATTCTTCTTTTATTTCTTCAACAATAGGCCAGAGTTTTTTATAATCTTTAATATGCTTATCGCCAAAAATTGTTTTAATAATATTTTTCATATCCTAACTGGTTCTCCGTTCATAAATGGGTAGTAAATTTAATGATTGGGTCTCTGAAATGCAATTATGCACACCTTTTACAAATATATTACGTGCAATATTAATCAAAACAAATACAATAAAAAAGGCAGTAAGATCAACAGTTGTTAAACTTAATGATGAGCAATCTGTTCCGGTTCTTAATATAAATCTCACGTAAATCAAAACACAAATAGTATATAAAATTCTATGCCTTATTTTCAACCGTTACAGCAAAATGCGTATCAATTTCGATAAACACAGCTCATTAAAATTAAGAATGTTTTCCCTTAAAACAGTTTTGTCATCCTCAAAACTAGCCTCATTGCTATTCAAATTACCGTATTTATATATTAGATTAGTACTAAAATTTTAAAAGTCTCGAATTATTGTGACTAAATCTCAGAAAAATGAAAAAATACCGCAGGATTTTATTCAAAATATAGTTGAATTTTCAGCGGGATTTCTGCCGCCTGAATCGTTGGATAATATTTTCGAATTGTTCGGAGCGGAGGCGGTTCAAAAACATTTTACCGGAAGCACCTGGGCTAATTTACTTAGGATTCTATCCGGCATGTATGACAAAGTATCCTTCCTTAATGAGTGCATTAAATATCCTCATTATGTAGAAGTTTTATCGGCAATTGCGGCAAACAGTAATTATTTAACCGATATTTTAGTCAGGAATCCAGAATATTTTTACTGGATATCAAATCTGTCCACTTTAAAGAAAAAGCTCCGAGAAATCCAATTTAAAGAGTCTGTTCTCGAAGCAATTAGCCTTTATAAGACATTCGGGGCAAAAGTAAACGCGCTGAGAAGCATAAAGAGAAAAGAGATTCTGCGCATAGGAACCAGGGATATTTTAGGCTATGCAGATCTTGAAGAAATTACCGGAGAGTTATCCATATTAGCCCGGCTTTTGATTTCGGAACTGTTCTCACTTTCTTACCGGGAAATCTTAAACAAATACGGAATCAAAAGCATTGAGAGAAAATTTTGTATAATTGCCCTCGGCAAATTAGGCGGTGACGAGTTGAATTACAGCTCCGATGTTGACCTAATGATTTTTTACGACGAAAACGAAAACATTAAAGGAGGAAAAAGTTATAATGAAATACTGACCGAAGCTATTCACCTTTTTATTAAAAGTGCTTCTTCCGTAACTCCTATGGGGTTCATATTCAGAATTGATTTTCGTTTACGTCCGGATGGCAGAAATTCTCCACTTACCGGCTCGTTGCCTGAATATTTAAATTATTATGAAAGCCGGGGGGAGGATTGGGAACGCCAAATGCTTATCAAAGCAAATTTTATTTGCGGCAACAGAGAGCTTTATAACCAATTCACGAATTTTTTGCTCCCTTTCATCTACCCGTCAACTTTTTCAAGCTCACCGGTTGAGCAGATAAGAAATTTGAAATCGAATATCGAAAAATCTTTGAAAGATGAGGGAAATATAAAATTAATTCCGGGAGGCATCCGAGATATTGAATTTTCCGTGCAGGCGCTTCAATTAATCAACGGCGGCAAAATTAAAGATATAAGAACCGGAAATACGCTGGAAGGAATTCACAGATTAAGCGAGGCAAAACTTCTTGAACAAAATGAATCGGATATTTTAACTAAAGGATATATCTTCTACAGAAAAATAGAACATTTTCTGCAGTTGATGAATGATACACAAACGCATACAATTCCGGAAAAAGGTGAAATTTTAGAAAAGTTGAGCACATTTTTATCATTTAAAAATTCTGCGGAATTCAAAGAAGAAGTAGCTTTTAATAGAAAAGCAGTAGGCAAGATTTACAATTCCATAATGGGGAAAAATTCGGCGGCACTCAAAAAAGTATTTAATTACGACGAAATAAATTTTAAAAACAAGTTGAAAGCCGAAAAAGATCTGGACTACCTCAGGGAAGGAAAAGGATTATTAGGACAAAAGCAATTCGATAAAGAGT
>CAVVVS010000094.1:0-3880 GCA_963751355.1 uncultured Ignavibacteriales bacterium | reverse complement strand
GTAAGTGCGTATTGAATACAATCATTCAATGTAGCATTCTGTAATAATGAATCAGAGTCGTTTTTAGTCTGAGATAATAAACTCGAATTAATAATTATTAAAATGGAAAATAAAAGGATCAATATTTTCATAGATAATTCATTTTCTTTAATGCCGTTTTAAATTTTAAGGCGAACAATTTTTTTAAACTAACATTAATATTTTTTATACAAGTTGATTTATATCAATAGATAAATGAATTTGTCATTAACAAATTGAATATAAAATCATCTAAAATGAAACTTGGGTGTTCATAGATTTGATTTCGGATTTCTATGATATTAAACTACATTTTTATAAACCAAATTTGCATCTGTGAATTTTTGATTATGGTAATTAACCGAGTCTTTGGACAGTAATTTTCTGTTCGGGGTTTAAACCGTTTCTTTAATAATGATCTTTTTATAATATTTGGATTCAGCTTCGTATCTAAACTTTGTCATGCTTGAAATAAGTTCTAATGGAATTTTTTTATTCAACGGAAACCTTACTGTTCCTTTTGATGTTTTATAACTGGATAATTCCTTATCAAATTTTTCTATTGCACTTGGAGTTGGGAAAAAACCAATGTGATTTTTAAACACGCCGTAATACACAAGTACATGGTGCAATTTAATTGCCGGAATTTGATAACTTATTAGTTCTTCACCTTCCGGCACAACAGATTTTACAGTATTTCTAATCTGCTGCAATTTTTGCTGTATCTCTTCCGGAAACTTCCGAATATATTCATCAATGCTATTTTGTTTAACTGCCGATTTCATAATTTATTTTGCACTCTTCTTGTAATGAAGAACAACCGCACCGGATTTGAACAATCTTGATTCAATAAATTGTAACGAAACTTTCCCGCTAAAATCTTCAAATAGTTTTCTTCCTTTGCCCGCAATAACCGGATGTACCACAAACCAGTACTCATCAATCAACTGCTTTTCAGCCAGAGCAGAAGCAATGCTTAGACTACCGGCAGAAATACTTTTTCCATTCTGCTCTTTCATTTTTTTTACTTCGTTTATCAAGTTTCCTTTATTTAAAGTTGCGTTGTTCCAATCTACACTGTCCAGCGTTTTTGAAAAGACAACTTTTTCTATGCTGTTATATCTATCTGCAAATTCAATTTCACTTTTAGTGCTCCCGGGATTTTCTCTTGCATGTGGCCAGTAACTTGCCATCATCTCATAAGTTTTTCGTCCGAGTAGAACTACACCTGCATCGGCTAAATAATCCGCGAAGAATTTATGCAACTCATCATCGGCTATTGCAGCCGTATAATCGGCAAAACCGTCGACTGTTATATTTATGCCAAAAATTATTTTTCTCATAATATTCTATGATTTTTTGAAATTAAGTTTTTCTGCCTTTAGCAATTCTTTTAACCTGGGCAAAGTAGAAGGACCAACACCATGAAGTTTTAAAATATCTTGCTCACTGTATTGTGCAAGCTTTTTAATAGTTGTAATCCCTTCACCTTCAAATGCCCGCCTTGCCGGTGCGCTTAATGAATCATGTAATACATTATTGTTTTACGATGACTTTCACAGACCGGACAAGTTGGACAATCAGAACTTTTATAATATTTGTGACCTTTAGGACAAACACGCAATGTTCCCTTTACTGCCATATTAAACCTTAATCAATTTAAAACAGTAACTATGTTGGCAAAATTAAAAATATAACAAATAAAAATTATTACATTTGTTGTGAAGGCTGAAGCATACTGACACGATTGCCTTCGGTGTCTAAAAACGAACAATAAAGCCCTATACCGGGAATCTCAACAGGTTCACCAGATTTGTTTGGATCGCCTCCTAATATTTTGCCGCCTGCTTCAGAAACTTTTTTCATTGATTGTCTAATATCATCAACGGCAATCACCACCGATGGATGGTTGGATACAGGATCATCTGTCTTTTGATAGAAGCCCCCGTTTATCATTCCCGGTTCTTTGGGACGCATTGCTTTTTCATCCGATTCCGAAGTGGAAACAATTACATAATCTCCCATTTCCGGCCCTAGTTGTTCGGTTTTCCATCCGAATACGCCCTCGTAAAAAGTTCTCATTCTTTTTCTATCTTCTGCCGGCATTTCAAAATGTACAACAGGATTCATTTTGGACATAACACACCTCTTTATTTTTGTTTTTTGATTATGAAAGATTCCTACGTCTTTCAAGTTCTTCATCTGTTGGATTTTCAATTGCAAACGATCCCATCTTTATATCACCGTCCGGTTGATATGTAGAAATTATTACTCCGGTTGAAGAATGTGTAATATTTAGGAGTTTGAAATTTTGTGCAACTGTACCTTCAGCAAATAATCTTTTACCTTTACAGAGAGTAACCGGGAAAGTCCAAACCCTGTATTCATCGGCCAAGTTATTCTCCAACAACGTTTGAATAAAATTACTTGAACCATGTACCTGAAGTTCGGGACCGTCTTGCTCTTTTAATTTTTTAATCTCATTAATAACGTTATCCGAAATCAAATGGGAATTATTCCAGTTTAATTGTTTTAGTGTTTTAGAAACCACATACTTATTAATTTTATTAAACTTTTCGGCAACGGGATCATCTTTAATATTAGGCCAATGTGCGGCAAAAATCTCATAAGTTTTTCTACCCAGCAAAAGTTCAAACGGCTGTTCCATATATTGACTCATAACTTTTCCCATCAAATCATCCCAGTATCCAAAGGACCAGCCGCCGAATTTAAAATCTCCTGTTGGGTCTTCCTCCGGCCCGCCCGGTGCCTGCATTACTCCGTCGAGGGAGACGAATGTATTTACAGTTAATTTTCTCATTATTCTCCTCCGTATGCTTTTTTTAATGCATCAATTTCAATTTTTTTCATTTTCAGCATAACTTGAGTAACTCTTTGTGCTTTAATAGAATCGGGATCGCTCATAAGTTTAAATAATATAGACGGTACAATCTGCCAGGAAACTCCATATTTATCTTTGAGCCAACCGCATTGCTCGGATTCTGGCACTGCCGATAATGATTTCCAGTAATAATCTACTTCCTCTTGATTTTCACAATTAACAACAAACGAAATTGCTTCATTAAATTGAAAATTATGTTCTCCGGCTCCATCCATCGCTGAGAACTTATTTCCTTCAAGTGTAAAATCTGAGTACATTAATGCATCGGGATTATCAGGAAGGACTTCTGCACCATATTTGAAAACATTATTTACTTTTCCATTTTTGAAAACAGACGCATAATAGTTGATAGCCTCATTCGCTTTTCCAAAAGATTTGCCTGTAAATAAAAGTGAAGGAACTATTTTCTGTTCAATTTCATTTTCAACCAACATAAGCTGCCAGGATACTCCAAACTTATCTTCAACCCAGCCGTACTTTTTACTCCAGTCATATTTATTTAATTCCATCAGAGCTTTTCCGCCTTCTGAAAGTTTATCCCAGAGTTCATCAATTTCTTGTTCATCTTTAGAGTGATAAAAAAATGAAATTGAAGGATTTATCTTAAATGCAGGACCGCCGTTTATTGCCGTAAAATTGTATCCGTCAATTTCAAAAGCGACCGTCATAACAGAATCTTTTGGTCTTCCGGCAGCATTAGAACTTGCCTCACTATAATAAGTAGTGCTTTTTGTTTTTGAATCGTTGAAAATAGATGAATAGAATTTAACTGCTTCTTCAGCTTGATTATCAAACCACAAAAACGGAGTTATTTTTTGCATGATAGTTTCCTTCCTGTGCTTTAATTCAAAAATTTCTATTGTAAATAATTAATTTTTTAATCTTTAATTAATGAGCCTAAATCAGATGAAGTAAAATCTATTACCTTTAATTTTTTTTTGTTTGATTCTATACATAGCC
>CAVVVS010000093.1:0-14477 GCA_963751355.1 uncultured Ignavibacteriales bacterium | reverse complement strand
CCATTCGGATTTTAAAAAGCCGTCATCGTAATAATACCTGCAAATACCGTCCTTCTTCCCGTCCTTATAGTGAATCTCTTCCTTAAGCGAACCGTTGTCGAAATATTTTCTTTCCGTTTTTTCTACTGAAGTAAGTTCACCTTTATAATCATACTTGATACGATGAATCAACTCGCCATTTTTATAAGTATCAAGAACTCGTAAATTATTTGCACTATCGTAAACTTTAACTTCGCCTATTATTTGATCATTCTTAAATGTCGCTCTTAATGCGACGGTTCCGTTTTCATTGTAAACCGTAGTGGGTCCGTTTAATCTGCCATTGAGGAAAGTTTTTTCCACTTCCACTTTTCCGCTTTTAAAAAAAGTTTTTGATATACCATTCAATTCATTATGGACATAATTCCAGGCACCCTGAAGCTCACCGTTCTTATAATATGTATCAGTTATACCTTCTAACTTTCCGTGATTATAATTTTGCTTGGACCATAGATCGCCCGATTCATAGTACCATTCAGATGTATCTTGTTTATAACCATCATGATAATTCCAAACAACGCTTAAAATTCCGTCTTCAAAGTACCAGCTGGATTTACCCTCCTCCTTACCATTCATAAAATTCCATTGCTTCCATAACTTTCCGTCAGGATAAAACTCTAGGTACTGACCTTCCAATTTTCCGTTAACGTATGTTCCTTGTGTTTTAACCTTACCGTTGGAATAATAAGTTTTTCTAACAACGGTGTCATTATTTTGTTGAGCATTTACCGGAGATAAAGCGATAAAAATCAAAAACAATATGATGGATAAATAGGAGGTTATTTTAAACATTTAATAAAAGTAAATAAGTAAATCACAAAAAATGAAAAGATTAACGCGTTTTATTTTAAAATTTAAATTAAGATTATTTTCGGATAAGTAAAATTGATAAAATTATTACCCTTTGTTGAACATTAAATATTTAAAAATAAGGGTTTCAAATTCCTTTAAATTTAGTGTTGGTTTATGATTGATCAATTCAAATTATATTCTTCTATAAAATCTATAACCGTTTTATTCATATCTGCAAGATAATTGGTATAATAATATTTAACCGTTCGGCGGTATTGTTCCTATTTTAGTTTGCTGTTTTCCCACTTATTTTTACCTAGTCAATAAGGGAAAAGAGCTAAATATTAATTTAGTTGCTAAAAATTTTATAATTTACTTTATTTTGGCAATCCTCTTAAATATTGATTGCTTTGGTTAATTATTTGTAAAGCTAACCAACACATATTACAAAGACTCAATTACAATAGTGTCAAAATTTTGAATTATAGCGTGTCTAATTTTTTGAATTAATATCCATCTTTAGATTCCAAAACTGCATTTTTGTACAAATATCAAGAGAATCTATTAGGCATACTATTTGAAGCATTATTATTGCTTTTCTTAGTGAGGTGAAGTGTAGTACAATATTCAATTATTTTTAAAAGAACTGAATCATTATGGGCATTGATACGCAGTTACTTGAGGGTTTACGTGGATTAGTCATCTTTGACATTGCTGAACAAGAATTTTGTTCAGATATAAATAACGTATTGGCAATCATAAGAATTAATGAAGCAAAGTTTTGGAATGTCGAAAGGTTTTTAACAGATATTGAGTTTAACAAAGTCGTTTTCAGGGTTGTGGACATTCATGGAATCTATGGTTTCAATCCTGTCAGGATTACGGACAGTACGAGAATAATGTTATTTGAATTGTTTGGGAAAAAATTCTGTTTCATTGTTGATAGAGTGATCGAAATGCTAACAACCGATAGAATCTTTATTGAGAAATCATTGGACATTGTACAGGATACTGATAAAGGGCATTCCCGAGGCATTCTCAAGTATCAGAAGCGGAATATTTTCATTCCTAATTTCGAAAAAATTTGTAAAGATTTAAATAGTATAGCCGGATTAGTTATGCCACCGGTTCTAGAAAAAGAATTGTTTCATCGAAAAAGTATGAGATCTTTATAAAAAAGAATTATTACTAAAGATTCTCAAAAAATACTACCATAGTTTTCGTTATTCTTTTAACCGGACACTAAAAGATATGTTCTAATTATTTTGCAAATATTAAAAAGTACCATTCTTCTCCAAATGTTGTTAATTCCATTTATAGTAATATTGAGAATAGGAAATAATAACAAAGGAGGAAAAACTGATAACGGATTTGAAATAAAAATAAATTTAATAATTAATATTAACTAATTGGTTATTAAATAGAGAGTAAATATGACAGGATTACTCAAAATCATATTCGTCGGGTTATTTTCATCTGCAATTTATCTAGGAGTAATTTTCAAATTTGCATTTTAGATTATATAATGCAATAACATGAATACTCAATTTTTAAAATTACAAGCTGTAATATCAGCTAAATGAAGTTAAATTCGATGTAGCAGGGGAAAGGACATATATAATGATAATTGTTCAGGAGAAAGCTTGCAATTAAAATAATAGGCTTGACCCGGCTATTTGGTTAGCCGGTTGCCCTCACACAAGCCTGATACCCCCTTATAAAAGTAAGGGGGTTTTTTTATATGAAACTCACCCGTACAAAATTAAATGGGCTAACTCATATCTATTGTTGACTAAAATCTGTCCGAGCGGAGTCGATCGGGTATATCAAAGTTTACAATGACAAACGTGTACTGATCAGTAAGTCTCACTTATTTCAATTAAAAAAAAGATTATTTTATAAAATGATTTTTACTTAGTGGAAAAGCCCGATTGTTCAATCAGTCTTTTCGCTTTAGCTGCAGTTTCATTCGAATCAAAAGAAATTCTGAAAGTTCCTCCCGTCCCCTCTCGTATCTTTAATAATTCGAGATCTTTAATATTAAGATTGTTCTCATATAAAAGTGTAGTTAATTTGCTCAACACACCGGGTTCATCTTTTACATAAACAAACACATCAAATAACGGATTAATAAATCCTTTTGTATTCTTCGGAATTTCGTCTCTACGCTCTCTCGCATTCAGGAACAATGCTTCCAGACCATTAATTGATCCGGAAACTAAAAAATCTTCAATTTGGTTTAAATGTTCATTCATTATCTCAATCGAATGAACAATCTCTTCGCGGTTTAACTTGCACACCGATCTCCATATATCGAAATCGCTAGATGCAATTCTCGTCATGTCCCTGAATCCACCTGCCGCGAAATCTAAATAATTTAATTCGCTGCCGTTTTGAGCGGTTGCATTTATCAGAGCAACGGATATCAATTGAGGCAAGTGACTGACTCTTGCAATAACCTTATCATGTAGATAGGGATCTAAAAATCTTATTCTCGCTCCGAGGTTTTTAATGATATTAACCAACTCATCCAATTTTTCATTTTGCTGTGCGGAACCGGAAATTATGTAAACAGAATTCTCAAAAAGTAACGGGTCTGAGCTAATATATCCGTTGGCTTCTTTACCTGTCATTGGATGCCCGCCGATGTACATGCCTTTACTGTTTAGTCCATTCCATTTATCTTCGAGTACTCCCTTTACACCGCATACATCTGTCACTAACGTTGAATTGCTCACTAAAGGAGCCAGTAATTCCAATGCTTCAAGTGAAAGTTCAGTCGGAAGACAAAGAAAAATAAAATCCGAATCCGCCGCAGATTCAATTGAATCCAATGCCCGGTTTATGGTGGTATCCGAAAGGGCTGTTTGCAAAATATCTTTTTTATCATATCCCTGCAGGACATATGATAATTTGCTGTTATTTAAAGCTTTTGCTATTGAACCACCGATGAGCCCTAATCCAATTATAGATATTTTCTTTTTTTTCTGGTTTTTGTTCATTAATTATAAACCACTCAAAGTTTCAAAAATTTTGAAGTAATGTTTTCTGGTAGTTTACCCGGTCTTATTTTCATAAAAAGTTAAAACCGAAACTCGATAAAAATATAATTCGGAATAAGATGCTCACATAGTTCTGGATATAACTTCAGCAATAGCTTTGACTTGTTTCATAAGTTCAACAAATTGTTCAGGCAATAACGCTTGAGGACCGTCCGAAAGTGCTTTTTCAGGATCATTATGAACTTCGATCATTAGACCGTCCGCTCCGGCTGCTACTGCTGCACGGGCCATAGGAATAACTTTATCCCGGAACCCGGTGGCATGAGAAGGATCGGCAATAACCGGAAGATGACTTCTTTTGTGAACAACAGGAATAGCCGACAAATCGAAAGTATTTCTGGTAGAAGTTTCGAATGTCCTTATTCCTCGTTCACACAACATAACCTGACGGTTACCGCTCGAAAGTATATATTCGGCGGACATCAGCCAATCTTCTACAGTTGCGGATAATCCTCTCTTCAACATGATCGGTTTAGTTGTTTTTCCCAGATCTCTTAATAGGGGAAAATTCTGCATATTCCTTGCACCTACCTGGAATATATCCGTGTAATCATTTATCAGATCAATTTGATTCGATTCCATAACTTCGGTGATAACAAGCAGTTTATACTTATCGGCAGCTTTTCGGAGTAATTTCAATCCTTCCTCTCCCAACCCCTGAAACGAATAAGGGGAAGTTCTAGGTTTAAATGCTCCGCCCCGCAAAATTCTTGAGCCGGCGTTTGCTACAACTTCGGCAATCGTCATCACCTGTTCTTCATTCTCAACCGAACAGGGTCCAGCCATCATTACAACTTCCTTTCCACCAATAACTACATCCCCAATTTTAATTTCCGTATTAGTTTTCTGAAAACTTCTGCTAGCTAATTTAAAAGGTTCGGTTATCCGGTAAACCTCTGCAACGCCGTCCAATATTTGAACATTTCTTATATCAAAATCGGGTTTAACACCGATGGCTCCCAAAACAATCTGTTCAATACCCGTAGATTTATGAACGGCAAATCCAAAGTCTTCCAGGTGCTTGATCACATTTTCCATTTGTGTATCATTTACATTTTTTTCAAGAACTATTACCACTTTTTTCTCCTAATAAATTAATAATATTTAATGAAATTTCTTTTCCCCGGCTTCAATTGCAATATCCAGGTGGTCCTCTTTTGTAGGTATAGCGCATGAATAGATTGCACTGTATGCACAATAAGGATTATATGCCAGATTAAAATCTATAGTATATAAATGTGCAGTATCTGGATTTAATTCAAAATCCAAATATCTGCCCACACCGTACGTCTCACCGCCGGTAGTTTTGTCCGTGAACCATATTGTATAATAAACTTTACCGGATTGTGTTGTGCCTTCGTAAACGTTTAATTTATAATCCTTATTTTCACGCTTAAATTTAACATAACCGAACCGGACTATTTTTCTGGGCTCTCCCTTAGTCCCCATGACTTTAACTGTATCCATGTTTTTATATTTATAGAGTTTGCTCTTAAAAACATAATCCGGGTTCACTGGATAATATTTAAGCGGGGAAAAATGAGCTTCCGGATCTTTATTGAAAGGTGAACCAGGATCATTTTTCATCTCAGTGTCTTTTTCCTGCCTAAATTTCTGAATTCCGTCAATATATTTTTTTTGTTGGGGAGTATAGGATTTTCCACATGAGTATAAAACTACACTCAACAAAAAAGCGGCTAACATCATCATCTTAAAATTATTTCTTGCGGTCATAAGTAAAACCTATCCTATAATGTGCTTTATTTTTCTTGAACTTTTTTCTGCAATTCATGTAGTTTATTTAAAGCCTCAACCGGGGTTAGATTGTTAATTTCTATTTCATTTATCCGGTCTCTGATTTCATCATCTTTGAATTCGAACAAGCTGATCTGGTTATCATCTTCCCTTTTTAATTTACTCAATTTTTCTTTTTTAATTTCATAAGGTGTCAATTCTTTGCTTTCCAGATTCTGAAGAATTTCTTTTGCTCTGTTTGTAATAAAAACCGGAAGTCCCGCCATTTGAGCAACTTGTATTCCGTAACTGTGATCTGCCTTTCCCCTGTTCACTTTATGCAAAAAGATTACTTTATCATCATATTCTCTTACTTCAACTTTATAATTTCTGATTCTCGGAAAAATTTCCGCCATCTCGTTAAGTTCATGATAATGTGTAGCAAAGATAGTTTTTGCATTGATTGACGGGTTTTCGTGGAGATATTCAGTAATAGCCCAGGCAATAGAAATACCGTCGAATGTACTTGTACCTCTGCCGATTTCATCGAGCAGTATTAAACTATTTGAGGACGCATTATTGATTATATTTGCCGCTTCCTGCATCTCAACAAGAAACGTACTTTCGCCGGCAGTAATATTATCACTCGCCCCGACCCTGGTAAAAATTCTATCGACTATACCTATTTTGGCTTCTTTAGCGGGAACAAATGAACCGATTTGTGCAAGAAGTACAACCAACCCAATTTGACGCAGATAAACAGATTTACCCGCCATATTCGGTCCGGTCAGAATAATTATTTGATCACTTGAATTATTTATCATGCAGTCATTAGCCGTATATTTTTCACCCGGCGGCAATATCCTTTCAACAACAGGATGTCTCCCTTCCGTAATTAGTATTTCATCGCCTTCGTGAAGTTCAGGTTTAACATAATGATATTGCTCGGCACATTCCGCAAATGAAAGAAAACAATCCAGCATTGCAATCAATCTTGCATTTTGTTGAATCGGCTCGGCTTCGGCAGCAACGGTTAACCGAATTTCATTGAATAGCTGGGATTCTAATTCGTAGATTTTTTCTTCCGCATTTAGAATTTTATCTTCATAGTCTTTTAATTCGGGAGTAATGAAGCGCTCGGAGTTGACGAGGGTCTGTTTTCTAATATAGTTGTCAGGTACCTTTTCTTTATTCGCATGACTAACTTCTATGTAATATCCGAATACTTTATTAAAATTTACTTTTAATGTGGAAATCCCCGTTCTTTCCCTTTCGCTTCTTTGAAGTTTAGCAATCCAATCTTTACCGTGCAGCGATATGTCACGCAAATCATCAAGCTCAGGACTAAAGGCATTCTTTATTATTCCCCCGTCATTAATATTAAGCGGAGGTGAATCGATGATTGCTGTTTCAATCTTTGATACAAGTTTATCAAGCGATGAAAGAGAATCTCTCAAGTTAATTAATGTTTTTCCCTCAATGCCGGTTAACTGTTCCTTGACAGCCGGAATCTTCTTCAAAGATGATTTTAGGGAAACTACTTCTCTCGGGTTTGCCCTGCCTGTGCACACCTTGGAAATCAACCGTTCCAGATCACCAATTTCCTTAAGCTCATCGAGTAACTTTTTTCGTAAAGATTTTTTCTTAAAAAGTTCATCTACACTTTCCTGCCGTTTCAAAATCGGTTCTAGCTTGATTAAAGGGAATGATACCCATTTTTTTAAAAGACGCCCCCCCATAGGAGTTCCGGTTTTATCGATAATTGAAATTAAAGAACCTTCGCGTCCGCCGTCGTACATGGAAAAAGTGATTTCCAAATTTCGTTTAGTTGAATAGTCCAGAGCCATATATTCCGATGGATTATAAGCAGACACTCTGTTAAGATGTGATAAATTTGCTTTCTGGGTTTCCTGTAAATAATTTAAAACTGCTCCCGATGAAATAATTCCGGCATTAAAATTTTCGATACCAAATCCTTTTAGATTCACAGTTTTAAATTGCATAATCAGTAAATCTTTTGCGTACTCGTAATTAAATATCCAATCATCGAGCTTAGTAATTCTGATTGAAGGATTTATTTTTTGGATTAAAGAAGTTAAATATTCTTTATCTTTTTTTTGAACTATAATTTCGGACGGCGATACGGATTCAATTTGTTGAGTAATTAATTTAGAAGGAATTTCGTAAGCATAAAATTCTCCGGTAGAAATATCACAAAAGGAGATACCCGTAAAATCATCTTTTGTGCAAACAGCCATTAGGTAATTATTCTTTTTGTGATCTAGTAATTTATCGGAAAAAGCAACACCCGGGGTAACTACCTCTATTACTTCCCTCTTAACAATACCCTTGGCAAATTTAGGATTTTCCACCTGTTCACACACAGCAACCCGGTAACCTGCTCTTACTAATTTCGGAAGATACGAATCGATAGCATGATGAGGAAATCCTGCTAGTGGAACATCTTCCGCTGCGCCGTGAGCTCTTTTGGTTAAAGTAATACCCAAAACTTTGGCGGCAATTTTTGCATCTTCTTCAAACGTCTCAAAAAAATCCCCCATCCTGAAAAGAAGGATTGTGTCCGGATGGGATTGTTTAATTTTACTATATTGAGCCATTAAGGGAGTCTGCTGCATTGTTTAATTGCTTAAATTTATGGATAAGTGAACGTCAAAAATACCTTATTATGCTAAGAATTTCAATTTATAATCTGATTATAAATTTACTCTCTATTGCATTGCCCTTCAATGTAAATCAAAAGTTTTATGGCATTCCAAATCTTCCAACGATATAAGACTTCGCTTGGAACAGGGTTAACAATTCTATTTGGGCAGTACTGACTTTTGCAATGAATAATATTTGATTTTGCCATAATTTAAAAACTTAATGCGGCATGCTGTTCTAAACATAATATTAACGCAAATTTTTATGAAGGTAAAATTCTGCTTATAACTTTTATTGCTGATAATGCTTTAGAAGAATTTTGAATTGTTTATATTACATTATACTTTCTTGATATAATGATATAAATTTATATATTTCCCGAACTTAATAATTTCCGGTTTTGCAGATATTTATATAATCAATCACTATTTCTAAAAATAAGGTTTTTAAAATTTAATTTTATGAACGTTATAAAAGAAGAATATCACAAATATTACAGCCAATATCTAAACCGAGAAATGGAAATGCTTGTATTCGGAGACGGTGGCTACCCGGTAATATTTTTCCCTGAAGCAAAAGGAAGATATTTTTCGGTTAAAGATAATGGTTTTATGGAAGCTGCTGAACATCACCTAAACGAAGGTAAAATAAAAATTTATTGTCCCGACAGTATTGATGGTGAGTCCTGGTATAATTACAATATTCACCCCGGTGAACGCGTTAAATATCATATCAATTATGAGAACATGATATTAAATGACGTAATAGGTTTTGCAAAATACGAAACCGGTTTTGTAAAAGTCGGTGTAGCAGGTTGTAATTTAGGGGGTTATCATGCTTTAAATTTAGCATTCAAACATCCTGATAACATAGATTCTCTAATTACAATGGGCGGTACATTTAATATCAAACAGTTTATAATGGGTTTTTATGATGATAATTGCTATTTCAATAATCCTCCCGATTATCTTCCCGGACTCTCGGATCCCTGGTATGTAGATAAATTCCGGGAAATGAAGATAATCATGGGAATCGGAGAAATGGATTCTTCCCTCAACGAAAATAAATATATTTCCCACTTGTTAAATCAAAAAAGCGTTAACCATTGGTTTGATATGCACCAAAATGCAGGACATGAACTTCTCTTTTGGAAGGAGAAATTTCCACAATACCTCGATGCGCTTATAAAAGAATCATAACCGATTAATTTTGTTAATTTCAAATACTTTTGAATTAATAATTTTTATCCGGTTCTAAAATTTAAGCATGGAACATATTAACTTTATTTTGTAATCTTTTCTGATAGAACTGGTTATAAATCTTATCACAAAATTATTCCCGCATTTTCATTAATGATTTATTATATTATCTTAGTTAAGTATATAAGTATAAACGTTACCTAATTTCCTTCTTCTGCTTAACTTTAGGTATATAATATATTCTTTTATAAAAACGAACACGGATATCATGATTAAATATGAATTTCACATTTCAAAATTAGCCCGAGACAAATACGAGTTTGATGTAACACTTTTTTCTCTTACCGGTGATTTAATCATTGCCGATTTTCGACAGGCAAGGTTACTTTCCGCAAAAATAAATAAAGAACGAAAAAAGGATAAAATGAATCATCCTTTTGTAACTGCCGGACTGTTGAACGGATTTGGATTAATTCATGAAATCTTTCATTACTTAATAAGGCTTTATGAAACTCAGGTAAATCCCGGCGTTATGGAAAGAAATTATAAATCTTTACAAAAACAACTCGGCGACGATGAATTGAATAAGGTGCTAAAATCCTACGTAAACGAGTTCCCTCCTCTAGATGTTTATAAAGGCAAAATAAATGCAGAAAATTATCTCGCCGGTTATTCCGGGAATAAACCGAATAAGGAAATTATTATTGAAGAAATTTTACTGCTTAATTTGGAAAATAACAATCCGGCTGCAGTACCATTGGAAGAATTATATTCTGATAAAAAACTGGCTGCAAGTTCCAAATATTTAAGATTAGTCGACGGTACAGAAAATTTTTTCATTACGGAAAAACCTTTCGGGAAAGAGAATCTTCCATTGATTCAATTTTTGCGAAAGCCGATTATTAACAATCCTTATAATCTTGAAGGACAGCTTGAATATATAAGAAAAAATTGGGGAGTATATATTTATGAGAAATTCAATGATCGATTGCTGCTGGGTGAAGACCTAATTAAAGAGGATATCAAATTGTTCCTGCAGCACGGAGGTGGTGAAAAAGCGACTCCTCCTGTTCCGTTTTACAATTTTGACGAAGAATATTTTCGAAAACTCAGAGCGAAATTGGAAGCAGGCAAAAAATTAACCGAAGATGAAAAAAGTTATTATTATTCTGAAGTCGAACACTTCACCGAAGATATCGATTGGATGCCGAAGGTAGTAATGATTTCAAAAAATACTTATGTGTGGCTGGACCAATTATCAAAAAAATATAGCAGACAAATTAACAGATTAGATCAAATTCCGGATGAAGAACTTGACCGGTTGGCTAGATGGAATTTCACAGCACTCTGGCTTATTGGAATCTGGGAAAGAAGCAGTGCTTCCAGAAAAATAAAACAAATGACCGGGAACCCGGAAGCAACAGCTTCAGCGTATTCGTTGTTCGATTATGTTATCGCATCGGATCTCGGGGGCGAAGAAGCATTTCAAAATTTGAAGAACCGAGCATGGCAGAGAGGAATAAGACTCGCAAGCGATATGGTTCCGAATCATACCGGGATATATTCAAAATGGGTTACTGAAAAACCGGATTATTTTATTCAATCCGAATATCCGCCTTTTCCAGGATATACTTTTTTAGGCTCGAATTTGTCGGATGATGACAGGGTTGAAATTAGAATTGAAGACAAATATTATGAAAGAACCGATGCAGCGGTGGTTTTTGAAAGGAGAGATGCTTACACAGGAGACAGGAAATATATTTATCACGGAAACGACGGTACAAATATGCCCTGGAATGATACTGCTCAACTTAATTTATTAATTCCCGAAGTTAGAGAATCGCTCATTCAAACGATACTTCATGTTGCCCGTAAATTTCCAATTATACGTTTTGATGCCGCAATGACACTTGCTAAAAAACATTTTCAAAGATTATGGTTTCCGCAGCCCGGAACCGGAGGTGCTATCCCTTCCCGTTCTGATTTTGCGATGACTTCTGACGCTTTTGAGAATGCGTTTCCAAAAGAATTCTGGAGGGAAGTTGTAGACAGGATTAATTCCGAACTTCCGAATACACTTTTACTTGCGGAAGCATTCTGGTTAATGGAAGGTTATTTTGTTAGAACACTGGGCATGCACCGCGTATATAACAGTGCTTTTATGCACATGTTGATGAAAGAAGAAAATTCAAAATACCGTGAGCTTATTACTAATACTCTCGACTTTAATCCAGAGATCTTGAAAAGATATGTTAATTTTATGAGCAACCCGGATGAAGAAACTGCTGTCAACCAATTCGGCAAAGGTGATAAATATTTTGGCATTGTCATGCTTATGGTAACATTACCCGGACTCCCGATGTTTGCTCACGGTCAAGTTGAAGGTTTTTCGGAGAAATACGGCATGGAATATAAAAAAGCTTACTACGCTGAATTTACGGACGAAAATCTTGTAAAAAGGCATGAAGAAGAAATATTTCCGTTAATAAATAAAAGATATCTTTTCAGCCAAGTTAAAAATTTCGATTTTTTTGATTTTATTAATTCAAACGGGGATATAAATGAAAATGTATTTGCATTTACTAACAAATCGGGTGACGAAAGAGCTTTAGTCCTTTTTAATAATTCTTATTACGAATGCAGCGGTACAATCAAAGACTCGCGATTAAAAGTTGTGCCGACCGGAGAAAGCAATAATCGGATATCAACCAAAATAGCTGATGCGCTTAATATTAAACCGCATTATAATTATTACTATGTATACCGGGAGCACAAAAGCGGGCTGGAGTATATTATTTCCGGAAGGGATGTTTCAGAAAAAGGATTGTTCTTTTCTTTAGGAGGTTATCAGTACAAAATTTGCTTAGATTTTAAAGAAATCCGCGATACCACGGGACAGTACGAGCAACTACATAATTTGCTGCACGGACAGGGTGTAATTTCGATTGAAAATGCATTGCAAGAATTAAATTTAATGCCGCTTCACAATTCAATGAAAAATTTATTCTCCACACAGAGTTTCAACGAATTTAATCAATTATGTTTCAGTAAATTGCGAAAGACAGAAAAAAAAGCTGCATCAAAATCTTCATCTGCCTTATGCCTACGCGTCAATTCAAGAAGAAATAATCGAGATTTTACATAATGTAGCGCCACTACACTGTTAGTACGTTAAGAATGAATTCTTTGCATTTTATGGCAAAATATTTCTGCCACCACGGCCTATAAAACAGATAGGATACCACAAATATTCAATATTCAATCTTCAATCTTCAATTCCGGCTTGTCCGGGTTAGGGCTTTAAAACACTTTATCTGCTTCCCAACTTCCCAACTTCCCGGCTTCCCGGCTTCCCGGTTTCCCAACTTCCCGGTTTCCCAACTTCCCGGCTTCCCAACTTCCCGGCTTCCCAACTTCCCGGCCTCCCAGCTTCCCAACCTCCCAGCTTCCCAACCTCCCAGCTTCCCAACCTCCCAGCTTCCCAACCTCCAGTTTTGCCTTGACAGAGATATTCCCTAATGCTATTAGGTATTTGACAAGTATTTATTTATTCTGAATAAATCATTATAAATAACAAATAGTTAAAAACCTAATCGCAATTATTTCCATTGAGAATTAAAAAATATCAGTTGAAAATCAGGCTGTAAATTTAAAAATACTTTACCATTTCCTCCCCGTAGCAAGACAGAATTTCCAGATAATTGAACAGCATTTATAATAAAAATACTATAAATAACAAAACCTTAGATATTAGCTTAAATTAATATGCCCCATATTGCCGAATGAATGTCGGTTAAAACCCAATGGCCAAAAACAATTCCAAAGAGCACACCCGCGAACGCATCATCAATTCCGCCAAAACCCTGTTTGCGGAGCAGGGATACCAGAAGACCACTATTGTAGATATTTCAAAGCGGGCAGGACTCTCCGAGGCGGCGTTATACGATTATTTCCAGGGCAAAGAGGATCTGCTTCTGACAATTCCCGATCTGTGGGTTTCCGAGCTGGTGCGGGACCTGGAAGAGCAGTTATTCGGCGTAAAGGGATCCGTGAACAAGCTGCGCAAATATTTGTGGTGGTATATGCGGCGGGTGGAGCAATCCCCTCTGGACGCTAAAATCGTTTATCTGTTTCTGAAAACAAATTCCAATTTTTTAAATACCGAAGTTTATTCCAATGTTAAGAATTTTTATGCCAATCTCGTCGAAATCTTCGAAGAAGGCCGCAAGAGCGGCGAAATGAAGGCGGATCTCAATCCGCGGGCGGCCCGGGACATATTTGTGGGGACCATGGATCATATTATCAGCCGCTGGCTGCTGAAGGATATGTCCTACTCGCTTTTTGACGAATTGGAAAATATTTTTGAGCTAATGGTTGGTGCTTTTAAGTCAAATCACTCAAACTAGCAGGAGGGTGCAGTTATGGCAAAAACACTATTTGAATGGGATTATTCGGACTACCCGGGAGCCAAAAATACCCGCACCTGTTCAAGCCGATTCAGATCGGCAGTCTCCTTGTGCCCAACCGCATCAAATATGCGGCCACCGAGGAGAACCTGAACGGGCGTGATGGATACATCACCGACTCCGGTGTTGCTTACATGCGGGAGAGAGCCAAAGGCGTGGTCGGCGGCCTGTGCTATATGCAGGGGGTCTACATGGATAAAGCAGGCAAGGGCCAGGGGTATGTCGGCCAGGCCGCGGCGTGGGACGATAAATTCATCCCCGGCTTAAAGCGCATTGCCGATGCCATCCATGAACAGCGGGCGGTAGCGGGTTTCCAGCTGATGGATTGCGGACGGGTCGGCGCCGTGGAGGTCGAAAGCGGTCACGGTCCTTCGACAGTGCCGCAGCGGCTGCGAATTTTTAAACCCATGTACGAAATGACCAGGGCCGAAGTCAAAGAGATGGTTCAGCAGCACGTGGATGCGGCGAAAAGAGGTATCGAAGCCGGCTTTGATATCATGGAGATTTCCGGCATTGTCGGT
>CAVVVS010000092.1:0-22961 GCA_963751355.1 uncultured Ignavibacteriales bacterium | reverse complement strand
GGGCAGAAAGTGAATTAAATTTGTTTGACGGAATGTGGAAACAGAAAGCCGGAGTATCTTTCTTAAGAAATGTAAGAAAATACAGTTTTGATTCAACACTTTATAACAATGCCATGTCAAGAAGTATCTATGAGGGGAATAAGTTAAAATTCGATTGGCAGAACGATATAGAATTAAATAGCCAAAATATACTTACTCTCGGTCTCGAAACCGAAAAAGAGATGACTAATTCCGATTACTATTATTCATCTATATACGGTGTAACCAGTAGTGTGTTCCCGGATAAAAGTGCTGTTACTACAGGAATTTTTCTTCAACACCAATTAAAGTTTGAAAACAGTTTTTTCAATACTGCCGGTGTCCGTTATGACAAACACAGCAGATTCGGTCCGGTTGTTACTTTTAGAATTGCACCGGCTTATATTTTTTGGAAAACAGGGACCAAAATCAGGGCAACTTACGGCACGGGATTTAAAGCACCTTCCCTTTTTTATTTATTTGATCCCGCTTACGGCAATCAGGATCTAAAACCCGAAAAAAGTCGCGGATGGGACGCAGGGATTGAGCAATATTTATTTCATTATCAGATAACCGCAGGTTTCACTTATTTCAACAATAAGTTTACTAACCTATTCGGATTTGACGCTGGTACATTTAAAACAATCAACATTAATAGCGCCGAAACAAAAGGCTTTGAAGTGTATCTCACGGGTAATCTCACCTCTGCTTTGAACTTAAATTTAAATTATACTTTTACCGATGCAAAAGATACCAGTCCGGATACAACCGACGGAGGTAAGCCTTTACTGCGAAGACCAAAAAATAAAGTTGCTTTAGACTTCAACTATAATTTGGATAATAAAGCCGGCTTTAATATAGAAGCTGTATTTGTGGGACAGCGGGATGATAAAAAATTCACAACATATCCCTCATATAGTGTGGCTAGGGTAAAACTTGCAGACTACACCGTAATTAACCTGGCATGTTCATATCAAATGACAAAAAAAATCCGGCTTTATGGAAGAATCGAAAATTTATTCAATAAATATTATGAAGATATTTTCGGATACGCCACTCCCGGATTATCCGGGTATTTGGGTGTGAAGTTAAATATAGGGAAATAACACTTAGTTATGTTTTCGAATAGTAAATAAATTCTTTATATTTCAAACATTAATGAATATGTAAATTAAAACTTTATTAAAATAATTTTGTTAACTAAAAAATAAAAAGTTATAAAGGAGAAAAAGATGAATAAAAATTTGGTTAACCCTAGATTCCTGGCTTTAACGGGAATGATACTGGTTGCGGCTTTTACCAGATTAATCCCTCATTATCCGAATTTTACTGCCATCGGTGCAATGGCATTATTCGGAGGTACATATTTTACAAATAAAAAACTCGCATTTATTGTTCCGTTTGTGGCTATGTTATTAACTGATTTGATATTGGGCTTCCATGCCACAATTTGGGCTGTGTATTTAGGATTTGCAATTATGGTATTAATCGGCTTCGGTTTAAGAGGAAGAGTGAAAACAATAAATGTATTAACAGCAGGGGTAGCTGCATCTGTACTATTTTTTGTAATCACTAATTTTGCATTTTGGACAACAGGCTTTATGTACCCATTAAACCTGGCAGGTTTGATAGAAAGCTTTGCTGCCGGTATTCCATTCTTTGGCTACTCTGTTATCGGTAATTTATTCTACATCGCAATTCTGTTTGGTTCTTTTGAATTAATGCAAGCAAGATATCCAAGACTTGCTAAAGTAACAGCTCAAATTTAAACAAAAATAAAAGGCGGTTTATAGCCGCCTTTTTTATTTAGAATGGAAGTAAAAAATAAGGTACCTATTTTAATCGATTTCGACGGGATAATAAAAATTGGACATTATCCCGCTGACGATGCAAAAATATTTCTTGAATATATTGCGAACAATAAAATTCCCTCTTTTATAATCAGCAATTCAACGCTTCGAACTTCATTTGACTTAAAAAATTTTCTGAGCAAATACAATATCGATTTCGGAATCCCGGTTATGACTGCTGTTGATGCTGCATTAGCTTATGTAAAAGATCATTACACTCATATATCCTTGTACTGCAATAATTCGATAAAAAATAATTTTGCAGAGTTTAGGAATGATGCTAATCCTCAGGCTGTAGTTGTAGGAGATTTGGGTGAAAAATGGACATATGATGTAATGAATGAAATTTTCAGAAAAGTTCATGAAGGCGCCGATTTAATAGCAATGCAGAAGAATAAATTTTGGAAACCGGGCGGGGATAAGTTGGTAATGGATGCAGGTGCATTTATTAAAGCTATAGAATATGCCGCCTCTAAAGAAGCGATTCTGATAGGGAAACCTTCCCCGTTATACTTTAAATCAGCTCTTAAGCAGCTTGGCTGGGAAGACGGCGAGGAATTTATAATGATCGGCGATGATATTGAAACCGATATTGCAGGAGCACAACAAATTGGGGGTAGAGGATTTATCGTTTATACAGGAAAAACAAAATTTCCTCTTCCCAAGAGTAACGAAGTTATGCCCGACATGGAATCAAAAAATTTAACCGAAGCAATTAAAAAATTGAATGAGATGAATTATTAATAAACTTTTCAATAAATAGTTAATGGTAAGGCAATTTAGTTCTTTTGAAAATTAAAACTTATTAAAATGGATATTATTTATCCGGCAATAATTTTGTGAGCACTTTTCGTATTACCATCTTTTTTTGTTTCAATTTATCCCGGTATTCCATACTATCCGTATTCGCAATTTCCATGCGTAAGTCGGAAATTTCAGATTCCAAAATTTCAACAAAAACCTGAATTTCTTCATCAGTCATATTTATATCTAATTTAGCCATTTTTTCCTCCGTACACTTTATATAATATCAACATAGCTAAATAATTCAATATAGGAAAGACTGATTGTGTTCATCGGCTCAATATCACAAAATCTCGCTATCTGCAGATTTTTTGTTACCCCTAGCCCATGCAAGTTCAACAATTTTTTTTAAAGCTTGCACATAAGAATAACCGGCTGCTTCCGCTGAACGCATAAAACCTGCTCCTTCGGTTAAATCGGGATTAGGATTTACCTCAAGGACATATAATTTATTATCGTGAGATAAGCGCATATCGACTCGGGCATAATCTCTGCACCCCATCGTTTTAAAAGCTTTAACCGCAATTTTCTTTGCTTCTTTTTCGATTGACTTTGAAATATCGGCAGGACAACTAGGAATAGTTTTATGATACGCTTCATGCTGCGGATCCCATTTAGCCTGATAACTGACTATATTATGCAAATGGTCGGGCATTTCTGTAAAATCGATCTCACTTATTGGAAGTGCTCTCAACCTTTTATCCCCCATTACCGCAACATTTAATTCTCTGCCGTCAATAAATTCTTCCACCAGGGCAGGCTGCACAAAATAATGCAGTACATAGTTGATTCGCTCGTTCAATTCCCGTCTATTTTTTACAATCGAGTCGTTCTCAATTCCCACACTGGCATCTTCAAAAGCGGGTTTAATAATTAGGGGATAGTTAAGACCGTGCTTGTAGTTTTTTAGAGGTTTCTTGAAAACAATGAACCTCGGAGTTTTAATCCCAACCGAATTTAATATTCTTTTAGCCAGAATTTTACTCTGGCAGTTTGCCAAAGCCATAGGAGGAGCTCCGGTGTATGAAACTTTCAGTAATTCCAGTAAACCCACAATGTTCATCTCAAGCCTCGAATTATCCTTGTAGATTTCCATAAAATTGAAAATAACATCGGGTTTGTTTTTTTTGATATCTTTAAGAAGTACAGAAATATCGTCATTAATGTTTAAAGAATAAGATTCAAACCCAACATTCGTGAGTTTTTTAGCTAATATTTCATATTCTTCCATCGGAGTCAAATCTTCCACCTCAAAATAAGGTACAAATTCAAGCTTGGTATTATCCTCTTCCGATTTTACGTACATTTCTGGATTAGACTCATTAAATACTACGGCTACTTTTAATTTTTTATTGTTCATAAAAATAAAAATAAATAAAATTGCTTTTTAAGTAAAATTTTTAGATGTATAAGTTGTTATAATTTTTTTAAATTACTGAACAAACGCAATCTGAAATACTATGAGTTTTTATCCACAACCTTACAAATACCAATGCGGACCGTTCGCATTAAAATACGCCTTAATAATGATAGGAAGATTTGAAAACGAAAGAGAAATCGGGAAACGTGCAGGCAGCACCTGGTGGTATGGTACAGATGAAATTGGTTTGGCAAAAGCGGCTAAAAGTTTTAATTGTAAGATGAAATATTTTAGGCGGGAAACTCCCGAAGAGTCAATTAAAGTTCTTACGAATCATTTAAAGCAGGGATTACCTTGCATTCTTAGCGTAGATAGCTGGGAACATTGGGTAACAGTAATAAATGAACAGCAGGGAAAATTTATTGTGGTTGATAGTGCTTTGGATAAAGTAATTGTAATTTTATCCCACAATCAACTCGCAAAACGGTGGAAATACGTCGATGAAGAAACTAATTATATTAGCTATGACGGGTATGCTCTTATCCCAAACGTTAAGCCGTCTACTAAAGCAAACTTTTCATTGGAAAAAGCCCGTTATGTAATGCGCGATAGGAATAAAGAACTTGCCGAAAAATGGGATACCTTTTTTAATGATCTAATTGCAATTTGCAGACCTAGAACAGCACATTCAAAAAGGACAATATCTTTTGCGGAATTTCTCAGAAGGCACGAAAAACTTCTAGTAGCCGAGATTGCTAATTGGCATGGCTTACCCACTTATAGTGAATTAAAAAAAATATTAAGGAATATGCAGTTTGTTGCAGAGGTTTATGATTTGGTAATTTATAGTGAAGACCAAAAAAAGGCATTAGTTGATCTAACTTCTCTTTTGATGATGTATGCTTGTGGTAAATATGGGATGGATCCAATTTATTAGAATAACTTAGGAGAAATTATGGAACGAGTCATGGGGAGAAATCCGAAGATTTTAGTAAGAGAAAACACATCTCTTTTACTTATTGATATCCAGGAAAGGATATTAAAGGTTATGCAGAAGCCGGAAACGGTTATCCAAAATGCATTGAAATTAATAAAAGGTTTTAAACTGTTGAATATACCTATCTTTTATACCGAGCAATATCCCAAAGGATTGGGCAGTACAACTCCACGGCTTCAAAAAGAACTTGAAGGATTAAGTGCAATTCAAAAAATGTCTTTCAGTTGTTTTGGCGCTTCTAATTTTTTTACTAGATTAAAAGATAATAATGTTAATCAGGTAGTTATCGGGGGAATCGAATCTCATGTATGCGTACAGCAAACGGTACTCGATCTTATTGCCAATGGATTCCAGTGTAACGTTGCTGCCGATGCCGTTTCTTCGAGGCATGAACCGGATTACAAATTTGCACTTGAAAGAATGAGAGCTCATGGTGCTGAAATTACCACTACAGAATCTATACTTTTTGAACTTCTGGAATACAGCGGTACAGAGGAATTTAAAGCTATTTCAAAAATTATTAAATAGTTGATATACCCTAAAAGATTAGTATTCCGGCGTAAAAAAGGAAATTTTAGCAGGTTTGTGCTTTCCTATCACATTATTTCCCGGGGGTTTAATCATGCGGTTAAATATCACAAAATAAAAAAATTTTAAAGCCTAAAAGGCTATCATTTTATTAGCTCTGCACAATGCATTCCGATTGAACTAAAGCAACCTCCCTTTAATTATGATTGTATAATGGATTAGTCAATAAATCTAACTCCTCTTTTAATGTTCTTAATGATTTGAGTTTCATCACGTGGTTACATTGGAGCGGTAATTTTTACCGTCTAATTAACGAAGTATCTTCCGGTATTAATTATTGTCTATCGAAAAGGTGTTAAAATCACAATTTTTCATTTGGCATAAAGATTGGGCTATAATATTTCGATTACAAATAATGAATTTACAAGTTACGATATTCAATATTATACATATAAAATCTTTTTCAAAAAAGTTAGGTGTTTTTATGAAATCTTTAAAATTTCTTTTGATTGTTTTTTTAGGCATTGCGGTATTTGGTTGTTCCAATAGCGGAATAAATGATCCGGTTCAGCCGGAACAATCTCAAGGGAAGCAGCTATTAAAACTTCCTGCACGTTCTAACACCACATTAGGGAAAGAAAGTTCTGATTCTAAAATTATAGGTGTCGACAAGGGCGGGAAAATACTTCTGTCTGATTCTTATACAAGCAGTGATGGAAATTTGGTAACAATCAATGCCGAATTAATTGTTCCGGCAAAAGCTTTTGACGATCCATCCGTAAAAATTACTATAACTGCTGATAAAGGATTTGCAACATTCAGCTTTTCCCCAAATATGGTATTTAATAAACCACTAGAACTAAATGTTACTTACACCGGTTTATCCTCGACTGAATTAAATGAATATGCTAATCATCAAATCACTTTTGTATATATTGATAATTACGGTAATATGACAACGATTAAGAATCACGGAATACAAGTTGAACCTTCCACCGGCACATTGTCAGTATCGGGCGCAAAAATAGATCACTTTTCCAGGTATGGATTTGCTAAATAATAAACATGTTAAATAATATTTCAAATTTTAAGTTAAAAGCGGAGAATTCATTCTAATAACTCTCCGCTTTTTTATTTTAAATACTTTAAAAGTCATACCATAAAAGAATAAATAAACAAATATTTAAAAATTAATTGAAAGATTTAAATCTATGTTTTTTATAGGTTCTCCTTCAATTATCAATGTAGCACATTAGTACAGTTTCTCAAAATGAATCGGGAAAAACTACGGCACCCGTAAAATAAATATTTTCGAACCTTTGATTGTGGAATAAAATAACAGTAATAATTACAAATGCTTATATGGCACGAACATTGGGGAAAAAATACAGAGATTAATTTACATTATCTCAATTTCAACTTATAGATCTATAGTGTGCGTTTTTCAATCATCTAGTTAAAATTTTTCTTTCCAAAAAAGTTGGGGTTATCGTGAAATATTTCAAACTCCTCTTAATTGTTTTTTTAAGTATTGCAGTATTCGGTTGTTTTAATAAAGCGACAAATAATTCGGTTCAGCCTGAGCAATCTCACCCGATGCAACTACTAAAACTACCGGAAAACTCAAACATCACGCTAAGGAAAGATAAATCTAGTTCTAAAATTATCGGTGTAGACAAAGGCGGAAAAATTGAACTGTCCGATTCGTACACAAGCATTGACGGAAACCTGGTAACAATAAATGCTGAACTGAAAGTACCCAAAGGAGCTTTCGATGATCCTTTGGTAAACATTACAATGACTTCGGATCCCGGTTATGCAACTTTCACTTTTTCACCAAGCATGGTATTTAAAAAAGAATTACGTCTAAATGTCGCTTTTACCGGTTTATCATCAACAGAGTTAGAACAGTATGCAAAGCGTGAGATCAAGTTTGTATATATAGATGATAGCGGTACAATAGTACCTATAAAAAATAATGGTGTAAAAGTTGATCAAAAGAAAGGCATATTATCAGTTTCCGGTGTAAATATTTATCATTTTTCCAGATATGGTTTTGCTAAATAAATAAGTGATACTCAAATATCTAATTCCATTATTAAAATTTGGAATTCTATATGAAAGGACCTTTTTGAAATCATAAAAAAATAGATACTTGATTAATAATTTTTTAATTGATAGGTAAAAATATTTTGGATTCAATAAGTAAAAAAAGAGAGAAACTTCTCAACGATATTTTGAAAACATTCTTTGATAAGAATAAAATTTTGGAATTATCCAAGGTGTTTCGAAATAGAACAACGTCAAAATCCGAACCCCAACCATCTTTTGGCAGAATCAATAATGGACAAATATCACTTAATATCGAGTCTAACTTTCAAATATATTCTAAGATAGATTTTCTCATCACCTATGGTCAGAATAATTTAGATCAAAATAAATTTCTCGATCTTTTATTACAACTAGGCCAATTTGCCATTGTTATCGGTGAATTGAACTCTGCGGTTAATATTTACGAACAAATTATTTCGCACACAAAATCGGATAATAGATTTAAACATATCGGGGCTAATGCATTATTAGCGTTAGGTGAGATATTCAGCAGGCAAGCTTTATGGAAAATTTCTTTTAATTATATTCGTCAAGCAAACAATCTATTCAAAAAATTGAATGATAAAAGCGGTTGTGCAAGGTGTGAAAATCTTTTAGGAACGATTTACGGTGACCTCGGTAGTCTTAAGAAAGCTAGAAATCATTTCGAAAAAAGTTTGTCCCTATTAAACAAAACGAGAGACAATGCACTTGCAGGAACGATTGCAATGAACCTCGGAATTATCAACAATATTCAGGGTGATCTGAATACTGCTCTAACGTACTACCTGAGAGCCTTGGCAAATTTTGAAAAAATAGGTAATCTACAGAGGATTGCAGAAATTCAACATAATTTAGGTATGCTGTACACCAAAAAGGAGGAGTACAAGCCTGCATTGACGGAATTCAACAGAAGTATTTCAACGTCCATGAAAATAGGGTATCTTCCTTCGTTGGGAATGTCATATTTGGGGAAGGCATATATTTACTCGAAAATCGGAGATTTTCAAATTGCTCAAGGTTTTGCCGATAAAGCGCTGGAGATTGCTCATAAAATTAATGACCAGTTGACTATTGCAGATTTATACAAAGTTAAAGGTATAATTCAAAAGAACATGAAAGATTATGAGCACTCCGAAAGTTTCTTATTAACTAGTTTAAGAATAAATAATGAACTGGGCAATGAACTGAATAAGGCGGATACTGAATATGAATTGGGTCTATTGTATGAAGCCATGAACAAAATTGAAGAAAGCAAAAAGTTTTTACAAAGTGCACTTAAATATTATTTAAAAATCGACGCGAAAAAAGAGATAAAGGAAATCAATCTTCTTTTAATGTAAAAGTCATAGTACTTTCTTGCCTTAAAATATACCAGATACATTTGGCCCTAATAATAAAATCATTATTAGGACCACACTTTCCATTATGCCATAAACCCGATTAGTCTTTTTCAAATAAAAATTTGACATTCTCTTCCGGAATTGTTGGATTTATACTGATTCCCGATCCGATTTCAAAACCGGCTCTTGTTGTTAACCTCGGTCTTATTTGCAAATACCAATGTAGATGCGGTTTGCCCGTTTCATACCTGGCGGCAGTATTAATTATGTAGTTATAATCCGGATCATTAAGTTTATTGAAAAGTTTACCCAGCACAAATTTAAGCGCCTTAGCTAAGCTATTTTTTTCTGTGTCAATGATTTTTCCAAAATCCGAACGGTGAATCTTGGGCATAATCCAAATTTCGAAAGGTACTTCTGCTGCATACGGAATAAATGCGGTCATATACTCACTTTCAAATAGAATTCTTTTACCATCAATTTTCTCTAGTCTCAACATGTCGCAAAAAACGCATCGACCCCATTCATCATAGTATCTTTGTGCTTCTATTTCACGCCACCTAACATGATGAGGGACGAATCCCGTTATAATTAACTGGCTGTGCGGATGCAACAGCGATGTTCCGGCATGTTCACCGTGATTTCTGAAAATTATTGGCATCATATTCCTGCGTTCTTTCATTGCGTCGGTATATCTCCTGTGGTATGTCTCTATCAGAATATTTAATTCTTCCGACGACATTAGCGCTATATCGCTGTTATGCCTAGGACTTTCAATAATAACTTCATGAATTCCGTAGCCTTTCATTGAAACGAAAAACCCCGATGATATTCTCTCCTGCTCCCCTTCCCTAGTTAACGCAGGATATTTATTTGGAATAACCCTCGTTTGCCAGCTTGAATTATTTGCAGAAGGCATCTCAAGCACAATAGAATTTATTTCGCTTTCATTGCCAATACAAAACGGACAATGCGGATCTGTTTCAGGTAATTTATTTTTCTTCTTTTCGCGTTTAAAATCCGAGGGTCGTTTATCTCTTGCGGGAGAGTAAATCACCCATTCTTTTGTGGCTTTGTTTTGCCGAATTTCATGTTTTTCCATCTTTGCTCCTAATATTTTTACAGGATTTAATCGAGAATAGCTCCCTTTTCATTTGAATAAACCAATATTATACTTAATAATGAGTGAGTAAAATCAAATTAAATGTAATTCAAATTATGAACGGTTTCGCAGAGACTAGTACCCCCGTACTCCAAAAGTAATAATAATTATAAAATTCGGTCACTGAGCAATCTTACTTTTGTAATATAATTATCTGTAGTTTTTCTCATTAGATAAAAGAATTTTATTTATCATTTTAAGTATTCGTAAAGCAAATTTTTATATGCTAAGATAGATTATTATTACAATATTTTTTATTAAATGATTATCTTATTCTTTATATTTGAAAATAATAAATGAATGGACAAAAAATAAATAAAAGAGAAACATTAAAAGATTTACCGTTATTTTCCGCATTTGATATTGAACAATTAAGACTGATAATGGGAATTAGCAGAGTAATTGGCTATTCAAAAAATGAGATTATTTTTATTGAGAATGATGCATATAAAGGTTTTTATATAGCCTTGAAAGGCAGGGTGAAGGTCTATAAAACTTCAACTGCCGGAAAGGAAGTTATTCTGCATATAATTAAACCACCACAGCCTTTTGCAGATGTTCCTTTGTTTGAAGGGGGGAATTATCCCGCAAATGCTCAGGCAATAGATGAATGTTTGCTACTTTTCATCCCGAAAAATGAATTTATTGAATTGATAAAGAATAACCATGATATCAGTTTAAAAATCATTGCGGGTTTTGCAAAACGTTTAAGAGAAATGAGTAAAAAGATTGAATATATAACACTTAAAGAAGTGTCTGATCGTCTTGCAAAATATCTTATTGACGAAATAAACCAAAACGGGACAATAAAATTGACTGAACCGTTTGTTAAACTATCAATCTCAAAAGCTAATGTTGCTTCAATCATCGGCACTATTACCGAAACGCTTTCTAGATCTTTAAAAAAGCTTCAGGACGATAAAGTAATCCGGGTTGACGGTAAAAAAATATTTATTCGAGATATTAAGAAACTGAAAGAGTTAGCTGGATAAACAATATTTTATTATTTATTGTTTTAACCCTCCTTAATTATTTGATCAACAGCATCCTTTTGACTTTCAGAAAAGATCCTGCTTCTAATTTATAAAGACATAATCCGCTATTCATATCGCCTGCAAAAATTTTGTAAGTATGCCTACCAGCGTTCGTATATCATTGAATAGAATTTTCCGCTGTTATTGAATTATGAACCAAGATTATGTAAAGTCGATCATAATATGTTTACTTCATAATATCAATCTGCAAAATTGAAATTCTCATTTTACAGGGTGAATAGCATTCTATTATGAAAATGGAATTAGTCGTTAAAATGCGTATATATTAGCGGGAACTTCAACCGTGACGATTTATTTCAATAATATCATCTTTTTTACTTGAGAAAAGCTGCCCGCTTCAAGCCTGTAAAAATATAAACCGCTGCTTAACTCATCCGATGTAAATCTGATTGAGTAACTCCCGGGTTCCTTAAATTTATCAATCAATGTTTTCACCTTTTTCCCCAACGAATTAAATATGGTTATTTTAACATGTGAAGCTTTTGGTATCATATACTTTATAGTTGTCGATGGATTAAAAGGATTTGGGTAATTTTGCACTAATTTATAATTAGCCGGAACTTGTAAATTTACTTCAACAATTTTTGAATAAGAAAAGTGTCCGTCGTTATCAATTTGCTTTAATCGGTAATCATTTTTCCCGGTATGGATATTATTATCGATAAAAGAATAATATTTAACGGAGTTACTATTTCCGTTACCTTTAACAAAGCCAATTTTATTCCAAGAATAATTTTTAGAATTAGATGAAGCGGAACGCTGAACTTCAAAACCGTAATTATTAATTTCAGTAGATGTTAACCAATTTAATTGGACATTTTGATCATTTACATTTGCAGTGAATGTGTTTAACTCAACAGGCAGCGCACTTGTTGACCATGATTGTGATAATCTTATGCCGTCAATATCTGCATTGGGTGTATGCGTTCCCTGTCGTATTTGAATTTCATTTAGATAGCTTGCATCAGTTAGTGTATCTGTACAGATTAAATCTGGAGCCGGTTCTGTTCCTGCAAGAGACGGATCAATCCATAATTTAATTTCATCATCAGTAGTGTCCCCTGTATTGAACGTATATGCGAGTACAATTAAATACGTATGACCAAAACTTAATTGCTTCGAAGTTAAATAGTTTGTGGTTGATTTACTGTTTTTTTGTAAACCCAATTGATAGGCATTGATATTAGTGCCTTCATGAATATCCAATAATCCAATTCCTGAACTTCCTTTTTGAAAATTTATAAAATAATCACCTGAGGCAGAAACTCTTTGTAGAGATGCATTATCTATTACTTTTAGTAAAAAACTCCAATAGATAGTACCTGAATTGATATTCGTAAAACTGTGTCTATAATCTCTACCGCTACTGTCTATAAGCAGCATGTTACTAATACCTGAAGAAGAGTAATTTGAATAGGTCAAACTTCCTGAAACTACATGAGCAGAGTCGCCGGAATAATGACCAACCCAATTAGAACTAAGTGTATCAAAAGCCCCAACCGGGTAATTGAAATTTTCCTCAAATGTTTGTGCATAATTTAGACAAGTATAAAAAGGTAAACATATCCATACGATGATGAGTGTAATTCTACGCATCTCTCCTCCCACTTTTATTGGATTAATATTCTTTATTCGACGGCGGGTATACCAAATATTTTAATGATGAAACAATCATTATTCGTTTTTAGAAAATAGTTTTAGATTTTTAAATTTGAGGCTTCCCTTTTTGACAGCAGTACCTAACTTTTTTAATATAATGGAATTAGGAGATAATTTCAACTTTCACAATTATTTTTTTTAATAATTATTGATCATTTCTAATTATTGCGATTTTATGGAATCAGAAATTATAAGTTGATATTTTAAGAAAAGTTCATAATTTTATGTGAGAAGATTTGCAAATGAGGGAACAACTGAAATTATAGCAGGTCAACTTGCTAAGTTGACCTGCTATTATCATTGTTTTTGAAATGTTTCTATTATTTAAGTAGCAGCATCTTCTTAACTACTGTCTTTGAGTCACTGGATAATTTATAATAGTACACTCCACTCGATAAATTTGCTGCATTGAAATTGATACTATACATTTTCCCCGAATCGACATTACCATCAAACAAGTTACTTACCTGCATCCCAAGTGCATTATATATAGTTAATGTTGCGTGGGTATTTTTATCAAAGCTGAATTTAATAGTAGTAGTAGGGTTAAATGGATTTGGATAATTTTGTTCCAAAACAAATCCGCCGGGTAATTGATTTAATTGCACTTCTACGACTTTACTGAAACTAAAGCTTCCATTCATATCAATTTGTTTTAGTCGATATGAATATGAACCTGATGATACATTATTATCAACAAAAGAATAACTTTGCGGGGATAGGGAACTGCCGTGCCCTCTTACAAAACCAATCTTCATCCAATTGTCAGTACTTTGCTTTTGGTTTACATTTGATCGTTGTATTTCGAATCCTTGATTGTTGGTTTCGGTAGCAGTTTTCCAGCTTAAGTTAACTCTATTTCCAGAAGCTAAGGCAGTAAATGATGTAAGTTCTACAGGGAGTGGGACACCTATAGAAGTAAAGATTCTACCGGTATTCACGTTTAGATAAAAATAAACATCCTGATTATCTGTTGAAGTAGTATATTGTGCATTACCTGAATTTATACTCCTATTATCGCCGCCCCAGGCATCCCATGTACCTTTTAAAGTTGGTTTCCAATTATTTGTACCTGCGGTGGCAATTACGGCATGATATGTATAGATTCCGTCACCGGCGGCAACATCCCCGTTTTGTCCGTCATCTTTCATCATTGTTGATGCATCATCATTATTCCAGCCATTATGATCACCAACTGCTACTATTGTATCAGTTGGATTTATCTGATCATCCGCATTAACAATATCCTTTGCAGGCATCCAGTTATCCGAATGAGAGTTTGTATCAATGGTAAATAGTACAGATTGGTTACTAACTGATGTGTAAATCCATGAATTAGCACCCGGAAAGACAGTATTCCAGTCGCCGTATGCAGTTGCTTTCCATTCATATCGACCGGGATTCGATATATGAATGGTGTCTGAAAAAATACCGTCACCGGCAACCATATCTCCATGTGTACCGTCATCGTACATCGGATTTCCCTGATTATTCCAGCTATTAAAATCACCGGCAACATTCCAGGTTTGAGCATTAGCAAATGCTAAGCAAATAAACGAAACAAATAAGACAGTAAATAGTTTCTTCATGCTCCCCTCCTTAGGGTTTTAGTTTTCAAATTATTTTATTTATTCGATATTTATTATGATATCTTTTTATTCAATAAACTTTTTGAAAGCTTAACAACGATAATATGAATAAGAAATCCACCGGGCTTATTGTCAATTATATTTCATTTGGTAAAAATAAATTATGACAATTTTTTATCTATTTCAACAAAATAAGTTTCTTGAAAGCCTAAAATACGTTTCCCTTACCTTGAACCTGCAAACTGCAAATGTAGGCTCCGCTATATAATTTACTGCCGTCAGATTTTACATTTTATATTCCCGGCTTCACTTGATGACATATAAGCGCCATCTATTTATCAAGTTGATATTACTTCTCAATCAGGGCCTCATTAATTATTAATAACGATTAACCAAAATTGCTGAAGTATAATTGACTCTGCTTCGCCTAATATTATTGTTTATTTATAGAAAATATAATATTGTCAAGATATGTAGTACTACATAAATACAGTGTTTTAGATAGGATATAATTAGTTTTTATCTTAAATACTACCCGATTAGGGAGCTATTTTTCAAGATTACACTTTTGTTTGATTTTAATTGGAAAGCAGATAATTATAATACTTACAATAAATATGATAAAAAATGCTTTACTTGAATTTATATTATGAACTTTCTCCGATATTCAAACAGAATATTATTCAATAAAAAATGAATACTTTAATTTGATTGTATCTATTGTTAATTGGTTTAAGTTAAAATATATTGTAATATTGGAAGAATTGATAATACTAATCGAATTATTTATGAATCGAAAAATCATCATAACCGGGGCTACCGGATTAATCGGTAAGAGATTAGCCGGAGAGTTAATTAGAAGAAAAGAACACATAATAATTTTTACGCGTGATATTGTTAAAGGCAGAGAAATTTTTCCGGATGCGGATGAGGTTGTAGAATGGGATTATAGAAAAACGGAGATTTGGCTAAGTAAGCTGAACGGTGTAGACGCAGTTATTCACTTAGCCGGGGCAAATATAAACGGTAAAAGGTGGACTGAAAGTTATAAGCAAGAAATTTATGACAGCCGCATTATAAGTACAAGAAACCTCGTTAAAGCCATCGAACAATCAGAAAACAGACCCGAGATTTTTATTTGTGCATCAGGAATAAATTATTACGGTAATAAGGGCGAAAAAATATTGGATGAGAATTCTGAGGCAGGAAATGATTTTCTCGCAGATGTTTGCAAACAATGGGAATCCGAAGCAGCTAAAGTTGAAAATTCAAATGTTAGGCGGGTCAGTATCAGGACTAGTCCCGGACTAAGTACTGAAGAAGGAGCTTTAAAAGAAATGCTGCTGCCCTTCAAATTTTTTGTCGGTGGACCCCTTGGAAACGGTGACCAGTGGTTTTCCTGGGTTCATATAGAGGACCTCGTTCGAGTTTATATTTTTGCTTTGGATTATACACAGCTTAAAGGACCAGTAAATGTTTCGTCTCCAAATCCTGTAAGGATGAAAGAATTTGCTAAGACTCTGGGAAATGTTCTTCACCGCCCTTCCCTATTCAAAGTGCCGGAATTTGTTTTAAAAATTGTTGCCGGTGAAGTTACTCATGCTATAATTGCTTCGATGAGAATAAAACCGCAAAAACTTTTGGATGCCGGGTTCGAATTTAAGTTTGAGAATTTAGACGATGCAGTAATAGATTTATTGAAACGTAAATGAGGAAGTTCAGGAAGATTGGCTTCTTAATATTATAGTTAAATTCTTCAGGTATTTCACCGGGGTTAAAATCTCCAGAAATTTCATTATACTTACAAACATACAAACCATCGTTCACCGTTATTCAAAAATTAATCGGATTAACATTGTTATTATTATCGTATCGATTATAAAATTGATAACAAAAAAGGGCCTGCAGAATACAAGCCCTGAAATAACAGCAACGAATAATTATTAATACCTGTAATAATCCGGTTTAAACGGACCGTTTACGGGCACTCCGATATATTCTGCTTGTTCCGGTGTTAAAGTATCTAATTCGCAGCCAAGCTTTGCTAAATGTAAAAAAGCTACTTTTTCATCCAGATGCTTTGGCAAAACATAAACTTTGTTTTCATATTTATCCGGATTGTTCCAAAGTTCAATCTGAGCCAAGGTTTGATTTGTAAATGAGTTTGACATTACAAAAGAAGGATGCCCCATTGCGCAGCCAAGATTAACCAATCTTCCTTCCGCTAAAACAATAATATCTTTTCCGTCTATGGTATATTTATCCACTTGAGGTTTTATGGTATCTTTTGAATCACCGAAATTTTTATTCAGCCATGCCATATCGATTTCATTATCAAAATGACCAATATTACAAAGCACAGCATTATGTTTCATTTTCCGGAAATGTTTTTCATTAACAATATTGCAGTTACCTGTAGCGGTTACAACTATATCGGCTTCTTGAACAGCACTCTCCAACTTTTTCACCTGGAAACCGCTCATTGCAGCCTGGAGTGCGCATATAGGATCGATTTCACTAACTATTACTCTCACCCCTGCATTAGCCAAAGATTCAGCCGAGCCTTTCCCTACATCACCGAACCCGCAAACTACCGCAACTTTACCGGCTAACATCAAATCTGTGGCTCTGCGTATAGCATCCACTAAAGATTCACGACAGCCGTACTTATTATCAAATTTAGATTTTGTCACAGAATCATTTACATTAAAAGCCGGAATGGGAAGTGTCCCTTTTTTCACTCTGTCATATAATCTATGTACACCTGTCGTAGTTTCTTCGGAAAGTCCTCTTACGCCGGAGGCTAATTCCGGATAATTATCAATTACCATATTAGTAAGATCACCACCGTCGTCAAGAATCATATTTAACGGTTTGTTTTCTTCGCCGAAGAATAAAGTCTGTTTTATGCACCATTCATATTCTTCCAATGTTTCACCCTTCCATGCATAAACAGGAACACCGGCAGCGGCTATAGCAGAAGCAGCATGATCCTGGGTAGAAAATATGTTGCAGGATGACCATTGTACCTCGGCGCCAAGTTCAACCAGCGTTTCAATTAATACAGCGGTTTGAATAGTCATATGTAAACAGCCTGCAATCCGCGCACCCTTTAAAGGTTTCTTATCACTGTATTCCTCACGAAGAGACATTAAACCGGGCATCTCTGCTTCAGCTAACTTTATTTCTTTTCTACCCCAGTCTGCCAGGGATATATCTTTTACTTTATATTTTAATTTTTCCGAGCTTTGCTTTTCAATTACTTCACTCATTTGTTACCTCTTTCATTTTTATTAAAAACTTAATTATCCATCAAATCTTAAAAGTTTATATTTCCAAATTTTTAATTGTATCCGGCTTAAATAATAAGACTCATGCATATTTCTTAAAATCATTTACCAAATCCAATTTCTCCCAGGTAAATTCTTTTTCATTTCTTCCAAAATGACCGTATGCTGCTGTCTTTTGATATATAGGCCTTCTTAATTGCAATCTCTCAATAATACCCTTGGGAGTTAAATCAACAGTTTTTGTAATCATTTTAGAAATTTCTTTATCGGGAATTACGCCTGTTCCATGAGTATTGACAAAGACGGAAACAGGCTTTGCAACACCGATAGCATATGCAACTTGAACGAGGCACTCGCCTGCCAATTTAGCAGCCACAATGTTTTTTGCAATATGTCTTGCCGCATAAGTAGCACTCCGGTCAACTTTAGAAGGGTCCTTCCCTGAAAAAGCACCGCCGCCGTGCGGAGCCCATCCTCCGTATGTATCAACAATAATTTTTCGACCTGTCAGACCGCTGTCTCCGTGAGGTCCGCCAATTTCAAATCTTCCTGTTGGATTAACAAAATACTTTGTTTTTTTATCAATATATTTTGCCGGGATAACTTTTTTAATAACTTTCTCAATAATATCTTCTTTTATTTTTTTCTGCTTCACCTTAGCGTCGTGCTGGGTTGAAACAACCACTGTGTCAACTCTAACAGGTTTATTGTTATCATCGTATTCAATTGTTACCTGTGATTTAGAATCAGGACGAAGGTAAGGCATTAACGCAATATTTTTCTTCCTAATATCAGCCAGCTTTTTAACAAGTTTATGAGCATACATAATAGGCATCGGCATATACTCAGGAGTTTGATCGCATGCATAACCAAACATTATTCCTTGATCTCCGGCTCCGCCTTTATCGACTCCCATCGCAATATCCGGAGACTGTGAGTGAATTGCATTTAATACGGAACATGATTCGGAATCAAATTTATATTCTGCGTGGGTATAACCTATATTCTTTACGGTCTTCCTAACGATATCGGGAACTTCAATGTAAGCATTAGTTGTAATTTCGCCACCAACTAAGACCAAACCAGTAGAGACAAAAGTTTCGCACGCTACACGCGCATTAGGATCTTGGGCATAAATTGCATCTAGCACACCATCGGATATAGCATCACAAACTTTATCCGGATGCCCTTCTGAAACGGATTCTGAAGTAAACAGATATGACATATGAGTAACTTTCTATTTTTTGTTGTTTAATTAATAAAAATCTATCTCGGATGAATCACCCGAATTTAACCTGGTAAAATTACCTTTAATTACCGAATTATTCCCAATTATCGAATTTTCAAGAAGTGATTTAACCACAACCGCATTTGAACCAACAATGGAGTTCCTGATTATACAATCTTCAATTTTACAGTTCTTATCAATAGTTGCATAAGGACCAACAACCGAATTTTTAATGTCGGCATCTTCGGCAATAAAAACGGGATGATTTATTACAACATTATCAAATTTTTTGCCGACACTTTTTTGATCCAGGAGAAATTTATTAGTAGATAACAGTGTTTCCGGTTTACCGCAATCATGCCATCCTTCTACCGGAAAAGTTGAAATTTTCTCCCCGGAGTCAATCATAAACTGTAGTGCGTCTGTAAGTTGTAATTCACCTTTAGTTCGTACATCTTTTTCTACTAATAGATTTAAGCTTTTTACCAATGCACCGGAATTAGCAATATAATAAAGCCCCACCAGTGCAAGATTTGAAACATATGTTTGAGGCTTTTCAACTAATTTTTTAATGTAACCGTTTTCTAATATCGCTACTCCGAAACGCCTAGGATCTTCTACCTTTTTAACCCCTAATGCATTCTGTTTTTTTGAAAAAACATCCTTAAGATTTACGTCAAATATCGTATCGCCTAGAATTATGAATATTTCTTTATCATCAAATGTAGGAATGGCGGTATAAATAGCATGCCCGAGCCCTTCCATTTCAGATTGTTCTATAAAATCTGATTTTAATTGCGAATAATTATTTTTCACATACTCTTCTATTTTTTCACCAAGATGCCCGATAACAAACGTCGCCTTTTCAACACCTTCATCAAGCAGTTTTTCAATAATATGTGACAGGATAGGTTTACCGCCAACGTTTAACAATACTTTTGGTGTTGAATATGTGTGTGGTTTTAATCTGCTGCCGATTCCGGCGACCGGTATTATAGCTCTCATAACTTTTACTTCATTTCATTAATTATAATTTACAAATTTACCCAATACACCATATAATAACAACTAATTTAATAAGATACTAATTAGTCAATCGATAATACTTTGCTCAGGACGGTATCGATGCTTTTAGCTTCATCAAAAAAGGAGACAATTTTTTGTAAAACCTGATCTACTACTGCATCGGGGCAGGAGGCACCGCTGGTCAAAAGTATATCAACCGGTTTTTTACTGGGGAAATAATTCAAAGTGACTTTTTCTTCTTTATAATGAATGTCAAAATGATTTATTTTCACTTTGGATAATATCTTATCTGCGGAAGAGATAAAATATGTTTTTATTTTTTCTTCACACAATTCAACAATATGACCGGTGTTAGAACTGTTATAACCGCCCACCACAATAGCAAAATCTGCTTTTTGATTGAGTAATCCATAGGTCGCTTCCTGGTTATCATTAGTTGCATAACATAGTGTATCTTTGGTATCGGCAAAATGTTGAGATAAATTTTCCGTCCCGTATTTTTTTACCATTGTTTCTTTTAAGTAATCCGCAATAGCCTGTGTTTCGGTTGCAAGCATTGTAGTTTGATTAACAACTCCTATTCTTTGTAAATTTTTTCCCGCATCAAAGCCGTCCGAAAACTTGTCCTTGAAAAAAGAATAAAAATCCACAGCACTTTTTTCTCCTAAAATACATGAAGCGAGAAATTTCGTCTCTTCAAGATCTTTGATAATTAACGAAGGAGAATTTTGCACGCTGTGAGAAAAAGTTGCACGTGTTTCTTCGTGGGTATTCTTTCCATGAATTATTATTGTGTAATCATTTTTACCCAACTGTGAAGCCCGGTTCCAGACTTTTTCCACGAACGGACAGGTTGTATTGTATTTATAAGGGTCAATTCCTAATTGGTTTAATTTTTCTTGAATTTCTATTGTTGTACCAAAAGCCGGAATAATTACAATATCATCCGGGTGTAATTCGTTCCAATCGATTAATTGATTTCCACGAGTGTCCATTAAAAACTTAACTCCGGCGCTCATCAAATCAGTATTTACCCCGGGATTGTGAATCATTTCACTCAAGAGGAAAATTCTTTTGCCAGAATTTTCCTCTACCGTTTTATATGAAATTTCAATTGCATTTTCAACACCGTAACAAAAACCGAAATGCCGTGCTATATAAAATCTAACGGGACCAAAATCCAATTGCACAGGAGTAAAGTCTTTTTTTCTTGGATCATTAACATTCCTTGAATCTTTAATCTTCGCTATGAACGAACTTCGATATTGCTGGGGTATTTCGAACTTTTTCATTAGTTATATCTTATTTTGGGAATCAAATTTAAAATTTAATAAAATTCGGAACGTATATCAGTCTATTTTTATATCACTATTTGATATATTATTTTTATTTCATAAAATATCAACTGCGTTAAATGTGTTTCCCTCATCTTTTCTCTTATATAGTTTACTCTCGGTTGCAAGATAATTATGAAACGCAGAAAAAGCAGCAAATATTTTCTCGGTCTAAAATATAACTTTACTATTTCCATACAATTGACTTCATAGACTAATTTATTGAATGTATTACCTCCATCGTTCGATACGTATAGAATGTCGAAACTGAGTCAATTACTACTCTGTTTACATAATAAAAATCAACCGAAGTTGTGGAATTTAATTGCTTTCAATGTAGTTCATTATCAGTTGTGTTAAATACACTTTCTCCTCTTTTTCTGTCTACATTATCAAAGCCTTCACCATTCCAGCATATAATACATTATGGTAATTTAGATCTATGACCAATGAAATAACAGCAATATTGGCTAAATTAAGAGATATAGGGAACTAATCACTTCCGCCGTTGGTATTCTTCTACACTCCGCTGTCGACAGCACCGATATAAAAAATATCCGAATCATTGGAAGCAACGACTATATTCTTATTCTTTCGCCTGCATTGTCCGGTTCCAAAGAATTACAAGTGAGAGAATTGTACTGTCCCTGAATAGACATGAGATTCATACGCTTTTAATTTGTGTTATAAAGTACTATATGCCGAACGGCTTCTTCCCCCAACCCATAGAATTTTGCCGCTTGGATAGGTTCACCTTTTTTTAATTTGTCAGTTTTTGTTTTAGGATTTGCAATTCTTTTTGCTTGTCTGAATTTATATTTGTTTTTTGCTGTGGTAATATTATAATTGTAAAGCTTGTGAGAAGACTAAAAAATATGTAAGTAATTTGTAACAAATTAGCTTTCATCATAATTTCATAGTTGTATTTATAAACGAATTACTACTCAATGATATATCTTTATTTTTCTGCTATATAATTAATTTCATCAATTATATAGGGTTCTGAAACTATATAATCGTTCACTGAATAATAATTGATATGCTGATTGCTCATCAGGCCAATTTTTTCTTAAAATTATTTTTAATGAAGCCCTCTGTTTTAGGGAAAAAGTTGAGACTCACTTTTTCAATTAAATTTAATTTGAAAAATTATAGATTAATTCAAACTTGCCTAAATAAAGAGTACTTCCATTAAGTGAATCTCAATCAGCGAAATTTTAAATCAACTCATGTATCGCGCTTTTAAAATCCGATCTATCTGAGTATGTAACTTGGAGTAGATATTTCCTATGTGCTTTCGTATTGGACAAAACCTATTTTTTTTGCTCAATATTTTACATTCTTGCTTGAGAAAAAAGCATGCTTAAAGTGAATACTTGCATTTATCGCGAGTGGTTTATATATCCGGGCTTTTTTACGTTTTCTTTCATCGATTTGAATTGTTCATAATTGGGAATATTTTCTTTTCCATCATTACATTTCATCTTTTTGAATTTATTTCTTCAACACAATTTTTAGCAGAATCTTTACTATTATTATAATTTACTACATTTGTCACGCCCTGCTCAGCAAATAATTTTTCGATTGCGATGCAAGTACCAAGGTTATTTCACGTATTGATGCTATT
>CAVVVS010000091.1:0-75016 GCA_963751355.1 uncultured Ignavibacteriales bacterium | reverse complement strand
TTCGCGTATGGTCTGTACATCACGTTCAACAATGGGTTTATCCTTTAGGGGTTGCAACTCTGCATGTATCAATGAAGATATCGTAATATTCAGCCATTTCCCTATATGTCCGGTTTAACTGCGGTTCATAAAGATCGGGTTTTATTACTCCGCTTTTCAGATTGTCTATTCTCAGAGATTGTGCAATGCCGCCGAAGAAATTAAACATCTTTACGTGTGAGGCGGAAAAGCTCTGCTGGTTTTGTGAAAATACATATTCAACAAACTTATGGCGGCTGTTTCCAAGTGTACCTATGAATGCGTAAGCTGTTTTCCTCTTATTGGTCAAGGGTACAAAAGATAACCTACTTTGGCATAATCGATTTGTATCTGACTGCCGGGAGGTATTTCAATACGGCATGTAGATGATTTTGCCCGTGTTGTGATGCCATGTTCTCTGGCAAAGCGTTTGAACGTAGTATAGCTTACAATTGTTGAAAACTCGTAGCGTTCCGATATGACTTCAAAAGCGCTCTTGGCTTTTAACGGATTATCCTTATCTGTGACTAATTTCTTGAACTCATCGGTATACTTTACTAAAATGTCCGTCTTCTCTGATCTAATTGGGCTGTCGGCAAGATGACTTGAAAATAATTCTCTGATCTGCTCATGCGTGAGTTTTGTATCTCTGTTTATGCCTTTGGATTGAGCAAGGAGAATATATTTGCCGATTGTTTCTCTGTCATAGCCGGTTTCTCTTTTTATTGCCCGGATTGACTGTCCGGATTGCCATCTGCGAACAATCTCACTAATGTCCATGATTGTTTTCCTTTTGTTTGCCATATAGTTTTACCGTCCACATTTATGTTAAATAAAGTGGATATAATATGGCGTATTATTATAATCGTTGAAACAATCACAAGTGGCTGGTTTTCATGGCCCTAAAAGCTAATTAGTGGCCGGGTTTGGGTGGCCCTATACCATTATTAGTGGTAGGGTTTGATGGTCCTGGCATGGCTGGTTTTCAATGGCCCTATTTCATTTTTAGTGGCTGGTTTTCGTGGCCCTCGACAATGTTGAAAAATCAGATCTAGTTGCGGGCATATTTTTTTTGGGGATCCAGGTATTATTGACTGGATCATACTCCTCAACGGCCGCGGAACATCCTAAACGGACCCAAAGCACCTCCAATAGCATATATCTTGCCATTCACAACACTGGTCAAATAAGAAAACCTCTTGCACTAGGCATTGGAGCTTTCATCTTCCAAGGTTGTGTCAAACCGATCGAACTGAAATATAATATGAAAAGTATTACCAACATACTCTTCGTAGAATTTTGCAAAATGTTATGTCTTTGTTCCATAATTCTTACCCCTTGCATATAATTATTGCTGTCTGCCCCTGACGTATATTTTGACTAAGCCTCATAAATAAAACTTAAAATCGTTGTTATTGATTTAAGCTCCATTTACCCATCATCAGTTCTATCTGAATCTTATCGTATTTTCATCAGTAAAAACGAACAGCAATTAATATTTCTTAGTTTTTAATCCACATTAGTATGAAATAGTACCATAACCTTCAGCTGTAAAAGTGGAACTCACCCAATCAATAACTACACCCATTGTTATTGTGCCTGAAGCTCCTTCAAACCGTCCTGTTCCATTAATAATGTCATAATTTGTATAATTAATTCCGCTTTGCAGATCTGTCCAGGAATCAGTCGCCATAGTATAGATTTTATCTCTGTTGGCTGCTTCTACAAAACCTCCAACATAAATAATAGGCCATCCATCTGCGTTGCAGAGATAAGTATGTTGGAAATGAATAAATCCAAGGTGCGTAGCATTTCCGGTCCCATTTGTTTTTGGTATGACGGAAATTCTTCACTTTCGGGATTTACTTCATAAGTAAAGGTCCCTTGCAGATTTCTAAATACGAGGTTTTTTTGTAACTATTTTTTTAGATGATTTTAACATCGCATCAGGTTCTGATTCGGTTATAAAAGTTTCATTGTTTTCACCTCATAAGAAAAAATACTACCACACAAAGTGTTAAAAATAATTTTTTGGTTTTCATGATACACCTTCTTTTTCTTTTAGATATAAGTAAAATGGATCTGCGTTTTAATACAAATGAACTATCATTTGATATTAATCGCTTATTATTTTTTAACTCCGCAAATATTATCATTACCTCCTTTTTGGATAATATTTTTTAAAGATTAGATTTTTGCTAGGGTTTTATCTTCATTTTTTCTAAAAAGAGATTAATCTGATAAATAATACTCTCATCTCTTGGATATGAAAGTATGAAATAGAAGCGGGCAAGTCTAACAGATATCAACCGGATAATAACACAAAACTTGCATAGGCGAGAAAAATGAATTTTTGTACTAAAATAATTTTGATAAAAGAAAAATTATTGAGATCGGTAAAACTGTAGAGTAAAATTGCTTTTAAGAATCCAGTTTGGAGTATTCAGAAGGAGACTTGCCAAATAGTTCGCGAAAACATTTGGCAAAATAGGATAAATTATTGAAACCGACTTCAAAGGCAATTTCCGCTACATTACCAAATTTTTGTTTTAACAGACAGGCAGCACGTTTCAGTCGAAATGTAGAATGAAACTCCACAGGAGATTGGTTTGTAAGTGCATGAATCTTACGGTAAAGCTGCGAAGTGCTCATGCCCACTTTTTTGCTGAATTGTTCCACACCAAAATCGGGCTCTTTCATTTCCTTTTCAACTATTTCAATAGCTCTCTCTAAGAATCGCTGGTCTGCGGAAGTTACTGAAATATCTTTTGGCGATAATGTAACATCTCTGCTGAATCGTTCCCGGAGTCTGCGGCGCTGTTCAATCAAATTTTTTATTCGGGTCAATAATTCTTTTGAATTGACCGGTTTTATAAGGTAATCATCCGCTCCTGTTTCCAGCCCTTCCAGTTTACTAACATCAGAAGATCTGGCTGTAAGAAGAACCACCGGGATATGGCTTGTCCGTTCGTCTGTTTTCAATTTTTCGCAAAGTGTAAATCCATCCATCTCCGGCATCATTACGTCGCTGATAACAATATCGGGTATTAATTCCAGCGCTTTATCCAAACCTTCCCGTCCGTTCTTTGCGATATAAACATTATAATTTGTGACTAACAGGGATTTCAGATACCGTGTAACATCAAGATTATCCTCAACTATCAAAAGTATTGGTAAATCTTTTATGATCTCAGTCTTCTCTTCTTTTATTAAAGATTCTCTGTTAGTTTCTGGGATGAAAGTTGAGATATCCTTTACAAGACGGGTCAGATCAATATGATCTTTTAGTTCAGCTTTATTTGTAATGGGTAAAATAATTGTTACTTCCGTTCCTTTTGACAGTTCACTTTCTACATTTATTTTTCCATTTAATAGTGTGACAAGTTCTTTCGTTAATGCTAATCCAATACCAGTGCCCTCAGCTTTTAAAATGGAATCGTTATCCACTTTGTAAAACCGGTCGAATATATTTGGTAATTTATCCACCGGAATGCCTATTCCGGTATCTTTCACTTTAATAATCAACTGATTGTTATTGTTGCTGATTTCTTTGCAAATTAGCAAAGAAATATCACCGCCCCCGAGAGTAAATTTTATACTATTTGATAACAGATTCGATATAATCTGCATCATCTTCTCTGCATCGAAGTCCATGATTAATTGATCGATTTCCGTTCTGAAGTGTAAATTTATTTTTTTACTCTGAGCCAATGATTCAAATGATTCTATAATATATTTAAGGTAGCCGATTATATCACCCTGGAATAAATTGGCAGGCATTGCTTTTGCTTCGAGCTTTGATAAATCAAGCATCTGATTGATAAGACGCAATAAACTTTTTCCATTACGCTTTATGATTTGCAGTCCTTCATTTAATCCTATTTTAGGATTGTCTTCTATTTGTTCTGCCAGACCGATAATAATTGATAAAGGCGTTCTGAATTCATGCGTAATATTGGTATAAATATTTGTCTTCACCGCATCCAGTTCCCTTAACCTTGTTGCTTCAGCCTGTTTCATTATAATGCTTTGATTTGCATAATAACTGAGAAAAAAGAAGAACACAGTTATAACTACAGAAAATTGTACCACGAAAAAGACAATATTGATTAGAGATGTTATTGGCGGATAAAGAGTGAGATATGGTTGAAGTAAAGCTTCTATAACTACGGTAATCAAATATAGAATTAAAATAGCAATCGCTCTTTTTCTATTTGGAAATATTAAAGCATAGAAAGGTCCAACTATTCCGATAAAAACCGATCCGCCGGAATATAATATTCCTCCACAAAGAATGACACCTACAAAAGAAAAGAACACATGAAATAATTGAGTACTAAGTGCAAACCATTCAACTCCCCTGCGTACCAGAGAAAAAATTATAAGATTTATTAAATTAAAAGCCACATATACGACAGCCAATATTGTCCAATAATTAATACCCAGGATATGATAAATAAGAATAAAAGGTAAGAGGTTTGAGATTGTACCAATACACATTCTCCAATGAATTCTTTTTAACAGGCGTGTGTCTTCATTATCTCCCTCATAGATAACCGATCTGGTAACCCACAGTCGATATTTCTGAAGAATCTTTTGGTACTTGTTATTTTTTAAATCCTCAGTCATATTGTTTATTAATGATTTTATTTATAGCACAGAATTTATCCATTCTACGCTCTTTTAATATTATCTGCCGGAATTAAAAATTATATTATGATAAACAATAAGAAGATTTACCTTTGGAGAAACATATTATTTTAATAGGAAATTTAGAGTAATGTTTTTCTATAGATTTTTCTCAAGGTGTAGAACAACTTTTATAAACTTGTAAATATTATAATTGATAAGCAATCAACTGTTAACAAATGGTAAACAAAAAAAGCCTCGAAACAATTCGAGGCTTAGTTGTATTCTGAATATAAACACTATAGCAAAACCTGCTGGCCGATCCCGATTTTTATCGGGATTAACGATGGAGGACCATTATTTTGATTTTATAACTCCGCTCGCAGTGCCAAAAAATCCAGTTCGCTCATATATATCATCGGAATACATTAATCCGTCAGCAAAATTTTTCATTCCTTCAATTATTCCGCCTTCTCCTTTGCCAATTATGGACAGGTTTTCTGTCCATGCTGATTCGCCGGTCTTTGTTCTATATCCGGTAAAGCTACCTTCCCATACGGCGTCAGGATATGCACCCGGTACATTTGACCATTTCCCATGTGAATGTCCTTCTCCGGTATTGAGGTCGAACCTGAAGTTTATGGTTACCAATGAGTCTCCCGTTACTAAAGGACTGCTGGTTTCGTATCTTGTTAGAACAACCCTATCTTTTACAATCAAGTTTTTTCCTACAATTTTTTCGGAACCGGGATCAACTAGGCGAACGATTGTAATAGTGGCGGTGTAGTCGGTTGTTGTCACTTTTTCCAGTGAATTTACTGGTTCATTAGTCGTCGGTTCATTTGGCAATTGGGATTTTTCTGAACAACCGACAATTAAGAGTCCGATAAATCCTATTATAGCAATTAAACATTTAAATGTTTTCATTGTGAACCTCCTAATAAATTATGATTAAATTATTAGGGTGTTCAGTTGCGAGTGATTTCAGAATAACTGAGCACTCTAACTGTTTTTATTTTTGTAGGGACATTCCGACCGAAGTGAATTGTCCCTACGTAATTTTTATTTAAGTAAAATCATTTTCTTTGTCTCGACATAGCTGCCTGCTTTTAACTGATAGAAATAAACTCCGCTTGCAAGATTTGCTGCATTCCAACTTAACTCATAAGTTCCGACAGGTTTTTCTTCGTTAACAAGTGTTGCTACTTCACTTCCCAATACATCATAAACTTTAAGGGTTATAAAACTTAATTTTGGAATAGAATATTTTATTGTTGTAGTTGGATTAAATGGATTGGGGTAATTTTGATGAAGAATATAATTTGTGAAAATACTAATTATCTCATTTTCTTGTTCAACTGCTGAGACAATACCACCTTCTTTGTAAACTGCCATCCCGCTGCCGCAGCCCCCTGTCCCAATCCACTTATTGCCGCTTACATCTATGGCTATGGAACTAACATCATTATCCAGCAAACCGGAATTAGAAGTATTATAAGTTATCCATTCTGGATTTTGGGAAAGAACTGATGAGCCGAGACAAAACCATATGGATATAAGTAAGTAAAAAAAGTTTTTCATAATAACCTCCATTAAACAAATTGTTTGAATTGAACATTCATTCAATCATTCGTTCTTAACTTTAATTAGAGTAGCGGAAGAATTGTTTTTAATGGTGATATAGTAAGATTTTAGGAAAGGTTTCTCTACCAGAATTGTGTCAATTACTTGGCATTTTATGTCAAGTTGAATAAAACTCTTTCACAAATGTGAATTATTTGTAAATTTTTGTTGATATGCCGAGGGTGATACTCCGAATTGCTTGTGAAAACTTCGCGCAAATTGAGATGGATTATTAAAACCAACTTCCAGTGAAATTTCTGCTATATTACCAAAATTTTGCTCAATAAGTTGAGAGGCTTTTTTTAAACGTATTCGCCTAACTAATTCTCCCGGTGATTCACCAGTTAAAGAGGTTATTTTCCTATGAAGAACGGACCGGCTGATATGAAGTAATTCAGCTAATGCTTCAACACCGAACGTTGTAGCGGCTATGTTTTTATTAACTATTTCGAATGCTCTTAGTAAAAACTTTTTATCTATAGAAGTAATATTTGGCTGATCTAATTCAAATATTCCATGCTTTTTGAAATGTTCATGTATTCTTTTTCTTTGTTCTATAAGATTTTTTATCCTGGCTTTTAATTCTTCATGTTCAAATGGTTTCATTATATAATCATCTGCCCCTGTATCAAATCCTTCTATTTTATCCTGACTTGATGCCTTCGCTGTAAGCAATATGACAGGAATATGGCTTGTTCTTTCGTCTGTCTTTAATTTTTCACAAAGCTTGAATCCATCCATCTTCGGCATCATTACATCGCTTATAATCAAATCAGGTATCTGCTCAACAGATTTGTTCCAGCCGTCTTCTCCATCTGCAGCTTCAAGAATTCTATAGTCTTTATTCAAATTATTTTTTATATAATTTCTAACATCGGAATTATCTTCTACTATCAACAGAAATGATTTCCCTGCATTGATAACAAAATCAAAATTAGAATTATCTACTTTAATCTCTTCTCGATTAATCGTTTCTTCTGATACAAAAGAAGGCTGCCTGTCATTCATGTAGGTTTTATCTTCTTCCTTCTCCGCTTCACAAATTTCTTCTGGTTTCAGGTGACCTTTACCAAGAGGAATGCTGATTGTAAAAGTTGTCCCTTTCCCTTCTTCACTTTCAACGAGTATTTTCCCTTTATGAAGCTCCATTAATTCTTTAGTAAGTGCTAATCCAATCCCAGTTCCCTCATATTCTTTTGATAATCTGTTATCTGCCTGGTAGAACCTGTCAAATATTTTATTAAGTTGTTCTTTCGGAATTCCAACGCCATTATCTGAAATTGAAATCTCAACAGTATTTCCATTCTTACAAACTTTAACGTTTACACAGCCCCCTTCTGGTGTAAATTTGAGAGCATTTGAGAATACATTGGTAATTATCTTTTCAATTTTATCTTTATCTATGTATGCTATTATTTCATCTTCCGAGAAATTAAATTCCAAAGTAATTTTTTTTCTTTCTGCATAAGAGCAGAATGATTGCAGCAGAGCTTTTAATAACGGAATAATATTTTGTGGCTTTGTCTGCAGCTTCATATTCCCTGATTCGAGTTTGGATAAGTCAAGCAACTGGTTTACTAGTCTCAATAGTTTGTTAGCATTCTTGTTCACTACTTTTAGCTCATCTCTCGTTTTTTCTTCTTTAGTTTTTAGAATTATTTGTTTGACTGGTCCAAGTATTAAGGTGAGAGGTGTTCTGAACTCATGAGATATGTTTGCAAAGAAACGGTTTTGTTGCACCTGTGCCTTTTGCAATAGAATAATTGTTTCAGATAATTGGTCTTGTGCTTTCTTTAGTTCAGATGTTCGTTCGTCAACTTTTATTTCAAGATTATTTTTGTAATCCTCTAATTGTTCATATTCTTTTAACAATTCTTCATTTGAATCAGTTAGTTCCCAGAACGCTTTGTTTATATAAAATATCCAGCGTATAGCCCTTTTGAACTTAAAGAAAACACCTTCTTTTCTCCAAGTCACATCATAAATAGCACCTTTAGGAATGAATTGTAACTCTACTTTACAATCTTTTAGTCCTGCATGAATTCCCACTTCCCTAAAGATTCCTTTATTCCCATAAGCAAATTCAGGAATGTGTTCATATCCCTCATCCATCAGAACTGTAAATCTTATGTTATTAGAGCTAACAAATTCTATTTGCATATTAAGACACAAAATATTAGAAGCAGTCCGTTTAAGAATTTTGGCGACAAATTGTTTAGAAAACTTCGGTGAAGTAAAAAGGAAAAATCCTAGTACTCCTCCAATAAGAGAACCACTTCTAACAAAATCAGCACCCATATTTTCAAAATCTAAGTGGGAAAAATAAGGTCTCATATTGCTAATATTTTTACAATAAACCCACCATTCTACTCGTTCCCGTTTATTTAAAAAGTATGATTCATCATAAGGAACGCAATTCAAAAAATCTTTAAATGATAATCCTTTTTCTTTAATTGCATTAATCACTGGAATAAAAACTCTATTAGAAACTTCTTTTTTTATTTTACTATCTCTTTTTACTTCAAACTTTATTTTATTACTTATCATTGGAAATTTTCCTACAATAAAGTTTTAGAAAATTCCTTTTGTAACCATTTATTCTGTATATAAATTCTTCGATAAAAACTTCCTATCGGAATTAATTAATTCATATTCCAACAAATCTAATTTTTAAATTTACCCTAAAATATTTTGAAGGATAAATATTATGAGTAAGTATAAATAATATTACACTTACATATAGTTTTTTACAGATCCTGTAATGAGAGGTATTTTCCCCGATCGTAAAACCCCCAAAGATTTAATTTATCAAATAGAACAAGATGGAAATTTAGAGGACTTTTTGAGGTGGAATATCTCTTGCGGAAAATTTAACCGGACAATTTTCCCTTCACCCCCTAAAAGGAAAAATCATTATATATGAATTTTATTTTTTTTATTAAAAATCAATTGCTAAGTTATTTCATACAAGTTCATCATTGAATAATAATAGAACCAACCTTGTTTATTCTCAAAAAACATTTTTATACTATTTTATAATCTTGATTTGATTTGCCGGTCATGCTTTTTGTTTTATCCCTTGATAAGCAATAAAAATTAATTACTGATAATCAGTGGATAATAGCGTAATTATTTTTCTGACCTGAATTCTGAATGCCCCTCCAATTGAAGATAAAGCAGAATCAACTGCACCCGCATTTATAATGTATTCAATTCCATATGGAAACACAAGAGGATTTTTTAGATGGCATAGAGATTAATATGTATTCTCCGCCGGTTTTTGAACTTTGTTTTTTCTTAATAAAATTCCACGGAGAAACAATTCACAGTTTCCGCTTTGGTAATGATATTTGTTGACCTTTTAGATATTTTTTTTATCGATCAAATTAATCTTATACTATTAACTGAGTGTAATTTATCCTAAAATATACTTATGTTATATGCTGGGACTTTTCTTTCGTGAAAAGATCACAATTATGATTTCGAAAATCATTTAACTTTTATATTTAGGAAAACCATGCGCAAATATATAATTCAAGGAATAATAGTTTTGGTTGTTTGCTTTATAGTTGCGGTAATATATTACAAAAACTATTATTACATGAGCGTAACACCTTCAGAATTATCAATAGCATATTCCCAAAACCATGCTGCTGCTACCGCGAAATTTGATAACAAAAGAGTTGAAGTAGAGGGGACTGTAAAAGCATATTACACTTTGATGGGATTTAGAAAAGTCATGGAGTTTAAGACCGGGGGAAATGCATTACCGGTTTTCTGTTTTTTCCTGCACACGCCGGACGAAAATACTGCGAGCAGTTATAAAGAAAATCAAAAATTCACCGTAAAAGGAATTTGTGTGGGTACGGAAGAATACCCGTTTGTTAAGGGAGTTAAAATAAATGTACAGGAAATTGAAGATTGATTTTCGATTACTATAAATATGGGATATGTAAAACAAAAAAAATGAAATGATGTGGATTCAAAAAGAGATTAGCATAAGTTCTAAGAAAAGAGGTTTTCATTTAATTACCGGGGAAATTGTATCACAAATTCCCGAATTAAAAAAAATATCACAAGGTATAACGCATATATTTATAAAACATTCTTCCGCTTCTCTTACATTGAACGAGAACGCTGATCCTACGGTTCGCATAGATATGGAATCTCACTTTAACAAACTTGCGCCGGAGAATGCACCATACTACGAACATAATTTAGAAGGTCCCGATGATATGCCTGCCCATATAAAATCTGTTTTAATCGGAAACAGCATTTCAATTCCCGTTTCAAACGGTGAATTAAATTTGGGAACCTGGCAGGGAATATATCTTTGTGAGCATCGTAATAGAGGCGGGAACAGAAGGTTAGTAATTACAGTTTTTGGTGAATAAAAATTGCAGCTGCTAACCTCCCAAAAAATTTACTTTATCTATATTTCTTTATATCCCCATTTTTCTTTATTTGCTTCAACCTCTTCCGGTGAAGGCAGCTTTTTATTTTCGTCCCTTTGTGGAACAAATCTTTGTTTCCCGACTATCCGGGCATTAAGTTCAATATCATTCTGAAAAACATCAGGAACCATATCTTCCTCAAAAATTGCTTCCCAGGGACATTCGGGTACGCAGGCGTTACAATCTATACATTCGTCGGGATCTATCAATAACATATTTTTAGGAATTTCAGGGTCATCACCCGAATATTCATAAATGCAGTCTACCGGACAAACCTGCGTACATGCTACATCCTTGCAATCTAAACAAAGTTTAGTTATTACGTATGCCATAATTCTCCTCTTCTTATTTTAAATATTAATTCCTCTTAACAAGATCTACACATCAAGTTAAATTATGAATAGGTTGAGGTTTGAAGAAAATTTTTTAACATGATAAAAAATATACGCTAAAATAATTTTCGAACATTTCTCCGCATGAAATATTCTAATTGCAAATATATCTATTACGCCGCTTATTGTAAATAAACTTTTATTTCGGGATTATTATTGCTTTCATTATGAAGCCGGTCTAATGCAGTAACAACGTAAATATAATCTGTACCTTTTTCAACGTTTTTATCGGTGTACCCGTTATTATTACCGTTAATAATTGCAACAATGCTGCCTGGATCATTTATGTTTACACCGCGGCTTCCTGAAAACCTGTATATCACATATTGATAAGCAGTATCTCCATCCACCGCCTTGCCGGGACCATTCCAGGTAAGCATAACGTCTTTATCCCAATCATATTTTTCTTTCAACTGTGAAGGAGGCAGCGGCGGAATGTTGTCAATCCAGGGCATAGCAGGAATCAGAGCCGGATATTTATAATAATTATCCTTCAATGTATCTGCTAAATAAGAATAATTATTTACAATTGATTTTGCGCTGAAGAATACAGTACCGTAAACATTTTTATATTGTCGGTTCAACTTTATCTCGTTCTCCAATTCATCCGGGGAACCTTTATAACCCGGAGCCGCCATTTTTGATGAAAATACACCAATATACAATTGCCTTCCGTTCGTAACAGATTGCCACCACGGTAATAGCTTTGAATAATCGGCGGCCTTGTTTCCTACTTCCCAGTAGAGCTGCGGCACAATATAATCAACGGTTTTATCTTTCAGCCAGGTAAGCGGATCGCAATATATTTTATTGTATGATTCGAAACCGTTAGTACCGGCATACTTATTTTCAACGATGCCAAACGGACTGACTCCGAATTTTACTTTTGGATTAATTGATTTGATTGTATTATAAACAGCTTCAACCATTTTGTTAATATTGCTCCTACGCCAATCATCAATGTTTGTAAAGCTGCCTCCGTACCTTGCAAAAGTTTCAGAATCTTGATTTGTTATGTGAGGTACGTAAGGATAAAAATAATCATCGAAATGAATTCCGTCAACATCGTATCTTTTTACTACGTCTGCAACTATTTTTGTAATGTATTCTGTTACATCAGGAATTCCCGGATTCAATATTTCATTATCACCGAAATTAAGAATCCAATTCGGGTGCAGAGCGGTTACATGAGCAGGAGATAATTTATAATCACCTACCTTTCGAACTGCCCGGTACGGATTGAACCAGGCGTGTATTTCCATTCCTCTCTTATGAGCTTCCGATATTGCAAAAGCTAAAGGGTCATAATAAGGTTTGGGAGCCTCGCCCTGTCTGCCTGTTAACCAATATGACCAGGGTTCGTACGAAGATTTGTAAAGAGCATCGCATTCGGTACGAATTTGAAAATACACGGTGTTTATTCCCGCAGCTTTCAAACTGTCGAACATTGCAACCATCTCGCTAATTTGTTGACCGGATGTCTCGGTGTTGGATAAAGGCCAGTCAATATTTTTCACAGTCGCAATCCATGCCGCACGGACTTCTCTTTTAGGATATTTTTCTCGAGCAAAAAGAGTATTAATAATAAAAAGCGACAATAATAATAAGTAGGTAGATTTTTTCATATCGCAATGGGTAAATTAGTTTTGAAAAAATTTTTAAATTAATTTCCGCCTGTCATCTTAATTTTACACGTTTTACTTGATTTTAATCTTCCGACCGGTACAGAATAAAAGTAAGATGGAAATAATGAGCTTTTAGTTTAGCTTATCTTTAAAGAGAATGAACCGACATTATTGCTTAACAAAAAAAATAAAAGTAATTTATATTTTAATATAATTAATTTGAACTATTAACTCTAAACAATCATCTTGAATTATGCAGAACCTGCCAAGAATTTACAAAACCCGGAGTAAAATGATTAATAAAACCCCTAATATATTAATTAGTCATATGAATGCCTGCATTACATCTATTCTGATGATTCTACTTTTATTATCTCAGATAAATCTTTTTGCACAAACTAAAAGTTTGTCTACCAACAGCAACAAAATCGCTTGCCTGCAATTAAAAGATTTCCCGACAATTGATGCTCCTGCTATTTCCAGGGAAACACTCACTAATGCACTTAAAGATTATAATGTAGACTATTTAAATTCCGTTTCAGAGATAAACCAGAAGCTGAACAATAAAAATTACGGTACCTTAATGTTACCTTACGGTAGTGCCTTCCCTGTTGATACCTGGGATGCCATTTATTCTTTTATAAAACACGGAGGTAATTTAATATTACTCGGCGGTTATCCATTTCACCAGCCTGTAATTTGGGAATCCGGAAATAATACAGATTCCAATACAGGTGAATGGGTACCCGGAACCCCGCAGCCCACATATGCACATCAATTATTAATCGGTCCTGCAGATACTATTGATTTAAACTCATCCGCTTTTTATTCCCAAGGAGCAAAAATAGTAAGTGTTGATAAAAATGATTTTAAGGCAGAATCTTTTCCCATGCCTTCAAAAATATTTGAACTAACAGTCCGATTTACAACTAAGAAAGATTTCCCCGGAACAGACGGAACTTCAGGTCCCAGGGATGCTGTTCTACGACCGTTAATCCATGTTGTTAATTCAAAAGGATTGCCGGTTGCATGTCCCCTGCTCGAAATAGATAGAATGCAAGGTAGTGAAGCAGGGGGAAGATGGATCATTGAACCTTCAGATGCAGTGCTATCTTCACAAATAATTAAAAGATGTGTTCAACTGGCTGTTGAAGGATCTGTCGAGATGCAAGCTTACCCGGTTCATGCATCCGTAAAACAACACGAGGTTCCTGTTATCAGAGTTAATTTATTCAAACGGGGAAATAATGATGAACATAATTCTGCTCAACATGTTGAAATTAAAGTTACAAATTCTTCGGGTAATTTAGTTTTTAGTAAAAATACTGAACTTACCGGGTACGGAAAATTTAAGACGGCTGAAATTCCGATTATTACAAACAATATTTTAACACCGGGATTTTATTCTGTTGATGTGCATGCATCAAATGTATCATGGCATCCTAGTTCAATTAAAAGCGGATTTTGGGTTTGGGATCAACAATTAATTAATTCGGCTCCGAAGTTAAGTGTCTCGAAAGATTGGATACTAAAAAACGGGAAAGTATTTCCTATTGTCGGCACTACTTATATGGCTTCTGATGTTGATCGAAAATTCTTATTCGAACCAAATCCTTATCTATGGAATAAAGATTTTGCTGAGATGGAAAAACTAGGCGTAAATTTTGTGCGCACCGGGATATGGACCGGCTGGTCGAGAATGATGCTTGATCCGGGAGCAATCGATGAAGGCGTGTTGACTGCAATTGATGCATTTATTCAATCGGCAGCCCGCCATAATATAGTTATCTGTTTTAACTTATTCGGGTTTACTCCCCCATTAAACGGAGGCAGTAATCCTTACTTGGATCCAAGAGCTTTGGAATGGCAAAAAGTTTTTATAACATTGATAGCATCCAGGTACAAAAATAACGGCTGGATAACTTATGATTTAATAAATGAACCTTCCTACTCACCGCCTGATAAGATATGGAATAATCTTCCTATTAACGACAAATATGAAAAGGAAGCATGGAAAGAATGGATCATCAAACATCATGGAACAAATGAAGATATTTTACGGGATGCTTGGCGCCAGGCAAACGGCAATATTTTTTCGGTGCCGTCACCCGGTGATCTTACTTATGCGAGGGTTCGTGAAAATAAGCTTCCCCGTAAGGCACTGGATTTTGAATTATTCACTCAAGACGTGGTTACAAATTGGGCAGACGAATTAACAAAAACTATTAAAGCAAGCGGCGGAAATGAACTTGTAACTTTAGGACAGGATGAAGGCGGAACAATGAACAGACCTTCGCAGCAATTTCATTATACAGCGGTTGATTTCACGTCAATTCATGACTGGTGGAACAATGATGATTTGCTCTGGGACGTAGTATCAACCAAAGTTCCCGAAAAACCTAGTTTAATTTCCGAAACGGGTATAATGAGACTTGAAGATATTGACGGAGAAGCATGGCGCGATCCGTTCGCTGCAAAAAAACTTTTAGAAAGAAAATTTGCATATGCGTTTGCAGGAAGAGGTGCCGGAGTTCTTGAATGGGCATGGAATATCAATCCATATCAGCCGATAGATAATGAAGCGGTAATTGGTTTCTTTCGTCCCGACGGTACGGCAAAAATTGAGCTTGAAGCTTTAATGCAATATGCAAAATTCTTCTCCGAAGCAAAATCTTACTTATCCGATTATGAAAAGGATCCGGTAATACTTGTCATCCCTCATTCAAAATTATTTTCGGGCAGACCGAATGCTATGGAAGGAGTTCAACGATATATAAGGATTCTTGCAGATAATTTCGGAATTGTTCCAACTATGCTCTCTGAATACAAATTATCAAAAGAACGTCTCGATGATGCAAAATTGATCATTGTACCGGATCCGGAAATGCTTTACGATTCGGCTGCGGTTCAAATTTATGATGCGTCAAAAAGAGGAACAAAAGTTTTAATTACCGGAGCAATAGACGGTAACGAATACGGTAAAATGACTCCGGCAATTAAAAATTTAGTTACTATTGATGGCAGTGCGCCGGTTACTCATTACGAAGAAACTCATTGGAAGATTGAAAATAACGGTGGATCTCAATTCGTTACTTTCGATCAGAACAAAAGCGAATATTTAAGAAAGAGTAATTTCCCTGAACCGGCATCCTGGAAAGGAAATATTTTACACGAACCATTACCGCTTGCAGAAGCAAGAGAAAAAGGAGCACTATCAGGATTGCTAAATTCTGTTTTAAATTATTCAGGCATAACTGCTCATTATTCAGAGGTTCCTGTAACAGCGAGGGTTTTGAAAACAAAAAAATTTGCATTGATAACTTGTGTTAACGAATCAAATAAAGATCTCACAAGAAATATTTATTTTGACAAACACGAAATACAAGTCCCTGTAAAAGCAGGGAGAACAAGAATACTGATTGTAAACCGAATATCCGGGAAGATGATAATTTCAACGGAAGGTAAGAATATTGTTCAATTAAAATAGAAGTATTTTATAATCGTTTAAAAGCAATTAATCACAATAGATAATAGTGATTTTTCGCAAATTTATAACTCGCCTTTACAATATACTTTATCTTAAAATCAACTTTCCGGGTTGATTTCATTATTGATCGAAATTATATTAAAAAATAAAAAATCGGGTAACAAATCATGTTGAACAGAAGAGATTTTATAAAAACCGGCGGACTTGCAATAGCAGGAATATCCATCTCCGGATTTCCTGTGCCTTCAATTTTAAATTCAGTTAGTTACAAAAATAGAAGACCTCCGCTAAAAGACCGGAAATTTATAAGCGAAGCGGTAGAAGCAAAAATATCGGAAATTAAAAAGAACGTAAAAAATGATGAACTTACCTGGTTGTTTGAAAACTGTTTTCCCAACACGCTTGATACAACAGTAAGATATCAGCTTTTAGAAGGTAGACCTGATACTTTTGTAATCACCGGTGATATTAATGCGATGTGGTTAAGAGACTCCAGTGCTCAGGTACAGCCATATTTACAATTAGCAAATGAAGATAAGAAATTAAAAAATTTACTTGCCGGGGTTATTAACCGGCAGACGAAATGTATATTAATAGATCCCTATGCAAATGCTTTTAATTATGGTCCTACAGGGAGTGAATGGGATAAAGATCTTACTACAATGAAACCGGAGCTGCATGAACGTAAATGGGAAATCGATTCATTATGTTACCCGATAAGACTCGCCCACGGCTACTGGAAAGAAACCGGGGATACTTCTCCGTTTGATCAGAAATGGCAGCAGGCAATGAAACTTGTAGTAAAAACATTTAAACAGCAGCAGCGCAAGCACGGTGAAGGGCCCTATAAATTTGAGAGAGTTACTGCATGGCAGAGTGATACGGTTGCCGGGGGCGGATACGGAAACCCTATCAAACCGGTTGGTTTGATTTGCTCAATTTTCCGTCCTTCCGATGACGCAACAATTTTCCCGTTCCTAGTTCCGTCAAATCATTTTGCAGTAACTTCTCTGAGACAACTTTCCGAGATTTTTCATAATGTAATTAATGACGAGAATTTCGTTAATGAGTGTAATGTCCTGGCGGATGAAGTTGAAAATGCGCTTGATGAATATGCAGAAATGGAACACCTGGATCTCGGAAAAATCTTTCCTTACGAAGTTGATGGTTTTGGCAACCGGTTATTCATGGATGATGCGAATGTACCGAGTTTATTATCACTTCCATACCTAGATTGTGTCGATAAAAATGATGATATATACGGCAATACACGGAAATTTGTCTTGAGCAATTCGAATCCTTATTACTTCAGCGGTAAAGCGGGTAAGGGAATAGGTAGTGCACATACGGGACTAGGGAAAATCTGGCCGATCAGTTTAATTATTCAGGCTTTAACCAGCGATAACGAAGAAGAAATTTCGCGCTGTTTAAACACACTTATAAAAAGCAATGCCGGAACCGGATTCATGCACGAATCATTCAATAAAGATAATCCTAAGGATTTTACACGGAAATGGTTCGCGTGGGCAAACACACTTTTCGGAGAGTTGATACTTAAAATTTATCGCGAGCATCCGCATCTCTTGAATGGTTGAGTTTACAATAAGAGTTTAATTAATATTGAGCTTTTCTCCTTTCAAATCAGTATTTATTAAATATAAGATGAAGACACTGATAAAAATCTCACCGAATATGATAGAGCACTATTTTGTTCGAGTATTTGGTAAATATCAAATTTACGATCGAATAAAATATTTTAGCGGAATATGCTATACGTTTTTCTACAAGCACTTAACAATAATGAAAATTAAAATTCAGACTAACTAAAATTCTTAATCGGAGTCAATAATGAAATTTTCAAATTCCTTAGTAGTCATTTTATCATTTTTATTTGTTCAAATTTGTTTTGCTCAAAAATCCGGCGGAGAATTAAACCTAAATAAATACGTTAATCCTTTTATCGGTACGGGAGCGCACGGACATACATATCCCGGAGCAACGGTACCTTTCGGGATGGTGCAGCTTAGCCCCGACAACGGTACATCCGGATGGGATTGGTGTTCGGGTTATAATTATTCGGACAGCGTAATAATAGGGTTCAGCCATACTCATTTAAGCGGGACCGGGATAGGCGACCTTTGCGATATTTTATTTATGCCTGCCATTTTATCAATCAGCTCGGATGCCGATTCAGTCAAACTTAGAAATCTGCACTCTGCTTTTTCTCATGATGATGAGCATGCTTCACCCGGTTATTATTCTGTATTATTAAAGACATACAAAATTAAAGCAGAATTAACTGCGGCTAAAAGAGCGGGATTTCAGAAATACACATTCCCGCATTCAAAGGATGCAGTTATCGTTTTGAACCTCGGTCATAGTCTAAATTGGGATCACACTACCGGCGCTTATATTAATATTATTAATAATAATACTATCGTCGGATACAGATTATCAACCGGCTGGGCAAAGGATCAGAGAGTCTATTTCGCAGCTAAATTTTCACAGCCATTTCAATCGGTTCTTTTCAGTTTAGACAAGCACATCATAAAAAACAAACAAGAAGAAAAAGGAAAAACATTAAAAGGCATCTTTAAATTTGATACTGAAAAAAATGATCAGATACTTGTAAAAGTCGGTTTATCCTCTGCTAATGTTGATGGCGCATTAAAAGATCTCAATTCTGATATTCCTGATTGGAATTTTGATAAAATTAAAAACGAAGCGGCTGCATCCTGGGAAAAACAATTAAATAAAATTCAAATAGAGACCAAAGACAAAAGTTTAATGGAAATCTTTTACACAGCCCTTTATCATTCCTTGATAACGCCTAATCTTTTCAGCGATGCTAACGGAAATTATAAAGGTGCCGACAGTTTAATTCATAAAGCAAAAGGATACGATCAATATACTGTGTTTTCTTTGTGGGATACATTTAGAGCAGAACATCCATTGTTTACCATCATGGAAAGAGATAAAGTAAGTGATTTTGTAAATTCGATGCTGGCTCATTATAGACATACAGGTTTACTCCCTGTTTGGGAGCTTGAAGGAAATGAAACAAATACCATGATCGGCTACCACGCAGTTCCAGTCATTGCCGATGCAATTTTAAAAGGTTTCAAAGGCTTTGATATTAATGAAGCATATAAAGCAATGAAGACCAGCGCCATGCAGAATAATTTTGGAATCAATTATTACAAAAAATTAGGTTATGTTCCTGCAGATAAAGTTAACGAATCAGTTTCTAAAACTCTTGCTTATTCCTATGATGATTGGTGCATTGCGCAAGTTGCGAAATATCTTCATAAAAATGATGATTATAATTACTTCATCAAAAGAGCAGGAAATTATAAAAATCTTTTTGATAAATCTACGAGATTCATGAGAGGCAAATATCTTGACGGGAAATGGAGAACTCCTTTTAATCCCAAATTTACAACCGAAAAGATTCATGACTATACCGAAGGAAATGCATGGCAATGGACCTGGTTTGTTCCACAGGATGTTGAAGGTTTAATTAAATTAATGGGAGGACGAAAGGATTTTTCCTTAAAATTGGATTCCTTATTTGATCAATCTTCAGCCCTCGATAAACACGCTCCACCGGATGTTTCGGGCTTAATCGGGCAATATGCTCAGGGAAATGAACCGAGCCATCATATTGCTTACTTATATGATTATTCCGGCGAACCGTGGAAAACCCAGGAAACCGTGAGAGAAATTACCGTAAAATTATATAAAGATACTCCCAAAGGATTATGCGGAAATGATGACTGCGGACAAATGTCTGCCTGGTATGTTTTTAGTTCGATAGGTTTTTATCCTGTTAATCCTGCCGAAGGAATTTATGATATAGGCAGTCCTATGTTTGATAAAGTCAGTATTGAAGTTGAAAACGGAAAGAAATTTACCGTGATAGCAAAAAATGTTTCTATGGACAATAAATATATTCAATCGGCGGAATTGAACGGTAAAGAACTTAATCGTACTTATATTTATCATAAAGAGCTTATGAACGGTGGAAAACTTGTTTTCGTTATGGGAAGCAAACCAAACAAAAAATGGGGTTCAAGCCCTGCAGATTTTCCGCCTTCTATGAGTAATAAATAAAAAAATTATGAAGGATAATATAAATGAGATTGTCAAAAGCATTTTTTTTATCAGTTACAATTATAATGTTTGCATTTTTTTCTACTTCAAAAGCAAGAACTAATAATGATTCAAAAGCAGTTTCGAATACTGTTCATAAAACACAAAATGTAAAAATTGATAAAGCAAAACTCGCTGAGGAGGTAAAACAGGAATTCCTTCATGCATGGAACGGTTATAAAAAATATGCATGGGGACATGATGTTTTGAATCCGCTATCTAAGTCATACCGCGATTGGTATGGGGTATCTCTTTACATGACGCCTGTTGATGCTTTCGATACTATGACTTTAATGGGATTAAAGAAGCAGGCAAAAGAAGACAAGGAATTAATTTTAACTCATCTATCGTTTGATCAAAATATCTCTGTACAAACTTTTGAGATAACAATCAGGATGCTCGGCAGCTTAATTTCCGCGTATCAGCTTGACGGGGATAAGAGGTTCTTAAAATTAGCAGCGGATTTGGGAAATCGCTTACTACCCTCATTCAATTCAAAGACCGGCATGCCTTACAGGTATGTTAATTTGCAAACAGGCAAAACCAAAGGAAAAGTGAGCAATCCGGCTGAAATCGGAACTTTACTTTTGGAGTTTGGAACGTTAAGCAAATTGACCGGCAATCCCATTTACTATAACAAAGCTAAGAAAGCCCTGGTTGAGTTGTATAACAGGCGCTCTAAGATCGGCTTGGTCGGATCTGCAATTGATGTTGAAACAGGTGAATGGGAAAATACAGACAGTCATATAAGCGGAGGAATAGATTCCTATTATGAATACCTTCTAAAAGGCTGGAAACTATTCGGTGATAAGGACTGCAAAAGAATGTGGGATACAAGTATAAAAGCAATTAACAAATACCTGGCTGATTCCGTAAAATCCGGGTTCTGGTACGGACATGTAGATATGAATACCGGGAAAAGAACTTCTACTGATTTCGGTGCGCTCGATGCATTCTTCCCTGCCGAACTTGCACTATCCGGTGATTTACGAAGAGCGGATGAACTGGAAGCTTCATGTTACAAGATGTGGAATCTTGAAGGAATTGAACCGGAACAGTTGAATTACAAGGATATGAAAATATTAAATCCTCAGTATGTATTGAGACCGGAAATTATTGAATCGGCGTATTACCTTTATCATTTTACACATAAACAAAAATATCTTGAAATGGGTAAGACGTTTTTAAACGATTTGGTAAAATATTGCAGAACTCCGGTAGCATTTGCATCTCTGAAAAGTGTGATTACCAAAAAGAAAGACGATGACATGGAAAGTTTCTTTTTTGCCGAAACATTGAAATATTTATATCTATTATTTTCACCGCCGAAAACTTTAGATTTTAATAAAATAATTTTTAATACAGAAGCACACCCAATTCAAAGGACCTGGAAATAAGAATTTTTTTAATATCCGGTTATAAGATTTTAAAATTTGGTAGAGTTAAACCTCGAAGGTTGCTAATGATTCTTCGAGGTTGTTAAACAAATGGTATGTATAATAAATTGATTTTCAGTCTTTCATCAGATCTCCGATACAAGGTAACAAGTATAAGAATACATCTCTATAGACAAATCTTCCGGAAATATTTAGAACATTGTTTAGTATATCATTAGTGATCACGGGCAATATCACTATAATCTTTCATATAAATTTTTATTTTTGCATAACACGTTATATGAATTAATTTAAGAAAAGTATTGAATGTCAAAAAAGAAAATTTTATTCGTTTGTTTGGGAAATATCTGCAGATCACCCGCCGCTGAGGGTGTAATGAAATCTTTAATTGCTAAAGGGGGATTAGAAAACTTTATTGAAGTGGATTCTGCCGGTACAATTGGTTATCATGAAGGAGAAGGTGCGGATCCGAGGATGAAAAAATACGCCGCAAAACGCGGTTATGATCTTACAAGTATTTCCAGGAAGTTCGAAAGAAATATAGATTTCGAAGAATTTGATTATATAGTAGTAATGGATGATGATAATTATGATGAAATTAAAAGACAGGATTTCCGGAATCTATACTCCGACAAACTTTATAAAATAGCTTCGTTCAGCAGCCACAGCACTGTAAGCGAGGTTCCCGATCCTTATTACCTCGGACAGGATGGATTTGAAAATGTACTCGATATCCTTGAAGATGCATGCAACAATCTATTAAGGAAGGTAAAAGATGACATTAAATCCGAAAATAAAATCAACAATTGAATCACATATTGGAAGCACAATCACCGGGATGCAAGCACTTTCCGGAGGCTGTATTAGTGATGCATACAACATCACAATGCAGTCAGGTGAGAATTATTTTCTCAAACTGGATAATCACTCAAATACGGACATGTTTATTAAAGAAGCACACGGGCTTAAAGAATTAAAAAATTCAAACACAGTAAGAATTCCGGAAGTAATTCTATATGATAATTCATTTATCCTAACTGAATTAATCCAAACAGGGAAACGTTCAAAATCTTTCTTCGTTGAGTTCGGAGCACAATTTGCCAGAATGCATAAATATCATAATGAACATTTTGGCTTTTACGAGGATAATTATATCGGTTCCAATCCGCAAATAAATCAAGCGGGAAAAAATGAGAAAAGGAATTGGATAAATTTCTACTTCAATAAGAGGATATTATTTCAGTATAAACTAGCGGAGAAAAACGGGCACGCTACCGGGGAAATGAAAAAAGGTATTGCTCTGCTGGAAAAAATGATTGAAGATATTTTAGCGGGTAGTTTGGAAGAACCATCTTTACTGCACGGCGATTTATGGAGCGGGAATTTCATGGTTGATGAAAACGGTGAACCATGTTTGATTGACCCCGCGGTTTATTATGGTCACCGCGAAGCAGATCTTGCTATGACAAAATTATTCGGCGGATTTGATTCAGATTTTTATGCTGCTTACAATGAAGAGTTTCCTTTGCCGGATGGTTATCGCTATAGGGAAAATATTTACAAGCTTTATCACCTGCTTAATCATCTCAATCTTTTCGGCGGAAGTTATTACACCCAATCAATTTCGATCATAAACAGTTATACAAAATAATTTTTTAGTTTTTAAAAATTACCAATTTGTTTATAAACAAGGTTTTATCAATGATATTACGCGGGACAGCCATTGCAGGATTTTTTCCGTCGTTTATCGCTCATGGGGTAGGGACTCGAAAAACACCGGAAGAGAAAGTTTGGCAGGAAATTTTTATTGTATTTTTGTGAAATAATGCCTTTACAGTGAAAGACTCCATTCACTGTAAAGGCGTTTAAACAACAGAAAAGTTAAATTTTAATTATTATTTTTTCTTTATATTTAATAATTCAACGTCAAATACCAATGTGGAATTTGCAGGGATTTTACCCATTGCACGACTGCCGTAAGCTAGTGCAGGAGGAATAATCAGTACGGCTTTAGCGCCTTTATTCAAAAGCTGTATTCCTTCATCCCATCCGGGAATAACTTGATGCATACCAAGCTTAAAATTGAATGGTTTACCTCTGTCAACAGAGCTATCAAATTTTTTCCCGTCGAGCAAAAAACCGCTGTAATCCACTGTCACGACATCACCGGCAGCAGCTTTAGGACCTATGCCCTGTTTTACAATTACATACTTTAATCCGCTTTTTGTAGTTTGAATCTTCGATGAATCGATTGACCATTCTTTCACCGGCTGCGCTGCATCTTTGACTTCGACAACCACTTTTAAACTGGTATTCGGAGGAATGGGGCCTATACCTCTTTTACCGTAAGCAAGATTGGAAGGAATAATTATTGTACGTTTTCCGCCGACCCTCATACCTGCAATCCCTTCCGCGCTGCCTTTTACAAATGCATCCGGGTTCAAAACAAATTTAACCGGTTTCCTGTTTTTTGTCGATCCAATGCTGTATTTATCCCTGGAAGTATCCTTCGCCCAATCATCAAATAATTTTGTAGAATCTTTGATTAACCATCCAGAAAAATCAATTGTAACCAGATCACCCATTTTCACCGTTTTCCCTTTGCCAATCACGTCATCTTTATATTTTAATCCCGATTTTAAAGTTTCAACTTTTCCGTTTTTAGAACATCCGGCAAATAATAGTAACACTAAAAATAACAAAGAATATTTCTTCATAACTTTCCTTTTTGATTTATAATATTATATTCTAATTAGTTCCACAATGTTGGATTTAAGGCATAACATTCTATATAAACTTTCCTATTAACTTGTTATTTTTTAAGCAAGGCGGGAAAGCAAAATTTTAAGATAAAATTTAGGAAAATGCGGAGCAAAGGGTACATTAAGCTTCTTCTAATATTTCTTCTTCTTTCCTGTGAAAGAATAAATTCGTACAACACTAATCTTGTTATCTCTACATCATATTATTCAAATTTACTAAAATTATGTCAGATTAAAAAACCAGCACACACAAAGATTATAATAGATTGTAACTATTCAATAAGCGAAGCAATTGCCGGTAAAACAATTCCTCTGTCTATCAAACAAAATTTGACTATCGTCAAGGTGCAGTATTTTTCATTCGATAATAAACTGCATCAAGGTCAAATTGTAATTAATAAAAAGCTTGTTAAAGATATTAAGGAAATATTTAAGATTATTAAGGCTGAAAAATTTCCCGTAAAAAGTGTTATACCAATTGTCAAATATCATTGGTCCGATGAAAAATCGATGGAGCAAAATAATACTTCGGCTTTTAATTACAGATTTATACGCGGGACAAAAATACTTTCGGCTCATGCCCTTGGCCGGGCAATCGATATAAATCCGAAATTAAATCCACAAGAGAAAAACGGGAAAATTATTCCTCATGATGCAGTATATAATCCGGGAAAACCAGGTACGTTCTCGCATAATTCTAAAATTGTAAGAGCATTCATAAAAAGAGGATGGAAATGGGGAGGCTTTTGGAGAAGTACAAAAGATTATCAGCACTTCCAAAAGTGAATATAAAATAAAATTTTTTGAAATGAGATTAAAAAAATGCTTAAATACGATCCTAAGGTTTTAAGATATTGATGTTTGCACGAATGACAACATAATTTGAAAAATCCCACCGAACTAGTGAGTTGATTGTCATTTAATAATTATCTCAAGCCTGCTTGTAAAAACAGATTCATTTTTATTTTCTTAGAAAATTAATCAGATCCAGTTCTATTTTTTCCTCGCAATAAAATGGTTCTCCGTAGTGTTTGCCAATTTGGAAACCGTAAAAATGGGCTCTCGATATTACATAGTTAATAAATTCGGGCTTGCTTATGAATGTCTCTGGCTCGGTACTTTTGGGGTTGTGAAATTGAGACGAATAAGATTTTACCGCTTTCATTTTTGTTTCAAAATGATCACTAACATCAATTATGAAAGATGGTTCAAAAGTATATGTCTGCATATAATAATAAAGTTTTTCTGGACGGAATGCGTCCTGTGCAACTTCTTTATCAAAAGTTTTCACTTTTGTGAGACCCGTTGAAAACATCGCTTCTTTTACTAGTTTACTTGTATCGATATGATCAGGATGACGATCGTTGAAATACGGAGCAAAGATAATTTTGGGATGATACCGGCGGATTGCCATAATCACTTTCATCAAGTTTTCCTTGTTCCGCTGAATATTTCCGTCGGGTATTTGAAGATTATCTCTTACAGCAACCTTCAAAGCAATTGCCGCTTGAAATGCTTCTTTCTGCCTTGTTTCGGCGGTTCCCCGTGTACCTAACTCTCCTTTTGTTAAATCAATTAATCCTACTTTTAACTCTGCGTTTGTTAATTTGGCGATCGTTCCGCCCATTGAAAGTTCTGCATCATCGGGATGTGCTCCAAATACAAGTATGTCAAGATTCATAGGATAGATTATTTTTTGATAAAATACTTTTGTTCTAATTCGAAATTAAAATTTTGATTATAGTACCCCTCGGGAAAATTGTTTTCGAATTAGGTTTCAATTTAATTAAATTTTTATTCCTAAAAAATTTTTTTATCAATTCTTTTTCGAATTGAGATTTGAGTTCCGAATTTAAATACTAATGATTAACTTATGTAATGTTTTTAGAACGACATTGTTTTTAATGGGCAATTAACTTCTATTAAAGCTAATTTTAAGGGGAAATTAAAATGGGGTTAAATTTTTTTATAACCGGTTTATTAATAGTGGTATTATCTATGCAACTACATTCGCAAGGAAATAAGAAGGCATTCATAAACGGGAAAATTTTTACGGTTAATGATAAGCAGCCGTTAGCCGAAGCAGTTATTGTCATCGAGAATAAAATCGTTTTCGTTGGAAATATGACGGATGCCAAAACGTACATCGATACAGAGACGGAAGTGATAGATTTGGGCGGAAAATTAATGCTGCCTGGTTTTATCGATGATCATGTGCATTTTACCAGTGGGGGATTTTATCTACAGGGATTGGATTTAAGACCCGCAAAATCAATATCGGAATTTAAAGAAATTTTAAGAAAATATGTTGAATCTCATCAAGGTCAATGGATCACCGGCGGTAATTGGGATCATGAAGCATGGGAATTAAATGAGCTGCCTACAAAAGAGATGATTGATCCTATTACTGCAAATACTCCTGTATTTATTGATAGATTCGACGGACATATGGCACTGGCAAATTCGTATGCACTAAAATTAGCCGGCATAACCAAAAACACGAAAAATCCCGATGGCGGTACAATTGTTAAAGATCCAAAGACCGGCGAACCGACAGGAATATTAAAAGATGAGGCCATGCAGCTTATATATTCCATTGTTCCGGATAATTCCGAAGATGATTATTATAAAGCTGCACTGGTAGCTTTGGAGGAAGTGAAGAAATTAGGTATAACAAGTGTACAGGATATCACTTATCCTAACGATTTAACAGCTTATCAACGAATTGAGAAAGAAGGAAAGCTTACCTGCAGAATTTACACACGGCTTCCTATAGCAAGTTATAAGAATCTTGTTCATGCAGGTATTCGGTATAATTTCGGCAGTGACAAATTAAAATTAGGTTCGTTAAAAGCGTTCGCAGATGGTTCGCTCGGTTCAAGTACTGCCTGGTTTTTTGAAAAATATAACCAGGATACTACTACATACGGTTTACCTATGGATATTATTACTAACGGTGATCTAGAAAAATGGGCGATGGATGCCGACAAACATAAACTTCAAATTTCCACACACGCAATCGGAGATAGGGCAAATGCTTACATGCTTGATTTATATGAAAAAATAGAAAAGGCTAATCCAAAGTGGAACAGGAGATTTCGTATTGAACATGCGCAGCATGTGAGAAAACAGGATGTACCGCGTTTTGCAAAAATTGGAGTGATCGCATCCGCGCAGCCTTATCATCTAATCGACGACGGAATATGGGCGGAAAAAAGGATAGGACCTGAAAGGATTAAGGATGCGTATCCTTTCAGATCATTTTTAGATAATGGTGTTATTTTGTGCTTCGGCAGCGACTGGACTGTGGCACCGGTTAATCCACTCCTCGGAATTTATTCCGCAGTTACACGAAGAACCCTAGATGATAAAAATCCGGATGGCTGGATTCCCGACCAAAAAATTTCCGTTGAAGAGGCAATAAAATGTTATACAATAAATAATGCATACGCCGCTTTCGAAGAAAATGTTAAGGGAAGTATTGAGCCGGGCAAGTTGGCGGATTTAGTTGTACTCGGTGATGATATTTTATCAATTGATCCGGTAAAGATAAAAGATGTAAATGTTGATATGACTATTTTTGACGGGAAGATTATATACAGGAGAGATTAAACTATTATTATTCTAAAAATAATATTTCTAAATAATTACAATTTTTTGCGTGCTTGGCAGTAAAAAAAGATAAACTGCTAAGCTCGCTCAGAAACGCTAAGGAAAACAATACATTAAATTACCAAATCTTAAAAACGTTGAACTTTTCGTACCACTTGATGAATAATAATACTTATAATAATAGAGGAAGAAAGCAATATATGCTTTTATATTCTCAGCATTAATTTTTATACTTTTTGAAAAATCATTGAGATCCATTCATCCATTTTTTTCATTTCCACAAATCTAAATCCGAAACCGGAATATAGTCTTTTTATATCATCTTCATCAGAAATAAGCAGACCAGAAAGTATGATAAATCCGCCGTTTTTTATTCTTGTTTTAATATCCTCCGCAATTTCAAGCAAAATATTTTTTTTAATGTTGGCAAGAACGAGATCAAAATCTTTTTCTACAACATCTTTTATTTCACCTAAACGTACATCCACTTTGCGCGTAACCGAATTTAATTCACAATTTTCTTTCCCGTTGAGCGAACACCACTCGTTATTATCTACAGCAACTGCAAATGCTGCTCCTAACACCACGGAAGTAATTGAAAGCACTCCTGTGCCGGAACCGATATCCAATACTCTGTCTTCCTGCTGAACATATTTTTCCAGAAATTGAAGCACTAGTTTAGTGGTTTGATGCTCACCCGTGCCAAAAGACATTTTAGGATCAATTATGATTACTGCCTGCCCGGGTTTGGGTACATACTCCCTGAAAGTGGGTTTGATTACAAGATTATCCGAGATTTCAATAATTTTTAGACTTTTTTCCCATTCTTCATTCCAATTCTTATCTTCAATAATATTTTGTTCGATATTAAAATTAATGAGCAATCTTTGAGTTACTAGCTTTTCCAGTTGCTTTTTTATTTCCTCAAATGAAGTGTCGCTATCCTCACCGGCATAAACCCTTAAATATTTCTCTTCTTCATTTATACCGGAGATATTAAGATCCCATAATATTCCGCAGATGACATCCGGGATGAAAGGTTCAGCAGTTATTAAAAATTCTTTATACTTTTTCATTTATTTTTTCTCATAATTCCCGGGATCAAATAATACTTGTAAATTCATATTCCATAATCTAAGTTCTTAATCTTCATCTCTATTTCCCCAATTTAAGAATGATTAGAAGCAAGATTAAATATTAAGAGCAAGTGTTAGAAAATGCAAAATCATTATTTATTATAGGATAATTACTGCTTATAAATTTATCAACTGTTAAATTGTATCGAATAAATCAAATAGGTTAAAACATTCCCCACTTGCTGTAACGTCTCTTTACTAATGTTTTCCATAGTATCGTGTTCCGAATGCCAGTAGTTTCTTCTTTTTATTGGAGAGCGATCACCTATAAGTCCGGAATCAATTATATCGATTGTAGACAAACCGGCTTGATTAAGCGGGATATGATCATCATAAATTGCTTCTGATTGCCTGTCCGAAAAATCAGTTGCATTTAATTGAGCAGCTATACTCCAAATCATATTTACAACATCCGGAGCATATTGCAATGAATATGGTTCTTGAGGAAATACTGCCTGTTTGTCTCCTACCATATCGAGCAAAACACTGAAAGCAGGTGCCTCATTAAGTTTGTAATTTGCTGCAAAATATTTTGAACCCAGACAAAAATTGTTCAAATCATTTTCTTTACCATAATCTTCCCCGTCAAAGAATACCAGGTCAATTCCGTAATTAACTTTGTGCTGCTTTAACAGCCGGGCAAATTCCAACAGTACTCCCACTCCGCTTGCACCGTCATTAGCGCCAAGGATAGGTTTGTTTGTGTCGGCAGGAATTTTTGCATGTTCCGCTCTCGGACGGGTATCCCAATGTGCACAAAATATAATTCTGTTTTTTGCATTAGGATTAAATTTCGCAACAAGGTTAGTCAACTGAAGAGTCTCTCCATCATAACCAGGATAAGTAAAAGGCTGCAGTACAAGAGTATCGGCATACGGTTTCAGGTGATTTTCCAGATAAGCCAAACATTCCGCATGACCCGCAGAATTCGGATTCCTCGGTCCGAATTTAACCTGGGCTTCTACTTGTTTATAAGCATTATCGGCATCAAACTTTGGAATGTTATAATTCTTTTCCAATTGATAAAGAGGTTTTACTTCTTTACCAGGTTCCTTTCCACAGGAACTTAATAGAAATATAAAGAGAATTCCGGGAAGGATAATTGAGACAACAAATTTTTTCGACATGATTAAAATATTTCCTATTGATGATAGCAAGAATAATTTAGTTTATTTTTTTGTCCAAATATATTATTAATCCGTAAGGATTTAAGTATAAAGGGGATTTGTATAAAATTCTATATTTTTATTAGATAAAGTAGCATTCAAAAACAACCGGAAAAATTCAATTATAATTCACTAAAACATTACAAATTTCGTCCTGAAAATTTCTGCCTTTTTTGGCGCGACAGGCATAATTTTCTGTTATCATGGAAAAAGCTATCAGATGCCCGTTCTTTGCTGTTAAATAACCTGACAACGCACATACTCCACTCAAGGTACCGGTTTTTGCATGTACATTTCCCTGAGCAGGTGTGTTTTTCATACGGGATTTTAAAGTTCCGTCAACTCCGGCAATGGGAAAAGATTTGTATAATATTTTAAATAAATCCGGTTTTTCATAATAAATATATTTAAGTACCGAAAGAACCGCCCGTGCAGAAATTAAATCGTACCGGGAAACACCTGATCCGTCGGCAAGAGTGTAGGATTTAGGATTTAAGCCTGCTAACGTGAGTAAACTGTCAGTCAATTTTTCACCGTTTCTTGATGAAGTGCGTTTGCCGAAATATTTAGCCGACATGGCATACAACGTCATCTCGGCACCGAGATTATAACTTACCTTGTTAAGATTTACAATTACGCTGTCATAAGGTCTCTTATAATTAAAAAGATTAATTGCGCTGTAAGGCTTTTCCGCCGTATCAATTATTCCATCGAACTCTACTCCCCTATCTTCAAAATGTTCCTTAAGCAGGGTTAAAAAGTAAAGCTCCGGACGATAAACATTTACATGTGAAGTATCCTGTAAGGAGTCTGGTATTACTTTGTAAGGAAGATTGCCTTTTATTAAAATTTTATTCTCTCTGTTAATCCAATCTCTTGTCACTGTTAATGTATTTGGACTATCAGCAGGTACGCTAACTGCATTGTTTTCTATCGTAACATAATTAGTTTCCGGTACGAGTTGAATCGATGGATTTTCTCCTAACTTTGTATGTTTGACTATTATTCCGATTGAATTCTTATTTATATCGAGAGGAGTTAAATAAGGCGCATCAGTCGAAGGATCATCATCCCACATCCAGCCCTTTCCCCAAAACAACGAATCTATCATGGAAACATCGCCGTAAATTTTGCCGGTGATTTCTTTAATTCCGGAAGATTTAATTACTGAAACTAAAGAATCGATATCCCGGGTAGTAAAATCCGGATCACAGCCGCCGACAGCATAGAGATCACCGTACAAGGTTCCGTTTATAATTTTTCCCGTATAATACAAAGAAGTAGTAAAAGAATAATTTGGTCCCAAAAAAACTAGCCCAGCAGCGGTTGTAAGTATTTTCATATTAGATGCAGGATTTAAAAGCTTATTTTCATCCCTGTGATAAATTACCTGTTTCGAGGTTAAATCATAAACATCAATTCCCATTGTAGTAGAATCGAAAAATTGATTTGCCAGCACGGTATCTATTTGAGATTTGATTTGCTTCGAATCGGATTGAGAATATATACTAAAAGTAAAAAGTGAAAGTATAAGTAATATTTTTTTTGTCATACGAACATAACCGGCGATTATTATGAATTAGATTTTTGTACTTTGATTTAAAAAGGAAAAATAAAATGTTAATAATTGAGATATATTCAGATCAATTGATAAGTCTTTTGTTACATTTTTCTCAAATGAACCTCCCTCAAATAGGATTAGAGAAAATTAAAAATAAGCTCTCTCTCTAAATTCAACTCCTATTTTTTCTTCAACGGTTCTCTTTGCTCTTTCAACATCAATTTCATCCATAACAACTACAGACATGACAACCCTCTTCACATAACTTTTGCTACCTTTAGCAAAGTTTATCACCTCGTTAAAATATCTTGTTTCAAGACCCATCAGCCTGGAATATTGTTTGGGATCCACACTATTAATGCTGATAGAGACTTCGTCTATTACACCCTGCATTTCGGGAATAATATTTCTTTTATTGATCAAATTACCGTGCCCATTAGTTATCAACCTGGTTTTGCCGCCATTAATTTTAACAAACCTTGCAATGGTTTTAACTACATCCCATCTTAAAGTCGGCTCGCCATAACCGCAGAAAACAATTTCGTTATATTGAGTCGGATTCCCGATTTCATTAATATAAGTGTCAACATCCGGCTCTTCGCTTTTACTCATTTTTAAATTGTATCCGCTTATTACCGCTTCCCCTTTCCCTTCACAAAAGGCACAATGTGCATTACACCGATTAGTAACGTTTATATAAAGTGAATTGCCTATTTTATAAGTATAACTTGTTGAAGGTTTCGATCCTATACCGAACATTTTGAAGACATTATAAGAAGTAACTCTGGCTACATCTTCCGTCTCCAGATGATGTTCTTCGGCTAATTGTTCAGCGACATATTTTACATACGACGGTTCATTTCGTTTTCCCCTGTAAGGTTCAGGCGTCATGAACGGCGAATCGGTTTCAATCATAATGCTTTCGAGACTGAGTTTTGACACAACATCCCGGAGAGAATCGGAATTTTTAAAAGTAATATTTCCGGTAAAAGAGACAAAATGTTTCATACTTATTAAATCCCTCGCATTTTCGAGAGAACCGCTAAAGCAGTGAAATTGCGCCTTCAGTCCACTGCCGCAGTATTCACGGATAATATTCATCATATCTTCATCCGATTCACGGTTATGCACAATTATGGGAAGATTTTGTTTTAATGCTAATTCAATCTGAGCTTTAAATGCTTCTATTTGTTTTTCCTTGGGGGAGAAATCATAGTGATAGTCCAAACCAATTTCACCTATCGCAACAATCTTGGGGTGATTGGAATATGCTTCAATTTTCTCTATCCATGAATTATCCCATTCTTTTGTCTCGTGAGGATGCACTCCAACTGCACCGTAGATGAAATCGTATTTATCAGCAAGCTCAATCGTTTTAGTTGCTGTTTCCAGATCGGTTGCCGGAACAATGATATACTCTACCCCGGATTCTTTTGCCCTCTGAATTACTTCATCTACATCCTCTTCGAAATTAGGATAAAACAAATGAGCATGTGTATCTATAAACATATGGATTTTCCTCTCCCCTGTTCTCTTTGTATAATTTATAAAACTATCGTGGTGTTAAAATTATCAATTTAGAAGTTAAAATAAAAACTCTGTGCTTAAAGAATAATTTCTTATCGGAGCTAGATTCCCGATTAGTTCAACGTAGTTGTAGTTCAGTACATTATTAATATTAAAATGAATTTGTGCTGGGATGCCGAAATGATTTAAATTATACCCAGCTCTTAAATCAAGAATATATGCAGCAACTCTTTCTCTGCCGTCTTTAACGATTCCTAAATTTACCAGTTCGAAATCCATTTGTTCAACTTTGCTCCAGTATCTAAAATCAGCGCCAAAATCAAAGCCGGCAAAATAATAATCCAATCTTGTTGTAACGGAATTCCTCGGGCGATATTTTAATGGTTTATTCAAAGTTAGATCGCGTGCCCACAGATAAGCGTAGTTTATTGATAGTTGCAACTTGTTATTCAATAAACCTGAATTAATATCAAATTCAAAACCTTGAATTCTTGCTCTTGTAACGTTATCAAAATGGAATAAACCATCCGTTAAATCAACGCCCGGTTCAATAAAATCATAAAATTCATTTTGAAAAATTGCTACATCAAGATTTACAAAATCAAATAGCTGGTAGTTGGCGCCGAACTCCAATGTCCAATTATGTTCAGGTTTGAGTGAAGGGTTTGGTTTAATTGTTATACCGCTTGCTGAAGTGGAAGTAAAAGCCTCAGCAAGAGTCGGCGCCCTGAATCCCGTGCCGAAAGAATACCTTAAAATCAATTTATTGGTAACTCTGTAATTGATTCCAAACTTAGGCGAAAAAGCACTTAGTCCCCTGGAATTATTCAATTTGGTATAATCATATCTTGTACCCGCCGATAGCTTCAGAGAAGTTTGAACTTTATAATCGGCTTGCGTATAAATACCGAATCCAAATGCGGTAGGATTGCCGAAAATATTGGAAGTAACTTGAGATGTTGTCGCTTCGGCACCTGAGACAATGATTAAATTATCACCAAAAGTTTTATTGATTTGAACTTCTCCTCTGAAAATATCGCTAATGGAGGAATTATGAGAGGCTGTTTGATCTTTCCAATTGTTTCCATAGAAACTTGCCTTAACGTTAAGGAAATAATCGTTTGATAGAACATTTTTATAGATTGTTCCAATCATATATCTGTTAGAAATTACCCTCTGTCCTAAATCGGCATCAGGAGGAACGAGAGCATGACGTGAATCTTTCCAGTAAAGAAAATTTCCGCCATCTTTATTTAATGAGTTTGCAAAAAACATCAATGAAGAAGTTGGCGAAAAATTATAGTTCCCTTTAACATATCCGATATATCTTGTATAAAATCCGCTTTGTTTATACCCCATATTATGAAGCCTGGTCAGAGATAAAGTGAATCCAAAATTGCCGATTCTCCCGGAATGAACTGCGGTCAATTGTGTAAATGTTCTGGTTTCATTTGACCATTTCCACTCAGTATAAGCAGGATTACCGTAAAAACCAATTCCGGTTTTTATATAAGTTCGTGATTTTTCACCAATATGTTTTGTTATTACATTAACTACTCCCCCTATAGCCGATGAGCCATACAGAGCGCTGGCAGCACCCTTTATAACTTCAACTCTTGCAATTTCCGAAACAGGGATTATTTCCCAGATTATTTCACCGGTATCGCCTGTATAGTAAGGAATGCCGTCTAGTTCCAACAAAACTCTTGTACCTGCTCCTCTGCTGTACCCGCTGGAGCCCCTTATGCTAATTTGATCATCAACCATTGAGACACCCGGTACGTAACGCATGGCATCTCTTAAATCAGTTATATCTTTCTGAGCGAACATCTCTGCCGGAATAACATTCGCACTCACCGGAAGGTCGGAAACTTTCTGTTCATATTTACCTGCCGTTACTACAACCGGTTCGGATTGAACAGCTTTTTCTTTCATTACTACGTTGAGCAATATCGATTGATTTTTTATAACTTTTCCGGGGAAAATAATGCTTTCATAACCCACCATTGAAAATTCAATTGTGTATCTCCCTGGTTTTAATTTTTTTATTTCGTACTTACCAATGGAATTTGTAGCAGCACCGTATCCCGTATTAAGTAATATTATATTTACTCCCGCTAGAGGGTTGTTACTAGAATCCGTCACGGTTCCGGTTATACTGTAGTCCTGCGCGAATGCAGATTCAACGCTGATTATTATAAACAATATTATTGATAGTTTAAGTTTCATCCGGTGATTAAAAATGAATCAAATAAATATTAAGTTCCGAGGTTACGAAAAATATTATTTTCTTAGTTTCCACCCGGAGGCTGTTTAGGCGGATTATTAAAATCGCATAGAATGTTTATATCTGTTACCAGTTTATGTTCCGGGATAATTAATTTACCTGGTTTAGTTGTATCGTTATCTGCGTAGTAAACTCCGGCTACATGCCAGGCAGTTCTGTTCAATATTATATTGGTGGAATCGGATTGTGCAACTGCAACATACGAATATTCCCCGATACTAATAGGGACATAAGAAGAATCCAAAGAACTAAATTTATACTCCTTAACACCGTAAGGTATTTCCAGACTTAAGTAGCTAAGATTTAAAGCATTAAAATCTCCCGGCGAGTTTAACGGATTCTTAAAAACAACCAGAAAGGTATGCTTAACGTTTTGCTGCCAATTACCATTAAAAGTGATTGTTCCTGAAAAACCGGCTTTTTGTTGTGTTGTTTCTACCGGAAGCGGTTCTATTCCCTTACCGCAGCCGGAATATAAAATTAACAATACAGCAATACAATATTTGGAAATAAATTTCATGTAAAAATATAAACAGGCAATAAGTCTTTTACAAATTAAAAAAGCGTGTTTATTAATGAGATACTCCCTTTTCCGGTTTCCCCGGATACAAATCTTTTCCTAATCATTTTTGAAATTTAGATAAAAAGTATCTTGCAAAAATTTCCATAAATCAAACGTATTGATAAACGGATAATTTAATACATAACCGGTCAAATAAAATTATAATAAAACATGAATAGCAGTGACCTTTTCTTAAATAGTCAGGTCTTATTTAGAAAATATTAAGGGACGGAATGCAATTTAAATTCTACTTCTTAGTTTTATTGATGATGGTTTATCAGGGGTTCCTTACGGGAGCAGAAAAAAAATTAGGTAAGCACATCTATGTAAACGCATATAAATTAAATACAACTATTAAGATTGACGGAATGTTAAATGAACCGGTTTATAAAAATGCCCCCGTTACTGGCTTTATTCAGAAAGAACCTTCCGAAGGAAAGAAAGCTACCGAATCTACAAATGTTTGGGTAGCATACGACCAGTCTGCACTTTACATAGGGGCAAAACTCTTTGATTCTCATCCTGAACTGATAAAAGGATTGCTTTCCCGGAGAGATGATATAAACAATTCAGATTGGTTTATGGTCTTCCTCGATCCTTACCACGACAAAAGGACCGGTTATGAATTCGGTGTAAATGCCGCCGGCTCCATTTTTGACGGAACCATGTTCAATGATAGTTGGGATGAATCTTCATGGAACGGAATTTGGGATTACGCGGTTAAGAAGGAGTCGGACGGCTGGAGTATTGAAATAAGAATACCTTTCACACAACTAAGATTTAATGATTCGGACAGAATGGTTTGGGGAATTAACTTTTTACGAAAAATTCAGCGTAAAAATGAAAATGATTATTTGATAATGGTTCCAAAAAAGGAGAGCGGTTTCGTTTCTCACTTTGCTCAGCTTACCGGTTTGAACGGAATAAAAGCACAACAAAGATTCGAAGCACTCCCTTATTTAGTATCGAAAGCACAGTATCTAGTTCACAATTCCAATGATCCTTTTTATAAAGGAAATCAGTATAAACAAACCTTAGGCGCCGATTTTAAAATAGGTTTAGGCAGCAATCTAAATTTAGACGCAACTATAAATCCCGATTTCGGACAGGTGGAAGTAGATCCGGCGGTAGTTAATTTAAGTGACTTTGAAACTTATTATGATGAAAAAAGACCTTTCTTTATAGAAGGCGAAAATATTTTCATGTTCGGTTACAGCGGCTCCAACAATAATTGGGGATTTAATTGGGGCAATCCCGAAATTTTTTATTCAAGAAGAATAGGGAGATCTCCACAAGGATCCGTAAACGGGAATAATCAATTTGTAGAAAAGCCGCATGAAACAAGAATTTTAGGAGCCGGAAAAATTACAGGTAAAATCGGAAATGACTGGTCCGTTGGAATAATCAATGCCGTTACAGCAAGAACTTTTGCACAAGTATATAATTCGGGCAAAACCACTCAGCAGCAAGTTGAACCATTAACCGATTACAGTGTGGTCCGCACCCAAAAAGAATTTAATTCGGGGAGAGAGGGCCTGGGTTTTATCGGGACTTCAACAATCCGGAATTTAAATACAAATGAAATGAAAGATATTTTAAGCGATAAAGCTTTCGTTTACGGAGTTGACGGATGGATTACTTTAGATGATGATGAAACTTATGTGGTAAACGGATATTTAAGCGGTTCTTATTCTCACGGTTCAAAAAATTACATGGTTAAATTACAAGAATCACCTTTAAGATATTACCAAAGACCGAATGCAAAATTTGCCCGCCTGGATAGTAACAGGACATCACTTTCCGGTTACACCGCAAGAGTAGCATTAAACAAACAAAAAGGAAATTTCTACATAAATTCCGCGGTAGGAATCGCATCACCCGGCTATGAAGCAAATGATGCCGGATTTCAATTCAGAGCAGATGTAATAAATTCACATATTGTTCTTGGATATCGCTGGTATAAACCCGGAGATATTTTCAGGAGCAAAAGTCTGTATTTGGCACATTATAGGAACTACAATTTCGACGGTAATATAATAGATTTGGGCTTTATGTTAATTAGTAATTTTGAATTCTTAAATTATTATGGTGCGCAATTAAACGCGGGATTCAATCCTGAAACCTTTTCGAATAGATTAACACGAGGTGGTCCGCTTGCAAAGTCTCCTGCATCGGGATTTTTGAATTACGATTTATACAGCGACAGCAGGAATAAACTTGTTGTAGATTTGTCCGGCGAAAGTGACTTCGACAAGCTGGGAAGTCAATCCAACTCGATAAGCATCGATTTTACATGGAAACCAAATAGTCAATTAAACATAATCATAGGACCTTCATACAGCAGAAATTTTCAAAAATTACAATGGGTTGGCAGTTTTAAAGATCCATCTGCAGTAAGTACATACAAGGCCCGCTATGTTTTTGGTGAAATGAATCAAAATACAATTAGTGGAAACATTAGATTGAATTGGACATTTACTCCGGCGCTTAGTCTTCAAGTCTTTTTACAACCGCTTATATCAGCCGGGCATTATTCAAATTTCAAAGAGTTGAAGGAACCACGTTCTTATGAAACAAATTTTTACGGAAAGCAGAGTTCTTCCATAAAGTATAATGATAATAATGAAGAATATGTGGTTGATCCGGATGGCAGCGGACCTGCACCTGAATTTTCTTTTTCGAATCCGGATTTTAATTTTAAATCGCTTCGCGGAAACGTTGTGCTAAGATGGGAATTTTTACCAGGTTCGGTATTCTTTCTGGTCTGGACACACGGTCAAACAAATTCCGATAATCCGGGTGATCTTTCATTCGGCAGGGATTTTAAGAATCTAATAACTTCTGAAGCCAATAATATTTTCTTAGCGAAGTTTACTTATTGGTTAAATATTTGACGGAATAATGAGTCGAAATGATTTTCACCATTCGTATCAAATAAAAAAAAATGAATTGCTGACTGTGTTTTTATGAAGGTCAACGTGCCAAGTTGACCTTCAGTTACACAACTTCACCGATAACTACCGGATGCTCGTTAACATTACTTGCAAGATTTATCGTTTCATGTACATCATTTTTATTAACCACTGCAATTAAACCGATTCCGACATTGAATGCATTTCGCATTTCTTCATTGCTGATATCTCCGCTCTCCTGGATCAGTTTAAAGATTGCGGGCATTTCCCATTCATCCCAAAATATTTTCAACTTCAGATTTTCCGGCAATATTCTTTTTGTGTTTCCTACAATACCGCCGCCTGTAATATGAGAGAAACCTTTTATTTTAATATTCTCTTTAAGATGATTGATCAATTTAAGATAGGACTTGTGAACTCGAAGTAAATCATCTCCCAGAGTTTCATCAAGTCCGTCGAATCTTTCATCGAGTTTATGTTTTTTTAGAAGCACTTTTCTGGCTAACGAATATCCGTTTGTATGCAAACCATTCGAAGGGAAACCTATGAGTACATCACCTTTTTTTATATCTTTTCCGTTAATCACCCCAGATTTTTCAACGATTCCTACTATTGTACCCGACATATCATATTCATCTTCAGAATACAGCCCGGGCATTTCCGCTGTTTCTCCTCCTATCAAAGCACAACCATTTTGTTTACACGCAATTGCAAATCCCTCAATTATATCTGCAGCCTTATCCGAATTTAATTTCCCGAAAGCAAGATAATCAAGAAAATAAATCGGATTAGCACCGCATACAGCTATATCATTTACACAATGATTTACCAAATCCTGTCCGATTGTCCGATGTTTGTTCATTGCAAAAGCAATTTTTAACTTTGTTCCAACACCGTCAACACTGGATACAAGTACAGGTTCCTTATAAACCGATAAATCTAATTCATAAAAACCGCCGAACATTCCGATATCCGAAAGAACATTTTTATTGAATGTTGATTTTGCGAAATCTTTAATTCTCCTCACAGTTTCTTCCCCGGCTTCAATGTCAACACCGGCTGATTTATAAGTGTTATTCAAAGCTTCTCCTAATATTTGAGATTATCCGAATAATATTAAAAATAAAAAGTATCAAAATTTACCATTTAATGAATTATTAAACAAAGCAGTTTTTAATAATTTAATCTGATGTGAATACAAAGGCTGGATTTCAATAAACTTATTCTTACGATTTACAATAATCTTCAAATGCGAAAGATTAAATGTTAATAATTAACAATAAAAATAATTGTTTAATAATTCAACATATTCTAAAATATTCTCTCAAGTTCGATAGAAAAGAAACTTAATTTCCTAAATTTTGGAATACTGGAAAGGTGAAAACTATTCTATTGAATAAATTTGAAACATTTTAAGGCAAAAAAATTGGAACATTTTTTGTGCATTTTTTCCGTATTCATAAACCAAAATATAGGGGTCTTGCCAATGAAAAACTTAATACGTATCGTTTTATGTGTTATTTTTGCCTTCAGTGTGGCATTCGCTCAGACCGCAACAATTAAAACCGTTCCAATGTCTCCCCGCCTGCTCGGTACCATGGCGCCCGGAACATTTCCGGTTTACAGTGGTAATCATACGATTGCTAAACACATGAAGGTATATTTAACTGCCGATACAACCGGCACAGTTTCAAGCTTAACGTGGACTCTAGCTAGTAAACCTGCTGGTTCTTCCACTACTCTAAGCAGCACCAGTGATAAAGATATAACATTTGTACCTGACACTTCTGGATGGTACTATATATCTTTATCTGTAGACGGTTCATTTGCAGATGAAGATACTTTTTATGTCAGCAATTATGTTGGTATCACCACCACTACTGATTGCGCTCCCTGCCATTATCAGGCAAAGGATAAAAAATTCGATCAGTGGAAACTCACACCACATGCAAATGTCTTTAAAGAAGGAATTACCGGCGAACTTGAAGTTGCCCCGGTAAATGGGCAGATGATGGGTGTTTATTCGGTGGATCGCTGCGCTAAATGCCATACAACGGGATGGGATCAAACCGCGAATAACAATAACTTCGGTTATGTTGCTCATCAGAATGGATTTGATACTGCATGGGCTTCCACATTCACTTTAGATAACGGTGAATATTTAATTCCTCAAGGCGATCAAACTGCATGGAATCTTTTAAATAGCGCTGGTTATAATGCTGCACTTCCTACGGCTACCATAGGATGCGAAAGCTGCCATGGACCTGCTGAAGGACATAGAAGTACTGCAGATCCTACAAAGATAAGTGTAAGCCTTGATGCTGGCGTTTGTTTACAATGCCATGATGCACCTACTCATCATACAATCGGTGAATATTTTGTAACTTCCGTTCATGCTAATTTACCTAATGGTGAGCATACTGCAAGAACAAGTTGCTTCCCTTGCCACAGTGGTGCTGCATATGTAAAATATGCTAAAAATCAAGCTAATCCAGGTTGGACTAATGCAGACGGCGACGTTCCGATTAGCTGCGCAGTTTGCCATGATCCTCACAATCCGGATAACTTCGGACTGAGAATAGCTTCAAATATCACATTAGCAAACGGATTCTCGGTTACCGCAGGCGGTAACGGTCAAATGTGTATGAGATGCCATCAAGCCAGAAAAGACGGTCAGACAGCTATAACCGATGTTGCACCGTACTACGGTTTCACGGCTCATTTCGGTCCTCATCACGGTCCGCAAACAGATATGTTATTCGGACAAGGTGCATATCAATACGGAGATACTACAATCACCGGTTTAATGACTCACGGTGCTGTAGTAAAAGATGCTTGCGTTACATGCCACATGGCTAACATCGGAACAGGTATGAGCCCAAGTCACCAATGGAGTATGATTGATACTACCGGCGGAACACCTCATGATCTTGTTGGTGCATGTGTAACTTGCCACGGTCCAATAACTTCATTTGATGATATTAAAGCTTCTTCCGATTGGGATGGTAACGGTAAAATTGAAGGTGTTCAAACCGAAGTTGAAGGTTTGACAAATATTTTAGAATCCTACTTACCGAAAGATGCAAGCGGTGCAGTATTAACTACTGCAGCTGATGCAGCAGACTCTGCTAAAATTAAAGATCAGCCTGACATCATCAAAGGCATCTATACATATGAGTATGTAGTAAGCGATGCCAGTAAAGGTGTTCATAATACCAAATATACGGTTGCAATTCTTCAGGCGGCTTTAGCTAAACTTGGATGGGTAGTTCCCGTTGAACTTACTTCATTCCAGGCTCAAGCTAACGGCAACGAAGTTACATTGAATTGGGAAACTGTTAGTGAAACCAATAATAAAGGTTTTGCTATCGAAAGAAAGACTGCTGGCAGTTGGGAAAGTATTGGATTTGTCAACGGTCAGGGAACTACAACCAAGCTAGCTAAATATTCGTTTGTCGACAAACTTGAGAACATCGGTGGTTCTACAGTATACTACAGACTGAAACAAGTTGATCTTGACGGTACATTTAAGTACTCAAAAGAGGTCAACGTCGAATTCACCAACGGTCCAAGTAAATATACTCTGGCTCAGAATTATCCTAATCCGTTCAACCCAACTACAACAATTAACTTTACCCTGCCTTATGAGAGCAATGTTAAGATTGTTGTTTACAATGTTACAGGTGAAGTTGTAAAAGTGTTGGTTAACGGAACTCAATCAGCCGGCACACACCAGGTAGTATTAAACTCCAATTCACAAGGTATTGAAATGTCTTCAGGAGTGTATTTCTACCAGATTGATGCTGTCTCCAAAGATGGTGCTAAAAACTTTAGACAAACCAAGAAAATGGTTCTACTGAAGTAATTACATTCCATCACTTTTCTTTAGTGATTGCCCGTTCCGGTTTAGCCGGGACGGGTTTTTTATTTTAAAGTTTTATAAACAAAATCATTACTTAGTCAGTATAATATTAGAGTTTCTGGGAATAAAATGTTTTACTTTAATTGTTATTTCCACTGTAATGAGAAATCTACTCCTTACAAAATAAGTCATGATAATTTTTGTGCGGTAAATTCATGAGATATCTCTGTCGCTGTGCACCTTCGAAATGACAGATAATGTTAGAATGTCATTTCGCCCTAAGGAAGAAATCTCATAATTCTAAATAGTTTCTTAGTTGAGAATTTCTTAATAATGACAAATAAGCTGGTATGTAGATAATATCTTGTTTATGAACGAAATTTTGCCCGGTGATAATTGCACATAGGAAATGCCTTTTATTTCCCTTTTTAATAGTTAATTTGACAAAGAAGCAATAACTAATGTTTGTTCTATTGAAACCATTTACAGAATATTACATCAAAAGCAAACGACACCTTGCAGAGTAATATTAGTTAGTGATTTATGTTACGAAAAACTTAAAAAATTATTAATTTTAGCATTATGAAACTTGCCAAAAGTTTTGAGACTGTGTAAAAAGACAAAATCATTTTGTAAATGAAAAAATTATATCGTGAAAAAGTAGCATAATCGCAGAATGAAGTCTGAGGCTATCAAATTTATTTTGAATAACTGTGTTAAATGAACTTTGTTGCAAATAACATAAAATTTTCGTAAAAAATTTAATATATTTAGAGTTAAAATTTTTTAATCTTAAAGAAATTATGAATAACGGTGAATTGAACGATCGGGAGAGGAGTATTCTTCGCTATGTCATTCAACAGTTTATCCTGACTGCTGCACCCGTTGGTTCGAGAAATATTACGAAGAAATATGATCTTGGCGTCTCCCCTGCCACGGTTCGGAATATTATGTCTGATTTAGAAGATTCTGGTTATATTAATCATCCGCATACATCTGCTGGAAGGATTCCTACTGACAAAGGTTACAGATACTATGTTGACTCTCTAATGGATCTAAAAAAAATAGGAACTCTTGAAAAAGGAATTATAAATAACAGTTTGGAAAACATTGAGCCGGATACCGATGAGCTTCTGAATATTTCTTCTGCTTTACTAAGCAGCATTACAAAACAGCTTGCATGTGTTAGTTACCCTAAAATTGACTCGGCTGTTTTGGAAAAGTTACAAATTGTAAGGTTATCTTCTACCCGGATTTTGATCGTTATCAGTATAAAGTCCGGTATTGTAAAAACTATCACATTAGAAGTAAAATCGGATATTAAAGATTTGCAATTCTCTTCCGTTCAAAGTTTATTAAATGAAAGATTGAGCGGATCGACTTTTCAAGATATCAGAGCTACATTCAGTGAGAGATTTAAAGATGTACATAAAAGTCAAAAACCGATGATTCATCTTTTTGTTAACTCCGTAGATAAAATATTTAAGGATATTAAACAAAGCGACAAAATAGTGATTACCGGTGCTAAAAATGTACTCAAACAGCCCGAATTCGGCGATCCCCAGAAGTTCCAGGGAGTGATTGAACTTATTGAAGATAAAGAGGTAATAATTCATGTGTTGGAAAAATCCGGCGGTTCGGCGACTGACCGGGTTTTTATATCAATCGGAAGTGAAAATAAAGTTAAAGAGTTGACGGAGTATAGCTTCATCAGCAAAGAATACAGACAAGGCGATATTTTAGGAACGTTAGGTGTAATAGGGCCTAAACGTATGGAATATTCAAAAGTGATTGCAATAGTTGATTATATTGCAAAGTCTCTATCCGAAGTATTAACGAATCAAAGTACAAAATAGAGGAGTTTCTTCAACATGTTAAAGAAAAATGAACAAAAGAAAAATGAGAAAGAAGTGTTAAATAATAAAAATTTAAATAAGACCGGAGAAAAAAGTACTGAAAAAGATAAAGATGAAACAAAAAATCTATGGGATGAAAAGGAAATGGAAGAAATTCAAAATGAGTTGGGAATAAAAGATGAAAAGATAAAAATTCTGGAAAGTGAAATTTCGGATTATAAAGATAAAGTATTAAGGCAAGCGGCAGAATTTGAAAACTATAAAAGAAGAACCGAAAACGATCAACTCAACATCTTGAAATATTCTGCAGAATCTTTTATAATTAAACTTTTATCCATTGTGGATGATTTTGAAAGATCACTTGCTCATATTAATAATGCAAAAGATGTCGAATCTATACGAACGGGGATTAAGCTAGTTTACGATAAGATGATGAAAATGCTTGATGAACAAGGTGTGAAAACAATTGAATCCGTGGGAAAAGCCTTTGATGTTGATTACCACGAAGCTTTGATGCAGCGTAAGGATGATTCTGTTCCCGATCATACAATATTGGATGAAATAGAAAAGGGATATATTTATAAAGATAAGGTAATAAGACATGCGAAGGTTATTGTAAGTGAAGCATCTGAAGAAGAGTCTGAAAATTCAAGCAAAGAAGAAAATCTTGAAAACAAAAACGGGAATGAGGATATATAATATTTATGGATAAAAGAGATTACTATGAAGTTTTAGGCGTTGATAAAAGCGCCACTAAAGATGATTTAAAAAAAGCATACAGGAAGTTAGCAATGCAGTATCATCCAGATAGAAATCCGGATGATAAGGAAGCCGAAGAAAAATTTAAAGAAGCAGCGGAAGCTTATGAGGTTTTGAGTAATGATGACAAAAAAGCACGATACGACAGATTTGGTCATGAAGGTGTAAGGGGTAACGGATACGGCTCGCAAGGATTTTCCGACATCAACGATATCTTTTCTCACTTTTCGGATATTTTTGGCGGATCATCTATTTTCGATGATTTTTTCGGGGGATCATCACAAAGGAGTAGAACCCGCAGACGAGGTTCTGGAACGCCCGGGTCTGACTTAAGAGTTAATTTAAAACTCACCCTGGAAGAAATTGCGGAAGGCGTCACAAAGAAAATCAAAATTAAAAAGTATGTTCCTTGCGAAGATTGCCGCGGTACCGGAGCTAAATCTGGAACTTCCAACAAAACTTGCCCTGTATGTCATGGTTCCGGTGAATTAAAGACCGTATCGCGATCGGTATTCGGTCAGTTTGTAAACATAACTACATGCAACAATTGTAACGGTGAGGGAAGTGTAATCGACACTCCGTGCCACAAATGCATGGGTGACGGCAGAGTTCAAGCTGAAACTACGATGACAGTAAATGTTCCGGGCGGCGTTAGTGAGGGCAGTTATATGACAATGGACGGAGAAGGAAACTCGGGAAAGCGCGGAGGTCATCCGGGTAGTTTACTCGTTATTTTTAACGAAATTCCTCATGATTATTTTGTTCGTGAAGGAGATGACATAATTTATGATTTGCATATCGGTTTCCCGGAAGCCGCTTTAGGTTCGGATGTTGAAGTTCCCACTCTAAACGGAAAAGCGCGACTTATGATCGATCCGGGCACTACACCGGGTAAGCTGTTGAAAATGAAACATAAAGGGATTAAACATTTAAATCATGGTGGTGTCGGAGATCAAATCATTAGGGTAAACGTTGAGGTGCCGAAGAAACTAAATTCAAAAGAAAAAGAATTATTAAAACAATTGTTGGAAATGCCTTCATTTAAAACTTCTAATTCGAAAGATGAGAAAAAATTCTTTAAAAGATTTTCAATTTAATAATTTTGAAAAGATAAATTATAGAAATAATATTCTTTATATTTGCTTTTAAATGAATCGGATCGGTTCAATTATCCGTAATAATTTGTTTTTTATGAATTAAAAAAGTTCCGTATGTTAAAAAAACTATCGGAAAAGATTGGTTTCACTCAAACCGAGATAAAGGTTATTACTTTTTTAATAGTAGTATTTTTAACCGGGTTCGGGTATAAAACAATTAAGCATATTTCCGACAGAAATGTTAATAGTTCATTCAACTATATATCGGAAGACAGCTTATTTGAAAAATCGGGTAAAGATACAATTATTGATAAAGAGAATAGAGAAATTAACGATAAAAAAGTTGACTATAAGCAGGAAGTTTTAGATTTTAATACAACAAATTTTGGAAACAAAAGCAAGAAAGTACTACCGTCAGAAAAAAGCATAAATCTTAATAAAGCCGGTCAAAAAGAACTAATATTACTACCTGGAATCGGCGAAAAAACTGCTGCAAAAATTATTAAGTTGAGGGAAAAATTAGGCGGTTTCAAAAAACTTAAAGATTTAATTAAAGTTAAAGGTATAGGCAATTCAAAATTTAATAAAATCAAAAAGTATTTATATATTGAATAGTAAATAAAACATTTTAAGCTCCGGAGGAAAAATGCTTTCTAAATCAGATCCATGGTATGTTCATGCCTCTTTATATGCAGTGATTGTTATACTTGTAATCATTTTAGTAAAGGTTGCAATAATAGATCCCAATGCGGTTATGAGCCGAGAAAGATATGATAAAAAAGAATCCAGATTGAGAATGACAAATATAAAGCAGGCAGAAATTCTGTGGGATAAAAAACATAAACAATTTACAGATAATGTCGACAGTCTTATCCATTTCATTAAAACATCTCCGATGGTTGACAGTGTAGTCAATGGATATGATTCGTTAGCTCGCAGATCGACAAATCCTTTCGTAGATTTAAGTTCGGGAAGTTTTACACCGGATAGCTTGTTGTATACGCCAAAATCCCATAGCCCATATATTTTACAAATAGATACATCTACAAGTATTGATACGGTTGTGTCCAGAAGAGGAAGAATTTTAAGAATTGATACTACAAAGAAACTGGGTAAGTTATATTTTCTGAAAGATCCTGACGGTTACGGCACGGTCGGAAGTCTTGATGATCCGGTTAAGAAAAATGCTGCATCCTGGGAGTAAATTAAAAATATGACCGGATTTGAAAATCATGCCGGATTTAATATAACGAATTCTAAACTCCAAGTTGTAGAAATTAAATTTGAAGATAATAAATTTATATTAGAAAATGTTGATGAAGCTTATTTTAATGAGCCCATTAATTTAAAAAAAGATAAAGAAACTAAAATAAGCGCCCTTTTACAGGGCGCTTTTGACGAACTGCTAATCAGAAAACACCTAGCAAGCCCCTTTGTTTCATTTACTCTGCCTTTCGAGTTATTTTATTGTATGCAGTTACCTTACGAAAATTCCCTGCTTCACCGGGATCTTATAGAGGAATTTAAGTGGGAACTTTCTATCCTGTATCCTTATGCGCCCATTGAAGAACTAATAATACAATACATAGAAATTGAGAAAAATGATTTAATAGAATGGAATTCGGCATTTGTTGCTGCTCTCCCGCGAAAATATTTACGAATGATTAATAATTTCTGCGAAGTGAATAAACTTAAATTAAGATTTGTCGACAATATTCACATTGCTTCGGAAAGAGCATTGGCAGCGAGTAATTCTATAATGGATAAAGGATTGGTTTTAAGTGTTTATTGTAACAATAGGTATTTATCTTTAATTTTTCTCTCCAATGGGAAACCGGTTTATTTTAAAATAGCTCCTTTGAATGATGCCGGGGAAATACCCAAGTTATTACTTGACGAGTTACAGAGCAACGAACGAATAAATATCAATCCCCGTCTAATTAATACTGCTTTCATTGCCGGCGATGAAATATCGGAATCGCTGGTTCAAACATTCAAGGACATTACCGGAATAGATTTCATTTACTTTAATCCTTTTGGAAGCATAAAACCCATGGATAGATTATTGGATAATAAATGTTATTCAGAGAGATATAACTCCTTCTCCCCTTCTGCCGGTATTGCTTATAGAATGGGTTAACATTTTCAAAGAGAAAACTCCCATAAACAATTCATTTGTTTTTCATTATAATTATTTTCCAATCCTAATATTTAAAATATTATCTTTAAATCCCAGCAAGAATTTAATAACAAGTATTACCTAATAGTAATATTGAATCCTTTAACGGTGAAAATCGGTATCGATTCTCAAAGCAGCATTTTAGGCGAAATCTAGAAAACAGTATAAGATGACACAACAGGTAATCTTCAACATTTTAAGTAACTTTAGCTAATAATAGATTCTGAACAATATCTTATCTAATTTACTAATATGAAAATGCGAATTATTTCAGGTGAGCTTGGGGGCAGACTAATAAACGTCCCTAAATCCGATTTGATTAGACCGACCACAGACCGTGTAAGAGAAACACTATTTAATCTTCTGAACAATATAATAGATTTTAATGGAATAAAAGTATTAGATATTTATTCCGGTTCAGGTTCATTGGGTTTAGAATGTTTAAGCCGCGGTGCTGCAGAAGTTCATTTCGTAGAAAAGAATTTTGTTATTTATAGAAATCTTGAACAAAATATAAAATCGTTAAACGTTGAAACACATTGTAAAATATTTAAAATGCCGGCTATCAAACTCTCCTCCTTTTCCAATCATGAACAGTACGATTTAATACTTGCAGATCCCCCCTTTTTTAAAGATGATATTTATAAAGTGGTTGAAAATCTTTTATTCAATGAGTTTTTAAAAATAGATGGGGAAATTGTAATTGAACGGTCAGTACAAACAAAGTCTAAGGACACATTAAATTTTAAGAATGAACCATTTAGGATTATTGGAGATACATGCTTATATAAAATAGTCTCATAAATATTCCCTTAAGAATATTTATTTATTCGTAAAACGAGAAAAATAGTTTAATATAGTTTTTTTACTATTTAACCATTTTCATCGCATTATGAATTCCCTCGATTACCATCTGAACCGAAATGATTGTAATTATTAACCCCATTAGTCTGGTTATAACTTTTATTACACCTTTTTTAAAATGGATAACTAGTTTTTCGCCGAATACAAAAAAGAGATAAGTTACAAAACACATGATTCCGAATACAATTACTACTACCACAGTATGAGAGAAAGTAGCATTCTGTCCAACAAAATTCATTGCTGTGGAAATTGTACCTGGACCGGCTAAAATAGGAATGGCTAGAGGTGATATTGCTATATCTTCGGCATAGTCACTCTCCTCATCATTTTCTCCTTCCGGCGGATGATGCATAGCAGACTCTTTTCCGTGCAATAATTGATAACCAACCAAAAATATTAAAATCCCGCCGCCTATTTGAAAGGCAGGCAAAGTAATTCCAAAAGCTTTAAAGATGATGCCGCCAAAGATTGAAAAAGCCGCGACAATGATAAATGCAGTAGACACGGACTTAAAGGCAATCTTTTTCTGCTCCGATTTACTTTCTCCGCCGGCAAGACCGATAAAGATAGGCATGTTGCCGATTGGGTTCATGATAGCAAAAAATCCCATAGCAACAGTGGACGCAAATAAAATTAAATCATGCATGATGAGTTCACTAATTTTTTATAAAAAATATTTATTAAACTTTATAAATTGGAAATGGTGCTATAAGAATAAAACTATATGATTAAATGGATATAAATTAATTTTTGTGCAGTTATCCATTATGTCCGGATGCCATCAAATCCATCATTTTTTCAGAACAGGAAATTTTACGCATCTTTTACTATACTTGCAAGTACAGATTACTGATTATTCCTTCACACATACCTTAATTGCTGAAGGTAAAAGATTAACCTCGCACGGCAGTTTACCTAAAAGCTCACCATCGGCCTCCATCAAAACATCTTCTTCCGATTCTACAACAATTTTTTGAATTTTATCGAAAGTGATTTTGGGTGTGCTTTTTAATTTTCCAAAATATATCTTGGGGAAATTAATTACTTTTTGTATTATATTTTGACTTCGAATTGAAATTAGCTCAAAGTAATGATCGTCCAGTTCCCCAGAAGAAGTCAATTTCATCCCGCCTCCCATGTAAGTGCCGTTAGTAACAATAACCGCAATAAATTTACCCGAAAAAGATTCCCCGTCATTTATCCTTAGAGTCATATTATGCCCGGAATACTTGAAAAGTATAGAGACGGTAGCTAATCCGTATGTAAGAAATCCGCCTTTTTGTTTAACCCTAGAATTTACTTTCTGAACAACATCCCCCCCGATACCTGTTTGAAATTCGTTTGCAAAATATTTAGCAATATCCCGGTTATTATCGTCTTTAAATTTTACTTGACCAATATCGATTGATTTAATACGTCCGGCTTTAATTATTTTTAGTTGTTCATCAATGTTTGTAGTCAATCCTAAGCTTTGAACAAAATCTTGCCCTGTCCCACTGCTGATTATTCCCAGAATCGAATGATTATCATCCCAGATTCCTTTTGAACATATTCCGTTCACAACCTCATGAATAGTTCCGTCGCCCCCGACAGCAATAATTAGATTTCCTCCGCTTTCGATAGCGCTGATTGCATGCTCAACCGCTTCTGCGGGTTTTTCCGTTACCCATAACGTGTATTCTTTACCTAAATATTTTTCTATTTTATTTAGAATGTAGTGTTTGGTTTCACCGGTTTTACCGCCCCCGGAGGTAGGGTTCATAATTATATGAATATTTTTTTCTTCCATTACCTTACTTTTAAATTAATATTCATCTTGTTTAGGAAGGTCCTTGATTTTGGAATTATGTAAAATCGAGTTACCCAAAGTTAATGTCGATTCGACGGGCTTAAAATTAGTTTATTTCATTTGATAAATCAAATTTTATTTGGAATAATGCTTGTGTATATTTTGTTAATTCAATTTTGGAAATATTAGAAGATAAAAATTACGAGCTGCTACACATAAAAATATTTATCCGCCACGTATCTTAAAGTATCAATTTTATATTTTTTTGATATTGACGTGCACATCAGATAAGATGTTATGTAGAAGAAAAATATTTTTAAGATACCCTGATTAAATGAATTATATCTTTTTTTTTCTTACATTATTTAATAAAAATTTCAAACTAGGGATTAAAATATAGATGAGAAAAGTATTATACCCCGGAACTTTCGATCCTGTTACTAATGGTCATCTAGACATAATTCATAGAGCATCCGAACTGTTTGATGCCGTAATAGTTACTGTAGCGATAAATCCCGGTAAAAGTCCTTTGTTCACTGTTGAAGAACGTGTTGAAATGCTGAAAGAAAGTTTAAAAGATTACGATATGGTCAAAATCGATTCCTTTGATGGATTGGTTGTAGACCATGCGCATGAAGTTGATGCAGTTGGTATAATACGCGGACTGCGTGCTGTAAGCGATTTTGAGTATGAATTTCAAATGGCATTAATGAACCGTAAATTAGCCGGCGATCTTACCACCGTGTTTTTGATGCCACATGAAAAATATACTTACTTAAACTCTTCTATTATACGTAACTTAGCAAGCCTGGACAGTGATGTTAGCGACTTTGTGCCTCCAAACGTACAAAGAGCTTTAAAAGAAAAATTCTCAAAAAAATAGAGGTATTCATGCCAGGTCAAGGCTCAACCGGAAATGTGATTGCCGCTTTAGCAAGTTTTTTTATTCCGGGTTTGGGTCAGTTACTGCAAGGGAGGGTACTAATGGCTTTCATCCAGATTATTCTTGCAGGTATACTCTGGCTCTTTCTTTTAGGTTGGATTATTCATCTTTGGTCCGTTATAGATGCCGCAAGATTTAAGGTGAAATAGGATTATTATTTTAACTCAATTAAATGATTCTTGATAAAGTCTAAATTTTGAATTAGTCTTTAATAATTAAATTACCGGGGATCCAACTTTTTATCTCACAATACAGGTTTAAAAAATTAAATAGGTGAATATTTTGATTTAAACCCAAATATCAATAACCTAAAAGACCACAGAGGGAGGTTTCAAAATGAATGATAAAAAAGCCGACCTAGCAGGTCCCAGAATAGGGAACTATGACGAACTTAAAAATATTTTACCTCAAAACTATTCATCCATCCTGAACCCAAGAGAAACTCAAACCGCAATTTTCGAAGTTAAAAAGTACATCGAAGAAAATTTGTGTAAGGAGTTAAATCTTATGATGGTACAAGTTCCGCTTATTGTCGATATAGAAAGCGGAGTTAATGATTTTCTTGACCGGTATGGTTCCAGAACGCCGATACAATTCCATATCTCAAACGATCACGACAAACATCCTATTGATGCACAAATTGTGCAGGCTGCAACAAAATGGAAAAGGGTTGCTCTTAAACAATTCGATTTAAAAACAGGTGAAGGTATATGCACTGATCTGCGTGCCGTACTTAAAGATTATTTTCTCGATCATGACCATAGCGTTTATGTTGATCAATGGGATTGGGAATGGGTAATTTCTCCGGTTCATAGAAATTTAGATTTCCTGAAAGATATAGTAAGAAAAATTTGGAAAGTCTTAAAGGATGCGGAATCTTATGTGCAAGAATTATTTCCTCAATTAAAAAATGACAAATATCCGAACTTGCCTAAGGAACTTGAATTTATGCACGCCAAGGAAATTTTGGAGAAATATCCGGATATGCCTCGTAAGCAAAGAGAAACTGCAATATTACAAGAACATCCAGCTATATTTATTATTGGGATTGGATGGATTCTTAAAGATGGATTTCCACATGAAATGAGAGCCGCCGATTACGATGATTGGGTAACTAAAACTACCAAAATTGATGGGAATGAGATGCATGGTCTGAACGGCGATATATTGGTATGGAATCATGTTACCAGACGACGCCATGAATTAATATCAATGGGAATAAGGGTTAACGCAGATACGCTTTCAAAACAGCTCGAAATAACCAATCAACTCGATTTTTTAGATTTACCTTATCACAAGGGAATTATTAATAATGAGTTGCCGTTAAGCATAGGCGGAGGTATAGGACAATCACGCACTTATATGCTTCTATTAAAGAACGCTCATCTAGGAGAAGTAAGTGTAACCGTTTGGCCTAAAATCCTAAGGAAAATGTGTGAAGAGAAAAATATTTTTGTGCTTTAATTAAGAAGGCAAGTGTATCTTTTCTGAAGGTATTTTCTATTAGGCTGTCTCAAAGGTAATATTTTTCTGGAAAATAAAACGCTGATTAAACAGACCGGGAAGCCAAAATTAAAAATTCTAAACTGAAAATATTTTGTTACTAACAAAATATAAATTTTGAACAATTTACAACAGATTAAAATGATTTTTACCTATTTTTTAATTTGAAAATTACTTTTGGAACAGTGCCTTAATTTATCCTTCTCAAGAGCTATTTTTAAAAGCCTAGGAGTATTCTTAAAAAACAGGGAGAGATATTTATATGAGCATAAAGGATGTCAGGTGGTCATTGAGTGAAAAAGAAATAGCAAAAGCTGCATTCGAGACAGCCTATAAAAAGGAAATGGATGAGATAAAAAATATGGTTTATGATAAAGTCGCTTCGCTTAAGGAGGATAAAGATATTTGGGAATTGTACAATTATTTAACCGATAGGAAAAAATCAATTGACAAAAAATACGATTACAGGTATTCAAAATTATTACTGATTTTTGGTTTGTTGATGAATGAAGGATACTTAACCACACAAGATTTGTCCGGACTGAGTGAAGAAAAATTAAAAATAATTTCGACTATTGCCGGATTCGATGATTATTTGATATAATACCACCTGACTAATCTGATTATTGTATATAAATAAAAAATATTTAGCCAACACATATTCTTATTCAGAAAGCTAACTCACCATCGAATAACGAGGTTTGAATACTTACTCCTGAATATTATGCTTCATATCCTAAGTTTTAGTGAATTTTATTAAAAAACGATTTTTATTTATATTAGTTACCAAGGTTACGTACTCGTTATGCTGAATTAGCCTGCCAGACTTTGAAAGGTTTCAGCATCTCAAGGACAACTAAAAAATGAGTCCCGAATCTCCCGAAGGAATATAAAATTATTTCAAAGGTCACAAATTTACTAATATGATTCAAGATAACCTCATAAGAAGAGAACTGACAATTGGAACTTTAGAAGCTAACATCAAAGCTATGATTTTTGTTGCACCGGCATTTTTCATTTTCGGAGTTCCGTATTTTTTATTGTGGAAACAAAATTTACAATACAACTCAATTATTTCGTTTTCTGACCATATTGGTTTAGTATTCACACTTTTGATTTCAGGAACAACTATTCACGAATTAATTCACGGAATATTTTGGTCATTCTATCTTAAAAACGGATTCAGATCTATTAAGTTCGGAATGATATGGAAATATTTAACTCCGTATTGCCACAGCAAGGAACCTTTGAAAGTTAAGCACTACATGTTAGGCGCAGTAATGCCAGGAGTTTTATTAGGATTTATTCCTTCTTTAATTGCAATACTTACAGGAAACATCGGATTACTGGCATTCGGATTTTTTTTTACAATTGGGGCAGGCGGAGATTTCTTGATAATTTGGATGCTTCGAAACGAAAATAAAAATAATCTTGTACAGGACCATCCTTCAAAAATCGGGTGTTATCTTTATGATAAAAACCAAATAGATAATTGATTATAAATTACTTTCGAATATGTTTAAATTATTAATACTGATAATTCCTTTTTTGGTCATAGGTTGCAAAATTAATGTCGGCAGCTTAAAAAATTCCCGGTCTTTTACATCCAAAAGTAACGAAAATAAAAATTTATTTTTACAGGCTAAAAAAGACACCGGCATTATGAGAGGTAGTACTACTTCATTAAAAAAGATAGTATTATTTCAACAGAAACTATCAATGGATGGTTTTTGGATATTGAATCGGGGGACTATATACATGCTATTATAAAAGCTTCCAACGGACAAATTCTTTCCTTCTTCCTTCCTCCCCATTCTGAATTGTTTCAAGAATATCTGAGAAGCAATAGGAAAAAATATTTTGAGTTCACATTTGACAATATGTATAAGTATATCCCCGAAGGGGATGTTTTCATAGAAGCGAGAATGCTGCGCACAGCAAAAAAATTAACCAGGCAAGCAAATCAAGTTTTCTACAAAAAAAATTTTTATCGATTAAAAGTATTTTAGGATTAGGAGAATTATTATCCCGGATTATCCATCAATTAAATCTCCCCTGTGTCATTTCCGAAGTAACCCAGGCATAAGATATATTATTCATTTTTCGGTTTAGAGCTATTTAGGTTAGTCCTAAATATGTAGAGGGTTAACCATTAAATTTGACATTTTTAGACAAAAGATTTACATTAATAATAGTTAATACCGGCATTGAATTTAAATTTTGGGGAATCTTCAAGTTCCGGTTTGTTAATGAATTGATCGAATATCTTCTCTTCTTATAAATATCTTGAAAAATGATGACAAATTATATCATTTTCCGTTAGGGGTATATATTTTATTTTTTACTGTTTCCGATGAAAATAAATTGAAAAACCGTTCGCCGATTGTTTTATAATCGGCGAAATTAATTTTACTCTGATTGGGGGGATAATAATGAACGCTATTCTTGTTTTCATTTTCAGTTCAGTTTTTCTTTTTTCCTGCTCGTCAACAAATCCCGGTCCACTTTCAAAATTAGACACACCGCTTAAACAAAAAATATCTGAACTGGAAAAAACAAATAAATCAGAAAATCTTCAGGTAATCGGAAAATGCAGCCGTCGTCTTTCTCCGGCAATGATAAAAGAAATAGCAGGGAAAGGAGTTAATGTTCAAAATGCACTTGACAGTATCGTAATAGTATCAGGTTATCCTGAAAAAATAATGGAAGTGGCGGAACTTGATTATATTGTTCAACTTGAGCTATCGATCGTCAGAGATTTAGAATGATTTTCTAAAATTTTAATTTTTTTGGGGGGGGGGGGAATTATGAAAAAGTTTTGTACAATTTTTTTGTGCCTTCTATTTTCAAATCTATCGTTTTCGCAAAATATACTTTCCGGAAGCAGCCTTGTAACTTCAAATTTTAATCAAACAAAAAAAATAGTTAAAGGGCAGGTTAAAACAGCCGGAAATTATGAAAATAAAATCGATCCGCTGCTTAGATATGTTTTATCTAAGTCCGCTGCAATTACCAATACCATTCTATCAGTTGACAGGAATAAACCTGCTATTACATCACTAGTTCCGTTTAAAGTCAATCAAAGCAATCAAGTCATGGTTCCGATTCTCATTAAATCAGCCTCGACTGAAATCACTTCAAAGCTTGTGTCATCAATAGGCGGGAATGTATACACCGTTTCAGGAAACATTTTGGTTGCAGATATTCCTTTAAATTCGGTTAATAGCCTCATCAGCTCCGAAAGCACTCTCTGCGCCGAGGCCAGTATTTTACGCAAACCGGAATTAAATGAGAGTATTGCCGATGTGAAAGCAGATGCAGTGCATGCGGGTACCGGCTTACCAAAGGCATTTAAGGGTAAAGGAGTGATTGTTGGAGTGGTTGACAGCGGTATTGATTGGAAAAATAATGATTTTAAAAATACTGAAGGAAGCAGAATTAAATATTTGTGGGATATGTCGGGAAATGTAAATCCTCCTGCTGATTTTGATTACGGAACCGAGTATACTAAAAATCAACTCGATGCGTCACAATGCAACGAAAAAGATTTGGATGAAGGGCACGGGCATGGTACTCATGTAACCGGTATTGCCGCAGGGGCAGGGATGAATAATACAAGTTTTCTTGGAATGGCACCCGAAGCCGATATTATTTTTGTTAAGGGCTTTAAAGAAGGACCCGGTTTTATTGACGGCGATATAATAAACGGATGTGATTACATTTTTAAAAAGGCTCAGGCATTGAGTAAGCCTGCTGTTATAAATCTTAGCTTAGGCGGACAAATAGGTGCTCATGACGGAACTGCTCTTTATGAACAAGCATTAAGTAATTTAACAGCTCCTGGAAAAATTATTGTAAAATCAGCAGGGAATGACGGTTATAGTTCAATACATCTAAGTTATGAAACAAGCGGTAGTGCTTACGATGAGGCATCATTTACTTTTTGGCTCACTGCCACCGGTACAAAATATACGCTAGCAGATATGTGGTACGATGAGGGTAACATTTCGGTCGGTATTGCAGCGTTCGATAAGGATTTAAAAATTATCGCAAGAACCGAACCGATACAACCGGGCAATAAAGTTGAAAATTTATCGTTCACGGTAGATCAAAAAACATGCGGTATAGTGACTATTGACGCTACCACAACATCCGATCCCAATAACGGAGCTAAAAGAGTATTTTTAGTAATAGACAGCAACAACGGTCAAATAGATTTAAGCCAAGTTTATTGGGCACTTTTCACATACGGATCCGGATCCTTCGATGCATGGATTGCTTCGGGAGGAATCTTTACGCGGGATGATGTACCCTCGCAAAGGATTAAACCCGGCGACAGCAAAAAAACTATCAGTCCGCCGGGTACAGCAAAAAAAGTAATCTGCACCGGCTCATATGTAACAAAAAATGAATGGATTGATATTGACGGTGTCAAACGCAATCAATTAAATCCTAACCCGGATGGTTCACCAAATAATGTAATTCCTGAAAAAGGACAATGTTCATTTTTTAGCAGTATAGGGCCTTCCAGAGACGGAAGAATTTTACCGGATATTTCTGCTCCGGGAGAACTGATCTTTTCAGTTTTATCTTCGGATTTGACGGAAGGGACAGGATATACGCGAGAGCGGGTTTTACAGGGAGGAAGTTACCAGGGAATGGAAGGTACAAGCATGGCATCACCTCATGTGACCGGTTTGGTTGCTCTTATGCTTGAAGCAAATCCGAATTTGGATTATGCTCAAGCCGTACAAATTCTGAAAGAGACAGCTAGAGTAGATAATTACACAGGCGCAGTTCCCAATAATTCATTCGGAGCCGGTAAAATTGATGCACTTGAGGCTTTAAAAAAAGTTGCGGGAACCGGTACGGCGGTCGCATCGGTAAATTCTCAAAAAATAGATATGAATGTAAAACCGGGAGATACGGTTGATGAAAATTTTATTTTATTCAATACCGGAGACGCAGTTTTAAATTATCAGATAGTTGTCACTCAGCCTCACCTAACAAGTTCTAAAGTAAATTATTCAAAAATTTTATCAAACTCGAAGCCTTTCAAACAATTAGTTAAATCAGGTTTAATGGAAAGTTCTTCTAAAAAGATTTCTTCATTTGCAAATAAAAACTCAATAAGTAATTATAATTCTAATAAGCAAATTGAGGGCAGTGATATTTTGATATTAGATGACGGTAATAATACACCCGATACATTTATAGGATTCAATTACGGACAAAATTTCACATGGGTAAATGAGTATGATGTTTCCGGTTTTTCATTCACACTGGAGAGTTTTCAATTTTATTTACAAACTCAAAGTGCGTTTTCCAACAGCGTTTATATCTCCGTTCTCGATAAAAATTTAAGTGAATTAATGGGTGATTATGAACAGTTGAATTTAGCCACAAGCGGTTCATGGTTTACAATTACTTTGGATAATTCAATCAATTTTTCCGACGGTCAAAAGTTTTACATTTTAGTAAGCACATTTTACAGTTATATTGACTTCCCGGCAGGCTTTGATAATCAAGCTCAAGCTAAAAATAAAAGCTACTTTATTTCGAATGATACATTGTATAACATGAATACTAATCCGGCATTCAAGGACGGAGCATTTCTCATACGTGCAGTCGGAACAAAAGTAATTACCGGCACTAATAAAAATCCTGTTGCAGTTGCAACACTAAATCCTACTGAAGCAAAAGTAAATGAATCAGTCTCTTTCGATGCTTCTTCCTCGTATGATACGGATGGAACAATTGTAAAATATTCCTGGACTTTCGGCGACGGAGCGACAAGCAGCGAGATGAAAACTAATCATCAATACACAATTCCAGCAACATATAATTATAAATTAACCGTCACGGATGATAAAGGCGCTACCGATGATGCTACGGGACAAATAAAAATAAATCAAGCAACATCAAACAAATCGCCGTATGCTGTTGCAAATGTTTCCAAGGCTCAAGCCGTGATTAGCGAGCAGATCACTTTCGATGCATCAAATTCCTACGATACGGACGGACAAATAACGAGCTATCTATGGGAATTCGGTGACGGCAGCAGTTCTAATCAAAAAATTGCCAATCATACATATACACAGGCTAACACTTATAATTATAAACTTACGGTAACAGATAATGAAGGTGCTAAGGGAGATGTTCCCGGACAAGTGATTATAAGTGATACTCCCCCAAAACTAACCTCCGCTCCGAATTCGGGTAGTGTTGCTGCCGGCAGTCAAAAAACAATCGGAGTTTCATTGGACGCAGCGGATTTAACCGAAGGTAAGTATCTTGCTCAAATTAACATAAATAGTAACGGCGGAAATATTTCTCTTCCGGTCAACATAAATGTCAGCAGTTCTGTTAGTGTGGATGACCCGGATATGCTCCCGGTTAATTATAACTTATATCAAAACTATCCGAATCCGTTCAACCCGGTTACAAATATCAAATTTCAGGTCCCTAAGAAAACATTTGTGACACTAAAAGTTTACGACGTGATCGGACGTGAAGTTGCAGTACTACTACGGGAAGAAAAAAGAATAGGTACTTATAATATAATTTTTAACGCAAGTAATTTGCCCAGTGGTGTGTATTTTTACAGACTTTTTTCAGATAATTTTAACGATACAAAAAAATTCATTCTTTTAAAGTAATTGAAGGAAAAATATCTTATTGCGTTAATGATTTAAGTTAAAAAAATTAATTCTGCTTTCATCAAAGTATTTAAAAATAACTCATCGTTGTACTGTTTTTGGAAAAGATGAAAGGATATAACCCGGGGAGTTTATCATGAATAACCTTTGTAAAATTAATTATTTTCTGTTTGCCTTAATCATTATGAGCCCCTTCACGGCAATTGACATACAAATCCCTTCGCGTGATAAGCATTCTTTTGAAATTAAAGAAAAATCATCCAACATCTCCAATATAATCAATACGACTTCAACAACCGGAAAAGGTAATTTCAGCATAACCAGATTAAATAATTTTCCGCTAAGATTTGAATCTAATGCAGGACAATTTGCAAACTCAGTTAAATTTTGTGCCAGAGGAATAAACTATAAATTATACTTAACACAAAACGATTTAATTGTACATTTACCCGGAAATTTTCAGGATGCCGCTGAACCCCGGAAGGATTCCTCCGAATCAGTATTTATGGCTAAGAATATTAATAATAATTATTTCACCATAAAATTTGACGGATGTAATAAAAATTCCATTCTTGAAGGGATTTCCCCATTAACTACGAAAGTTAATTATTTATTAGGGAATAAAAAGGACAAGTGGTTTCATGATGTACCCACTTATGCAAAAGTTAAATATCATAAAATATATGAAGGTATTGATCTTATATTTTACGGCAATCAGAATAAAATTGAATATGATTTTGTATTATCTCCGGGTGCGGATTACAAATTAATCTCTCTAAAAGTTGAAGGCGCAGAAAAGATTGAAATTACAAACGATGGCAGCCTGAGAATTGTAAAGCGGAATGAAATTTTATTAATGAAATCACCATTTATGTATCAAATTTCGGATGATTCCAAAAACAGATTGAGCGGCGGTTACGTTTTAAGGGATAAGAATCAAATCGGAATAAGGTTAAATTCATACGATCCCGAGCTTCCGGTTATTATCGATCCGGTTATAATCTTTTCCTCATACCTGGGCGGAAGCAATAACGATATTGCATATGACATTGCCCTTGATAATCAGAAAAATATTTACATCACCGGAGAAACTATTTCGTCCGACTTCCCGGTAAAAGATGCGCTTCAGCCTACCAGAGGAGGCGGTTGGGGCGATATTTTTGTTACTAAAATAAATCCTTCGGGAAGTGAAATAATTTTTTCCACATTTTTAGGCGGAAGTAAAAGCGACACTGGTAACGGAATAACCGTAGACGAAAACGGAAATATTTATATTATCGGAAATACAAGTTCAACAGACTTCCCCATTAAAAATGCGGTGCAGCCAAATATAGGAGACACCACCTGGAGCGATGCTTTCATTACTATGCTGAACAACTCAGGTTCAAATATAATTTTTTCTACTTACCTTGGGGGAAATAATAACGAGATGGGTAATGCGATTTCGGCAGCGAAAGATGGTTCTATTGTAGTTACCGGACTTACTTGCTCAAATAATTTTCCGGTTGTTAATGCTTTTCAAAATAATCTTTCAGGGGGAATTTTTCCTCAAGATATATTTGTAACTAAATTATCTGCTAACGGTGCAACGGTTGTCTATTCAACTTATTTAGGCAGCTCAAGTACACTAAGTGAAGTTGGAAGAGATGTTGCAATAGATTCTAAAAACAACGCGGTGATTACCGGTTATACCGGGGCAGGCGAATTTCCATTAATTAAACCGTATCAAAATAAATTGGGCGGAAGTTATGATGTTTTTGTTACAAAATTTTCTCCGGACGGTACTCCACTGTTTTCGACTTTCCTCGGGGGGACACAAATTGATCAAGGCAAAGGAATCGCGATAGATAAAGACGATAATATATATATTACAGGTGGTACAAATTCGGCGGACTTCCCTACCAAAAATCCGATTCAAACAAAAGGAGGACTTTTTGATTTCGATGTTTTCGTAACTAAAATGAGTCCCGACGGACAATTATTAATGTATTCAACCTATCTGGCAGGAACCGACTCCGACGTTGGAAATGATATTGCCGTGGATGCAGCAGGTAATGCCTACATAACCGGATATACAACTTCCCATGATTTCAATACGGTAAATTCAATGCAGGGATATAATGCAGGAATTTATCCTCCCTACAGGGAAGATGCGTTTGCAGCAAAAATAAATAATACAGGTACCGAATTTGTTTATTCAACATATATCGGGGGCAACCAGGATGATACCGGTAACGGAATTTCAGTTGACGACAGAGGGGATGTTTATATAACCGGAAAGACAAGATCAAATACAGACTTTCCGGTAAAAAGTCCGTTTCAGGAGCATTTCGGAGGAAGTATGTGCGGTGAGTTTCCGTGCCCCGATGGATTTTTAATAAAAATCACTTCGACTGTTTTGGCTTCACCGGAAAATTTAAAAGCCGAAGTTTCCGGACAAAATGTAACACTAAAATGGAATCCGCCGGCTTCTCCAAATTTATCTTCCTATAACATTTATCGCTCCCCTACATCCCCGGTTTTTTGCAGTATACTTAATAAAATCGGAAGTTGTAACGCTAATGAAACGAGTTATAAAGATAAAATTATTTCTTCAGGTCCAAATTACTATTATGTATTAACGGCAGTATATGCTGAAGGCGAGAGTGCTCCCTCAAATGAAGCATCAGTCTCATTCACAGAAGTGGGATTGTTAAACAGTATTATTCCCCCTGAATTTAAATTATTACAAAACTATCCGAATCCTTTTAATCCTGTAACCACGATTGAATACACTATTCCTAAATCTCAAAAAGTTGTTCTGCGAATTTATGAGGCTAACGGACGCACGCTTTTAACGCTAGTGAATCAATTTCAAAGTTTAGGTAATTATAGAGTAAGACTTGACGGAAGCACTTTAGCAAGCGGAGTATATTTTTATGAATTGAGAACCGGAGAATTTAGATCGGTTAAAAAACTTTTACTTCTGAAGTAAGAGATTTATTTTATAAAATTCTTTCGGGATAAAAAATCAGATTCAAAATTTAATATCAATTAAATTTTGATTTTAATTATAGCCGGATGAATTTATAAATTTTTAGACCTGCCGTACATAAAATTTTTATTGCATCCCTCATTCCCGCTATGTATTATAAAATTAAGTATTCGGATTTAAATTTTCATTCATGTAATCATAAAAATTAAAAATAACCATTATAGGTGAGTTATGAATAAATCTTTTTTTATTTTGTTCCATATTCTAGTGTTATGTTTAATTATTCCTAAATCCATGGCGCAGACAAATAATGGTAATAATGCTCAATCGAACCTCTTCGATTTTTGGGTAGGTCATTGGAATTTAACATGGCAGAATAAAGACGGCTCAACTAGTCACGGCACTAATGATATTGAAAAAATAATGGACGGGCATGTAATACAAGAACATTTTAAAGCGGATGATGGACCGTTAGCCGGATTTAAAGGCATGAGTGTTACCGTTTATAATCCTAATTTTAATCTTTGGCGCCAAACCTGGGTAGATAATGAAGGTGCTTACCTGGATTTTACCGGGAAGTTTGAAGGAGAGAAAAGAATATTTGAAAGATCTTTTACAAATAAAGCGGGCAAGAAAATTTATCAAAGGATGGTATTTTATAACATTAGAAATAATTCATTTGATTGGGATTGGGAGAACACAACGGATACAACACAAAACTGGAATTTGAGATGGAAAATTCATTATGAACGGAGAAAATAAATCAAAATTCTGATTTGATAATTTGTATTAATTTTTTTTAAAATTTTCCTCTGAAATTGTTATTGGGAGTAAACATTATTTATCCAAAAGATATTCATTATTAAATTTTTATACAAATTTCTGGATAATAAGGTTATTTTATAGATATTTTTGTATTTTTATGCTTAAAATTTTTATGACAGAATACAATTTGTTATTAAATTTTATTCTTTTGGTTTAATTTACTTGCTTATCTGTCATACTAAGAATAAGTTTGAGTTGTAAATTATTCATTATAACCAGGGGTTACTTACATGAGTCTAAGTCAAATTGCAAAATCAATTAGTGCCTCACCTACTTTAAAGCTGAATGAAAAAGCATCTATATTAAGAGAAAAAGGAGACCCGGTTATTCACCTTGGCGGCGGGGAACCTAAAAGTAAAGCTCCTATGGACGCAATAATTCCAGCGGCTGCCCATCTTAACACGGCAGAAGTTAGGTATGCACCTGCAGACGGTATTCCTGCATTAAAAAAAGCTATAATTCGATATACCGAAGAATTTTACAATCGTAATGTTTCACCTGCAAACGTTATAGCATCCGGCGGTGCAAAGCAAGCTATAATGGTGGCTTTACAGTCAATATTAAATCCTCAGGAAGAAGTATTATATCCCGCACCGTATTGGGTGAGCTATCCGGAGATGGTGAAATTATGCGGCGCTATCGGCGTTCCGGTTGTTCCCGAGGATGGTACTTTTTATCCGAAAATCCAGGATATTGAGCAGCGCGTTAGTTCATATACAAAAGCCATAATTATTAATAGCCCTAATAATCCCTCGGGCGTAATGTATTCTGAGGAATTCATTTCCGATATAGTTCAATTCTGCGAGAAGAAAGATATTTATTTAATTATGGATGACATCTATCATCGCTTGTTGTTCGACGGAAAGAAGCCGATTAATTGTTACGACTATGCAAAAAATCTTACCGAAAGTTCTAAGTTGATTGTAATCAACGGTGTCTCCAAGCAGTATGCTATGACCGGTTTCAGAATAGGATGGGCAGTGGGAAACAAAAAACTAATCGAGGCAATGTCAAATATTCAGGGACATCAAACATCCGGTCCTTCGGTATTGTTACAGAAAGCAGCGGTCGGTGCGTTGAACGGAATTCAATCCGGAGTAGAAAGCTTAAGAACCACTCTCGAAAACAATCGCAATGTGATGATGGATCAATTAAATTCATTTGACGGAGTAAAGGTTACAAAACCAGACGGAACATTTTACTGTTTTGCTGACTTTAGCAACTATGAAAAAAACTCCAATAAACTTTCCGAATTTCTTATAGATAAAGTTATGGTACTTACGGTGCCCGGAAAAGATTTCGGAATGGAAGGACATTTAAGATTGAGCTATTGCGGCTCAATTAAGGAAATAACGGAAGGTATTGAACGAATAAAGTGGGCGCTTGACCCCAACTCACCGAACGAACTTTACATTGGTGATCGCAAGTTAGTGAGGGATTGGTCATGAGTAAATATTTAGAATTCAATACGCCCGCATTAAAGCAAGCCAAAGAACTTGCTTCCGATTTTACTTTGGTAAATCACGGTCTGATTCATCTCGATACTGTTTACTGGAATCTTCCCGAATCATCGTTATATGAAGAAATTGTTTTTAGGAACGAAGGGAAAGTTGTAAACGGTGGGCCGATCGTTGTCAACACGGGCAAACACACTGCCAGAGCCGCAGCTGATAAATTTATCGTACAAGAAGAAACTACTAATGATAGAATCTGGTGGGGAATTCATAACAGGCCTTTTAGTTCAGAAAAATTTAACGCTTTGCTCGCCAGAGTGCAGGCGTATTCACAAGGCGAAGAACTTTTCGTACAGGACTGTTATGCCGGTGCTGACCCTGAATACAGATTAGCTGTTAGAATAATTACCGAAAAAGCATGGCACAGTTTGTTTGCAAGAAACATGTTCATCACCACCGATAACCGGGATGAACTGAAAAAATTTATCCCTGACTTCACCATAATTGCAGTACCGGGTTTTAAAGTAGATCCCAAAATTGACGGTACCAGAACCGAAACCGGTATAATATTAAATTTCGAAAATAGGATGGCTATCATCGCTAATTCCTTATATGGCGGAGAGATTAAAAAATCGGTATTTACTGTGCTTAACTTTCTTCTCACATTTCAAGATGTATTGCCTATGCATTGTTCGGCAAATGTAGGGAAAGACAATGACGTTGCCTTGTTCTTTGGATTAAGCGGTACAGGCAAAACAACACTTTCGGCAGATCCGGAAAGAAAGTTAATCGGCGACGATGAGCACGGCTGGAGTGCTAACGGAGTATTTAATTTTGAAGGCGGATGCTATGCAAAAGTTATCAGACTTTCATCCGAGCATGAACCTGAAATTTTTGCTACCACAAAAAGCTACGGTACAATACTCGAAAATGTTATCTTCGACCATGTGAGCAGAAAAATTGATCTGGAAGATGATTCCATTACAGAGAATACGCGTGCCTCATATCCACTGGAATTTATTCCCAACATTGTTCCGGAAGGTTATGTTCAGTCCCATCCAAAAAATATTATATTTTTAACATGTGACGCTTCAGGAGTTTTACCGCCAATCTCAAAACTAAATCCCGAACAAGCACAATATCATTTCATCAGCGGTTATACTTCAAAAATTGCCGGAACCGAGATAGGGCTTGGGATAGAACCTCAAATTACATTTAGCGCATGTTTCGGTGCACCCTTCATGGTCAGACATCCTTTCGAATACGCAAAGATGCTTAAAGGGAGAATGCTTAAAAACAATACGCAATGCTGGCTTGTAAATACCGGCTGGATTGGCGGAAGATTTGGTGTGGGTAAAAGAATAAGTATCCGCCATACCCGCAACTTGCTGAATGCGGCATTGGACGGAAAGCTGAACAAGGTAAAATACAGGAAAGATAAATTGTTCGGATTCGAGGTTCCCAAAAGTTGTCCGGAAGTACCTGCAGAAATTTTAGATCCTTCTTCATCATGGGGAAATACTGATGAATACTGGAAAAAATATGATGCGCTAGCAGCACGATTTATAGAAAACTTTAAACAGTATGCAAAAGGGTCATCGGAAGAAGTCTTAAAAGCAGGACCAAAACGATTGTCACAAGTAAAATAATCCGACACATCTACTTATCGGCGTGTTATTTATTATTAAATAACACGCTATTTTATCGACACTTATTTAATAAGGTATTGCTTTATTCGAAGGATAAATGATTTATATTTTTACAATATTTATACTTCGTCCACAATCAAATTGATAATTCACTTTATGAAAAATTGTGACTTTTAATTGCGAAACATCCAGCCTTATTAATATTTGAATATATCACAAAAAGTAAAAAGCATTTCATCAAATCATAAAACAATTTGCTTTTTGAAAATTTTATTCGATAATTATTAAAGTAATTTTCAGCACATTCCGTTGCTCATGTAAAATTAAAGAAACAATTCTTTAGGGGGAAAAATGAAAAAAATATATATTCTTTTGTTTCTATTATTATTTTCTTTTAACATCTTACCACAAGATCAAACATTAATAAGCGGCAAGCTGGAAAGCGGCGGCTACGGTGCACCCGTCGTAAAGTTTACTTCCATTAAAGATAATTTTGCAGTTTTTGTCGGAGGTTACGGCGGCTGGCTGATAAATCACACTTTCTTAATCGGCGGCGGGGGTTACGGATTAGTGAATGCTATTAAACTTCCCGGTTATGTAACCTTTGTTGGAGTTCCGTATGAGAGAAAAATTATGTTCGGTTACGGCGGAGTAATTCTTGAATTCATCGGTAATCCGTCAAATTTGATCCATTATTCCATTTCAACTCTCATCGGCGCCGGAGGATTGAGTTACAGATATATTGATTATCGTAACTATACTGATTTCTATGATAATAATGATTATCCGGATAAAGCTGTTTTCGTCTTTGAACCTGCAGTAAATCTGGAATTAAATATCACTACATTTTTCAGAATCAACGTTGGAGGAAGTTACCGGATGGTTAGAGGTAGTAATAATTTCATCGAATTCAATAACAATGATTTGAGCGGATTTTCGGCAAACATCGCATTTAAGTTTGGTAAATTTTAAAAATTATATCGAATTAAATCTTACATTATAAAATTGTATTTTATACCTAAAATATTTGTCTTACTGGCAGTAAATAGATCTAAAATATTTAATCGATTTTGAATTCATATAATTTTTTTTTATTTATTTTAATTGTAGTTAATTAGATTAATTGAGGTAATAATTATGAACGAAAAGAATTTCAGAAAAAACTTAGTTGAATTACTTAAAGGCGGCGGTGCACATATAGGTTTAGATAAAGCACTGGAAGGATTAAATCCAACTCTACGCACAATTAAACCTGCAAAAGGTTTACATTCTGTTTGGGAATTACTGGAGCACGTTAGAATTGGTCAGGAAGATATTCTGCGTTATACTCTAGACCCTAAATGGATATCACTTAAGTGGCCTGATGAATATTGGCCATCCGAAAAAATAAAGTTAACAGATGATATTTGGGAAAAAACTATCAGGAATTTCAAATCCGACTTAAATGAAATAATTAAAATTGCAGAAGACACCAATCTCGATCTGACCTCAGAAATTCCGCACGGGGAAGGTCGAACATATCTGCGTGAGCTTTTACTGGTTGCTGATCATAATGCATACCATGTAGGACAAATAGTTCAAACCCGTAAGTCGTTGAATAATTGGTAATCAAAAATATTATGTTATATATTATAAAAAAGAAGTAAATTACTCTAATAACTAATGACCTTATCACATTTTTTAATTGGACAAATGTATGGATCATTCATTAACTACAACTGCGTTCGAATTAGAGGGATACAAAGTAATACGAAATCTCGGCGTTGTAAGAGGTATAACGGTACGATCTAGAAATGTATTTGGAACGATTGGCGGATCATTGCAAACATTGTTTGGCGGCAATATAACTCTTTTTACCGAGTTATGTGAAAAAACCCGGACAGAATCCTTTGAAATGATGATACAACATGCAGAAGAACTCGGCGCCAACTCGGTAATTGGAGTCCGGTACGATGCAAACGATGTTATGAGCGGCGTAACGGAAGTATTGTGTTACGGTACGGCGGTTGTCGTTGAAAGGAAATAAAATGTAAACGGGGAATTCTAATTTAATTAATCTTGTTTGTTCTTGATTTGAAAGTATGCTGGAAAAAATAAAACAATTAGAAAAACTATCCCGCTTATTAGAAACAGATTTAAGCGATAGAGAGAAATATCTCCGGGAAGTTGCCCGGTACTCAGAAGATTTTCTTACAAATTTAGATGAAAAACTTACCTACGTTGATTCCAAAGATAAAGGAATAGGTATTTATGATTCCCCTATCTCAGATGAACCGGTCGAATTAAATGCAGTACTGAATCTTTTAAGAACAAACGTTGATGAACCCGGAATTAATCCGGCTTCCGGCGGGCATTTAGGTTATATCCCAGGCGGCGGATTATATCTTTCATCCTTAGCTGATTACCTTGCTGATATCACGAACCGCTATGCCGGAATATTTTTTGCATCTCCCGGTGCGGTTCGGATGGAAAACCTATTATTGAAATGGATGGCAGATTTAATAGGGTATCCGGAAAATGCTGCGGGTAATTTAACTTCCGGGGGAAGTATTTCAAACTTAATTGCTATAACTACTGCCAGAGATGCTTTTAACCTTAAAGCGAAAGATTATAATCGATGCGTTGCCTATATGACCCGGCAAGTTCATCATTCAATCGACAAGGCTCTGCGAATTGCCGGTTTAAAAGAATGCGTCGATAGATTTATTCCCGTCGATGAAAATTTTAGAATGGATACAGCGGCTTTGGAAGATGCAATAATAAAAGATCGGGAATCTGGATTAATACCCTGGCTTATTGTATCATCAGCCGGCACAACGGATACCGGCAGTGTGGATCCGGTTGAACAGATTGGCAAAATAGCCGAAAAATATTCTTTATGGCATCATGTTGACGGGGCGTATGGCGCTTTTTTCATTCTTTCGGATACAGGTAAAAAAATATTAAAAGGATTAAACAAATCCGACTCAATTGTAATGGATCCGCATAAAGGATTATTCTTACCATATGGAACCGGCGCAGTTTTAGTCAAGGATAAAAAGAAATTATTTGATTCATATTATTACGAAGCTAACTATATGCAGGATGCACTTGCTTCTAATGAGGAATTATCCCCTGCCGATTTATCCCCCGAATTATCTAAACATTTCCGTGGACTCAGGCTCTGGCTTCCCCTCAAGCTATTGGGATTGAAACCATTCCGTGCCGCATTGGAAGAAAAAATATATCTGGCAAGATATTTTTATCAACAGCTATCTGAATTAGATAATTTTGAATTGGGCTTTTATCCGGATCTCTCTATTGTAACATTTAGGTATATTCCAAAACACGGTAATGCAAATCAATTCAATCAATTGCTTCTGAAAGAAATTCATAAAGACGGAAGAGTTTTCCTCTCCTCTACTTTACTTAATAATAATTTTACAATCCGTGCGGCAATACTTTCTTTCAGAACCCACCTTAATTATATCGATCTTACGATAAACATATTGAAAGAAAAGATTGTAGAATTAGAAAAAACTTTGTAGTGAATTGCGGATACGTTTTAAGTTTTATTTTTATTTGTACACATTCTCTGAAGAGGCATCCTTTTCGAGTGAATAACTTTATTACACCCAACAATTAAACATTGAGCATGTAAAATGCACTTTTTAATATGCCACAATTAAAATTTCATAAAACTTCATATGTAGATAATTGCATAATTATAAAAATGAAAATAAGCGAAACTGTCATACAAATCTTTAGCTTTTTAAATAAATTTAAACAATTATTGATTTTTATCAAGATTTTTTGATTTTCATTGTTTAGATTGTGAGTTAAATTTTTCAACTATTTTAATTCCATAATTTTAGAGGAAGGCATTTTGAATAATTATTCAAATTTGATATCGTCTATCGAAGAAAGTAAGACACTGGCAATTACATCGCTAATTAAACGACTAAAAGCCGAAGGAAATGATGTATTAAGTTTTAGCGCCGGCGAACCGGACTTCCCTACCCCGGATTTTATAAAAGAAGCAGCCATAAAAGCGATAAACGATAATTTTACAAAATATACGCCGAATGAAGGTTATCCCGATCTTCTAAAAGCAATCATAAATAAGTTTGAACGCGACAATAATTTAAACTTCAAACCGGAAAATATAATCGTATCGGACGGGGCTAAGCATTCTCTTTATAACTTATTAATGGCAATTTGTAATCCGGGCGATGAAGTTATTTTTCAAGCTCCTTACTGGGTAAGCTATCCTCAAATGGTGCGTTTAGTACAGGGTGAATCAGTAATAATTGATGCAGGAGTCGAGCAAAATTATAAAATTACTCCGGAACAATTGGAAAAGGCTATTACACCAAAGACAAAGGTATTTCTTTTTAACACTCCTTCAAATCCGACCGGAGCTGTTTACAGCAAAGACGAAATTTTGGCAATCGCTAAAGTTCTTGAAGATAAGGATATTTATATTATTTCCGATGAGATATATGAAAGGATAATCTTTGATGGTGAAGAACATTTCAGCATCGGAAGTGTTGAAGCATTAAAAGATAAGACACTAACGGTTAACGGTGTCAGCAAAGCATACGCAATGACCGGGTGGAGAATCGGGTATGCCGGCGGCAATAAAGATATAATTAAATTGGCGAGAAATCTTCAAAGCCATTCAACATCGAATGCATCATCCATTTCTCAAGCTGCAGCCGTAGCTGCTTTAAACGGGCCGGGTAATGCAGTAAATAATATGGTCGAGAAATTTAAACAGAGGAGAGAATTTATTGTCTCTGCTTTAAATGATATCGAAGGAATAAAATGCCCCTCTCCCAAAGGAGCTTTTTATGTATTTTATGATGTCAGCTCAATTTTTGGGAAACATATCAATGGAACATCAATAGAAGATTCTACCAGTTTTTGTAATTTTATTTTAAATGAGCAGAAAGTAGGATTAGTACCGGGTATAGCATTCGGAAATGATAATTGTGTTAGGATGTCATATGCCTGTTCCATGGAACAATTGGAAGACGGAATAAATAGAATTAAAAAAGGATTGTCCCTTTTAAGTTAATACAAACTTTTATTTATTCATTGAAAATATTTTTTTAACAATTTATAAAACCGGCAATAATTTCTATTTGAAATTTTACCGGTTTTTTTAATTTCAACCCGAAATATTTAGTTGTAATGCTTTCTCAACTTTATCGACAGGCATAACTTTCCCCGTCCACAGTTCAAAAGATTTTGCAGCTTGATGAACCAGCATTTTAATGCCGTTAATAGTTACAGCCCCCTGCTCCGATGCAATTTTTAGCAGCTTTGTCGCCGGAGGATTGTACACAAGATCAAATACAATTTGACCTTTAACGAAAGATTCATTCAATACGGTTAGGCTATCGTCAATATCGGGCTGCATACCGATTGAAGTAGTGTTTACAATAAGTTTTGAATTTCTTAGTACATCAACGATATCGGGAGGGATTAATTCCATTGTTTTAAATGAATTGTATTTCATCTTTTCGGTAAAGTAGTCTTTCAAACTCTCCGCCCGCTGTTCGGTTCTATTTATTAAATTAATTAATTTAGGTTTATAATGACGAATTAACGAATAGATTACAGCACGTGAAGCTCCCCCTGCACCAACCACTGACACAATATTTCCGTTTATTTCATCTTTAAATGGAAGAAGAGTTTCCAAAATTCCGTAAACGTCGGTGTTATAACCTATCAATTTACCCTGATCATTCACTATCGTATTTACCGATCCTATTATTGAAGATTCCTCGGAAACTTCATTTAAAAACTGAATAATATTTTCCTTATGAGGAATAGTAACATTAAAACCAAGTATTCCGAAAGCTTTCATCCCACGAAGAGCATTTCTCAAACTAGAAGCCGGAACATCAAACGGCAAATAAATATAATCTAGTTTAAGCAGCTCGGCGGTAATGTTATGAATATAAGGACTGTAGGAATGTTTTATGGGATGACCTAATAATCCCAAAATTTTGGTATTTAGGTGGTTTAAATTTTTCATTTTTGAAATCCGCATTAGTATTTGGACGAACTAATATGATTTATATAACTGATATATATAAGATTGTTTCCGTCAGGATGGTTCGGAATGCTGATTCTATAATTCACCAAGAAGTTTTTTGAACAGTTTGGAAGTTTTTATTTCCGGGTAATCCCTGGCGAATTCAGATCTGATAGCAGGATCTAGAGTAAATGCCGATTTAAGGCAGTCGACCGCTTCTTGAGTTCTGCTAAGTATGAAATTAACCTTAGCCTTTCCATAATACGAGGTTGCGTCATGAGGATTTATTTTCATGCAATGATTAAATGCTTCCCCGGCTCCCAACCAATCACCCATTTCGAAAAGAGTTTCGGCAAGATTAAACCATATTTCATAATTATCCGGTTCTATTTTTAGAGCGGCATGATAACTTCTCACAGCTTCCTGCAGTTTGCCTAATGAATATTCCAAATCAGCTTTGGCATACCACGCTTCGGCATTGTCCTGCGATAAAGAAATGGCTTTGTTAAAATCTCTTAGAGCCAGTTGAAATTTACCGGCGGAGTCATAACAAAATCCTCTGGCGAGGTAGGCCTCATAATATTCTTCATTTATTTTCACCGCCTCGGTATAGTATTTAATGGCGTTCATGATATCGCCTAATTCTTCATAAATATTGGCAATATTATAAAATGAAGCCTCATCGGTACGGTCAATCTTCACAGCATCTTTAAAACATTCAATTGCTTGCTGAAAACGTCCGAGATCCGCAAGAGCATTACCTTTATTGAACAAAGCACTGGAAAAATCGTCTCTAATGGCAAGAGCAAAATCAAAACTGTCAATTGCTTTCTCAAGCCTGTTCATTTTAACTAAAACAATACCCCGGTTATACCATCCGCTAGCATTATAAGGATCCAAATCTAAAAATTGTTCATAATATGATAATGCCTGAGTATAATGCTCTAAATTTTCGTAACAGAAACCTATCTCATAATAAGCTTCAAAGAAATCCGGGTCGATTTCTATTGTTTTGAGAAAATAATTTATGGATTTTTCATATATACCTTGTCTTTGAAACAATAACCCGAGGTTAAATGTTGCATCTTCGTTGTATGTATCAGATTGTAATATTGTAAGCAGAGTTGATTCAGCCCTTTCAAAAAATCCTAAACTTTCTTCGGCACTTGCCTTTTCGAGTAAAGCTTCAGAATCTCCCGGGTTAAGTGATAACGCCTTCTCAAAACAGTAAAGGGATTCTTCATACCTGACGCTGTCGTTCAAAAATATTCCTTTT
>CAVVVS010000090.1:0-23371 GCA_963751355.1 uncultured Ignavibacteriales bacterium | reverse complement strand
CCGTTTATGGTGGACTCATGATTTTGGAAAGCCTGAGTTGTACTCATTAAAACTCTCATTCAATATAAATAAAAAAGTTTCCGATGAACGTCGTATAAAATTCGGGATAAGACAAGTTTCGGATTATTTCACTTCGCAGGGATTAAGAGGTTACAAACTTAACGGGAAAAAGATACTCATTCGAGGCGGCGGCTGGACTGACCACATGCTATTGAATAATTCGAAACAGAATTTAAAATATCAAATTGAATATGCAAAACATATGAAATTGAAACACAATCAGAATGGAAGGATTTTGGGGAGAGGATCAGGATATTTACAATTTATGTGATGAGAATGGTATTCTGATTATGGTAGGATGGAGCGCTCAATGGGAATGGAAAGGAGTATTTGGAAAGCCTGCCGATGAATTCGGAGGGATTAAATCACCGGAAGATATGCATATAGTTTCGGAGTCATTCAGAGATCAGGTTAAATGGCTTCGAAATCATCCGTCAATATTTTTGTGGTTATACGGAAGTGATAAATTACCGAGACCGGCGCTTGAGAAAAAGTACTTGGAGATATTAAAAATGTATGATCCTTCAAGACCGTCGGTGGCATCCGCTCACGAACATACAAGCGAATTGACCGGAAAGACCGCAGTTAAAATGAGAGGTCCTTATGATTATGAACCGCCTAACTATTGGTATATTGATAAAGATTACGGTGGTGCTTTCGGATTTAATACAGAAACCGGACCCGGTCCACAGGTTCCACCCGTTGAAAGTCTGAAAAAGATGATACCGGAAGATTCCCTTTGGCCGATAAGCGGGGAGTGGTATGTTTCAGAATCCGGGGATCATCATAAATAAGAGGATAGAAAACAGCATCAAGGTAAACATGCATTAAGTTAAAATAATCTTTGTTGTTCATACTGGCAACGGGATACATAGTTAAATCACTGCCTGTCATGGCATTTAAGAACGTATTGAGCGAACCTTTTGCTAAAATATCGAAAGGACTTTTTACCGGGAAATGCTTTGAACCGTTTAGCACCGAATGCTCCATAATATGCGGTGTCCCACAATCCGATTCGGGGATAGTTTTAAATGCTATACTGAATGTTTTATTCGCATCATCAGCGGCAATTTTAAATAGATGAGCACCGCTTTTAATATGTTCAAAATAATAACACTCTGCATTTACTTCTTTCACGAAACGTTGTTCAAGCAATTTAAAACCGTGATAGGATTCACCTACTTTATACTGACCATACAAAAGTACGCTCCCACAAAATATGATTGTTAATCCTAACAAAATAATGGAACGGATGGAATTCATTTTTGTTCTCCCCTGTTTTGATAAATTTTATTTGTTCATTTTATCTATTATGTAAATTCAAAAATAAATAATTTTATTAACAAAGGTTAGGGAAAAATGGAATTAAAAATAGTTTCCCTGCAAATAGAAACATTTAAAGCAAAAGCACCGATGTTCATTTACATTTTTAAATATCTAGTGAATAGCAAATTATGGTCATGCATTACATTCTTAAAACATTGAATGATTCGATAATTATAGTTTCTGCAAAAGAAATATTCTACTTTCTCATCATTTCAACAGAAGGGAGAAAACTCACAACTCGAAAAGATTTGCACCATAGGTGCACAGTTTTCAGACGATAACTCTTCGAAATGACAAAAAAGTCTTCTTGCAGAAACTTTAATCATTATACTACACCAAACTTTGCTCGACAATAATTGGGAAGAATGTTATATAAAACCTCGTCCGAATTATTTATTATCCTGCAGATCTTCCGGCTTTAATACTCACCTCATAATTTTTATTTATCTCATTTTTGTATAATTGGATATCTGCATTTACACCTGTTTTATGTACCTTAAAAGCATTAGCAGATACGGTATCTACAATAAATTTTTTAGAAATAGAATTTTTTACAAACTTATTAAGAGCTTTCTCCGCAGTGCTTTCGGAATTATAACTGAACCTGGCTTCTGCCTGGTAAATGCCCTCCTTATTCCCGACAAATACCATATTGAATCCGCTGCCTTGATAAAACATGCATACCATTGCAGGATTGCTATTATCCTGATGTACAGGATTACCATATTTTTTAATAACCTCTACTTTACTTTTACCTATTAAATAATGGACATTAATGTCCTGTGCTATAAGGATGTTCGGAATTAAAAGGGTAAACACTGTTAATGCAATATTTAATTTTTTCATATTCTCCCCTATAGATATTATCTAAAAATATTAATGAGGCCGGATAAACCGGAGTGAAGGAAAATTTTTAAAAAGGAGCAATTTTGCAAGGGTAATCTCAACCTCATTCATCAAACCAGCATCATACCAATTATAATGATGTCGAACAATTATTTGCTTAATTACCTAACTCGGAGGAGATAAAGAAGCTTCTTATTTTTACATACCCGTCCTCTATCAAAATCGGTTTTCCCTGTTTGGATTTCAGCTTATATTATTATTTATCTTTCCCACACAACCCTTATGCTTTTATCCTCCTCTCCGTATTGAAATGAAAATAATCCTTGATAAGATCTTGATAAAGCTTCACCGATTCTTCTTGCTATGTGAATACCGGTTGTAGTTACAATTGCTCTGTCGTTTTCCTTTTTTATCTTCATTATTCGTTCCATAGGATGAGCCTTATTCTCTAATTTTTCGGTATTCAGAATTAGGTTGGATATTTCTTCAGAATGTTCGTCAAAAAATTTACCTTTTATTTCTATATATCCTGCCGGATACTTATCCTCTATTCTTTTACACGCAGGACATATTGTCTTATATGATTTATTTTCAGCTTCGTTCCAGGTCCACCGACCATTAATATATACGGCACCGCAGCCGGTACAATGTGAAGGTTCAGTCAGTGCATTATTATTCATATATACATCCTTCCTTCGTTCTTTAATCAATCTGTCGTTTCTTTTGGGAGTACTTTTTAATCTCATATTTCCTCCTATTTAATAGATTGGCAAATGCAATTAATATGATATCTATAATTTTGGTGAGTAGTTTGAGTTGAATAATAAAAGTTTATATTATAAACAGGATAATGAGGGACTAAATAATTAATACGTACTTTTAATTTTTCCTGAAAGTATTTCGGAAATAGTTTGTAGCAGCAGTAAAATTTATTACTCGATAAGGAAAGAGACATAAATACCTCTTAATAAACTAATTACTCAGGTAAATTCGCTTCTCCTTATTCTAATTTATTAATCAACAAATCCGAAGCTTTATTCCCTCCATTATCAATGTAAATTTATTTTTTACAATAATCAATTATTTAATTATAAGTCAACTGAGTTGAATCGCTTTACTTATTTTATTCTAAGATGGTGGATTGCAGGCTAAAATAAATATTTTTGATTAATTAATTTGAGTATTTACACACCAACGGATAAATTTTAGAAACATTAACAATATTCTACAAAGTTTCTTTATAACTTAATTGCCATTTAAATAAATAGCGGTTTTGATTTAAAACTTTTATAATGCGGTCTTAGCCTTTCCGTGTTATAATACATATCAATATCGACCAGTTTTTTCGTACTTGTCACCACCTCAATAGGTGCATTCCCGTAACGGCCGTTTTTTAAATTGACAAGCTTGCCGGATTCTCCGCTTAACATGAGGTCAAGAGCCATGTTGCCGTAAGCCATGGGAACAATCGAATCGATAGCATCGGGGTCACCGCATCTGACCAAATAACTTAATCTCTGATTTATGACGTTAATCCTATTATTATTATTGAATCTAGGTGAAAGTTCCTTGAGTTTTATAGATATTAAATCCCCAATTCCTCCAAGCTTTTTATGTCCGAATGCATCGGTTTCTTCATTTTCAAAAATTCTTTCGCCTCCTTCAAACATTGCTCCTTCGGAAACAAGTACAACAGAATAATTACTAGGGTTAGAATATCTGTCGTTGACTAAAAACTCCGTTAACGTCTCTATATTAAATTTATACTCCGGAATAACACAGCGGTTTGCCGCACCGGCAATGGTAGGTAAAAGAGCGGTAAACCCAGCGTATCTTCCGAAGACTTCAATTACCAAAAAACGTTCGTGAGATCCTGCAGAAGTACGCAAGCTGTGAGTCAACATAATAGTTCTGGTAACGCAAGTACTGAATCCTAAACAATAGTCGGTTCCCGGAACATCATTATCCATAGTTTTAGGAATACCAATTACTTTCACTCCTTCTTTATGAAGACGGGCAGCATAACTTAATGTATCATCCCCTCCAATTGGTATTAGGTAATTGATGCCGAGAAAATCTAAATTTTTTAATATTTCGGGAGTTAAATCATTCATTTCATTATCATATTTATCCTTAAGATGCTTTGGAACGTTTATCTTTGGTATGTGAGAAGGTCTCGTTCTCGACGTATGGAGAAATGTTCCCCCTGTTCGTCCGGCTTTATTTACAATTTCTTCCGAAAGAATTTGATAATTCATACTGTTATCGGCTTCATCATCTCTCATAATATCCGTCATGCCTGCCCAGCCTCGCCTAATGCCGATCACTGAGTAGCCTTCACGAAGTGCTCGTATTGTTACCGCACGAATAGCAGGATTCAAGCCCGGGACATCTCCGCCTCCCGTTAAAATACCAATTATTCCTTTTTTTGATTTTGGATGGTTCATAAGTCTCCCTTTTTTTATTACAAATTAATACCATTTAAATATTTTAAGTCCAACTGCGAAGGACAAAACACCGGTTGCCAGTAGTACAATGAATGGAATGAAAATTTGAGAATAACTTGCACCTTCAATAAAAATACTTCTGATGCCGTCGGCTAATAAAGTGAGAGGCATTTTTTGAATATATGGGATGCTCCACGAAGGGAAATTATGATAGCTGAAGAACACGCCTGAGAGAACTACCATCGGCATAACCACTGCATTTATTATCCCGTTGCCTATTTCGGTGTTGGCCGTATGTGAACAAGTAATTATTGCAATACCCGAAAAAGCAATATTAGCAGCAAGAAATATCAAGATCAATGCCCCGATATTACCTTGTATAGTGATTCCGAAAGCAAAGTATGCGAATAAAAATAATAAAAATGCTTCTATAAAATTCATTCCTGTTCTTACGGTAATTAGAGCCATTAAAAAATTTGATTTTTTCATCGGTGTAGCTACCATTCTCCGCAAAAGTTTTTTAGATCTCTTTTCGATAATACCATAACTGATTCCCCACATTGTCGACATCATTATTCCCATCGCTATTAAGCCGGGAATTAAAAAATCTATATAACGGGTGCCGCTAACCGTTAAAGGTTCCACATTTTCATTTTCACGAGTGAAGGATAAATTCTTGTCGTTTATAATTCCAGACAAATTTATATAAGTAAGCTGTGCTTCAGGATTCAAAGGATCAAAGTGATAATCGACTTTCCCGTTTTTATCGTTAATGATAATATTTACCTTGCCTTTTTTTAAAAGTAGCATTGCATTTTTCCAATCGGTCTCAATGAAGTAGTACGTTGCGTTTCCAAGTTTTTCATTTTTAATTTTTATTTTATATTGTTTCAATTTATCGGTGCTATCATTTACTTTTTCTGCATGCACGCTTAAGAAGTTTTCTATAGATGAATTTTGCCGGATTATATTTATACTCTGATTTTTTATAACAGCTACATAATGTGTACTATCGGTTTTTTGAGTAAAAGCTATGCCTAATCCAAGCGCCATTAATATGGGAAAAACAATTCCCCAGAAAAGTACACCCGGTTCACGGGTAATTTCCTTAAAATGAGCTAATGTCAATTCAATAAATTGATTATTTCGCGCGAAATTATTCATGCAGATGTCTTCCGGTTAGTGAGGTGAATAAATCGTCTAGTGTTTTTTTTCTGCTATCAATATTTTTCAGCCTAATGTTTTTTTTGTTTAAATAGTCCAAAAATTTCTGCAGATCGGTTTCAATCCGGTTAATAAAAATTGTACCTCTATCACGATTATCACTCCAGGCAATATCAAACGGTGCTGATTTGAGTGCATCGAAGTAATCATCCTGATCGATGTAAAATTCAATTATTTTTTCACCTTCATGATAATTTAATAACTGTACCAGCGTACCTTCTTTAATCACTTTACCGTTATCCATAATAATAATGTAGTCACATAGCCGTTCTGCTTCTTCCATGTAATGAGTTGTAAGAATGAGTGAAGTGTGGGATTTTTTTTTCAGTTTAAGCAGAATATCCCAAATCTCCCGGCGTGCATTGGGATCTAATCCGGTCGTAGGTTCATCGAGCAGTAAAATTTTGGGATTATTCAGAAGAGCAATTCCCAGGGCGAGTCTTTGTTTTTGACCCCCGGAAAGGTTATTTACATACGATTTGGTTTTCTCCTCAAGTCCGATATCTTTTATAATTTCATTACATCTTTCTTTTCCGAGATTATAAAAGCTGGCAAATAACCTTAAAGTTTCCAATACGGTCAACTTATCAATAAAGCGAGTTTCCTGAAGAGATAATCCAATTAATCTATGCAGTTCATCCTCATTCCCCTTCCACTTTTTCCCCATCAGAAGGATATCCCCTTTATCCGGTTTTTGGATGCCTTCGATCATTTCAACAAGCGTAGTTTTGCCTGCACCATTTGGACCCAGCACCGCTACAAATTCTCCTTCCTTAATCTTCAAATTAATGCCCTTAACAGCATCAACGTTTTTGAATGATTTATATACATCTATTACATCTATTAACGGCATTCTACTGCTAGCTTGCAACTTAACACTCCCTCTCAATTGTGAACCACTACCGGTAAATATTTTAATCTGGCAAACAGTTACTATATTTATTATATAATAATTTTAGTAAAAGTCGAGATTTAAATTATTATGATAGTTTAATATACAATTTCAAAGTCTTAAAATTACCTTGCTAAATTTAATCATTTTTAGATGGCTATTACTTATGGGTCAGACTTATTTATTTAAGTTGTGCAAAATTTTTATTCTAAATGGAATGATTAATCTTATTTTCTACAAATAGATACACCGGTCTTAAGCGATGACTACTTAGAAATAACTAAAAAACTATTTCGCAAAAAATCCAATATTTAGTTTGCGTAAAAATAACTTTGAGTACAGAGGTGTTTTGTTTATTTTTAACCTTCAAATAAGATAGTTAAACAGATGGTTAAATCGAAAAATTTATTATTTATTTCATGTTTCATAGTATATGTTCTACTGATTGCGCTTTTTTTTATCCTCGACACTAAACAAATTATTTCTTATACATTTTCCTACATTTCCTCATCTATACTATTCATTTTACTTTGCTGGTTAATATTGAAAGTTAACTTATCCGGGAAATGCGTTTTTATTCTGATTGCAATTTCACTAATGATAAAGATCGCATTTATCCCGGTGCATCCGGTAGGTTCGGATGATTATTACCGTTATGTATGGGACGGTAAAGTACAGGCGCACGGAATTAATCCATACGAATATGCCCCTAACAGTGCTGCGCTAAATAATTTACATTCAGATAATTTACCAAGGTTAATAAATTTTCCTGGAATGAAAACAATTTATCCGCCGCTAACAGAAATATTATTTTATGTTTCATATTTAATCGGGGGCGAAAGTTTTATAGGTTTGAAAATTCTCCTTTTGATTTTCGATTTGTTAACAATACTCGGACTGTATTTAATCCTTAAAAAACTAAAATTACCAATCAAAAACATTCTGATTTACTCGCTCAGTCCATTGATTATATTCCAATTCTTCATTGATGCGCATGCCGACGGTTTCGGTCTATCTTTCTTGATATTTGCAATTTTCTTTTACCTGGATAATAAAAAGATATGGAGTTATATATTCCTTGGCTTATCTTTATGTATTAAACCCCTGGGATTAATATTAATACCGATCTTTTTCATCCAAGAAAAAAATGTAAGAGAAAAGATAAAACCGGTGGTTGTTCCCTTAGTGATCTGTGTATTATCATATCTTCCGTATGTTTTCACCGGCAGTCCGTTTCAATCTTTAATAACGTTTACGGAAAACTGGACATTCAACGGTATTGTTTTTAATATTTTAGATTCAATAATACATGACAACCAAATAACAAGAATAATTTGCGGATTATTGCTACTTTCGGTTTACCTGCCGTTAATATTCAGCAAAAAGGATATACTTGTAAAAATATATTACGCGGTTTTTCTTCTTTTCATATTCTCGCCTGTCGTCCATCCCTGGTATGTAGTATGGCTTGCAATGTTATTACCCTTAATTCCTAAATGGAGCGGAATAGTATTTACCAGTTTAATAAGTCTTACCGCATTCACTATATTAAATTATCACTTAAATGGAATTTGGAAAGAATATTTTCTTGTTCAGGTGTTCGAATACATACCTGTAATTATTTTGTTTGTATATGAATTGTTTAAGAATAATTTAAATAGAACTGAGCTGCTTAAATAATTAAAACGTTAATTCTATACATTTTCTTGTTCTAGTATCTGCAAATATTTAATAAATATCTTCACAATTTAGATGGTGAATTAAAAAATATTAACTACCATTTAATGAACCTGGAATTTTAAATATGTTTGAAGGAAACAAAGAGTCACACAAATTTCATGCTGTTCGTTTTTCCTCAGATTTTCGTTAAGATAAAATTAATATGACACCATAACCAAAACAACCCCGAAGATCTCCATAAAGTTCTTCGAGGTTGACATGTTCAGTACTTTACTTTTAATAATGTTTGATAGAACTGAATTAATGATAAATACACCCGATTAAGAAATCATGACTTCAATCAAACTTAAAACCGTACTTTTATTGTAACAGTATTAAATACTATTTTTCGAATTAATAATGTTATTATCCTTAATTCTTCAATGCCTCCTTAACAAAATTCCACCAATGATTCTGTTCAATATGTACAACATCGAAAATCATTATTCCATCCATATCTTTTAATAATTCTTTTACACCTCTAATGAACTGTTTGGAATCATTTTTTTCTGAGTATTGTTGTACATAAAGGCTGCCGTAAACAGGTACAACACCCATAACGACTTTATTTGCAACTTTTGCAGAACCAATTACAGAGTACCACCAATAGTAATCAGATTTTTTATGAGGATCCGGTGAAGGCGTATGTGATTTTATTGCTTCCTGTTCAGTAACATCGTAGAAATAATTTCCTACCATCAGAAAATCCAGTGCTTCGGCATACCCGGTTTTATAATAAGATGTATCAGCCCAATCATAGTCTTTGGATGGATGATATTTATCGCTAGCCCAATTTGCACCTACATCATAATAAATCGGATACCACGCACCTACATAATTAGTAAAAATAATATGCGGGTCAATTCCTTTAACTATATTTCGAACATCGTAAAAGAAATCATGAATAACCTTGCTGCGCCATTCCAGCCATTTCTTGTAATATATACCTGGAATTCGAGCGGTCTTACCTTCTTTGTCCGTTTTTAATGTATATACATCCTCCGGCCAATGATTAACTTTTTTACCAAGAAATTTTTCGAAAGCAGCTTTTGATGCAGGTCCAAAGCCACCTGAAATGTTCGGATATCTAGCTCGATCCAGCACAAAGCCATCAGGTTTATACATCTTCAGAATTTCTTTAATCATTGAAAATTCATAATTGCGGACCGCAGGGAGAATCGGGTTAACAAAAACAGCAATTCCTTTCTTGGATTGTGAAATTGGGATTATACCTTTTTGAGTGTATATCTGAATTTGCCAGTCGGGATGTTTGCTATAAGCAATACCTATCTTAGTCTTTTTTGCACCTTCCGAAAAAACATTTATTGATAAATAAACTCCCAAGCCTAGTTTGTGCCCTTCTTTTATCACAACGGCTGGGTAATCATAATCAGTTGCACGTTTGAATCCGTTGTATTCAGTTAATCTTGGAGCAATATTACTAGGATACAAGACATAACCGTCTATATTTTTTAGATCTACTACTACGTCACTAAACCCAACTGATTTAGCTTTTTTCAAAATTCTTTTAACCCCGGCTACCGTACCGAGCCTTTTAAAATTAGCATGGGCATCAAGCCATAGTATATTTTTCTTGTGATGATTTTGTAAAGCATTTGCATATACCCCTGCTGTGAAGAAAATTAGAATTAAAAGAAATTTTTTCATATAGTAACCTCTTCTTTGTTGAAAGTGTCTCCAAATTGAGACTCACTTATAAGCCAATAGATTTTATAAAGAAAACCAGTGGATACTTCGGTTAAAAGTGAGCCTCAATTCATGATATTTTATTTTAAAAGTATCATCTTTTTTGTTGCTGTATAATTTCCTGCCGATATTGTATAGAAATAAATTCCGCTGGACAATTTTGAACCATCAAAATTAACAGCATGTGTTCCTGCCGTTTTAAACCCGTCGATTAAAGTAGCAACCTTCTGACCGAGAGTATTAAATATATTCAGTGTTACATTTCCGCTCTTGTTAAGTCTGTACACAATCATAGTGGAAGGGTTAAACGGATTTGGATAGTTTTGTTCAAGCTGGTATTGTTCCGGTTGTAAACCTGTTTTTTCATATACTCCTGTTACTTTGTTTGTGAAAACAAAAACCTTACGAGCCACTTGATCTACAACATAGGCATGAGTTTGATCATTAGAAAGTTTTACTGAGGTCGGTGCTTCAAACGGAGCACCATTCGGATCACGATTATTAGGATCGGTTTGACTGGGTAAATGTCCTATTTCAGTTGCGAATGTACCGCTTATTAAAAATATTTTTACCCATTTGAAACTGGAATCCGCACGGCAAACAAATAAATTACCGGCAGAATCTGCTGTGATACCGTAATATGTAAATGTACCGAATGAAAGATCGCCCGCTACATCAGTTAAGGGCTGTGCGGAATAAAGTGCAGGCTGTTTACTGTAACCACCTGTCCAGATCGCTAATCCGCCGCTCGTTGGATTTGTTGGAGCGCTGCTTCTGGAAGTATAAAAATATGAATTCTGAATCGCGTTTGCACTATCGCCGTAGTTCATCCCCGGAACTAAGGCAATACTTCTTATTTGATCGTAAGCGTTGGGATCCATTGGTCCTCCGGGTGCCGGAGAATAATAACCTGAATAAGCAAAAGTAGGATCACCCAGCAAAAAATTACCGAATGGACGCTGCGAAGGGGTTCCGGATTTATCATAAGATGTAATTACATGCGAAGTCAAATTATATGCACGAAACGAAGGACCAATATGATTTGGATCGTAGGGGCATCCGACAAAAGCAATCGAATCGTTTGTAACCTCATTACAATCGATATATGTTCCGAATCCGCCGCCTCGCATTCCAAATCCAAGATGAACCGAATCGGAAATGCTTCCATTTCGAAGAATATACATAAAGGCAAGAGTATTCGGAGTTGTCAGCGGAAAAGGCTGAGTTCCGCTCAAATAAATATCCTGCCCGAGAGCTGAAATCCCTCGCAAAACGCCGACTTTTGTGTCAAAATATGAACTGGAAGAAGAATCATAGTAGCTGCCGAAATCTATTACTTTTGAAAATACAGTGTCATTCGGTGCAGCTTTCCAAACCGAATTATGAGCTTTAATGTCTGTAGCGATTGTAGATATAGTCCAAATATTTCCCTGGGAATCGACCGTAATGGAATAAGGTCGAATTGTACTCGTATCAGATAACGGATAACTGATTGCACCCTGGTAGGTCCACTCTTTTTGTTGAGCCTTTAGAGGATAAGATAAAAACAACATTACTAATAACAGCATTACTGCCGTCAACATATTTATTATTTTGCCCTGCATAATCTTCCTCCGTTTAGATTTGTTTTAATAATAATTAATTGCACCGATAGAATTTTCCTTAATATTATCCGCCTTATTATGATTTTTTAATTTTGGAGTGTTATTCGGAAACTTCGGCTCAAACAACTCATAAAGTATCAGCCCGATAGCACCAAATAAAACTTCATCCGATCTATTCCGCACAAGCCCCACCTTTACATTTTGAACCGGCTCCGGTAAAATATCTTTTTTCAGAAACTGTGATACTTCATCGAGTATACGAGTATTTTCATTAATGACATTCCCTCCTAAAACTATCATTTCAGGATTTAAAGTATTTGCCAGAATAATGCCGATTATTCCAACCAGCCGGCTGATTTCGTTAAAAATTCTTTCAGCAACTGGGTCTTCTATTTTCACAAGTTTGTGAATTCGTTTAATTGATAATTTATTTACTTTTGTCCCGTTATTCGCTCTATTGTAGGCTTCGATGATTGAATCTTCTGAGAGTATGTCACCGAAATCCCTTTGGCCGGAATATAAAAGCGGGAAATCACGTTTATTCGTAATTAAAAATCCTAACTCATTATATCCAATTTCTCCCGCACTTGAATTTGCTCCTCTAAGAACTCTACCGTCCACCATAATACCGGCTCCTATGCCATTTTCTATCCATAGCAGCACAAAATTACGAACACCTTTTGCAACTCCAAGCAGATACTCTGCAAGTGTCATTGCTTTAACGTCGTTTTCTATGAAGGTTGGTACTTTAAAATAAGACTCAAATATTTCACTTAAACTAATGCCTTCCCAGCCGCGCAGTGTATCTGCCACTACTAATGTTCCGCTTGAATAATTAATTATTCCTGGAATCCCAATTCCGATACCAATTAATTTAGCGGTTGATTTGGGTGTTAATTTTAATAATTCATCTGCTGCTTTGATTATCCTGGGTATTACGTTCTTTGGTGACGATTCTCTCTTAAATTTCACTGTACTTCGTTTATATATATTTGCATTGAGATCGGAAAGCGCTATTTGTGCAGATGATATTTTAATATTTATGCCTATTACAAATCCCGACAACGGATTAAATTTAAGAAGAACTCTTCTGCGACCTCCTTTTTTCGAAGCGCTCGACATCCCTACTTCTTGAATATATCCTTCGGTAATAAGCCTTTGCACTGCTTCGGAAACAGCCGCTTTAGATAAACCGAAATGCTTTACCATCTCTGTTTGTGAAGTAGTTTCATGATAGCGTATAAATCTCAATATTTTTAATGCATTCGATTCCCCGTTTGATTCAATGCTGTTTTTTAAGAATTCATACATAACTTTTTTATAACCTGTATCTTATTCCAATATTAAATGTTCCCATCTGCATAGAGCTTACATTGTCTAAGTCTAGCGACAAAGTTTGCCAAATTTCACCTACAATTATATTATAACGTATGTCGGTATAAACTGTAAGATTGTATATCACTTTAAAATCAATGCCGCCGCCTAACGAAAAGCCCGCCGACCAATCCGACAAATTAAATGGGTTCACATAATGAGTAGTATCTATCGAGTTTGCTTCACCGATAGCATAATGTCCGCCTCTTTTATAATACCATCTATATACCCCTAAACTGCCGGTGATATATGGTCGCCACCAATTAGTAACATCAAAAGGATAATAAGTTGCTTGTGCCGAAGCACCATAAATATCTAAGTTTAATGATATATCGTTTATCAATGGATTTAATTTGTTTAAATTCGGTTTATCAAACTTTATCACTTCTAATTTTAATTCCCACAGAAGATCTTCCTGCGTAAATTGACCTAATTCAAAACCGTATATCTCAGAAGCTTTGAAAAATGAATTTAGTGTACCCGAAGGCTGTGCATACGAAATCGAACCGGATAAAGTCCATCTTCCGGAATTTTGCGCAAGTGTAATATTATATGCTGAAATCAATAAAAAAAGCGTTAAGAGTTTATTCATCATTCATACCTCAAAAGCTCAATAATAAAAGATTAATCCAAAGCCTGCTGATAATATCACCTTAGCCGGGAAAATTTTATAAGCGTCAGGGCGAAAAGCATCCAAGTAATATAAAGCAGAAATCCTCAATGTAACTCCGAAGTGTTTAAATATTGAATATTCGGCTTGAGCGGCTGACTTCAGAAAAAAGATTGTACCGTTTTTAAGTCCTGCATCATTATCAAAATCATATTTATAAGTATAATTATAATCGGGATAATATTTACTCCAGTATTCATGTACCCATAAATGCCGTTGAAACATTTGAATTCCGCCCCCGGCACCAATTAACACCGAAAGATTATTCGAAGGAGTAATTTCACCGGTGAATAATGCAGACACCGGCACGAGGTAAAGATGCTGTCTCGGGACAAACCTGGCCTGATAAGTAGTATCCGTAAGCTGGGAAGATATCAATCTGCTGTATGACTGATTATAAAATCCCCAATTCCAATTAGTGATAGGGTTGTCTTGTCCAACTTTTAAATCACTGTACCCTATAGATAAAAGGAAACCGAAAGTTTTATTAATTGAAACTTTAACATTTGCTTCCATGCCCAGTCCTTCAACATTGTTAAAAGTATTTTTCAATGCCGAACCGGAACTGAACACCGGACCGATATCAACGGATTTCACTTTCCACTGTGCTTCGGATCTGGAGACAAAGATAACGGATAATATGTATATGATAATAAAGTATCTCATTCTATCCTCCGTCAAAATCTAAGCGATAGTGAAAATCTTACAACATAACCAAGCCTTCCGTAATCAGTATATGAAACATCAAATTCATCCGGATACCCAAATGGCTTACCGTTTAATCCGATACCGGCAGTTAAACCTTCCTCATCGTAATTGAATTTATAACCGCCGCGGATAGCAAATAAATCTTTATACCAAAACTCCGTGCCTACATTTACTCTCTCGGGATAATCGCTTGGATGTAATCCTTCAACAGCCAGCGTTAATCTTGTAGGAGAATCATATGTTCCAATCACTTCCATTGCGGCACTTAATTTAAGACAAACAGGCATACTGAAATTATCTCCCTCGAGTGTTCCTCCATTAGATAAAGCTCCGCTAAATCTTGCATCTACGCCGAGGTTTTGAATTCCGCCTGCAATTCTTAGGCTTCTAAATCCGGTAAAATAAATCATCCCGAAATCAAGGACTTCATTGGCAGCTTTAAATTCAGCTATATTTTCCTCCACATATTTAATTGTTCCTCCGAATGCAAAATGATCTGTTAACTTCCGGGCATAACTCAGTCCTATGGCTATATCGGCTGCATTAAAAGAACCGGTAACACGGTAACCTGCACCGGGATTATTCGGATCAGCATTTACAGTCCTAACCATTGAACCTGCATCCAGCCTGTAAATGCTTATGCCGGCTATTCCGAATTCTCCTAAATTTATTGCATAAGCCGCTGCCTGCTGCTGAGTTTCAACAAGATAATTCCCAAAAGAAAAATATATTGAATGATTTCCTTTTGAAAATCCAAGTAATGCAGGATTAGTAAATAGAGCTTGTGCACCTGCATTTGAAAGAGTGAGTCCAACTTCTCCCATTGCCGAACTTCTGGCAGAAACAGGGATTTCCAGAAAGGTAAATCCTGCCGTTGCAACTCTTTTAAATTGTGCGTTTGTCACGCCGCCTATCAAGAGCAATATTATAACAAACGCTTTTTTCATAATTCCTCCTATCGAACTATAGCGAACTTTCCTAATTTCACTTTACCATCACTGCCCGATGCATGTGAAATTAAGTGGTAAAAATAAACGCCGGGTTTAGCAAATTGACCGTATTGCGTAATTTGATTCCAGCGTGCAACTCCGGTTGTTTCCGTATGCTCAATAGTTTTTACTAAATCTCCGCGAAGAGTATATATTTTTATCGTGCAGGGACTCGGAATATTAACGAACTGAATATAATCCTGCTCGCCCGGGACTATAAAACCGCTTCTCATTATGAAAGGATTTGGTACCACAAGTACACTATCTAGCGTGCTGTTAACCGGGGCAAAACTGGCGGTAAATGCCTGCGTTGTATGGTTAACCCATTTGGAACTTTCAAGTGGTGGAACTTTATTTGAACGGGTTTCAGGGAAAACTGCTGATGGATCTACAGACCAGTTTGCCTTTCCCGTGTCATATCCGACAACCGAATAATAATAAGAAAAACCCGGAGTGATTGCGCTCTTACCCGAAGATGCCGAATCTACGAATGAATAAGTATGATCCAGTGAATTATAATACTTGGGATCTTTTTTAAGTATATCTGCAATTAATATATAAGGACCCGTAGGAAGATATCCCGAACGGTATACTTTGTACCCAACAAGCGTAGAAACACCATAATCTGGATTTTTCAATGCTTCTACACTATCGCTCCAGCTTATTATATTACCCACTTTATTTCCCGAAAGATGATTGAGTTTAAAAGTAGCAGGAGCAGGCGGAGGATTAACAGTTCTGTATCCGTGATTATAATTAAATTGAGCCTTATCAGCATTCGATTGTAAATCTCGCAGCCCAAGTTGAGCAATTTGAGTTTGCGTACTTGTAGCACTTGTTATTAGGCTATCCGGAGCCATTCCAACTACTTCAGCCATCGATACAACTATTGAATCACCGGGTTGTAACGTAAATGGACCTAAATTAACAACACTCCACATTCTATCATTTCCCCACCTTGGATCGCCCAAGCCTTGAGGGAATAAAATAGGTTTGTACATTTTAGAGGGATCTTCCATTGCGCCATAAATTAATTCACCGGTATTTCGGCTTAAATACGGATAGGAATCAGGAGGATCGCTTACAGACCATGCAACCGAAGAAACATGATTTGACACACCGGTATTGTCTTTTGAAATATGCAGAAATTTAAACCCCGCAAATTGAGGTGCTAGCCATTCTTTTCCTCCGGGCGGTCCGCCACTTGAATAAACATAAGGATCAAATTTATCGTTGCCCGGAGATTGCGTAAAATCATCCGCCCAACCGTAAACCATCTCTCTTACAGGATCATACAGAAATCTGTCATTCATAGCACCGTGTCCATATTGACTGAAGAGCATCCGCCAGCCTCTTTCACTAATTGAAAAAGCATAGTTGAATGCTATATAAGTATTCAAAAGGACAGAATCTTTTGCCAGTACTTGCTGTGCAGGATTTGTTTTGTCGGAAGGATGATAAATATCAGGATCGCGCGAAATATTTTTTATGACGTAATCGATAATAATATAACGTTCGTCCCTTGAACTACCGCTCCATGTTCTCACAGTTCTTTTAACATCGACAGGTAAAAATCTTGCCGGCAAATATTGAAATCGATAATCAGGATTAAATCGCCATTCAGTTTGAACCACCTCTTCCCCGCCAACGGAATCTTTCTGCAGCCAGTAATTTTCTCCGTGTGGATATTTCAATCCATGAGTCTGAATTAAATATTTCGATTCCGTTTTTGATTCTCCAACAGAACCCGCATATAAGGCCCAATCTTCTGCTCCCCAAACCGAATCGACGGGTGTAGTTGAAGGTTTTATTGCAGATATCCAAAAACCTCCGCCGGTACTTAAACTGTTAGCACCTCCAATTTGTTCGGCAGGAAAATACGCAGGATCGAAACCGGGAAAATCCATTCCATAGCCTGTCCGGTTCCAGCCATAAAATAAAGTCCCCATCTTCGCAACACTAACGGTTTCCCAAAGCATGCCTCTGTGCAAAAGAATCGAGCCCGGTGCATTTTGTGCCAACATGGTTCCGGTTGAAATAAGTATTAATAAATAGATAATGTCTTTTAATCTCATTTTTACCTCAGAATTGAAGCCCTAATGTAAAATATACTTCTGTCGGAGTATTCCGGTACGTTTCAAAATAATAAAATTTATATGTTTCATATTGTTGATCTTTTGTAGTCTTCGGCGGCGTATCTCGTGTGATATCATCCTGCACCCACGACACAAGCTGGCTGTTATATCCGCTTAAAGGAGTCAGCCATTTATTATTAAACAAGTTCTGTACTCTTATACCTAGAAGTGCTTTCACGCCTAAAATCGGGATTTCTTTTTGAATGTTCAGATCGAACCTAGCTTCCAAAGGAAAGCGTCGATTATTGGTAACTCCGTCAAGCCTGCTCGGCGGATATGTATAAGGTATTCCGCTTTGAGCTGAATAAATTACACTTACGTTAGTTAACTGAAAAGGATGAATCCCTAAAAACCCAATCCCTTCATCCTTGTTTAGATTATAATTAAGAATTATTCTGAAAGTATTTGTCCTATCGTCACCGGTAACATATTGGGTGGCTCTGCCGCGGGGAATTTGCAACCTTGGATCATTTGGATCAGGATAAATATCAGGTGAACCATACGCGCCGTAAGTAGTTCTTTGAAAAGTATAAGATAATCGGTATCCCCATCTTCCCGGCGATACTTTATCAAGATTTATTTCAATTCCCTGCGAAGCCCCGAAGCCGTAGTTACGGTACGATACAAAGTAGGGATTATCCTGCGGTGAAAAAACCTGGCTTCCCACGGGTGAATGAACATGAACAGTGGCAGTCTGATCAATACGATCATTATAAAATGCGGCAATATCAAGGCGGTGAGTTCCCGCAATATTTTGCTGTACGCCTATTTCATAACTGATTGTCTTCTGCGGACCAAGATTCGGATCATCGTACATCCAGAAACCTTGAGTGGTTGTAAGGGAAAGAGCATGCCTGAATAAAGGCTGTGAATAAAAATGTCCGTACTGAAGTCTGAAAGCAGTTGCTTCTCCGATTGGGAATGAAATACCGAGGCGCGGTGAAACCATTACATGAGTTATAGAATGTGTTGTTTCAGGATTTCCCCTGTCACCCGTAAAAGGTGTTCCGCCGTTACCTGTTCCCGGATAAAATGGTTCAAATAAATCAGCCGGAACACGGGCACCGAAATTGTAGGCATCTACTCTCAAACCTAGATTCGCGATCATCCCCTGATACTCCATTTTATCCTGGATATACAAAGCACCGGTTATCGGATATGCGCGATAATATTCGGCATACCCGCTGTAAGTTAGCAAAGCATTTATCCTTGAGCCTGAGATACCGCTGTATCTTGTATCCCAATATTGAAATCTAAGACCCGATTTGAGTAAATTAGTACTGTTAAATTGATTTGTATAATCAAAGCTAAAGTGTGTAATGTCGTCTTTTGAATCAAGTGCGTAAAGTGAGGTAACCTGTTCGTCATACGGAATTCGTGAATAATTATCATCCCATACTCCTGCCGGTATTAAAGATGGATCGGCACGGTGTATTGTCGGCACATTTCTTTCAGTTACTCTCTGCAGCTGATGCCAGAACGATAATTCAAAAAATGAATTTTTATTTATGGTACTTGTCCAATTTATACTTTGAGTAATAGTTTTCTCATCCTTCGGACTATCCGTAAAAGTATAATACTTGTACTTGGGAAATTGCCCCATTATTGAAGCCCACCGTATATCACTCGATCCACTCCACACCGAACCAAGATCCCTTTGATACATTGAAGCAATTTTTATTTTTTGAGAGCTTGTCGGATTATAAGAAACATTCAAATTATAAACCTGGTAATTTTGATCGCGTTCTATTGTGGGTATTCGAGTTGGGGTCATCCTGTATTCACCCGAAGCATAAAATGTTAACATATCACCTAATCCTAATGGACCTCCAAAACCAAACATCACCCTATTATAGCTCAATTTTCGATAATCATATACATTAAGCTGGTTCGGTCCGCCACCCGGGGCGGGACTATGATTTTGTACCCACATGTTGTACAATACTCTTAGCGAATCATCCGGTACGTTGGGAAATCCAGGTATATTGCCTCTTGCAGCCTGCCATTTATCGAATGTTCCCCAGTTCTGCCATTCAACTGTTTGAGGTCCGTACAAATAAGGACCGAAATGATATTTCCCGGGAGGTCTGTATTCATACCGGACTTGCCCTGAAAGTTTCGGCCCGCCTGATTTAGTTACAACTTTTACAACTCCACTTTGAGCATTTCCATATTCGGCTCCGAAGCCGCCGGTAATCACTTCTACCTGACCAACATCAAGAGGATTAACGTCATATTTCCAGCTTGTGTTTGAACGATCACCAAAACCCGCATTATAGCCGGGAACACCTGTATTTCCGTGAACTTGATTCACGCCGTTTATTTGGAATTTTAACTGGAATGCACCGCCGCCCCTTACCGAATAAGTACCGTTTGCATTTTTCTGAATAGATGAACTTAAATCGAGGATACCCCGCACACCTTCAACCGGAGCGGTTGTTATTTCTTTCGATGTAATTAAGGATTCCGTTGAAGTTCTGTCTTTAACAATCACAGGCCTTTTTTCTACTACGGTAACCGTTTGAAGTTGAACTGTTGAAGGTGATAATTTAAAATCTACTTCAACCGTTTTACCCGGTCCTATAATAACGTTAGTAGTTATTACCTTTGCATAACCTATCATACTTGCACTAACCGAGTATTCGCCGGGGTCTACATTAATTATAGTATATCTACCTTTTAGGTCGGTTGCATCTCCCAACTTGGTACCGTCAACCATAACGTTAACTCCAATTAGTGGATCACCGGAATTAGCATCGATTACTGTACCGGTTAATTTGCCCTTTGAAGTTTGCGCCGTAACCGTGCAGAAAAAAATCAAAATAGCCAGCAGGGAATAAACTAATTTGGGCATCGTTCCTCCAGCCTGTTATTTAAGAAGTAACATTTTCAATGTTTTTTGCGCAAGGAATTTTTCTCCTTTTATCCTTATAAACGCAAAATAAACACCACTTGATAAAGACGACCCGTTAAATTTTATTTTCCAATTTCCGGGTTTATAATCTTTGCCTCCTAACAGTTCATCTACCTTTTGTCCAAGTGAATTATAAATATTGATATATACCTTTGCTGCACTTTTAATGTATATATTAATTACTGTAGAGGGATTAAAAGGATTGGGATAATTTTGATAAATTGTAAAGTCATCCGGAGGTATTACCATGTTTTTTACAGCACTAATTTCAACCGATCTTTTTAATAAAACCGCATCAGCAGCAACGTATCTACCGGTATCCGCGTCCGGAACCGTACATAATAGAACGGCAAATGGGTCACCTGCTTTGAATGGAAAGGTACCAAGTTTAGCAAATGAGCCGGAATTTGCATCTTGAGATATATAAATAGAATCGGTTTTAAAATGATCCCTAACCAGGTATAAACATTTTTTGGATAAAGGAAAAATTGTTTGCGGAATTTTTACGAACACATCGTAATAACCGTCGATCAATATATTTTTCGGTCCCCATTGAATCCTTGAATATGAAGAAGTCTGTTTAGCGTAATAATACTTTTCATTGTATGCTGAATAACTTGTATCTTCAATCCAATTTCCTGCAAGTTTATAAAAAGCTCCGGGTGTCTGATCATCTAAAATAATTTCGGTGCTGTCGGGATTATAGTTCACATTTACAGATGTATTTAAAGTATCGTGAGATACATCTACTAAATTATCAATATTTAATTGAAATGATGTACCTTTCAAAACTGAAGGTATAGAAACATGAAGTACCGTCTGATCGGTTTTATCGACATAAAAACCTGAACTATTTTTGCCCGTAGATAAATTAACTTTAGTATCGCTCGAAACAGGATTTAATAACGGATTCGAAAATTTCAATAATATATTCTGACTGTCGGGCATCGCATAATCCATAAGCCTAAATATATTACCACGCTTTAGTCTGAAGGCATCCGCTATTAAATCTTTTCCGCCGGTACCGGATAATTTAATTGTAACGGTATCTCCCGAGTTCATCGGAATTTTATTTATGAAATTCCATCTGTTTAAATTTTTTATTTGATCAAGAGTATCAATTTCGTTAATAGTTTTTGATTTTATTGTTAAATAAACAGAAGAAGAATTTGAAGCCGAATCACCGGACCAATAACCCAAAATCGAGTATCTTCCGCTGCGCAGTATTCTGAATGTATATACAGCAGTATCACCTGCAGTTGCAGATGCTTTTAGATAAGAATCTTTATAACCTCCTGAATTACTGCTCCAGTTTCCTATAGTACTAAACAAATATTTATCAGAGTTATCAATGACAAGGTCATCGAATGTAGGAGATGTTTTATTTGTATAAATTGAAGATCTTAATTTATCCAGCATACCGGTGTAAGATAAGAGATAACCATAATACCAAATGGTTTGACCTTTGCCGCCATTATTCCTTACTTGATTAATTTCTTGAATAGTATTGTCTACGGAACCGGCGGAATTTATGTCAATACCGGGGGTAAACAAAAATCCGGGGGGAACATAATTTTTACATACGTTCAATTGACTGTAAAATGAAGCAACCGAAAGATACAGCATAGGCTCAACCATATCAACGTAACCTTCCTTAGTCCAGTCCCACCAAGCTTCAAGAGAATAGCTGCGCATATAAGGCGGCGGAACCGCCGCTGTAACAATACATTTAGGATTTATTTGCTTAACACCTTTATAAATTCTTTTAATTACATTTGTGATTTTACCCCGCCTCCAGGTAATCCACGCTTGATTGTTACTCGCCAAAGTTAAAGGATCGGGATTACCCGTTTCCTTCATGAATTTAATTCGCGATGTGTCTGAATAGGAAATTGTAGTATCATTTTCTATGTCCGATTCTATGCCGTCAATCTCGGGATAGTTCTCGGCGCATTCCTTATAAAGATTCACCGAAAAATCGGCTGCTGCATTTACACTTGGATCAATCGCAAAGAAATATCCATATTTATTGTGAAAGAAATTCTTTGTTGTATCACGCAGCAATATTGACCAATCGGGATGTTTCTTAATTATTTCGGGAACAACTGTTGAATCGTAACTATGTCCAACCATAAAAGCATATTCGAACCAGGCTATAACGTCAATTCCGTATTTATGTGCAATTTCAATTGTAGTTTTTAAAGGATCAGTACCAACAAATACAGGATTTTGACGTGGCCCTCCCGCATTTTCAACTACACTACTTGGATAAATTGTTGATCCCTGGTACCAAACATCAACATAAATTACATTGAAGTTGGCAGCGCTCAGTTTTTTCATTACACCTTCAATTGCATCGGCTCCGCCTTTCAAATAACTGCCAGCCACCCAAACACCTCTTGTTTCGGGATCAGAGTAATTTTGTGCGAAAGCTTTGAAAATTGAAAGAATAAATATTAATACTAAAATTTTTAATATTTTCATGTACTACATTTATTATAATTTGAAATCATCTTACAAACCGTGTCTAAATTCATCAATCTTTAAATTCATACTGTTCGTATCTTATTTGAGAAGAATCATTTTAATAGCCCTTGAATTTTTACCAGCCGATACTTTGCATATATAAATACCGGAAGCTAAGTTTACCCCGCTAAATTTATAAATATGGGTTCCTGCAGAGACATAACCGTTTGCTAGAACAGAAACGACCTGCCCGTAAATATTATATACCTCAGCTTTCACTTTAGATGGAG
>CAVVVS010000089.1:0-18426 GCA_963751355.1 uncultured Ignavibacteriales bacterium | reverse complement strand
GGTGCGGCAGGATTCTGGATTCTCGAAGAAAAACCGTCTGAGATTTCTATTAAATACAAAAGCATCATCGAAGTAATCCGTAAAATTCCATCCGAGTTAAGATCAAATCCCAATTTGAAATACTTTGTAATCACATCAAACTTAATCGGTTTCACACTTGTACTTGTCCCTTTTTACATCGGATTTATAAAGAGCAATATTACAATTACTACCAATATGATCGGGAATTTTCTTATTGTTCAAATCACCGGTATGATCCTTTCAAATCTGCTATGGCATAAAGTTGTAAAAAGACTTTCATTTAAAGGTATGCTTCGAATATCGGCAATTATTTTTAGCATTATTCCGATTGCAGCGCTTGTGCTGGGTATTTTCAACAACATTATTTTCTACTACGTTCTCTTTCTTTTAACAGGCTCGGCAATCAGCGCACAGAGAATCGCCCAGGAGGGAGTATTGGTCGAAATATCAAACGAATCAAACAGACCGCTTTATATTGGCATATTCGGAACGCTTAATATTTCATCCGCGTTATTCCCCCTTTTACTCGGGTTGACAATCCATAGTACCGGTTACACATTCGTATTCCCGGTTTTATCTATAGTTACAATATTATCACTTTATTACATAAATAAAATGGTTTGCCCTGTTGATTTGGAAAGGACATGATTACATTAAAGAATCTTTCCCTAAACTTCGACATCCGGTATACATAAATAGACTCGAGGATTGTGTCCGTTTACACCGCCTTCGTTCTTCCGGACTTCGGCAGAGGAGGGCACTTGGGTAAAATTCCCCGCTGCTTGCATCGTAAAATTAGAATCATCAATTAGGATACCTCGCCGTTTGCGGCGAGTAAATTTATTTGGGAAAAAAATGCAAGATAATGAGCGATATTTTACTAGTGCAGTCATTTCCTTAATCACAATACCGGTTGCAAAAATTTGACTATATTTCAGCCACTGATAATAAATTAGAAAATAACCGGATAATTGACCGGATGAAAGACAAGCGGTGAATACTACTATGATCCTTACTGTTATAACTTCAATTTACAAATAGTATAACAACGTATATAGCTTTTGGGTTTCAGTACCTGGTATGTGAGGCTATTAACCTCACATGAGGTACTTTCCGCTGCTTAGTAAAATACTTTTACAAAATTTTGAGAAGATTCTGTAAATATTAATCCCGGGTACAATTTGTGCATCCAGATTTGTTAACTATCGTTAAAGTCTTTTTCCTCCGATGAGTTCGTACTACAAATTACATTTACACAAGTTCCAAGGCTTGATTTAAATCGGCAATAATATCATTTACATCTTCAATACCTACCGATAACCGGACTAAATCATCAGTGATTCCGGCTTTAAGTTTATCTTCCTTACTTACGGCTGCGTGTGTCATTGATGCCGGATGCTGAATTAAGGTTTCGACACCGCCCAGTGATACTGCTAATGTAGCTAAATGTACGCTGTCCATTAGCTTTCGTCCACTTTCCAGTCCGCCTTTCACACCAAAACTAATCATAGACCCGGCTCCGCTCATTTGTCTTTTGGCTAATTCAAATTGAGGATGAGATTCAAGCCCGGGATATTTTATCCAGGCGATCTTTGGATGGTTTTTCAAAAAACGAGCGACCTTAATAGCGTTTTCTTGATTACGTTCTACACGAAGCGCTAAGGTTTTTAAACCGCGTAAAACTAAATAAGCTTGATGGGGATCCATATTACAACCCATATAAACCATAGAATGACGTATCTTTTTATATATTTTTTCCCCTTTGGTTATAACAATTCCGCCGACTATATCGGCATGACCATTAATAAATTTAGTAACAGAGTGAAGAACAACATCAGCTCCGAGATCTAGCGGTTTTTGTAAATATGGAGTAGCAAAAGTATTATCTACAACCAAAACTAAATTATGTTTTTTTGCAATCTCTGCACATGCTTTAATATCGGTAATCTCCATGGTCGGATTAGCCGGAGTTTCAATATAGAGAACTTTTGTATTTCCCTTTATTGAAGATACTATCCCCTTGACATCGGATGTGTTGATAAAATCAGCTTCAACGCCAAAGCGGGAAAAATCTTTTTCCAGTACACCTCGTGCCGGTCCGTAAACAGAAGCCGTGCTGATTATATGGCTGCCGGTTCCCAACAATGCCATGTAAACACTTGTAATTGCAGACATCCCGGAACTGGTAGCCACTCCGTCATAACCATTTTCCAAATCAGCAATATTTCTTTCAAGAGCGCGAATTGTTGGATTTCCGATTCTTGTATATATATACCCATCGCTTGCACCGGAAAAACAATCGGCACCGTGCTGTGCATTCTTGAACTTAAATGTTGAAGTCTGGTAAATTGGAACAGTAGCGCTTCCAAATTGGTCTTCAAATTCTCCGCTGTGTATCAACTTAGTGTTAAATCCCATATCCTTAGTAAGCATATTTTTTCATCCTTTTGTATTTAGTGAATTAAAATGAATTTTTGATTCATGTTTTTATGTACGGGTTAAATAGACTAATAATTTTGTCTAAATTATATTTCAATTTCTTTTGGATCATCTTCCAATTCAACAATTCTCCACTCATTATCTTCTATATCAAAATCTGTAATTTTATCCAAAGGGACCTTTAAATATTTGCCTTGGGCAGTAACTGCAACATCACCATTTGTTAATATGATTTCTCCCGTTCCTTCAAACATTCTGCTGTTTTCGTTTGTAATTCTACCAACTACTTTTAATTGTTGATTTAAAGGAACCGGTTTTTTGAATTTCAAGTTTAATTCAATTGTAACTCCCCAAACTTCAGTATCATATTTATTTAGAATTGCTCTTCCGATTGTTTCATCAAGAATAGCCGACGCAATACCGCCGTGAAGTCTTCCGGGATAACTTTGATGTTCTTCTGAAGGAGTGAATAATGCAATTAGTTCTTGGTTTTCCGTTGCATAAAAGTGAGCGTGAATGCCAAATTCATTTTTCAATCCGCATACAAAACAGAGTTTTGAATTGCGTTGTTTACCACTAATTTTATGAGTCATGTTAATCTCCAAAGTGCTCTATTAAATTAATTTTTGTTTTATTTACCCGGATATATCTCCTCGCATAAACATTCATCTATTATTAATGTACTTTTTAAATCCGTTAGTTATGAGATTTGATCAAATCTTTTATCTCTCTGCAACCAGAATATTATTTGAAAACCTCACGGTTTCTGTAATTCTTCTTTTCACAAATTGTTCCCGGAGAATTATGATCCCAGCAAATTATAATATGATCGGTGAATGCTTCGCATATTTATCGATCTTGGGTAGTGTATTTAACAATATCCCAGCATGGAATTAAAGACTAAAGTGATTTAATCCCATTGATACTGATTATTAATTCGTTTATAGAACGACGGATGCTTTTATTTTATTTTGTCATCCTTAGAAAATAGTTTGTGGTTAGAATTTTTTTAAAAGATATTATTAACCTTTCTCTTTCATACATCCTTAGGGTGTGAAGAGAAATATTAAGCAGCTTTGCGGCTGTACTAATAGGGAAAATAGGTTCTTCATCTTGTATCTTTCTTCCGGTCATTCTTTACTCGCAAAAGATCTCAATCGCTCTTTATCCATTGTACCATTTTTTAGGTTCATTAAAATACATTTCTGTTCAGCGAAAGCGATGGTATCTTTGCCTAAATTTAAATTGAATTTTAGGATCATCATGCTATGTTGAATATTCTCTATCCAAATAGATCCCGCAGGTCTATCGCCTAGTTTAAGCTGCTTCTTATAAATAATATTAGTTGATGTAACTACAGGGTATAAATTCAAATAAAGCAGGTTATCAATAGGAAGTATTTTTTCAAAGAGTTTGCAGCGTAAATCTTCCAGCCATTTAACATACACAATATTATTTACATGACCGGCTATGTCTATTTCATATGTTTTTATTTCAAAATTAATTGACGCTTTATATTTGTCGTTGTCGAAATTCATATTTGTACTCTTTTTAAGATCATCGCCGTGGTATTACCTTATGCTATTAATCGATTGTAACAATTTTACCTGCTCCGCTTTCAATATAATCTGCATTAAAAACTTCTTTAAATATATTGCGAGCCGTGCTGCCGGTGCAATGTGTCGGGGCCACAGATAATATGTTCATGTCGTATATTTTATGAATTACTTTGTTTATTTCATCATCATTTAAATGGCTGAGATGAAATCCGCCCATAGCAAGATAGATCAATTCACCAGGGAATTCATCCTTTGCTTTTTGGAGGATGTTGATTATTCCCGGGTGTGCGCAGCCGGTAATAACAACAATTCCTTCGCGCGAGCGAACAGCTAGAGACTGCTCGGGAATAGTTCCTTCAATTTCGCCGAGTGTAAAAACATCCTGCAATATTTTCATTGAATAAGAAACCGGAAACGGCGCCGCACCGAAAAAATTTATCGAATAAATTATTTCCAGTGGTAATGACTTCGGATAAAATATTTTCAATTTCGCATTTCTTTGCAGTAATTCGTTTAATCCGCCCGTGTGATCGTGATGAAAGTGAGATAGAAAAACAATATCAATGCTTCGCGGGTCAATACCAAGTTTTTCCATATTACTTAAAAGAATATCGCCCTTATCACCGGTGTCAAATAAAATTCTGGTTTTCCCAACTTCTACCAAACACGCAAATCCCCAATCAGTTTGTAAACCTTTAATCATAGGATTATTATCGTACAAGATAGTGATATTAACAATACTTGGCTGGTTCTTAGTTGCATTTTTTATTTTAGACATTGCATATTCTCCCGTAAAAATTGTCTAAAAAAGAGATAGTATAAATATTTTACTAAAGTACATTATTTGCATTTTGTATTAATCTATCCTTTAATGGGGCATGGTCTATAATCAGCACACCATTTAAATGATCAACTTCATGCTGAATTACTCTTGCAGTTAATCCTTGTAATTCAGTTTCTTTTTCTTTCTCGTTCTTGTCTATATATCTAACAAAGACAGATTGTTCCCTTTTAACATTGACCACAGTATCCGGCAAGCTTAAACATCCTTCTTCCAAAAAATCCTCACCAAATCCGGTGAGTATTTCAGGATTTATCATCGAAATTAATTCTTCTCCTATGTCTGCAATTATAACTCTCTCCAGAGTTCCTACCTGAGGTGCGGCTAATCCTATTCCCTTATTACTATGCATAATCTTCGACATACTTTTAATCAGATGAAGAGTCGCATCATTAACCTTTATAACAGGCGATGCTACTTTTCTTAGCACCGGGTCAGGGTAAAATTTTAACTCAAACTTTCTCAAATCAAAATCCTCTGCCCAATTTTAACATTAGATTCTTCTTCAATTAAAAATTTTAAATGATTTGGGAAGCATAAAAGCAAAGACGAACCGATACTAAAATATCCGCAAGGCGTCCCTTTTTTGTAATTCTGCATCTCTTCATAGTCAGTATGAATTCTGTTTACATTTAATGACCCAACGGCAATCATAGCCATTAGAAAATCTTTTGTTTTAAAAATAGAACCAATTGAAGCATTCTTTTTTACTGCTTTGCTAAACATCTCTATACCTAAAAGATATTCTAGTCCTATGTAAACAGGAAGCCGGGAATTTCCTTCATTCTTCTGCGTGTAGATAAACATTCCATCATGCGGAGTTACCCAAAAATGTTTATTGGAAGGACGCAGATAAAAATTAATATACATGCCACCTAAAAAATGGTTGATATAATTACCAATTAAGTCAGCCAATAATATTTCTTTGTTATTTTTAGATATAAGCAAACCGTTTTGGTTAATACTTCCTATATGCATCACTTTAGCTTCTACAGGGCTTATTATTGCCGCATCATTTGGATCGACAAATATTCGTGTATACTCACTAAAATTTTGATTTATCCCGATACGGTCTGCAATTTTACCTAATAGCGAAGTCCTTGTTGATAATATCATTTCACATTTCTTGTTTCCAAAATATTTTCAAGTTTATTTATAATTCCGATAACGAGCTTTTCGGCTTTAGATTTAATAATCATTCTACCTTCAAGCCCTGCTTTTTGTATTTCGTTATCATAGTCTATGCTGCCTAGATAATTAACTTCTCTCTTTTTCAAAGCATTTTGCATGATCAAATCAGTTCCATTTGAATCAACCTTGTTTAAGATTGCCCAGACATTTTTATCTCCTATCAAAGAAGACATTCTCTTTACAATTTCCGCTATTACAAATGATTCGAATGTGGGATCTACAACTATGAGGATTACATCAACATTTTTTTCAACTCCTCTGCCAAAGTGCTCTATACCTGCCTCCATATCTATAAGCGTAACGAAACCCCCTTTAACAATAAAATCACGAGCAACTTTCGACATTGGTCCATCGCAGCCTTCAAAAGCTTCCTGTATTTTTCCGACTTGGAAAAAAGTAAGATTTCTCTTCCTTATAAAATATTGCTTTGGGATTTCCGAAAACTTTATAGCAGCTTCCTTTAAGGGCAAGTTATTATCAATTCTTGTAAGTGGGGATGGATCATCAGAAGGGCAGGTAACTTTTTCCCTTCCTCCAAAGAATTCAATTAAAGGTTTCGGGGCGTTATTATTATCAGTTAATAAACGAAACAAACCGCCTGGATTGGAAGCATCGGCATCTAATAAAATTACACGGTATCCTTTTGTTTGCAGCGCATTACCCAATATGGTAACTATTGAACTTTTTCCGCTTCCACCTTTGCCGCATACTAAAATTCTTTTGTTTTTAAGAATATTCATTATGTTATTCTCTTATTTTACTCTTTCATAAATATTAAAACGATTTTACTTCTTCTCCGTTTCGACCGCTTCATCGTTTCCATTCTGCGAGACAATTTCTTTCTCCTTCGGAATCATCCTTAAAAAGTCGCCGTACTGCATCGGTTCTTCAAGCCTACAGGACCAAACAAGTTTTTCGACACCATCAGCATCTTTCCAGTATGTTATATCCGGACAGCCGTCACACATACTTTGATCGCCGTTAGGCATTAAATCTACCGGCTGAATAATCAGAATTGATTGCATATATACTTTCTTAAATATTCTAAAAGGATTAACAGCCAAATATTTTAAATAATTCTTAAACGCTTTTTTAATTCCTTTGTCAAAAAGCCAGGTGTTTAACAATGTTAATCTTCCCATACTTAAAATTTTGGGGGAAGCATAGGAAAGATATTTGTCCTGAAAGTAATGATATGTTGTCATAACAAGTTCAAGAAATTTATTTCCTGCATAACCGAAAATATTGCTTTTGTTGCCGACTCTTTCTGTTAACAGCCACTTAAAATGATCCGGTTTAGCTGTGCCGTTTAAAAAAGCAGAAGGCGTAAAATCCGGGAATTTATCTTTAATTACTTTTACGGCATCTGTTGTCATTAAATCCGTAACTTCTTTTTTGTCGGAGTGATAATGAATGTCATTCCAGACTATTTTTTTGTCGCCTGCATAAAAATCGAATGGTGTGTCAGGAGTAATGTATCTGAACAAAATGAAAACCATTGTATGAACTATATCGATATGTTTATGTGCCCATTCGACTAAATCAGGAATGTATTTAATCGTATCGTGGTAAACTGTTGAATTAAAGGAACAGGCAATTCCTTTTTTAGCAGCGAGCATTTCTGCATAATAAAGACGCAGTTCATTTAGTTCTATTTCATTTTTGCCGATCCACTTCGGATCTCTGCCTCTGCCTTGTTTGGTGTCTATGTGAAATGTAAAGCCGAATACGCCTGCTTTTTTTAATTCATCAAGTAGCCCATCTTTTAAGGCAATCCCATTTGTGTTGATGATAGGTTTAATGCCTCTCGATTTTATATCGGCAACAAGTTCCACAATGTCGGGATATAAAAGCGGCTCACCCCCCGCAATTGAAATGCAATCAGATTTCCTAACTGATTGAAAAAAATCCAGCTCGTGTTTTAATTCATGAAGCGGCTTGTGTGAGTTCTTAATATTATTTCTGTAGCAGCCGTAACAATTTAAGTTGCATTGCGCAGTCGGCTCAAGCCATGTAATTCCGTTGTCGGGCATTGTCCATGGAAGCCTATATAAGGAAATAGGATCGATATAATATGTATCCATCTTTTACTCCCTAAGAAGGTTAATAATAATTCACCTTATGGCAAAAGTATAGCAGCGGCAATTACAGTTGTCCATGATCCATTTTTGTCGCCTTCGGCAGTTTGAGTTATATTAAAAGTCTTGACAATTTTGCTAGACATTTTAAAAACCTGTTCTCTCTCATTCCAATCGGTTTCAGAATCAAACTCAACGCCGAGTGTTGTAGCCAGCATTTGAGCGGCTAAGTCTTCAGCATAATCGCCGGCAATTTTTTCTTTGACTCCGTAAGGGTGATGCTCCGATAAGTAACCGTATTGATTATTATCAGCAGGAATAGCGACTCCGATGGACGAAGCAATTAAACGGTTTGGTTCATTAGTTGAGTTTCTTGCCATCACTGCAAAAGTAATCTGACCGGGTTGTATTTCCTTTAAACCGTCTTCCCGGGAAATTTTTTTGCAGCCGGGAGGAAATATGCTGCTTACGGCAACAAGGTTGCAAATTTCAATACCGGCGTTTCGCAGAGCAGCTTCAAAAGAGCTAAGATAATCTTTATGCCTGCCGACGCCTTTAGTGAAAAATATTTTTTTCGGGATGTACAATGTATTATTCTCCTATTTATTTTTTAGGAATTGTTTTATTGCAGAACGAACCGTATTGCCGGTAGTAGATAGTTCAATATTTACACGTTTTCTTTCTAATACTGAATAAGCTTTCACACCGATTTCTTTTGTTAAAAGAACATCGATTCCACTTTTAATTATCAGCCCGGCAGTCTGCGGTCCGGCGCCGTTCTTATGTTGCATCCCGGTATTTTCTAACGCTATATAATTATTTCTGTTAGTATCATAAATTATTATATATGGAGAACGTGCGAACCTATCGCTAACCAATGACTCTATAGTATTACCCATAGACATAACTGCAATTTTCATTTATATTCTCCATTATTAATTATGGTGATTTCCATGTGCACAAATTTCATATCCACTTAATTTACCTTGTATAAAGAGGTTTAATGCGTCTTCGTAAAGAAGACCGGGCGCAGTAATAACGCTGATACCATATTCAAGAAAATTAGATACGGCTTTTTGCCCCATGCCTCCGGCTATAATAGTGCTTACGTTAAACTGTTTAACATATCCTGGTAGCTGGCAGGAGCCTCCGTGTTCGCCTGCCAAAGGATTAAAGTAAGTTTCGTTCTTAATAATTCTTTTCTCGTCGTCTAATTCACATACATTGAATTTGGAGCATCTTCCAAAATGTTCGGCCACAATTTCTTTTGTGCCGGTTTCTTCAATCGCTATTGCTAAACGCTGATTCATATTAACTCCATTATGATGATTATATGAAGTTAACGCAAAAGCCCCGCACCTTTGAGTTAACTTCTATTATTAAAAATTTTTTATAAGTAAACCATCCGTCCTCTTTTTATTGCAGTCAGAAATCTGTAAAGTTTTAATAGCTCCTAATATTTCGTCAACTTGCATATCTATATATTTTGGATAATAAATCATTAGACGAATAAATCCTTCCATATCTATTATGGAAACAATACGCGTTTTATTGGCGGGATGGATCAATCCTTGAATTGTTTCATTATCTCCTAAAGAATCGGTAATTATAGGGAAGGGTATATTCATCTTTAATTTTTGTTTTAACCACTGAGCGCATTTTATGTTACAGACATTCTCATCAATTGAGATGCCGATTAGTTCTGTATTTAGTTTTTTAAATTCTTTATTCCTTAATGCAAATGCATAAAAATACGCTAGGCAAGTAAGAGTAAAATTTCCCGGATGGCATAAAAGTATAATCCACTTCCGCCGGTAATCCTCCGGTATATTTTTCACGCCATGTGTCGTTTGAACTTCTATGCTTTGCATTTCTTTACCAATAAATGGCGATCCGGTTTTAAATCCAGTCGTTTCCATTTGTTCCTCATGCTGTTTGTTAATATTATTTATCAACATATTCTAAACGCTGATTTATATTAACTCCATTTTGATGATTTTATGAAGTTGACTAAAAAGTCCAATGCCTTCTAGTCAACTTCTATTATTAAAGTTCTTTATAAGTAAACCACCAGTCATATCCTTCTTTAGGATTCATCCTTTTTCCGGCTTCAAAAACATCTTTTGGAGGAGGTAAAATAACTTTATCTTTTATCAATTCGTTGTTTGGCCAATTCTCAGGCATTGCAACTTTATTTTTGTCCGAAATCTGTAAAGCTTTAAGTGCTCTTAATATTTCGTCTACCTGTCTGCCTATCTCCTGCGGATAATAAATCATCAAGCGAATAAATCCCTGAGGATCCATTATAAAAACTGCGCGTACTGTATTTGTTCCTTTACCGGGATGAATCATTCCGAGTTTTGTTGCAACGTGCCCCATATCATCGGCAATTATCGGGAAGGGAATTTGCATCTCTAATTTATCATTTATCCACTCAACCCATTTAATGTGAGAAAAAACTTGATCGATTGATAGTCCGATTAACTCAGTATTTAGTTTTTTGAATTGTTCATCCCTCTTGGCAAAAGCATAAAATTCTGTTGTGCATACCGGGGTAAAATCACCCGGATGGCTGAAAAGGACGATCCACTTACCTTTGTAATCTCCCGGTATTTTTTTTATTCCGTGAGTTGTTTGAACTTCTATGTTTGACATCTTATCTCCGATTAACGGGATTCCGGTTTTAAATTCACTTGTTTCCATTTATTCCTCCAACAATTATGTTTTAATTATACTTATTTTATTTAAACACATATACTTAGCAACGCTTACTTTTCCAGAAACGCATTCAACATCCATACTGTCTTCTGATATTTTTCCATTAATCCGTATAACATTCCGGCTGAAACATCATCGCCTAAAGAACTTTGCATTTTATTAGCTGAGGATTTTAATTTTTCAATAATTGTTTCAAAATCAGTTGCTATTTCTTGAACCATCATCAAAGATTCAGGATAATTGCCGGGTTTCTCTTCCAATGAAGAAAGTTCCCAAAATTCTTTCATAGTGCCGGGAGTATTCATGCCAAGCGATCTTATTCGTTCGGCAACTTTGTCAATATCGTCGGCGAGTTCATCATAAATATTTTCGAACACTCCGTGTAAAAGGTAAAATTGAGGTCCGGTTACATTCCAATGATAATTCCTTGCTTTTACGTAAAGCACAAATTGATCGGCTAATACCCCCTGTATCAATTCGGAAATTTCAGTATCCGGATTATTTGATTCTTCAGTTTTCATTTTATATCCCTTTTATAATAATTTATGTTAAAACAAAAAAATCACTTCCATTTATGCGATCCGAAATTCATTTTATTAACTTTTATTATTTCGGTCCCTTCTTTTTCTTCCCCAACCTTTCCTGCCAAAATTCTGAAATGATTCATTTTTAATACTCGATAATTTCCCTTCAACGAATTCCTTCACGACTTCTTTAACTTGCTTTTTAAAACAAGAGTAGACTTCAACATTGGCAGAATTCAATAAACGAAGAGGATTTAATCCAATTTCACTTGCAATTAAAATCCCAACATTTCTTTCTATTATAAACTGAGACGTTTGAATTCCGGCTCCCCCTACTAAATTTGCATAAGGATTACGGAGAGGTTCGAATGTATTCGTATCTGTATCATAAATAATTATGAAAGGGGCCTTGCCGAATTTCTCCGCGACCAAAGAACTTGGAGCCAATCCTTCAGACGTAATTGCAATTAACATCGGATTGATTTCATTTTATTTGTTTCCAAATCCTCTTCCTCGGCCACGTCCACGGCCTTGACCTTTGCCATTTCCGCGGCCAAAACGGTTCCCTAATCCTTCGCCACCGCGCTGTCTTCCACCGCGACCGAGTCCGTAGACAACGTCTTTAGTTTCTGCACTTTGGCTTTCCGTTTTTTCAACTTGTGTTTTTTTCTCATCACTGCAGCGACCCCTTTTTCTGCCGGTCATTGCTCCTTGTCCCTGCGGACCTGTTCCATCTAGGTTTGGCATAATTGCCTCCTATTTGTTTGTTATTTAAATCGTGCATCTGATTTAGTAATATTTGATTTATACGCAGAATTAGTTATCCAGCCTCTTTTCGATTTAACCTGGTTATCGAATTCTTTGATATAAGGTTTAATATCTAGAAGCGGCGTTCCATCTACAACATCAATGTTTTCTACAAAGAGTTTGCTGCCTTCAATTTTTAATAATCTCACTATTGAAAGACCTATCGGATTCGGTCTCTTTGGTGCACGGGTAGCAAATATTCCTCTAGAAGTTTCATCAAGGAAGGGAATAACTTCCAAAGAGAACTCTTTTATGAGATGGAAATGATAGATTAAAATGATGTGCGAAAAACCGCTTAAGTCTTTTAAACCGGCTGCATACTTTTCATTTAATTCTATTACACCATTAATATTTTTTGCACCTGAAGGTTGAATAGGTGTGCCTTCAATATTTTTAAAAGGCGTATAAATAATCCCGATAGGATTATAAGTAATCTTATTGTTATTCATTTTAATTTTAGCGATTCTTCTATTGTAATCTTATATACTGCCGAATAATTCAAAAATATAAACCTAAATGTTATGGACTTTATTCAGAACCCCAGTTTTTAAATTCGACGAATTCGCGATCATCAGCTACCTTGTCATTAGATTTGAGTAATAATACTTCGTCAACCGTGCATGGTTCGGTTAATCTGAAAATTTCTTCAAATTTAACAGACTCATCCGATTCAGCGATTTGCTTAGCTTCTTCTAAACTTGATGCTCTGACTATTCTTTTCCCTATAGCACAAAAATGACAAAATACTATGAATTCTTTATCCTTTTTCATTTCGACCACCTTCATACTTTTATCTATTTAATAAACAAATGATTAATCGATTCTTTAACTTTGAAAAAACAACTAAATAATTAACACTGAATTTTCTGAATTACCGTAATGTGTGGAAACTTGTTTATCTGCTTCCGGTTCGTTTAACCAGGTTTGTCCATCGCATAGATATCGGAATTGATACTCATTACCGGTCTGAAGCACAATTTCAATAGAAGAAGAACCATCAGAATGCTTGTGTGAAAATTTATGTTTATCAGGGTCCCAGTTATTGAAGTCCCCGACGACACTTATTTCATCAAAGCTATCGCACATTTCTTTTAAAAACGTAAAAGTAACTTGACATACTTTTTTGTCCTTCGAATATTTTTTTATTATTGCCATAACACACCTCATCTTTCTTTACGTTTGTGATTTAAGATTTTTCACAAAATATTTATTGCCTGAATATCTAACTTCCCTCACTACATTATGATTGATTAAGTTTTCAATCAGTTTCCAATTAGAATTAGCTTTAGACAGAAATATTTCTACTGCGTCCTTTTGCATCGGATGAACTGCAAGTATGCTTAACAATTCTTTTTCAGCATCAGAAGAATAGCTGAAGTTTGTCCCTTCACTATAAACCAAAAGCTCTACACTATTTATTAAATCACGAAATGTTTGATAAGCAAGATTCAAATTATCTTCAGACGGCGGCTCAACAAATATTTCTGCCGGCGGGCGGGTAGGAATCAAGATATACGCTTTATACGGATTTAATTCGCTTATTACTTGCGCTGTTTTTCTTAATGATTCTATATTATCATTCATATCTTTCACAAGCATTGTTTCCGTTACCAACGTGCCTTTATAATCAGACGCAAATGTTTTTATTCCCGATATTATTTTAGGAAGGTCAAGTTTACCGTTTGGTCTATCAATCGTATGCCATATATTTTCATCTACTGTATCAATTTTTACTGAAACCCAATCGGCTTTAAACAAATCATTTTGAACTTCTTTGTCCCAAAGCAAAGACGAATTGGTTATAACTGCGATATTAATCCCAAGTGGTTTTAGCAAGTCGATTGTTTTGCCGAGATTTATATCGAGAGTCGGTTCGCCATCCGGAACAAAAGTTAAATAGTGAATGCGTTCCCTTGTACTTTGTAACTGTTTTACTTTTTCAGAAACCTCAAAGAAGATATCTTCCGGTGAAAAGTATTCTTTTCTTTTGATAGACATAGAATCTGTAGCGCCAATCTGGCAGTAAACACACGAGTAGCTGCATACTTTGGGAGGTATGTTATTTATTCCAAGACTTCTTCCTAATCTACGTGACGGTATCGGACCAAAAACAATTGACATACTTTTATCTTAGTTACTTTTAATCTATTTATGGAACTTGATAGTTTTATTCGTTAATTCTCTTAAATCAATATTCTTTATTACATCACAATCGCACTTTACTCCTAATTCCTTGAGAAACACCAATATTAATTTCAATTCTTTATCAGAATAATTTTCGCCAAAATACCACTCTGTATATTTGAAGTTGTTTTCACATTGCTTTTCTGTGGTAAAGATTTCATATAAATAAGCTTGCAGAAAAGCTAACCGATGAATCGGTATTGGTAATTCATTTTTAATCATAAGCCAATCTTGTTTCTTTATCCTTAAGTGTTGGTTTTATTAAAGCATCCCATTCTTTGGTATTCCACGTTTCTAATTTGGTATGAGTGATATAATATTTCTCCGGTATTGGATGTGTTCCAATAACTACTTGTAACCGATATTTTATTTCTATAAAATCTTTAAACTGTTTGATATAAGGGCAGGGCGGATAACCGACTACCATACCTGTTGCAAAGTGAATTACTTCAGCGCCGTTTTTCTTTAACTCTTCCGGTGCATATTCGATATTGCCGCCGGGGCATCCGCCGCATGTTGTATAACCGACAAGCTCAACTTCTTTATTCTTGTAAATATCAAAAGCTCCGGCTCTTTCTTTAACAGCTCTGAGACATTTTCCGCCGGTGCAGCTTTTATATCTGTCACAGATTATTATTCCTATTTTTACTTTGTCATTCATAATACTGCTTCATGATTTATCTAAATGATGACACCTTTTCCAAAGATGTCATCTCTATTTTTTGCTAAAGGTGCCGATTAGTTATTGGTATCAATTTTTCTTCCACCTGCTTTCATCGGATCGCCGGGAAAACCCAATGCTTTCCAGTCTAATCTTTCGGCTTTGGTACCATGGCAAGAAGCACACTTTAATGCTTTCTCCTTTGGCGCAACCATATGATTAATGGGCCAGTACATTTCCGTTTCGATGAATGAGTAGCTTCCCGAATAAGGTAAGCTTATTTCTTTCATTCCAAGCTGTGAAGCAGAATTCCAGTTATAAGTTTTCCAGTAACCGCCTTCGCCAAAAAGTTTGGGTATAATTAAATAATCATTTTTATTATCATAAATTTGTTTACCGCGCATTACTTTAAAAGGAGCAATCCTTGCTTTCGGATCTTTTATATTCCCGTTAAGGGTATTAAGCTCAACAACTTTTGAAGGATTGATCTTATCGCCAAACGAATAATACTTTGCACTTCCGTTATACCATTTGTATGCAGGTATTACATCCTTTGCCCACTTAAATTCACCTTTCATTTTATTGTAAGTTTCATTGCCAAATATATCTTTGGATCCCGGTCTGTCTTCACCGGCTTTTGACCAATCCCACCAAACCTTCGTTGGTTCAATTCGGGCAAAATCTGGGACATGGCATGTCTCGCAAGCGACTGCACTCAAGTGTCTATTGATTGTTGCATTTTCATGAATTTTACCTTTATGGCAATCCGTACAGTAAATATGATTTGCATTAGCTGCCATCGAGCCGTGACTGGCTCCCAATATTTTATGCGTTTGTTCTCTAGAAGAATGACAGTCAATACATTCAAATCCGAATTTGCCCATGTGAATATCCGTACTAGATTTCGGATTATATAAGCTGCCGTCTAAATCGCCGTGTTTAACACCGGTGCCTCCGCCGCCGTTAAAATGGCAAGCACCGCAGTTTGCTCTTGTTGGTTTCCCAACACTTTGAGCACATGCTGCTAGGTCAACATTCTTATCCGGCATTCCCGCCCCGGTAGGTGTTTTTGTATATTTTCCGGTTTGATCATGACATATTAAACAGTCAACATTATCTTCCTTACTGAAATCAAATGTCGTATCTTTCCAGCCGTATCCAACATGGCAGCTTGTGCATCTTGGATAATTTGAAGGCAGTGCAAGACAAAAATTGTTTACAAAATTCTTTTTGCCTCTTTGAGTAGTTTGATTGTCGGCATCCAGAAATTTCTCATCTAACCATGTCCAATGGCTGCTATTCATAACTTCATTAGCTGCGGTTTCGTGGCAGGTTAAACAAGTATTTGTTACTTCTTGCGGTGTTGCAAAAGGACCTTGTATCAAATCCTTATGAGATTGTCCAAGCAGTGAAATACTGCAAAGGAAGAGAACAATAAATATTTTCGAATGCATATTAACCCCTGATGTTTATTAAAGTTGATTATGATTCTTTTATTTCTCGTGCTTGTAATTCATCTTGATAATTTTTTTCAATTAAATTAATAATTGATTTAAAAGCGTTCGTCACCTCGCAATCAGGTTTTTCCAGAATTATTGGTTTCCCTTTATCACCAAGTATGCGGGCATCTATGTCAATCGGAATTGAACCAAGAAACGGAATACCATAATCATCTGCTAATTTTTTCCCACCGCCTTCGCCGAAAATGTTTAGTACCGCGCTGCAATGAGGGCAAACAAACCCGGACATATTTTCAACAACTCCTATCAAAGGAATATGCAGCTGCTTTGCCATATTGATAGCGCGTTCGGCGTCTAATACAGAAACTTCCTGCGGAGTAGTTACAATTACAGCACAATCCGGTTTCATTTGCTGGCCGATTGTTAAAATTTCATCGCCTGTTCCGGGAGGCAGATCCGCAACCAAATAATCAAGTTCGCCCCAATCAACATCAGCCAAAAATTGATTTATCATTTTTGATCTTAATGGCCCGCGCCATATTATCGGCTGCCCGGGTGTTATCATGGACGCGACAGATATCATTTTCACGCCGTTCTTTTCAAAAGGGATGATTGATTCATTTAGTATCATTATGTCACCCTCAACACCAAGCATTTTAGCAACATTTGGTCCCGTAATATCCGCGTCCAAAATACCGGCCGTATATCCCTCTAGGTGTAAAGCGTGAGCAATATTAACACTAACAGTAGTTTTACCAACACCGCCTTTGCCGCTGAACACTGCAATCCGGTGTTTAATTTTAGAAACAGTTTCTGAAATTCTTCTTTCTTCTTCTTCAAAGGATTTCTGTTTGGCTTGTTCGTTCATAATTTCCCCATAAAATTTTATTTATGTATTTACTATTGAGTTTGGAAATATCAGACCAATATTCATTATTTGCCTGAATGACGATTATGTTCATCTCCGTGCTCATGCTTTCCGTGTTCCATACTTTTTTTTACCGTCGGCTCAAGTAATTCTTTTAACACGTTATTGTTTAATGCCGTAAGAGCTTCTACAGCGCTCATTTTGCGGGCTAAATAAACTTTGCTTCCTCCGGATTTCAATATCTCAAATGCGTGAGGGCCAATATTACCAACGATAAAAACCCGAACTCCTTTATCCAAATATTCCTGAAGATTATCGTGGTTGTGCCCTTCATTATCATTTATAAATGATTCAAAAGTTTTTGTTTCTGTGTTGAATAAGATTAAATAATTTGCGTGTCCAAATCTTTTTGCTATTAGGCTTTCCAATCTATTTCCGTCTGAACCAATACATATCAACATTTTTCACTCCTTATTGTTTTTATAAGTCACCTTTCGCAGAAACAGACCATCGGAATTATAGAATAGTGGAATAATGAAAATTCAGCTCAATACCATTACTCCATTATTCCAATTTCCCGAGAGTTGCGTAAAGTGTATTTATAATTTATTTTCTTCTACCGCTCCAAACCGGATAGCCGTTTTCATCTCTAAGCTTAATTACTTCATTTCCTTTTTTTAGCTCGGCAGCTATAATAGCGGGCTTTCCGTCAAACGTAATTCTCGAACCTCTAACTTTAATTTTGTCTTTTGCTTTTATTACGAAGTTTTGTTTGTTAAAATACCACGCCGGTCCAACATGAATAGAAATAGTTCCTTTACCGGTCTTTACCATCAAGTGAATGCCGTACGACTTTCCTTTCATTGGCGTTACCGTATCTATACTGACGACTTCGCCTTTTATAGTTTCAACAGTTTTTGGGTTATACATCTTATTAAAAGCGGACTTCTGCCCCCAGCGGTTGTTTCCTTTTTGCCTCATACCTCTTTGTGAGAATATCTCCGTAGTAAATAGTAAGCTCACAATTGAAATCATTACGAGTGAAATCCAGATTTTCTTCATTGTTTTTTCTCTA
>CAVVVS010000088.1:0-5159 GCA_963751355.1 uncultured Ignavibacteriales bacterium | reverse complement strand
AGGCAAAACTATTAAGATTTCAAGTATTTTCGGTACGGCAGACTATAAAGTTACCGGCTTGATAAAAGACTATCCTCAAAATTCAAATATTTATTTTGATATGCTAGGCTCTTACAGTACAATGGATCACTATGTAAGTTGGCTGAATAGCTGGAATAACAATACTCTTGCAACTTATGTACTTCTTCGAAAAGGAACTTCAGCCTGCCGATATTGATAAACAGTTCACTGCTTTTATTAATCATTACATCCCGCCTGATCCCAAGACAGGAGAGAAAAGTGATTTGCAGATGTACCTGCAGCCGATTAAAGATATTCATCTATATTCGAGTGATATTATTTATCAAACTTATCGTCATAATCCGGGAAGTATAAGCACCGTTTATATTTTTTCGGCGATTGCTTTATTTATTCTCATAATAGCTTGCATAAACTTTATGAATCTTGCTACTGCACGTTCTGCGAAGAGAATTAAGGAAATAGGAATGAGGAAAGTACTGGGCTCGACGAGAAAAAGTTTGGTTTATCAATTTATTGGTGAAGCAATTTTAATTTCATTAATTGCATTATTGCTTTCCTTTCTTTTAACAGAAATTGCACTGCCTTATTTTAAAAATATCTTTGGCGGAAAGATAATATTTTCTTATCAGGACAGCTTTATTTTCCTTTTGGAATTGATCGGAATAACACTTACCGTCGGAGTGATTTCGGGAAGCTATCCTGCTCTATTCCTTTCGAAGTTTGAACCTGCACAGTCTTTAAAGGGAACTATATCAAGTAAAATGAAGGGTTCTTTTTTAAGAAAAATTTTGGTTGTCTTACAATTTTCCATTGCAATCTCTTTGATAATCTGCACGGGTATAGTGAGCAATCAGATGAATTATATAAAAAATAAAAATTTGGGATTTAACAAAGAGCATGTTTTATACCTCCCCATAAGAAGCAAAGAAACAAGAGGAAAAATTGATCTATTAAAAAGTGAGTTATCTAAAAATTCTAATATTATTAACGTGGCAGCATCCGGCGGATTGTTCGGTGCCAGCGGATCGGAAGGAACAGAAACGGTTTCGGGTACTAACGGAAAGCAAAGAATGATGATGCGGCGAAGTTTTGTCGGTTTCGATTACATCAAAACTATGCAGATGAAAATTGTAAAAGGAAGGGATTTTTCATTGGCTCATCCATCCGACTCATCATCTTCTGTTATTATTAACGAAACTGCGGTTAAAAAGTTCGGATGGAAAAATCCTATCGGGAAAAAGTTTGAAGGCGATCCGCAAAAAACAGTTATAGGAGTAGTAAAGGATTTTAATTTCTTCAGCCTTCATTCTAAAATTGGTCCTTTGATAATGTCCATACAACCGGGTCAGTTTAATTATTTAGTTATGAGAATAAAACCTGAAAACATTTCATCAACGGTAAGTTTTGTCGAAAAAACATGGAAAGCTGTTGTACCCGGTCGTCCATTTGATTATTCTTTCCTGGATCAGCACTTTGATGATATTTATAAAAACGATCAAAGGACAGGCGATATGTTCGGCTTCTTTTCTTTCATGGCAATTTTTATTGCATGCCTTGGTTTGTTTGGATTGGCATCATTTACTGCGGAACAACGGACGAAAGAAATTGGAGTCAGAAAAGTTTTGGGTTCCTCTGTAAGTGGAATAGTAATATTACTCTCAAAAGATTTTTTGAGACTCGTAGTTCTTGCCGGAATTATATCAGTTCCTGTATCATACTATGCTATGAATGAATGGCTAAAGAATTTTGCATATAGAATTAGTATAAGTCCGTGGGTATTTATTTTAGCCGGACTATTAGCTTTCTTCATTGCATTTGTTACTATTAGCTTTCAAGCAGTTAAAGCTGCAATTGCAAATCCGGTTAAAAGTATAAGGTATGAGTAAAAAATAAATTTACAGAATGAAGCTCATAAAATCTAAATAAAATTTTTAAACATGAATTATAAATAATTTGTGTTTTAATATTCTTAGAAAATTAAAAATCGCTTCGTGCTAAACTTATTGCGCTGGGCTATTATCTGAGGGAGAATTTATGCTAAAAAATTATATTCAAATAGCTTTAAGGAATTTGAAAAAATATAAAGCTTTTTCATTCATAAACATAATCGGTTTAGCAGTTGGTGTTGCATGTGTTATTGTCATCTTCCTTTATGTTCGCGATGAAATGAGCTATGATAAATTTAACAAAGATGCTAATCAAATTTACAGAGTTTATTTTGACGCAAGAATAAATAGCCGTGATATAGAAAGTGTATCTACATCGGCTCCATTGGGTCCGACGTTTAAAAGAGTTTTTCCTGAAGTAGTTCAGTATACCAGGATAAGAAATTTTGGCGTTCCTGTAATGCGCTATAAAGAGAAAGTATTTAGTGAAGATAAAGTATTTTGGGCAGATTCTACTTTTTTTAATGTATTCACAGTTAAGTTTATTCAAGGTGATCCTAAAACCGCATTATCAAAACCCAATGAATTGGTTATAACTGGAAAAACCGCAAGAAAGTATTTTGGGAATGCAAATCCAATCGGAAAAATATTGAACGCTGACCACAGAAGGGATTATGTTGTAACGGCGGTAGTAAAAGCATTTCCGCATAATTCACATTTTCATTTTGATATGCTTGCTTCTATGTCAACTTATAATGACAGCAAAAGTCAATTTTGGTTAAGCAACAATTACACAACCTATTTAGTCTTGCAAAAAGGAACAAATCCGCAAACATTTGAAAATAAATTTAATAAATATATTATACGGTTTATTGGTCCGCAAGTAAAGTTAGCAGCAGGAATTACGTTTGATCAATTCAAAGCAGGCGGAAACAGGTATACATATAAATTGCAGCCGTTAACTTCCATTCATCTTTATTCTCATCTTGATAATGAAATTGAGCCGAACGGTGATATAAATTATATATACATTTTCTCTGCTATAGCAATAGCAATATTACTTATCGCAAGTATTAACTTCATGAATCTTTCCACTGCAAGATCCGAAAGACGGGCTAAAGAGGTTGGAATAAGGAAAACACTTGGTTCAAATAAATCATTACTGGTGCGGCAGTTTATAGCAGAATCTGTTTTAATGAGCGCTATTGCGGTATTTATTGCGCTTGGAATTGTTGAATTATTTCTTCCTCTGTTTAATGATATTTCAGGAAAGCAGATGACGTTACATTTGTTAGATAATTTTTATGCTATTCCTGCTTTAATTGGTATTGCAGTGGTGGTAGGAATTTTAGCAGGAAGTTATCCCGCTTTTTATTTGTCATCAATTAGGCCGGTTTCAATATTAAGTAAAGACTCAAGGAAAGGAAGCCGCAAATCCATATTACGAAGTTCTTTGGTAATATTTCAATTTGCTGTTTCTATTTTATTGTTCATCGGAACATTTATTATTTACAATCAACTCGACTACATTCAAAATAAGAACCTCGGCTTTAATAAGGATAGAGTTGTTATAATCGATAAAACCGATGATATAGGAAACAGTATAGAATCATTCAAAAAACAATTATTAAGTAATCCTAAGATTCTGGATGTAAGTAATTCAACAAGCATACCCGGAAGTCATTTTAATAACAGCGCATATAAATTGGGCGGTACATCAGGTAAAACAACCCAAATGCTCTGGAATTTTTATGCCGATTACGGATTTCAAAAAACATATGAAATTTACATGAAGGAAGGAAGATTCTTTTCAAAGGAACATCCTTCCGATACTACGGCCGTTGTAATTAATGAAGCAACAGCGAATGTATTTGGATTAAAAAATCCGATTGGCAAGCAGTTAGTATTATACGGTAGAAGTCAGAAAGATGCACAAAATTTTAAAATAATTGGAGTTGTTAAAAATTTCAATTTTGAATCACTTCACCAGCAGATAAAGCCACTCGTAATTCATTTATTACCCAAAGGAGGATTTGGAAAGTACGTATCGGTTAGAATCGCTGCCGGTAATTATCAGAAAACAATTGCTTCAATGAATGATGTATGGAAAAATTTTGCAGGTAACGAAGCATTTAAATATAATTTTTTCGACCAGGATTGGGCTCATTTATATAATGCCGAACAAAGAACAGGAAAAATTGCTTCGGTGTTTTCCATTCTTGCAATATTTATTGCTTGTTTGGGATTACTGGGACTTGCGGCCTTTATAACAGAACAGCGAACAAAGGAAATAGGAATAAGAAAAACATTAGGTGCTTCGGTTCCGGAAATTGTTTTTCTTCTTTCAAAAGAATTTACAAAATGGGTTTTAATAGCAAATATAATTGCCTGGCCTTTAGCTTATTACGTAATGAGTAATTGGCTGCAAAATTTTGCATATAGAATAACAATAGGTCCGTTGATATTTGTCCTATCAGGTTTAATCGCTTTAGCCATTGCTTTATTAACAGTAAGTTCGCATGCAATTAGAGCAGCCAGGGCAAATCCGATTAAATCTTTGAGGTATGAGTGATTTAGCTGTCAGCGGTCGGCTTTCAGCTATCAGCCAAAAAAAATCATTTAAATTTTTATAAGCTGAAGGCTAAATTAACATTTTAAGCAATGCTGAAGAATATAAACTTAAGGAGATAAATTGTTTAAAAATTATCTGAAAATTGCCATAAGGAATCTTAAAAAATATAAAACATTTTCCTTTATAAATATAACAGGATTAGCAGTTGGGATAGCTTCCTGTATATTTATTTCCTTGTATGTTCAGAATGAATTGAGTTATGATACATTTTACAAACATGCCGACCAAATTTACCGGGTTTCACTGCATGCCGTAATAAACAATGCAAAGTTTAATGCTGCTGTAACTTCTGCCCCACTCGGAGAAGAATTATATAAAGATTATCCGGAAGTAATCAGTTTTACACGGGTTAGAAATTTCGGATACCCGGTAGTCCGGTATAAAGATAAAGTGTTCAGCGAGAAACGTTTCTTTTTTGCCGATTCAACTTTTTTCAGTGTTTTCTCTGTACCCTTTATAGAAGGAAATCCGAAGACAGCGCTTTCCAAACCAAACTCGGTTGTAATTACCGAATCGACTGCTAAAAAGTATTTCGGCAATGAAAACCCTGTGGGAAAGATTTTGAATACGGATAATAAAAGAGATTACCTAATAACGGGTGTTGTAAAGGATGTACCGGC
>CAVVVS010000087.1:0-10867 GCA_963751355.1 uncultured Ignavibacteriales bacterium | reverse complement strand
TCATGGTATGGTTTGAGTGAAAATCTATTCCTAAATATGATCCTATAATTTCCGGTAAGGGATTAATTCTCCGGCGCGGTATTAATCGTCTCTGGTTCAGAAATTTGGTAAAAGGTTATTAATCGGGGTTATAAACCTGGAAATGACTGTAAAAAAGGGAGCTGTGGGTTTAATGGATTTTAACACAGCCCAAAAACAAAAAAGGTCCAAGTGCGATACTTGAACCAGTTTTTTGTTTTTTACTTCAATCTTGGAATAGAAGGTGGCGAGACGAACCAGTTTATTGTTTTTTTCTGCAAGCTTGGAATTGAAGGTGAGAGGGCGTTTTGATTGACTCTCATGTTTTTGAGAACTGTCTTATTCATATTTCAATTTCTCTACAGGATTTGTCTTTGAAATGCTCCAGCTTTGATAACTTACTGTAATGATTGCAATTAAAATTACAGTTATGCCAGCTAAAAGAAAAATCCACCAACTAACATTTGTACGATAGGCAAAAGTTTGAAGTAATTTATGCGATGCATAATAAGCAATTGGTACAGAAATAAAAAAGGCAACAACAATTAACTTAATAAAACTAATATTTAGTATAACTATTATATTAGCTATGGTTGCTCCATGAACTTTTCGGATACTGATTTCTTTTGTTCTTTGTTGGGCAGATAGCATTGTTAACCCCAATAATCCCAGACATGAAATAATAATTGCCAGGATGGTAAAAAAGCCAAATATTTTATTATTTCGTTGGTCGGTTTTATAAATTCGATCATACATTTGGTCCACAAACTGGTATTCAAATGGAGTATCTTTATAAATATCTTTCCAGACTCCTTTAATAATTCCAATAGCATCCGAAATGTTAGATTTTTTAGAAGATAGATCATTATAAAATTTCACTAATACATTTTTATAACTTTTATCAGCACGTTTAATTAAATAAACGCGAGGATCTACTACCTCTTTTAAAGATAGAAAATTTGCATTATTTGTGATACCTATGATAGTACCTGTAATACCACATAAATTAAAAGCTTTACCAATCGGCTTACTTATTCCCATCATATCTACAGCCTTTTTGTTTAAAATAAATGCGGATATTGCATCAGTGTTCATTGTTTGTGTAAAATCTCTTCCTTCTATTACTTTCACATTAAGAGTTTTGAAATAGTCAAAATCAATGTATTGAATGGTTAAATTGAAATTCGGGTCTTCTGGTTGTCCTTCAAAAGAAAAACAGTCAGTATTTGAGACGCCATCAGTTCGAAAATAGTTAGTTGCAGTTACATTTTTTATGATAGGATTTTTCAATAGTTCATTTTTAAACTGCTGGTATTTTGTATCATCATTCATTGTAAGGTTCAAAAGATGGTCCTTTGAAAATCCTAGGTCCTTATTTTTTATATAAATCATTTGTTTATAAGCGACAGTAGTTATTATTACAAGAAAAATTGTGATGAAGAACTGGAACACGATTAATACTTTTTTAAAAGAAAATTTGCCTTCATGTCTAATAAAGTTTCCTTTGAGTACTTTTTCAGGTTTAAGCGCTGCCAGATAAAAAGCCGGATAAATTCCAGCCAAATTACTAATTAAAAATAATATAAGTACAAAACCAATTATCATCCGATAATTACTAAAATTCATTATTATATCTTTATTGGTGAAAATATTAAAGAAAGGTAATACTGTTTCAACAACCGTTATGGCTAAAAAGAAGGCTATGAAAATAATTAATGTCGTCTCAACGAAAAACTGCAGTCTTAGAAAAAAAATATTAGAACCAACGCATTTCTTTACACCAATTTCTTTTGCCCTGTTAAATGAGTTGGCAGTATACAAATTAACAAAATTGATGCTTACAATAATGAGAATTAGTATAGCAACTACCGAAAATAAATAAATAATTTTCTTACTACTACTAAGATTATATTCGCCAATCTCAATAGGATTTAGATATACATCTTTAAATGGTTGAATATGTAATTCATAATCTTGCCAACCTAAATTTTCTTTATAAAATGGAATTAATTCTTTGCTGAATTGCCCTACATTTACATTTTTATTTACTAAAAGGTATGTATAAAACTGACTTGGATTCCAATCTTGGTTTAGATCAGACCTGTTCCATAATTTTTTTAAAAAATTGAATGGAATGATAAAATCAAATTGGAAACTGGAGTTTTTAGGAACATTCTTAATTATTCCTGTTATTGTTAACGGATAATTTTGTATTGATATTACCTTTCCAATAGGATCGGAATTTGGAAAATATTTATCAGCCATATCTTTTGTCAAAACAATCGAGTTAATATTTTCCAATGCTGTTTTCGAATTTCCTTTAATAAACGGGTACGTAAAAATGTCGAAAAAGGAAGGATCTGTAAGGGCTATATTACTTTCCCAAAACTCTTTTTGTTCACTTTTAAGTAACGATTTATTAAGTATTCTAAAACGACATGAATTTTTTATTTCAGGATATTTTTCTTTTAATGCATGACCTAATGGTGCCTGTACTGCTAATTGTGAATAGGTTCCAGTTGATTCCCTTTCTGTACTATAAACCCTATAAATGTTTTCAAGGTTTTTGTTAAATTTGTCAAATTTCAGTTCATCGTTTGCCCATAGAAAAATAAGAATAGAACTTGCTATACCAATAGTTAATCCCAAAATATTTATTAGAGAAATTGTTTTTTTCTTTAATATATTTCTCCATGCAATTGATAAATAGTGTCTTAGCATAATTCAAAATTTCATTTTCTATACCAATATTTATACCAATTTATCAATCTACACATATTCAGCATTTTATAAATTATCAAAATAAGTATATTGTAATATAATTAAACAATCACTGTTCAATATTTTTACATTTTTATCTTTAGGTTTGTAAACTCGCTGGTGATTTTACGCCTAGTACATAACTTGTTTATATGGAATAAGTTGCAGCTATATCCTGCAGGAATATTTTCTGATAAGGCCGAAGCTTATCTGATGCGGACATTAGGCGAACCGGGAATAGTACGTCGTAGAAATATTGTAGAGTAGGAACAGGGAAAAGGGAGTTGTTGGATTGGCTTATTTTGGGTCACAAGCGGATACTTGCAACATTTTAGGGATTTTCTTCATTTTGTTTTATAATTCTTCTTATTTTCAGAATTAAATTCATCCCCTATCCAATTTTCAGGATTATTCTTTATATACCTTCGGATATTCTCAAGGGATTTTTCATCCCTGATTATATGATTCCCGCTTTCAGCGGGACAGGCTATGAAATCAGGATTGCCAGGCAAAATAAGGATTGATTGTTCGGGCATTTGTTGTTACGGCAGATTTAAATCCACGTATTATGCCTGCCTGGTCGTCAGACAGGGATGATAAATTTTTCCTCTGCGGCCCAAATTTGTTTCCCCTGTTTTGTGCCAATTCATTATTCGTGGTCGTTGTAGAGACGCCATGCATGGCGTCTCTACCATGCACGGCATCCCCACAACGGCAATCGCAACCGGCAATAATTCCATCATCGTATTTGTTATATTCGTTGTCACCAATTTGAATTATCCCGTGAATATGATTGGGCATTATTATATAATCATCCAATATTAAATTCATATCTGGTCTGATTTCAGGTGATTTTAACCATTCTGTTTTTGCAATCTCACCTATTTCAGACAGTATCATATGTCCTTCAACAATCTCTCCAAAATAACATTCCCTTCCTCCTGTACAAATTGTAATATAATAAGATGCATTTGACCCATAATCCCACTTCCGCAATCTGGCTGATTCAATACGATATTTATCTTTGAAATTATCTCTCAATTGGTTCGGCTTTGAAGGTTTATTTCTATTTTATCTTACATTATTGTCCGAAAAATAAAACCCGCAACGTTCCCGGCTTCATCTGTAAAGTTCTTTTTGCTTATTTTTGTTAATCAATAACATTAGAACAATGGTAATAACAATCATAAATACAATTCTTATTATAAAATCTATTTGTATGAGTTGCCATTCACCTCTACAATTTGTCCAATCAGGTAAATTACCAACAAGATCGCTGGAAACATTCTTGCCGACATAATCATGATATATATCCGATGTTGCTATTAAGTAAAAAAACATAGATATAAATGAAATAAAGCTTAATAAAATCGCTACGATCAAAGTATTTTTCATTTTTACCTCCAATTTGAATTTATTTTAAACTTGAAAAAAATTTTGCTTTTTATAATAAATAATCAAACCTTATCTTTTTGAAATATAAAACCTATAACGATTCCGACTTGTATAGGTAATTATTACCGTTTCACCTGCTGTTCGCTGCTTCGGTTCGCCGGAGTATTGTTTTTATCTTAATCGGTTTATTGCGAGAAATAAATATAAGGGATATGTGGGTAAAAGGCAAATTTTGGGAGGTGATATGGTGACGGGTGACAATGTGATGAAGTGATGATGTGGGGGGAGATATAGATTATAATTGCATATCAGGTAGGCCTGCCTAAATATTCTCAGCTAAGGCTGGAGCCTTGCTGAACAGGGGGACTCATCCTATATTGAACTTTTTGCTTATTATTGTTAATCAATAACATTAGAACAATGGTAATAACAATCATAAATACAATTCTTATTATAATATCTATTTGTATGAGTTGCCATTCACCTCTACAATTTGTCCAATCAGGTAAATTACCAACAAGATCGCTGGAAACATTCTTGCCGACATAATCATGATATATATCCGATGTTGCTATTAAGTAAAAAAACATAGATATAAATGAAATAAAGCTTAATAAAATCGCTACAATCAAAGTATTTTTCATTTTTACCTCCAATTTGAATTTATTTTGAACTTGAAAAAAATTTTGCTTTTTATAATAAATAATCAAAACTTATCTTTTTGAAATATAAAACCTATAACGATTCCGGCTTGTATAGGTAATTATTACCATTTCACCTGCTGTTCCTGCTTCTGTTCTTTTTGCCGGAGTATTGTTTTTATCTTATTGGTTTATTGCGAGAAATAAATATAAGGGATATGTGGGTAAAAAGCAAATTTTGGGGAGGTGATATGGTGACGGGTGACAATGTGATGAAGTGATGATGTGGGGGGAGATATAGATTATAATTGATATCAGGCAGAGCCTGCCTACAGCAGGTAGGCCTGCCTAAATATTCTCAGCTAAGGCTGGAGCTTGCCTGATGCAAGCAGGCCTTAGCTGAACGGGAATATTCTGATCAAAAAGTAATCTCATGATGCATGCTGCAATTTATGTTCTCTGTCGGCAGCATAAGCAAGGCATGCCTTTATATCTTCAATTGTCAATTCAGGAAAATCGTAAATAATTTCATCATAAGTCATTCCTGAAGCTAACCATCCAAGTACATCAAAAACTGTAATCCTGGTGTTTCGAACACAGGGTTTGCCAAATCTTTTATTGGGATTTCGTTTAATTATAGATTTATATTCAACCATATAACTTTCCTTTTTCACAAATTTAATCAATTTTTAATCTTTCTCCTATTGTTGTATGTATGCGTCAATATGTTGCCTCAATCAGATTATATCCAGTCCTATCTTCATAATTCAATATCAGCAATATTCAGAATTAATTCCTGAATGATTTCCACACTATCAGAACCCGAGCCATAAGACAACGCGCATTCAATTCCTTCAATCAGGTTATCATTATTCAGTAAATTCCGGCATTCTTCTTTAAGATATGTCTTTACAGCGCTATTTGCATTAATAATATTTTCAAAAATACCGAAACAATTATCCAATATGTAAATAATATCTTCGAAATCGTGACTTTGTCGTAAATCATTACCTCCCCTGTCTTTATGAGCTTCTAATTTTGCTGCCAGATAATATTCAGGAGAAAATACAAATATTTTTGTGCCATCAGTCAGTTCTTTTTTGATTCTATTTTCTATTCCTTCCGAATACCACATATTGCTAAAGCCAAGCACATCAGAATCAGTGGGCATCACGTCCACTTTAATACCGTGGTAATTCCATCTGCATATCGGCGCTCCTTTTGAAGTATCGTTTACAAAACCCTTTGACCGTAAGTTATATTCCAGTTTTTCATGAGCTTTTTTGGAACTCAATTCAATTACACAATCCACATCAAGTGTAGTCCGTATATCAGATGCTGCAGGGTTTGTTGCATATAATTCGGCTACAGCACCACCTACAAAAACCATTTCATGTTTAAGTTCTCCTAATCCATTTGCTACTGTCTGTAACATGTTAATATTGACACTAGGCATGTTTTAGTCTTTTATTTAATTCTTCGGTTGCAAATTTTATTTCTCTTACCCTGCCAACCCTTATTGTATCAACAATCGTCAATAATTCATAAAATAAACTATCTTCTGTTACTACCTGTGGCAATGTTTTATAAAGAGGTTCTATGGCCTGACCTCTGTGTGTACCCTTAGCAAAAGGCCAGACATACGTTTCATTACTGGAAATGTGTTCTTTTATTGGTGATGCAGAGTGAGCTGTTGGTATTCCTTTAACAATTGCTCCCGGTTCTGTTGGGAAAACATATTTAATACCGTAAAGCAAAAATTCGACAAAGGAATTTACATTTACCTTTCGTTTCTTTGAGTCAATTAATCCTGCAATCTTACACCTGTTTAATACTTCTGAGATTTCTGAAGCACTGATTCTTAATGCTTGTGCCAGATTAAGATTGTACCAGTCGTCATGCCCCAATGCCAGTATTTTTAACAGAACCACAATATCCTGGGGACGCATCCCGTTATGCTTCTTCATAATTTGAATTTTCGATTCGCGAATCGCGAATCATGAATATTCAAATATATAAAATTAAATTGAAAAAAGCTTCTTTATGAAATAGATGTGCTTCAATAAATATGATAAAGACAATCAGGTTTGCCTGCATGCATATTCCCAGTTAAGATAGCAAATCGGAGCATGACTGATGTGATCTCCTTACCTGAGCATTTCATATATTGTTTACGCCACCTTCCGGTACCGCCATGTAGCCAGTGATAACATCAGGATACCGTAAATAGTAATCGAGATCAGATCGTGTAAGATATCCATAAATCCCGAACCTTTCAGCAGGATCATCCGGTTCACCCGCATAAAGTAGGCAAACGGATTGATCACATCTATCTTCTGTGCCCATAACGGCATACTTTCAATAGGTGTGAATATACCGCTCATGAGGATAAACACGATCATAAAAAAGAAGGTAAGGAACATTACCTGTTGCTGTGAATTGGCCAGGGTAGAAATTAATAATCCCAAACCTAAGATGGTAAAAAGATAAATACCTGCAAACAGAAACAGCAGCCATATACTTCCTACTATGGGTACCGAAAACAACAACTTACCGAGAAACAACCCGAATGCCAGTTCGAAAAGGGCAATTACCCAGAAGGGGACCAGCTTTCCGATAATAAACTGGTATTTAACAATGGGCGTAACATTTATCTGCTCGATCGTCCCGATCTCTTTTTCTCGCACAAGGTTTAGTGCAGTTAGAAACATCCCTATAATAGAAACAAGGATAACCAAAATTCCCGGAACCATATAAAATTTAAAATTCAGTTCGGGGTTGTACCAGTACGAATAAGAAATGTCGATTGTTTGCGGCTTGAATTCAACCGTAGCATTCGTCCCTACCGCTTTTCGGATACCGGCATTAAAATCACTGATAACCCCTGTTGTATAAGCATTGGTGAGTCCTGCCGCCATGCCGTTCACCGCATCGATCAGCAACTGAATATCCGATTTATTTTCGGTGTAAAGTTTTTTCTCGAATCCCGAAGGTATATTCAGTATTACACCAGACTTACCTTTCAGCATGCTACTTTTTGCATCGTCCACAGAAAAGCTTTGTTGCACAATGTGGAAAAAAGGCGAACCTTCGAATTTAGCAATTAATTGCCGCGAAGTGACCGACATATCCTTATCGACCACGTACATGTTGATGTTCTTCATTTCCAGCGTGGCCGCGTTTACCAGGATAATAAGCTGTACCAGCGGCATAATAAATATGATCGGCAACATGGTGCGGTTGCGGAATACCTGTAAAAATTCTTTTCTTACTATAATTAAAATCGTTCGCATACTCGTAAAAATTTATTCCAGACGAAGTTTGAATTTCCGGGCGCTGATACCCAGGAATACCACAGTCATGCCGATCAATATGAGTGTTTCTTTCCACACATAGAAAAACCCGACTCCTTTTATCATAATATCTTTAATGATTATCAGGAACCAGCGTGGAGGCATTATAATAGTCAGCCACTGCAATATCTTTGGCATATTTTCTATCGGGAAGATAAAGCCGGATAATAACATGGTGGGCAACATAAGCGCGAACATGGATATGAACATGGCCACCTGCTGGCTGCTGCTCACGGTAGAGATCAGTATTCCCAAAGAAAGTGCCAGGATAATGAACAGGATATTTTCAAGCATCAGCAGGATAAGGCTGCCATTTATAGGAAGCCTGAAAACAAAATATCCCATTGCGATAATTACAATAGCATTGATAAAAGATAACAATACATAAGGAGTTACTTTACCGATAATGATCACTGAAGGTTTGAGCGGTGATACCAGCAGCGCTTCCATGGTACCGGTTTCCTTTTCGCGGGCAATGGATATAGAAGTCATCATAGCTGAAACCAGCATCAGAATAAGGGCAATGGTGCCCGGTACAAACATAAATACACTTCGCAGGGCCGGGTTAAACATAAATTTCACTACCGGGTTAATCTTTAAGGGCATCTGTATTTGTTGATTCAGTTCATTCAGGTAATTACCGACAATTCCCCGCGTGTAATTTACAATGAGGCTGGCAGAGTTCGGATCGGAAGCATCGGCCAGTACCTGCATTTTTGCAACTCCGGTTTGTTTAATGTTCTTACCGAAACCATCTTCGAAGATCAGTACTTCTTTTACTTTTCCCTGCTTAAACACCTGCTGAATTTCACTTTCGTCCTGCAGGTTGCGGTAAAGAGTGAAATATCCTGACGATAAAATTTTCTGGGTAATTTCGCGTGTTGTTTCATCCTTCGAATAATCGAGCACGGCAATATCCACATTTTTGATCTCGCTACGAACTACAAAACCAAAGATAAGAATCTGTGCCACCGGCATACCAAACAATATGATCATGGTACGGTAATCGCGCAAAATGTGATAGAATTCTTTTCTTACAAATCCGGCAAAACTTTTCATATTCAGGTTAATTAGGGTTATTCATCAACCGGTTTATTATTTCCAGGTTCAGTTCGGTAAAATCGTTCACGGTTAAAACGGTATCCCTGAGTTCTCCTGGTTTATTGGTGGTAGCAATTCCCACCACTTTCATACCAGCCCGGTTACCTGCTTCAATGCCTCGTAAAGAGTCTTCAAATACCATACATTGGTCGGGTGTCACCTTTAGCATATCCGCAGCTTTCAGAAATACTTCGGGATGCGGTTTACATTGCTTCACATGTTTATCATATACGAGTTCTTTAAAATATTTTTCCAGTTTTAATTCCTTTAACACGAATCTCACATTCTCCAGTGGACCCGAGGTTGCCACTGCAACGGGAACGGATGATTTTAAAAGCGCTTCCAGAAATTCGCGGAGGCCATTTACTTCCTGTATATAGGGCTGGTAAAGTTCTCTGTATAGTTGTTCTTTTTCAGAAGCATATTCTTCCAGCTCATTGTCAGTTAACTCCCTTCCAAACAACACTGCCATTACTTCCCGGTTAGTGCCGCCGAAATGTGTTAAAAATGCCTGATGGTCGAATGGAATATTATACTTACTGCAAAAGGCTTCCCACGCGAGAAAATGATAGTGATGATTATCTACAATTACGCCATCCATATCAAAGATTGCTGCATATTTCATTTTAGTCCTCTTAATTTTCATATTGGTTAAATTCAATTCTCTATGTTCCTTGCTATTTTTAAAAATACATCTCCCATATTATCCACATTGTATTGCCGTTTAAGGTTGAACGGCGTATCAAGCGCTTCAATCCTGCCTTCCGACATAATAGATACCCGGTTGCAGTATTCGGCCTCGTCCATATAATGGGTTGTAACAAAAATGGTGATCCCGCTTTCGGCTGCTTTATAGATCAGTTCCCAGAAAGTACGCCGTGTCACCGGGTCAACACCACCGGTTGGTTCGTCGAGAAATACGATCTTGGGCTGATGAAAGATCGCTACCGAAAAAGCAATTTTCTGTTTCCATCCAAGCGGAAGTTTTACGATCAGTTCATTTGCCACATCTTCCAGGTGCAGATTGTGTATTAGTTCTTTAGTTCTTTGCCGGATGACTTTTATTGGTAAACCGTAAATTCCCGCATAAAACTGTATATTTTCCGTTACAGTGAGATCATCGTACAAAGAAAACTTCTGGCTCATATAGCCAATGTTCTTTTTTATTTTCTCCCGTTCGTGGTAAACATCAAAGCCTCCAACCATTATTTCGCCCGATGTTGGCGAAGACAAACCAGATAATATACGGATAGCCGTGGTTTTCCCCGCACCGTTGGCTCCCAGAAAACCAAAAATCTCACCCCGGTAAACTTCAAATGAAAGACGATCATTGGCGGTAAAATCACCGAATTTTTTCACAAGGTCTTTAACCTTAATTATTACTTCACCGTTTTCAGTCATATCGCTCATCAATTAAGGTATCTGATTTTCCATTTCAAAGTTTTCCTTGCCACTGCCATAAAACGGTCTTCGATGGTGGGTTTGATCTTCTCTATATGAACGTCCTTATGCCCTTTCTCAGTCAGAAATGAAAGAATGTCATCCTTACCAACATCTTTTAAAGCAGGCGTAAATTATCTCGTCCGAACAGGTATACGC
>CAVVVS010000086.1:0-46011 GCA_963751355.1 uncultured Ignavibacteriales bacterium | reverse complement strand
CACCAATTGCTAACAACAAAAATCAAAAAGATAAACAGAATCAAGATCAAAACAAGAGCGATCAGCAGAAACAAAAAAATCAACAGCAGAATCAGCAAAACCAACAGAATCAAAATAAGAAAGAGCAGCAGAATAAAGAGAATCAAGCTCAACAAAATCAGAAGCAGGGAAATAAAATGACAAAAGCCGAAGCGCAAAGAATCCTGGAAGCGTTAAGGCAAAACGAGATGAAGCTTCAGAAACAATTGAGAAAAATGAAGGGCAAACCTGTTAAGACCAATAAGGATTGGTGAGAACTAAAAAATTGAAAGATTAAGACAGATTAAAGAATTTTTTAATAGTTATTAAATGAAGATTATGGCTAAATATAGATTCCTAAAACTAATAAAGATATTTATTTAAGTAATATGAATAGGACAGGATTTAAATTATTATTCGTTGTTTTAATGTTGTGCTCTATTAGAGCATCGGCACAATCATTTACTGCTACGGTGAATAATACTACGGTTGGTCAAAACGATCAATTCCAGGTTTCATTCACTTTTTCGGGTAACAGTGTAAACGGAATTAAAAATTTTAATCCTCCGGCTTTTTCCAATTTTATGGTTTTATCAGGTCCTAATCAATCTACAAGCATGCAAATAATAAACGGTGCTGCTTCCGCATCAATTACATATTCTTATTATTTACAGCCAAAAAGTGTGGGGAAATTTACTATCGGTACCGCAAGCATAGAAAACAACGGAAATACATATCACACTCAACCGTTATCTATCACAGTTGTTAAAGGCGCACCTAAGCCTAAACAAAATACGCCACAATCCCAATCGCAGCCTGCGGTTACAAATACGGAAATAGGTAAAAATTTATTTATCCGAGCCACTTCCGATCGAAAAAGAGCTTACATGGGTCAGCAGATAACCGTTACTTATAAATTGTATACTAGACTCAATATTGCTTCTCAAATGTCTGTTTCAAAACTACCATCTTACCAGGGGTTTTGGGCGGAAGAAATTAATGTTCCGAATAATATAACTTTTACTACCGAGATGTACAAAGGCAAGCAGTTCAGAGTAGGAATTTTGAAAAAGGCTGCTTTATTTCCATCTCAAACCGGTGAACTTTCCGTAACTCCTTTCGAAATTAACGTACCGGTTCAGGTGAAAACAAGACAACAAAAAGGCAATAACATATTTGATAATTTCTTTAACGATCCGTTTTTCAATAATTATCGAACGATTAATTATGATGCAAAATCCAATACAATAAAAATTAAAGTCGAACCGCTTCCCTCTGCCAATGTTCCCGAATCGTTTAACGGGGCGGTCGGTCAATATTCATTGAGTGCGTCATTAAGTCAAAGCCATACAACTACAAATAATCCGGTTGACCTAAAATTAGTAATAAGCGGAACGGGCAACATAAAGCTTCTGAATACTCCGAAAGTTGACTTGCCACCCGGATTCGATCAATATCAACCGAAGACGAATGATCAAATTAATAGGGCCGGTGCTATTTCGGGTAAAAAAACAATTGATTATTTAATAGTACCGAGAGCAGCAGGTAAAAAGCTAATCCCGGCAATTAAATTTTCATTTTTTGATCCCGGAAAAAGATCTTATGTTACCCTTCAAAGTAAACCATTTGAACTGACTGTTACGCCCGGTCAAAATATTGCCGGCAGCAACGACGGTGGAATTTCCAAAGAAGACGTTAAAATGCTGGGTAATGATATTCGATACATAAAAACATCGGATTATGATATTGAAAAAGAAGGATACATCGTTCTGTTTCAACCGGGATTTTGGTTCGCTGCAATATTTCCTTTAATACTATTAGGCGGGTTGATAACCTGGAAAAAGCGGAATGACAAATTAGCCGGAAATGTGCAGCTTCTGCGTTATCAAAAAGCACAGAAGGTAGCGAAAACCAGATTTAAAACAGCTAAAAATTTGATGGAGTCAAATAACCAGAATGGATTTTACTCCGAAATTTCTCTGGCTCTTTTCGGTTATCTTGAAGATAAACTCAGGATATCAAAATCGGAGATTTCATTAGAAAGAGCAGCGGAAGAACTTCAAAGAAGAAATATAAACAAAGAACTGATTGATAATCTAAAAGATTGCGCCGATAAATGTGAATATTTTAGATTTGCTCCAAAAGCCGACGGAGTTGCGGGAATGAATGAAATGTATAATAATTTAACTAAAGTAATAATTGAACTGGAAAAATCGCTGCGGTAAATGAAGATGAATGAGAAGATAAATTATAATGTAAAATATCTGTTGAGGATTTCGATATTTTTATTTGTATTAATAATTACTACCTGCACTTCTTTTGCTTCCGAAGTCGATCATTTAATGCAGCAGGGAAATAATTATTATCAAAAGAAAGAGTATCAAAAAGCGATTGATTCATATAATAATATTCTTAGCGAAGGTTATACAGGAACCGCTGTTTACTATAACCTTGGAAATGCGTATTACCGTGAAGGAAAACTGGGTTACGCAATATTAAACTATCAACGCGCATTAAAATTATCTCCGGGTGATAACGATGTTCAGCACAATCTTGCTTTAGCTAATTCCAAAACTATCGATCAGATAAATACCCTGCCCTCATTCTTTTTATTTGAATGGTGGGAAAGCCTACTGGCGCTGTTTACTATTACGGGTTGGACCTATACAGCTTATATATTCTACATCCTTTTATTGATTTCCATCGGATTATATTTCTTTGTTAAAGGACCAAAATATCAACGTTATTCTTTCTTTGCCGGACTCATCTCACTATCTCTTCTCATAATTACCTCTGCTTTACTTATAGTAAAACTCAATAAAGAATTAAATATAAAAAACGGAGTAATCGTGGAGCAGGCAGTCACCGTAAAACAATCTCCTGATCCAAAAAGCAGCGATGCGTTTGTTATTCATGAAGGATTGAAAGTAAAGATAGAGGACAGTGTTGATAATTGGTACGAGATACAACTGCAGGACGGTAAAGTCGGATGGATGCCTAAAAATGATTTACGGGTAATTTGAACTGAGATTGAAAAATCTGTTTGAATGGGCTTATTCTTATAGTAAGAAAAGATTATCCATTTGTTGATTTATTTGTACTATTCAAAGAACTCGTTGACACTTTATCAGTATTTTGGTCTTCAATGTTGAGTTTAATGGAGTCTAATTTCGTAATAATTTTATTCCTGGTTGAATCGAAAACTTCAAAAATTTGTTTATCAATAGATTTTGTAGGCGGGCTTTTTACTTTCAGCGGGTTAATCGTATGTCCGTTTTTGAAAAACCTAAAATCCAGGTGCGGACCGGTTGCGAGACCCGTACTGCCCACGTAACCGATAGTTTGGCCCTGCAAAACTTTTTTACCTCTTTTTATGCCTTTTGCATATCTTGAAAGGTGAAGGTATTCGGTTGAGTAAACATTATTGTGCCTAATTTTTATAAAATTACCGTCATACTTATCTCGTCCTTTTTTTACAATAATTCCGTCACCTACCGAATGAATGGGAGTGCCCGTTGGAGCTGCATAATCTACTCCGTGATGCGGCAAATATCTGTGCAGAATCGGATGGTACCGGCGGTTTGTGTAACGTGAAGATATTCTTGTAAATTTCAGCGGGGCTTTTAAGAAAGCTTTCCGCAGGCTTTTCCCGTTTTGATCATAAAAATTATTCCGGTCATTTTCCCTAAAATTTATAGCAAAATAATTTTCGCCGCCATGATTAAAGCATGCTCCTAATATTTCCCTTATTCCGGCGGTTTCATTATCAACATAATCTTCATTGTACAACACTTTAAAGTAATCACCTTTTTGAATTTTGAAAAAGTCTATTTGCCATGCATAAATATCGGCAAGCTTTACTGCGAGCTCTGGATCAACATTACTTTTAGTAAGGGTTTCATATAACGATCTATTTATTATACCCGAAACAGATTTTAATTTTACTATTACTTTTTTACTTGCGGAATAAACATTTATACTATCCTTAAGTGAAATTACTACATAATGAACCGGGTCTTCCTGGTATATAAAATAAACAAGGTCGGTAGAATCTTTTTTATTCGTAAAAACATAATAGTTATGACCATAACGTATGTTTCTAACATCAAAATTTTTTTTTGCTTCAGTTATAACATCGTGAAGCGAACCCGTGTTAAATTTATAATTTAGTAAAATATCTGAAAGCGTTTCATTCCTCTTGATTGTTGATTTTGCCTCTATTAGTGAATCACTATTAAATCCAAATTCGTTTACATCATTGATCGTATCTAACTCTGTTTTTACGTGTGAATCGGTTGGAAGTTTGTCATTGTTCCTGGTTAGGTAAAATATTATGGCAAAAAATATGAGTATACTAAAAAATGTACCTGCTAAATAAAACTTCTTGTTTGCCTTCATTCAACCCCTTCGGAAAATTTTGGATAATATTTATTTAAGATAAAACTATAATCCATACAAAGCAATAATATTTAGATAAAATTGAGAATAACTTAACATATTTTTTGTTTTGTTGGTATTGTGATGTAAATTTTGTACTGATATTATTGTTTAATGTGCGAATTATAATTTATACTGTTATTTTTTTTTCAAAAATATGAATGCATTAAATTAACCATAAAATGCAGCCATAATTGCAATAATAACTTCAAAACTATATTTAGACTATCTAAAATGATATCCGTTCAAGGACTTACAATAGAATTTAAAAACGAAAAATTATTTGATAATATTTCATTTAAAATCAATGATGGGTGTAAGGTAATTATCAAGGGGGAATCGGGAGCAGGTAAGACTACTCTTCTAAAAACATTGCTTGGATTTATTCACCCTAATTCGGGTAAAATTGAAATTAACGGAAATGAATTGACCCGGGAAACTGTTCGCGGTATCCGTTCTCAAATTGCCTGGGTTCCACAGGAGTTGAATTTCCCAGTTAACTTCGTAAAGGAATTGGTGATGCTTCCTTTTTCATATAAACGGAACAGAGTCCATATTCCGGATGATGATAAGATAAACGAAATGTTTGATAAGTTTGGGTTAAAAGAAAATATAATTCAAAAATCAATTATGGATATTTCCGGTGGTGAAAAACAGAGGGTTATTCTTGCTATTTCCTCGCTCCTTAACAGAAAAATTATTTTTCTTGATGAACCTAGTTCTGCTTTAGATAAAGAATCGAAAAGGAAAGTAATGGATCATTTTATGGAGAACCCCACCCTTACTCTAATTGCCGCAACTCACGATGATGAATGGATAAACCGCTCACAAAAAATAATTGAAATTGATTCGGTGTAAATAACATGAATTCAGTTGCAGACATAAACTGGTTGAATCTTGCACTTGGGTATATCCTCCTAATAATCCCGTTGATTACATTTTGGTATTTCCAGACCGGCTTGCTGAAAGATACCATTGTTGCGGTCATAAGAATGACTGTGCAGTTGCTGCTGGTTGCTCTTTATTTAGAATTTATTTTTTCTTTGGATAATACCTGGCTAAATCTTTCATGGGTATTTATTATGGTAATAATTGCAAGTTATACGACAATAAAACGGAGTAATCTAAATCTTAAAATATATTTTATACCCGTCCTTTTAGCTTTAGCAATAAGCATAATATTAGTTGATGCATATTTCTTCGCAATAGTGATAAAATTAAATAATATCTTCCAGGCAATTTATTTAATCCCAATAACCGGGATGCTGCTGGGTAATTGTATCAGAACAAATGTTATTGCACTAAACTCATTTTATCATCGTCTGCAAAAAGAACGCACATTATATCAATACGCTCTTGCAAACGGTGCAACACATAACGAGGCGCTGATTCCTTATTTCCGGGATGCCCTAAAAACAGCTTTCAATCCTGTAATTGCGACGATTGCAGTTATCGGGTTAATTTCATTGCCGGGAATGATGACTGGACAAATATTAGGCGGCAGCAGTCCAACTGTGGCAATCAAGTATCAAATTATGCTGATGATAACGATATTTGTTTCATCTATGGTGACGGTTTTGTTATCGATTTATATTTCGAATAAATTTGTATTCGATGAGTACTTAAATCTGAAAGAGAAAGCTGTAAATTAAAAATTTATTGAACTTGAATATGCTTTATGAATTTAAATGGTGAGCCATAAATGAACGATAAAAAATTTAAAGCGATGATTGTTCGGGAGACCAACGGTGAATTTACGCGTGGAATCGGAAATAAATCGATTGATGAATTACCGCAGGGTGATGTACTCATAAATGTGAAATACTCATCGTTGAATTATAAAGACGCTCTTTCAGCAACGGGAAATAAAGGAGTAACCAGAAATTATCCTCACACGCCTGGAATAGATGCTGCCGGTATTGTCGTTTCTTCCAAAGACAAAAATTTTAATGAAGGCGATAAAGTATTCGTTACAGGTTATGATTTAGGAATGAATACTTCCGGAGGATTTGGTCAATTTATTCGAGTTCCAGCGGAATGGATAGTAAAACTTCCCAAAGAATTATCATTGAAAGAAAGCATGATTTACGGAACTGCCGGATTTACAGCAGCATTGTCTTTATACCAATTGGAACTTACCGGACTAAAAACGGGAAACGGGGAAATCCTGGTTACCGGTGCAACCGGCGGTGTCGGTTCGCTTTCAGTTGCATTATTAAATAAAGCCGGATATAATGTTGTTGCTGCAACAGGGAAAATACATCAAACCGGTTATTTAAAACAACTCGGAGCAAAAAGAGTAATTTCAAGAAATGAAACGGATGATAAATCGGGTAAAGCATTGCTGCCCGTAAAGTGGGGAGGCGTGATAGATACGGTTGGTGGAAATATTTTAGCAGCAGCAATTAAATCCACCCAACACAAAGGAGGCATTGCGTCATGCGGCTTAACTCAATCACCGGTTTTAAACACAACGGTTTATCCATTCGTATTACGGGGTGTAAATTTACTTGGAATTGATTCTGCACATTGTACTATGAATATAAGGAACGAGATCTGGCAGAATTTAGCCTCACGGTGGAAGTTAAATAACCTCGACTTGATTGTTAGTGAGTGTTCATTGGAAGAAACTGATCAAAAGATTGATTTGATTTTGAAAGGGCAATTAACCGGAAGAATCTTAGTTAATCTTGATAAATAATGTTTTTTATATGCTATAAAAAAAATTGTTCAATTAAATAAAATTTACAGCATTTAACTTAATTTTATTATTAAATTTAATACCACAAAATTATTCTTAAAAACTGGGAGCACTATTCTTACTGAAATTATTCATACGTTATGTTGAATCCTGATTATGTTAAACTGAATCGATTCTCCAAATTTTCTATGGGTACATTTGGATAGTTTGGAGGGGAGAGTTTTTAGAAAGTATTTCAAAACAATTTGATTAATTTTACATAGCTTCAGGAAGTTAACAAAAATTAAACATTCCATCATTATAGGGGCGTATCATGAAATCACTAATTTGGTCATGGATCTTTTTGTTATCATTTCTTTTTATTCGCACATCTTATTCTCAGGGAATTAAAAATCTTGAGCAAAAAATTCCTGTAGACAAAAACATCACTACCGGTAAGTTGGATAACGGTCTAAAATATTATATACGGGTAAACAAAAAACCGGAAGATCGTGCAATCCTTCGACTTGTTGTAAATGCCGGATCAGTATTGGAAGACAAAGATCAGCAGGGCTTAGCTCATTTTGTAGAGCATATGGGTTTTAACGGTACAAAGAATTTTAAAAAACACGAATTAGTTGATTATTTAGAATCAATCGGAATGAAATTCGGACCGGAAGTAAATGCATATACAAGTTTTGATGAAACTGTATACATGCTTGATGTTCCCACAGATAGTGCCGAAATGCTGGGAAAAGGATTTCAAATATTAGAAGATTGGGCGCATAATGTCAGTTTCGAGGACGATGAAATAGATAAAGAAAGAGGGGTTATTGTAGAAGAGTGGAGACTCGGCAGAGGCGCAAGGGCAAGAATAATGGATAAGCAGTACCCGGTGATTTTTAAAAATTCTATGTATGCCGAAAGATTACCTATCGGCAAAATGGACATCGTTAAAAATTTCAGGCATAATACACTGCGCCGTTTTTATAAGAATTGGTACCGTCCCGATTTAATGGCTGTAGTTGCCGTCGGTGATTTTAATAAAGAAAATATTAGGCAGCTTATTGAAAAACACTTTTCAAATATTAAGAATCCGGCTGATGAAAGGGATAGAAAATATTTTCAAGTACCCGATAACAAAGGTACACTTTTTACAATAGCAACTGATCCGGAAGCAACACAAAATAATGTAAGTATATATTTTAAGCATGACGTTGAAACCGAAACTATGCTTAAAGATTATAGGAAAGGAATTGTCGAAGCTCTTTATAACGGTATTTTGAATGAAAGATTGAGAGAGCTTTCTCAAAAAGCTGATCCTCCATTCTTATATGCTTATTCAGGCAGCGGAAGATTTATAAGGACCAAAGATGTTTACGTCCTATCTGCTGTTGTGAAAGACGGCGGAATTGAAAGGGGACTTGAAGCGATGCTTACAGAAGCAGAAAGAGTAAAACAGCATGGTTTTACTCAGTCCGAACTTGAGCGGCAGAAATCCGCAATGCTGCGTTCAATGGAAAAATTATACAACGAAAGAGATAAAACCGAGTCTTCAAGGCTTGCTTCGGAATATATTAGAAATTTCCTAAATGATGAGCCAATACCCGGTATTGAATATGAATATGAAGCTTATAAAAATTTGCTCCCAGGTATTACACTAAATGAAGTTAACAAACTTGCCGGTGAATGGATGACTGAAAATAACAGGGTAGTAGCAGTAGGCGTGCCTGAAAAGAAAGATGTGCCGGTACCAACAAAAGAAGATTTAGCAGGTGTATTCAAGAAAGTAGAAGAAAGCAAAATTGCCGCTTATGAAGATAATGTAGAAAATGTACCGCTGGTTAAGAAAATTCCGTCCGGTTCAAAAATAATAGACGAAAAACAAATTGATAATTTGGGTGTTACCGAATGGAAACTTGCAAACGGTGTGAAGGTAGTTTTAAAACCAACGGAATTTAAAAATGATGAAGTATTATTCCGGGGATTTAGCGAGGGCGGAAGTTCGCTAGTACCGGACGATGAGTATATTCCGGCGTTAACATCTTCAGCCTTGATTAATCAAAGCGGTGTAGGCAAATTTGACGAGACAACTTTGCGGAAAATGCTTTCCGGGAAAGTCGTGAATGTATCACCATATATAGGCGAACTTTCAGAGGGGATTCGAGGGTCGGCATCGCCAAAAGACCTGGAGACGATGTTCCAGTTAATCTATTTATATTTTACACAACCAAGGCTGGATAGCTCGTCTTATCTTTCCTATGAAACCAGGCTTAAAAGTTATCTTGCCAATAAAAATCTCAGTCCGGAAGGAGCATTTCAAGATACATTGCAGGTAACCCTGGCGCAATATCATCCAAGGAGAGAGCCGTGGACCGAAAAAACACTAAGCAAAATGAATCTGGATGAATCTCTTAAGATTTATAAGAATCGTTTTGCAGATGCATCCGATTTCACTTTTGTCTTTGTAGGAAATTTCGATAAACAAAAAATTAAACCATTTATAGAGACTTATATTGGTGGATTACCTTCTATTCATAGAATTGAACATTGGAAAAATTTGCATATCGATCCTCCTAAAGGAGTTATTACTAAAGAAGTAAAAAAAGGTATCGAACCAAAGAGTATGGTTAACGTTACTTTCACCGGACCTTATGAATGGGGATATCAAAATAATTATGAATTGGAATCAATGAGAACAGTACTTGATATTAAATTAAGGGAAATATTGAGAGAAGAAAAAGGAGGCACTTATGGAGTAAGGGTAAGCGCTACTGGACAGAAAGTACCGGATCAGGAATATAATATCTCCATCATGTTTGGTTGTTCTCCAGCCCGTGTAAATGAATTGGTATCTTCTTTATTCAATACTATTGATAGTCTGAAAACTATTCCTGTAGACGATATATACTTAACAAAAGTGAAAGAAACTCAAAAGAGAAATTGGGAAGTTGAACAGAAAGAAAATGGTTACTGGTTAAACACACTGCAGAAATATTATTTTTATAATCTCGACCTTTCACAAATTCTGAAAATAGAGAGCAGAATAAATAGTCTTACCAAAGATGATATCATGAAAACAGCAGGAAAATATCTGAATGGAAAGAATTATGTTAAAGTTGTGCTCTATCCTCAAAAAAAATAATGAAAATGTAAAATTAGTTTAATAAAATTGTGATTGTTTTGTAGAGACGCCTCGCATGCGTCTCTACATATTAAAAAATAATCTTTGTATATAAATGAATTTTTCCGATGAAACCACATCCTCCTGCTTGCATCCAATATTGAAAATATCTCACGAAAAATTATTTGGATTTGACTATGCTTGATAAAATATTGGAACAATTAGATCATGAAAAAGTTGTTTTACTTTCAAAAGATAAACTGAAGGAAATTTTATCTATTGCAGAAATGCAGAGTGAAAAGAATACCCTGGTTAATGATAAGATCAGAATATTAAAATATAAAGAAATCTTATTAACTCAGGAGATGACTAATAAAGATGAAGTAGCCTTAAGAAAGGCAGATAATTTGCAAGCAGCCCAAAAATTTGTTGAGGAAAGAATGGAAATCTACGAAAAAATGTGGGACGGCTGCGGCTGTAAAGTGGATTATTATAACTGAGTTCAATTTCAATTATTTTTCTTTATAAGTTGATTTATTAGGATTATGTTGAATCAACACAAAAAAATAATCTGCAAGAATATTGATCTTCAAATAGAATTTAAATTGTTTCCCCTTTTAACTTATATTTCCATCTTCCTATAAATTATTTCTTGCTCACCGGATTTTATCTTATTTTTGTAAGATAACTATTTGAAAAGATTTAACATCTTATGCAAGAACTGATTTTTACTTTCAACTTAGTAGCGCCTGTATTTATAATTGTAGGCATTGGTTATTTCCTCAAGATTATTGGGATAATAAATGATAATTTCGTTTCTCTATCCTCCAAAATAGTTTTTACTGTTTCGCTTCCTGCATTAATATTTGTTGAAATATCAGGATTGGATTTTAGTAAAGTTTTTAATCTTAATCTTATTTTGTACGCATACATTGCTACAATTATTTCAATTATTTTCATCTGGTTAATATCATTTCCGTTAACGAAAGAGGGGAAAAACCGTGCTGTTTTCATTCAAGGAAGTTTTCGAAGTAACTTTGCAATAATTGGACTGGCGCTTATATCAAATGTTTTCGGGAATCAAGTACTGGGTAAAGCTTCTATTGTCCTTGCTTTTATGATCCCTCTTTATAATGTCTTTTCAGTTATAGCATTAACGGTACCGGTGCGAAAAGAAAAACAATTGAATGTTAAAGGTACCCTTTTTGAAATATTAAAGAACCCGCTTATTTTAGCTGTAGTTATAGCATTACCGTTTTCATACTTCAAGATTAATATATCCCAGATGTTTCAGACAACAATCGATTACCTGGCTGATCTTTCATTACCTCTAGCATTAATTGGTATCGGAGGATTTTTAAATTTTAAAGATATAAAAGTTGAATCACTCACAACTATTACATCGGCGGTATTAAAACTTGTGGTTATTCCTTTTGCAGCAACCTTTGGTGCATATCTCATAGGTTTCAGGGGTGATGACCTGGGAATTTTGTTTATCTTATTTTCTTGTCCCACGGCTATTGCCAGTTTTATTATGGCAGAGGCGATGGGTGTTAACAGCAGGCTCGCCGGGAACATATTATTGATTACAACGCTCGGATCTATTGTTACTATTACTCTAGGACTTTTCATACTAAGACAGAGCGGTTTAATTTAAGAACAGAATCAATTCACTTGAAAAATTAAATAATTTTAATGTTGTAAGGAGAAGTGTATCATGGATTATTTTATTTTTTGACCCTAAAAATCTTCCATTTAAAAATTTAAAAGTTTTTGTAAAAGTTGTTAATGGGATTAGTTTTTAAGTAAAAAAAAATCTAATTTCTTAAGTAGTCTGTAGATATTAAAATTCGTAATTGTTCATCTGCAATTATAATCAATATCATACACAAACTTAATGGTGATATGTCTCTTCTACAAAAAATTGGGGTGCTTGCAGGATTCACTGCAGCAATTTTGATCTTTCTTTTCGGAAATTTAAACCCGTCAAATCCCCAAACCACAATCATGGCAGCCATAGCAGTATTGATGGCTATCTTATGGATTACAGAAGCAATACCACTCGCCGCTACTTCACTGATTCCAATAGTTTTATTCCCAGTTATGAATATCATGAGCGGGGAAGATATTGCCGGCTCGTACATTAATTCCGTAATATTTTTATTTCTTGGAGGTTTCATGCTGGCAATTGCTATGGAGCAGTGGAATCTTCATAAAAGAATTGCATTAAAAATAATTACCTGGTTTGGCGGCTCTCCTAATTCCATAGTTATTGGCTTTATGATTTCTGCTGCATTTCTATCTATGTGGATATCCAATACTGCTACGGCAGTCATGATGCTTCCGATAGGACTTGCTATAATTGATAAACTGGAAGTTGAATTCGGAAAAGAACGAACACGTAATTTTTCAACTACGCTTATGCTGGCTATTGCATACTCATGTTCATTAGGCGGAATAGGTACATTGATTGGAACGCCGCCTAATCTTGCGTTTGTCCGGATTTACCATATTATGTTTCCCAAAGCCCCGGAAATATCATTTGGCTCATGGATGATGCTGGGTATTCCGATTTCAATTTTAATGCTTGGCTTTACTGCTTTTATGCTCACAAAAGTTTACTACAAAGTAGATAAAGAAATAATGATTGACAAAAATTTTATCTCTGAGGAGTATTTGAAACTCGGAAAGGTTACCTACCAGGAAAAAGTAGTCGGGCTTGTTTTCATGTTAACTGCATTTCTATGGATTTTTAGATCTGATCTTAACTTAGGTTTTGTTGTTATTCCGGGATGGTCGGGGATTTTTTCAACTCCGAAATTTTTAAATGACGGTGTAGTGGCTATCACTATGGCGATGACATTATTCTTTATTCCTTCAAAAAGTCGGAATAATTCTCACAAAATGATGCTAGATTCAACCGTGTTTAATAAAGTTCCGTGGGGAATAATTTTACTGTTTGGTGGAGGGTTTGCGCTTGCAAAGGGATTTACCACAACGGGATTATCGGATTTAATCGGAACAAAATTTCATGGGATGGCTGATTTTTCACCGGTTGTTATAGTTCTGACCGTCGCCATGGTGATAAATTTTTTGACTGAATTAACATCAAATACTGCAACTGCTCAGATGATTCTTCCTATTATGGCATCCGTTTCCGTGTCTATCGGTTTGAATCCGTTGCTGTTAATGATAACCGCCACCCTGGCATCGTCGATGGCTTTTATGCTTCCTGTTGCTACACCACCAAATACAATAGTTTTTGCCAGCGAAAGGTTGAAAATTATGGATATGGCAAAGAGTGGTATAGTCTTAAATATTACAAGTATCCTGGTTATTAGTGCACTTGTTTATTTGCTCGGTTCATTAATCTTTAATTTGAGCGTTTTCCCTGCCTGGGCACACATAAATTGAATTAATTGATAATTTTGATTAGAATTACATAGCGGATATTTAATTCGTTTTTATAAGTGAGATGATTCTAAAAATCGCTATTTTATATTTTGTTATTGAAATATGAAATTTCTTTTAAAGAAAACTCATCAATTATTTTTACCTGTTTTGCTAAACATTTATAAGATAAATAAGAAATATATATGATAATTTACACAGTTACATCAATAATAAAGCAGGAAATTGAAACCGATTGGTTAAAGTGGATGAGATATGTTCATATTCAGGATATTATGAAGGCAGGCTACTTTAAGGATTTTAAATTGTACAAAGTGATAATTCCGACAACTTCAGCCGGTGAAATTAATTATGTTACTCAATATGAATGTGAGTCATTCCAAAAATATTCTGAATACGCTGAAAAAGATTCCGCAAGGTTTCGGGCTGAGTATGGTGCAAAATTTCCTGGTAAAGCTAAAGTAGCTAGAACCGTAATGGAACAAATTACCTGAAAAAATTTTTGTCAGCATTAAATAATCTTTGTTGGTTCATAATCCTAACAGTCAAGCATTAATCAGTGAAGTTGTTTTCATATTTTGCATGTAACCCAAAACTAGTTTTAATCGGAGCAAATCTATCCTTGTAATTTCATAAAATTCCGGGTAGTTATTCCAATTAGTAAAAATTAAAAATAACAGGGGAATAAATGAACAAATTTAATATCTAGCATTCAAGGAGTTTTTTTAATGTCTGAGTTATTAAACCGTTTCTTCAAATCTTTAATCTTTGCACTTTCACTCCTAACCTCAATTCCCATACTGGCACAAACCAGGGCCGACTCAGTAATCAATATGACTAACAGAGATTATGATCAAAAAAATATAAAACTAAATTTGCAATTTAATTTTGAAAAAGCCGAAGTTATCGGAGAAGCCGATCTTACATTTGCTCCTTTAAAAGACAATTTCACAAAGTTAATACTAGATGCCCGGACAATGAAAATTAATTCGGTTAAACTTAACGGAAAAAATCTTAAATTTTCGCAAGATGATTATAACTTGTTTATTAATCTTGATAAGGATTATAAAAAAGGTGAAAACTTAACCGTAGCAATTAAATATCACGCTTATCCTTCCAAAGGATTATACTTTTTCCATCCTAGCAAGGAAATTCCCCAAATGCCTTATAATATTTGGAGCCAGGGTGAAGGCACTGACAATAGATTTTGGTACCCGGCTTATGATTTACCGGATGATAAACTTACTTCGGAAGTTATTGCTACAGTGCCTGAAAATTTAATTGCAATTTCCAATGGACAATTAATATCGACTAAGATTGATTCCGCAAATAAAACAAAAATATTTGATTGGAAGATAGACGTACCTCATTCCAATTACCTGACTTCAATCATTGTGGGTAACTATAAAACAATTAATGAAAAAGTTAGAGGAACACAACTAGATTATAATGTACCTCCCGAATGGGCGGATAAATATGATTATTTTTATGGAAGAACTCCTCATATGATTCAATTTTATTCGAGTTACATAATTCCCTATCCTTATAAAAGATATGCGCAAACAACGGTACAAGATTTTCAATACGGCGGTATGGAAAACATTTCTGCAACTACATTGAATAAACGTTTACTTCATGGTAAGAGTGCGATCCCAAATTATAATGCCGATGGTCTACTTGCTCATGAGATGGCTCACCAATGGTTCGGTGATTTACTTACCTGCAAAACATTTCAGCATATATGGCTTAATGAGGGATTTGCCACTTACATGACGGATCTTTATACCGAGCACGAATACGGAGAAGATGAATTCAGATATCTCCGGTATAATGAAAATCAAGATTATCTTAATAATGAACTAATCTCACAGCCGCTGGATAAAATAAAACGCGATCCTAAAGATGAAATTCCTGCTGAACTGAACGGAGGAAAAGCATACCAAAAGGGAGCTGCTGTTTTGAATATGCTCCGGTTCAAAATGGGTGACAAAGCTTTTGAAAAGGGGATAAAGTATTATGTGGAAAAGTATAAATATAAAAATGTTGTCACCGAGGAATTCCGGAAAGCAATGGAAAAATCGAGCGGACAAAATCTAACGCGTTTTTTTGACGAGTGGGTATATGGAGCGGGATTTCCTGTCTTTGATGTTTCCTATTCATGGAACCGGAATGATAAAAAATTAACACTCGATGTAAAGCAGGTTCAGAAGATGCTGCCTGCCGTGGGAATTTTCAGTATACCCGTATTAATTGAAATAGACGCCGGGAAGGTATTAATTTCCCAGATGATAAACATTGATAAAAAGGAACAGAAGTTCGTTTTTGATTGTCCGCAGCAGCCCAACATGGTACGATTTAACAAATACCTTTGGGATTTATGTGAAGTAAATTTTAAAAAATCATTTAAGGAACTTGCATACCAGCTTCAATATGATGATGATGTTCCGGGCAGAATAATTGCTGCAAAAGAATTAGTAAATTTCGGAGAAAAGGCTATCCCTGTGCTGCAAAGAGTATTAATTAGGGATCGATTTTACGGGGTTAGAATTCAAGCCGTGCAAAGCCTTGCCGCAATTGGCGGGGATAAGGTGCTCGGTGCAATAAACATTGCGGCAGCTGATAATGACGGTAGAGTGAGGGCAGTCGCAGTGAAAGCAATGTCAAGTTACAAAAATGAAAAAGTTGAACCGTTCTTAGAAAACGTATTAAAGAATGATTCCGATGATTATGTAAGAGGTGCAGCGGCATATGCAATCGGTGCCGGTAAAATGAAGGGAGCCTTCGATATTCTGAAAAACGCATTGAAATATGGCTCTCATAGAAATATTATTCGTCGCAATATTTTTGATGCGTTAACAATATTAGGAAATCCATTGGCAATACCGCTAGTTGCTGAGTATACTAAATATAAATATAGTTACGGTGGAATGCACTTACTGGATATTGCCGCGTTAAATTGTGCGATGTCTTTTTCCAAAACTCACCGCAAAGAGGTAATCAACGTAATTGCTCGAGCACTTCATAACCCTTATTTCCGCACAAGGAATTATGCAGCGAGTCTGCTTGCAAAATTAGGAGCAAAATCAAAACTCGATGAAATTGAATCAATACTGAAAAATGAGAGAAGGGATTTCGTAAGAAGAACATTTGAAAGTGTGGTAAAAACACTCAAAATGAAAAATAAAAATTAATTTTAATACAATCTCGAGTTTGTCAAAATTGACTTGGCACTATTAAAAATTGAAAGCCAGCACAGCAGGTACTTTTGAGTCTGCTGTGAAGCTTCCTTTCTTCTGATTTCACTTATTCCTATTGAAGTTTGTTTTACATAATTTTTCCCTTTAAAAGTTACTTTCCAAATTAAGCATTCTAATAGTCTGTAGAAGACACATATAAATACTGCAATAGGAGCAAGTTGCTTTTTTGCTATTATACTTCTGTTGTTAACTTGAACAATGATGCTAACTACGCAATTTTTTATATAGGCAAACCTTTTGCAAGAATAAAAACTTCCTCGTTTGCATTGAAATTATTTTTTTATTCCAGTTTAGAAATATTTATGAAAAAATAATGAGTGGTAAAAATTATATTGAGTAATGTGCGTTCATTTCAACTAACCGGTGGATGATGAATTTTAAAGTTTGCAAAATCAACGGGCAGCTAGAAAAATCTTAATATCTTTAAAATAAAAAAAGTCCCGTAGTCGGGCGACTACCGGACTTTAGCTCTTTTGCTTCAAAAGGCAGGGGAGAACCTTTTGAAAGAACCACTCAAAATATATCTACTAAATATTTAAAAAGCTCGTGATGCATATAACATGTGACTTTTAATACAGCTAAAAAGTATCCCTCTTGATTTCATGAATACTAAAAACCGTTTGTCATTATTACATTGTATTAATCAAAATTATTTTCCAAGTTATTTAAAAATTACATGACTGCAATGTACATAGATTATTTCCCTTTACAGAATCATTAAATATGGTTATGGAAAAATAAGAACCGGTATTGATTTTGAAATATAACAATAAAAATTAGATTATTTTTATAGAATAACATGAAAATGAACATTATTATAAAGCTTCGCTATTTATTGTTTATTCAAATTTTCGTTATTCAATTTTTTGTTGAATCTTGCAGGGATGAAATAATTTCTCCCGCAAATTCGTTGGCTCCGGTAAATCAACCTGTAAGTGTTATTGAGAATGATTATTATTCTTTCGATATAGATGCACAAAACATATCATTTGTGAAGATTGAAAATCCTCAAATACATTCCACCACTTCAAAATTGTCTATCATACTTACGAATTATATATCAGGTTATGTCTCGGTTAGAATTGTTGAGCAATCCGGTTACATCCTTTATTTAGGTAAATTTAACAATAATTCCAAGAGAATAACCAAGGAATTTAACGCTCAGATACCTGACAAAATCGTATATAACTTCCACAATTTTTCCGGAACCCTCAAGGTGAAACTTTCCGGAATCTAAATTAACTTTAAAGCTTATAGTGATATTTTTAATTTTGATCTTTGGGTTATCTTGTTATATAGAGCAAAAAATTCCCGCACTTTTCTTATATTACAACTTATCAATTTTTTTTATTTGCTAACTAAGAATACGGAGTAGTATGTTGTTATGGTTAATGAACTTTATTTTAATAACAAATATTATGCGAGCACCGGTACTCAATTATTACCCCTTCGAAGCGAGATAGAAGAAAGATATAAATGGGATTTAACTCACATTTATAAATCGGATGCTCTATGGGAAAAAGAATTTAAATGGGTTGAGAATCAAATCAATAATTATAAAAATTTTGAAGGTACACTTTCAGAAAGTGCTGAAAACTTACTAAAATGTCTGAAATTCGATGATGAAATTGGAAGCAAACTGGAAAAACTTCATCTCTATGCAATGCTTGCAAAAGATTCCGATTTAAAAGTCCCAAAATACCAGGCAATGGATGATCGGATTAAAAGCTTATTTATCAGAGTTACTACTGAGAGCTCATTTATCAAACCAGAGTTATTGTCAATTCCGGTTAAAAAAATATTTGAAATGATAGATTCTTTGGATGAATTAAAAATATATAACCATTCCATTGAAAATTTGCTTCGTTCAAAACCTCACACTTTATCCAAAGAGCAGGAAGAGATCATTGCTCTTTCAGGCGAAGTAAGTATGGCACCTTATAATATATATTCTATGTTTACTAATGCCGACCTTAAATTTCCGGTGGTGGTAGATGAAACAGGAAATGAAATTGAGATGTCTCATGCTAGGTTTTATGCAGGAATGTATTCGAAGAACCGGGAATATAGGCGGAGAGTTTTTAAAAGTTATTTAAAACCGTATAAAGATTATGAAAATACTTTTACGGCATTGTTTAATGGAAATCTTAAATCCAATATCTATACTTCAATTGCACGAAATTACAATTTTGCCCGGGAAGCGGCGTTAGATATTAATAACATCCCACTATCCGTTTATGATAATTTAATAGAGTCTGCTAACAAAAATCTAAAACCCCTGCATAAATGGGCTTCTCTTAAAAAAGAATTATTAAAGGTGGACGAGCTTCACCCGTATGACGTTTATGTTAGTTTATTCCAAGCAAAATCTGAACGGGAATATCCTTATGAGGAAGCTAAATTAATTGTGAATGAAGCATTGGAAATTTTGGGTGATAATTATCTCAAATCTTTACAGGAAGCATTTGATAACAGGTGGATTGATGTTTATGAATCACCGGCTAAACAGAGCGGTGCATATTCCTCTGGCACTACCTACGGGGTACATCCGTACGTACTTTTAAATTGGTCCAATTTACTGAATGATGTGTTCACGCTTGCCCATGAAATGGGGCATAATATGCATTCTTATTACACCGGAAAATTTCAACCATATCCGTACGCAAATTATTCTATCTTTTTAGCAGAGGTAGCATCCACATTTAATGAATCTTTACTTCTAGATTATTTAATCGATAATTCCGATTCAAAAGAAGATAAACTCTTTTTGCTCGAAAAATATTTGAACAACATTACTTCAACATTTTATCGTCAAACTATGTTTGCGGAATTTGAAAAAACGGTTTATGAAAAAACAGAAAGTGGAGTTGCTTTAACTCCCGACGTTTTGTCTTCAATTTACAAAGAAATTTATCTCCGTTATTGGGGACCAGAAATGATTATTGACGAGGAAGAAGAACATACCTGGGCAAGGATACCACACTTTTATTATAATTTTTATGTTTACCAATATGCAACAGGGTTTGCTGCCTCCGAGGTTTTGGCTAAGAAAGTGAAAAACGAAGGAAAACCGGCTGTTGAAAAATATCTCAATTTTCTTAAATCGGGAAGTTCCGATTATTCAATAAATATTTTAAAAGCTGCAGGAGTTGATATGAATTCGCCTGAACCGGTTTTAGCTACAACCCAAAAAATGGATGAGTTGTTAAACGAAGTTGAAAATCTTATTAAGAGCTAATTATGCTAAATAATAATGGAAGCAAGTCCGAAATGTTTTTTTTTTGATGCTCGTATTGTTGTCTTTTACAAAATTCAAGACTATTTTACCAGTGCGATAACTTCACTAGGGGGAGGCTCGTAATCACTTAAGTGTTAAATTTTATGAAAACACGTTAATGAGTCGTAACTATTATGTATAGTCTTTAGTATGTTTTCTGATTTTCGGACAATTGTTTGATGAAGCATTTTATATTTATGCTATTAATGAAATAATTTTGTGATGAGATTTAAATAGCGAATATTATTTTATAATCGTGTGAGAAAAGAAAAAAAATAAACCTTGTAGGTAAGTATTTATATGAAAATAAACACAAAAAAAAACTTAGATGATTTTCATCAATCATTAACTTATGATGACATCAGCTTTATACCGACTGAAATATCGAGATTAAAATCAAGAACTGCGGCAAATACTAAATGTAATTTTCTCGGGACAGATTTAACGCTGCCTGTAATCTCTAGTCCCATGGATACCGTAACGGGCCTGGAAATGGCAAAGACCTTGACAAAACTAGGTTGTTTAGGGATATTAAATAGATTCGATTCTTCAGTTGATGCGATTTTACAGGACAAACAGAACGGTGATAATATCAGGGCTATCTCAATAGCGCTCAACACACCTGAGGAATTAATCGAGAAACTGGTATCGATACAAAAAATAATTTGTATTGATACCGCAAATGCCAATAATATTGAAGTGTTGAAAAAGACCGAGGAAATCAAGAAAAAATTTAATGTAAAAATTATTATAGGTAATATTGCCCACGGCGCAAGTTTAAGTCAATTGGAAAATGCTGGTGCAGATGCTGTTCGTGTTGGGATCGGTAGCGGCAGTGTTTGTACAACTTCAATACAGACGGGCATTGGAATAGGGCAGGTATCCTCTTTGCTAAATGTATATTTTGCGCGCGAGGAAAAAGGATTAAAAATAAAAATTATTGCTGATGGCGGAATTAAAAGTCCTGGTGATGTTGCAAAAGCAATTGCACTCGGTGCAGATGCTGTGATGCTTGGTAGAATGTTATCCGGTACAAGAGAAACTCCGGGTGAAGTAATTAAATATAACGGGCAGTTGTGGAAAAAATACCGTGGCTCTGCATCATTTGGTGTAAAATTGAAAAAAGAATTTATTGAGGGGGAAGAAACCATGGTCCCGTACAAAGGCGAAGTAAAAAATATTATTGACAGTATAAGTGATGGCTTGCGAAGTGCAATGAGCTATATGAATTGTCTCAATCTTGATGAATTACGGAAGAAAGATACCTTTGCAATCCTAACAAACAGTTCATATTTGGAAAGACTCCCTAAGATTTAAGATTATTTTTCACCTGGAAAAGCTTTGGAGTTTTCACAAACTTTAAATATAAAAAATTCAATGTGGCAATCTTTTTTAGCTTTTATATAAATAGAAGATTGTTTTTCCCAAATATCATGTAGTATCTACTTACGAAAAGATTTTACAAAATAATCCTATCCAAAGTGGATATCACTTTTTGTGATTTAAGAATTTTACTAATCCTGGTTAAATAATTATTTTAGAATAAAAATTTTCAACTTAAAACGAGTGAATTAAGCATATGAAAAAAGTAATATTTTTCTTATACAGTTTTATACTGATAGCAGGGATTAAAATATATCCACAGCAGAAAGCATTTACCATTTCAGATTTGTACAGAATAAAATATGTAGGTTCGCCGGCGGTATCATCCGAGGGAAATAAAGTTGCGTTCACAGTTACAAATTATAAGCTTAAAGATGGAGAATCAAATACTCAGATTTATATAATGAATGCCGACGGTTCAGATTTAATGATGATATCTAACAAAAATAAATCTGATTTTAATCCTGTTTGGGCAAATAACGGAGATCTTTATTTTGTCTCGTTAATTAAGGGCACATCTCAATTGTTTAAATATTCATTTCAAAGTAACATGGTAACCCAAATTACCGATATATCTACGGGTGTAAATGCACCGGTGATTTCAAACAACGGAAAATTAGTTGCTTTTGCCACCGATGTTTATCCGGTATGCGGCGCAAACGATAATTGTAACCAAGAAATTGATTCGACTGCAGCTAACGGACCGATTCAAGCTTATGTAGCAGACCATCTTCTGTTCAGGCACTGGACAAAGTATTCTGCAGGTAAGTATACTCACATATTTATTTATGATATGGAGAAAAAAACTTACACTGATGTTACTCCGGGGGATTATGTTTCTCCCACTTTTATGTTGGGCGGCGGGGTAGGATATAACTTTTCTCCGGACAGTAAAGAACTTTGTTTTGTATCTAATCACGATCCTCATCCCGAAGCTTCTACGAATGCCGATCTCTGGATAGTACCCGTTACGGGAGGTGAAGCAGTAGATATTACCAGAGAAAATAAAGCTTGGGACGGTTATCCAATCTATTCACCGGACGGAAAATATATTGCTTACAGAACACAAAAAATTCCCGGATATGAATCGGATAGATTCATGTTGGCGTTATATAACAGGAGTACAAAAAAAACTAAAATAATAACTCCGCACTTTAATAATTGGATTGATGATTTTAAATGGAGTCCCGATTCCAAATCCATTTACTTTACCGCGGAAGATCAAGGCTACTCACCCATCTATCAAATTGATTTGGAGACGGACAAAATTAGTCCGCTTACAAGTCAACTCTCAATTTTTGGTTTCGATGTAGGCAATGATAATAACTACGTATTTTTTAATTCACGTTCTGTAGGGAAACCGGCGGAAATTTTTAGAATTAATACCTCTAACAGACTTTTTACTCAAATAACTGATTTTAATAAAAAGTTTTTAGAGGAAGTTGATGTTAGACCGGCAGAGAAAATGTGGGTGAACGGTGCTGATGGGAAAAAGGTTGAAGTATTTATAGTTAAGCCTCATAATTTTGATCCGAAGAAAAAGTATCCGCTAATTTTAAATGTTCACGGTGGTCCTCAAAGTCAATGGATGGATTCCTTTCGGGGTGATTGGCAGGTTTATCCCGGTGCAGGTTATGTTGTAGCATTTCCAAATCCTCATGGATCGACAGGGTATGGTCAGGAATATACATCCGAAATTTCCGGCGATTGGGGAGGAAAAGTATTTGATGATTTAATGAAAGTAACTGATGCATTGGCAAAACTTCCATATGTTGATTCGACCCGTATGGGAGCTATGGGGTGGTCGTTTGGCGGATACATGATGGATTGGTTTCAGGGGCATACAAAACGCTTTAAATGCCTTGCTTCTATGATGGGAATTTATGATTTAAGATCTATGTGGGGAGGAACAGAAGAACTTTGGTTTGTAAACCATGATTTAAAAGGACAACCCTGGAATTCAAAGGATTATGAGAAATACTCACCTTCTTACTATGTTAGGAATTTTTCAACCCCTACCTTAATTATTACCGGGCAAAAAGATTTTAGAGTGCCGTACACTCAAAGTATTCAATTTTTTACGACACTTCAAACATTGGGAATTGATTCGCGGTTGATAATTTTTAAAAATGACGGACACTGGCCAAATTTTGTGAAATCAATGCCGCTTTATTACGATGCTCATTTAGATTGGTTTCACAAATATCTGGGGGGGGCACCGGCTCCCTGGGATGTTCATCAAATGGTTAAAAATATGGAATTCCAGAGTACAAATTAATTTTTTATTATGTAACTTATTTGTATATTGTAAATAGAGAGTTTTTTAAGCTTGCGAGAGAAATTTTCTCTAAAATCTCTACTGTTTTAATTTATGCATTGGTTCTAAATTATTATTAGAGTAATATGAAAATATATTTTGCCCTGAATTAGAGTGCATATACTGCGGTTGATAATTTGATTTTTCTAATTCTGTGTTTTTGAGTCTCTGATGATATTGTGGTTGGTTATTTACAAAATTTGTACTATCATTAAGTACCTTAAATCTATCATTTGTCGGATATGCGCGTTCTGTTTGTAATTCAGAATCTCGTGTTACAATCTTAATCCGAAATTTTGAAGTATCCATTGAGCTTGGACGCAGATAAGGTTTAATTGTTGAACGGTTTTTTATTTTATAAATACTATATGAAATAGAAATGATGATAATAGAAGCTACAATAAATAATTTAAGTGAAAATACGATAATCTGCATTAATTCCATTTTTACTCCTAAGTTTTTTAAAGGGAGAAGTACAATAACCATACCATCAAAAGAACTTGTTTTTAGCGCGTATACGTGATATTGAATGAAAATAAATGAGAACTTTATCATTTTGAGATTCTATATTCTTATAGATTTTATATAGAAGGGGTCATAAGAGAATATCAGATATATTAGATAAAAAGAATATAAAATTTCACATTTGATTTTACCTTAAATGTTTAATATTTTAATTTCTTAAAAAACAACGAGTTATAAATCAACAACAACATGAAAAGGTGAAGCTATGACAAAGGCAGACATAGTAGATAAAGTAGCAGCGGGAACTGGTTTAACAAAACTGGAAACTGAAGCTATTATTGAAGGATTCTTTAAAACCGTTATCGATTCTCTTAAGCAAGGAAGAGGTATCGAGATACGCGGTTTTGGTAGTTATAAGGTTAAAAAGAAAAATGCCAGACAGGCGCGTAATCCTAAAACCGGCGAATCGGTTTTTGTACCCGAACATTATGTGCCGACTTTTAAATTTTCAAAAGATTTCAAAGATCTGGTAGATAAGGGAATGAAGGAATTGGAGAAATCAAGTACGAATGGTTAATTTCTGTCCTAAATGTGGTGTTAAGTTAGATAAAGAATATAACTTTTGTCCTTCTTGCGGTTTTGATTTTTCTAGTTTGAAAAAAGAAATATCTGGATCTGATACTTCGGGGAAAACTTTGCTTCAGGAAGTTATCGTTTGTGAAGTTTGTGGAGAAGAAAATAATCCGGCTAATTCCGTTTGCTCTGAATGTGGAGCAAAACTTCAAGGTGATAGGAAAGAATCGGTAATTGAGATAAAACCTGTTTCCAAAGAAGTTAAAAATTCAAATTCGAAACAAGCGAGTCATCATAAGAAAAAATCAAAACCGCAAAAAAATAAAATTCAATCCCGGCAAAATATCAATAAAAATACTGATTCCGAAAATAGGGGAAAAAGTCTGAGCCAGACAAATATCCTTGTGATTATACTAATTACAGTGGGCGTAGGAATTATTGTCCTTTTTGCATCGGGTGTATTTGATAAGCCGGTAGTTGTTAATAAAAATGTAAACAGCGGGCAGGGAAATAATCCAAGTGTGGATCTTTCCAATATTCAACAGATAAATACCCTTGAAAAACAATTAACAGCTAATCCGAGTGATACTTCGTTAATTTTAAAACTTGCTCATTTGAAAAATGATTCGGGGTTGTTTGAGCAGGCTATTTCCAATTATAAGCAATATCTTGCTCTTGTACCAAAAGATCCTGATGCAAGAATAGATATGGGAATTTGTTACTACAACCTAGGTGACTATAAAACGGCTATTGCGGAAATGGAACATGCAATAAAAATTGCTCCGAAACATCAGATTGGCTACCTGGATTTAGGAATTGTTAGTTTGACTGCAGGTAATATGGATAAAGCCAGAGGGTATTTACAAAAAGCGGTAAAACTTGATCCCGCTTCGGAAGCCGGCAAAAAAGCCGAGGAATTATTAAAATCACATATGAATAATAAATAAATAAATGGAGGTAACGCATGCCTTGCGGTAAGAAACGAAAACGCCATAAAATGGCAACGCACAAAAGGAAAAAAAGACTCAGGAAGAACAGACATAAAAAGAAATTAAGATAATAGAATTCTTTAGTTCATAATAGAGTTAAATGGTAAATGTAATATTACATTTACCATTTTCTTTTAAATAACAAAATCATATTTTTACACACCGAAAAAAGCCATCTTAGCTCAGCTGGTAGAGCAACGCATTCGTAATGCGTAGGTCGCCGGTTCGATTCCGGCAGATGGCTCTTGCTGTAACAGATTTAGCTTATTTTAAGACTTTTCTCAATTATTTTTTCCAGATTAAAAACACGTTGACTACTTTTTAATTGCTCAAGATTAGGTATCTTTAATCAAAATACTAATCAAAATTTTTCCGCGAATCATTTATTGAGCTTGGAAGGAGTTGTTTTTTATGTTTCTATCCAAGCGATCAAACGGTAATTATTATATCTTCTATTAGAACATCGAGGGGAAGGAAACGTGTATCTCAACCAAAACTAAGTTAAAATTTGAAGCCAATAAATTCTTATCGGAATTCAAATCTCATCTTAAAGATAGAAGGCTGCATAAACTCTTACCTTGCGATCTTGAGAAAAAAAAGGATTTCTTTTTTATTCTGAAGGAGTTCATAGGTCAAAGACGACCAAACAATTTAAAACAATTACACAACAGTTAAGAGACTATGCTGGAAACCTTCAGCTATCTGATATAACCGAAAATACAGTCATGATTACCTGCAGCACAAACTTAAAGTATTACCACATACAGCCCGAAAACATTTAGCATATCTTTCAAGCTTTTTTAACAAGGCAATTGAAAGAAAATACCCTGATGAAAATTCATGTGCAAAAATTAGAAATTTTAAAATTCCGGAAAGATAACCTTTATTCTTCAATGAAATTGAGTTTGAAGTATTGCTGAGGGTAATAGATAAACCCGATTATTTGATTAACCGGGCCTAAAAATATTTTATTATATATATAAACTTTAGTTAATTCTATAACTCATCCTCAGTTGAAGTGCTAAGGAAGGCTTAAGGACATTTTTCCCTGAAAGCCCTATCATTCCTTGTTCAATACCATATTCATTTCTATAAGCTGCTGAAAGCGAAATATTTAATGGAATCATTTTCCCCATAAATCCGACTTTGGGAGTAAGTGAAAGATAATCTGTACCTGACTTATCAATTGTTTTGCCATTAAAACTTTGTTCAGATCTATTATAATAATTTAATTTAAGCCCGGCATATCCCCAGCCGCAATCGCCCCAGCACCATTTATAATCTCCACCACCAAAAATTGCTAATTGATTACCCTGATTATAATCTACATTAATATCCTCATATTGAAATGTTTGATAGTTATAAACTTGTTGTTTTTCTGTTCCTTTAAAAGTATTCCAATAGTCCATACCTATAAAAATTTTCGAACTATGAAATAATTTATAATTGAATTTCAAACTAGCTCCTAATGCATTCTGTCTGTCGGTTGCATTACTTTCATTTTTAGTTCCATCAATTTGATATTTTACGGTTAAGCGGGTTCCAAGTCTAGTTCCACCCAATCTTCGGGTTCCAATATTTACACTAGGAGTAAATGTAAAACCATCATAAGATTTTTCGACGCCATGCATATTCATATCGCTTGGTTTCCATTTACTCTGAATAACAGAAAAATCGCCCCCTACAACCCAATGCCACTTTGAATTGCCTATATTTATTTTTCCTCCATTATAATGTGCACGGATTATTTCATTATATCTTGTATAAATGTCCCCTCCGTAATTATCCTGTTTATTTCCATCCGCATCGTAAGCACTTGTGCTTCTCAAATAGTTAAAATCAACTCCAATTTTAAATGGTCCATAATTAATCCTCTTGTGATCTTTGTCTTTATCTTTATGGTCACCACCGGAAAAATCATAGGAAATAAACCCATCATTATCCCCCGCAAGAATATTCTGAGAAGTTAAAAATATGAGAAGCGCTCCAAATAAGTAAACAAATTTTTTCATTGAAACCCCCGAAAAAAATATTGTTAATAAATTTAGGTAATTAAAGCGTTCCGCCACGCAAGTAGTAAGAAAACAGTAAGTGTGATTTTAAGATAAGAAATTAAAACAATACATGTAAAGAAAAAGATCAAAATCAATAAATTTAAGACAGTGCTAACTTTGCTAAAGAAAAAGGGGTTGATAGGAAATGGGCATATCGATTTATTGATCGTAATTAAATCGATTATATAGTTCTGGATGGTGTTATGTTCGTTTATCTTAGTGAAAAAAGTAAAGGTTATAAAAGGAAAAGAAATTAATTAGATCTTATTAAAAACTTTCTTAATCGGTCAAATGGATGTAAACAATTTTATATTGGATAATAGTTCAAGGGGTTTAAGGATTTTGACCAAACCTGAAAGTTCTCTTTGGACTATTTCTATATTTTAGCTTTTTGAATGAACGATCTTTAATCAAAAAGATAATCAACACAAGCTGACCTCTTATTAAAGCTGGTAGAGTAATGCAATCGTGATGAGTAGGTCCGCCGCTTCGATTCCGGCAAATGGCTTTTTCATTTCCACGCCTTTTCTCACAGCTTTGAAGTTGTATTATTCATCTGGAAAACATATTCCAATTAATTAGATTTTCTGAAAAATTGTTTACCTGTTATTTCGAAGGAGTAATTTACAGGTACCTATGGTGCAAATTTTTTAGAATTGTGAGCTCTCTCTCCTTAGTCAAAATGACTCTTTAGAGCCTTTTTGAGTGGACCATAGATAAAATATTTCTGTGAAATACATTTTTGTGGTAGAAGAATAAGAATTTTCTTGACTTTCGGGAAAAAATTCCATTATTTTGGGATGTAGTGGGGAAGAGTGGTGAATTTTACCAAAGAAAGTTGGAAAATTGTTTAAAGGTCAATATAAATATTCGGTTGATTCAAAAGGCAGAATAAGTATCCCTGCTAAATTGAGGAAGTATATTACTGCCGAGGCTAAGGATTCCTTCGTTATGACACAAGGTACTGCTCCTTGTATAGAGATTTACCCTCTTGATCAGTGGCAGTTCATCGAACAAAAGTTACTAAAGTTAAATCCTTTCGATCCTAAGGATTCTCAATTCATTAGAATGATTTCTCAATATGCTACGGAAGATACATGGGATTCTCAGTCGAGAATTCTTATTCCGCAGAGCTTATTGGATTTTGCCAAAATAGAAAAGGAAGTTTTGATACTCGGTGCTTTGAAAAGAATTGAGGTTTGGAATCCTAAAATTTATGAAGACTACTTAAATCATTCAACTGAAACTTATGGAGAAATTGCAGCAATAGTGATGGCGGACTGATGAATACTCATCACATGCCCGTATTGTTTAAAGAGTCTCTGGATTATTTAATAACAAATAAGTCCGGAATTTATTTTGATGGCACTTTAGGATTCGGGGGACATTCGGCAGGAATACTTGATAAATTAAATAGTGACGGGTTGCTAATTGCAACGGACGTAGACCTTGAGGCTTTTGATTATTCGAAGAAAAAATTTGCGAGCGATTATAGAGCAAAACTTTACAATTATAATTTTACTCATATTGATATTATTTCCAAAATTGAATCGATTGAGTTCTTTGACGGTATTTTTGCAGACTTGGGCGTTTCATCTTTTCAACTAGATACACCCACCTCCGGGTTTACTTACAGAGCCCATGCTAAACTAGACCTTAGGATGGACAAATCTAAACCGGTTACGGCGGCTGACATAATTAATTCATTTTCGGAAACTGAAATTGCCGATATTATTTTTAAATACGGAGAAGAAAAAAACTCAAGAAATATTGCGCGCAAAATTTGTGAGAGGAGAAGAGTTAAAAAAATAGAGTTCACGACCGACTTAAGTGAAATAATTTCCGAAGTAACTCCTTTCAAATACCGGGTAAAAACTTTGTCCAGAGTTTTTCAAGCTTTAAGAATTTATGTGAATGATGAACTTGAGTCTTTAAAAATTTTCTTAAACAAATCTTTCAATTTGTTAAAAATGGGAGGACACCTGGTAGTTCTTTCCTATCATTCCCTTGAAGATAGAATTGTTAAAGAAATTTTTAAATATGAAACACTTGATTGTATTTGTCCTAAGGAATACCCGGTTTGTATTTGTGATAAAGAACAGAGAATAAAAATATTAACAAAAAAACCGATTATTCCTTCTGCCGAAGAAACTAAGGGAAACTTTAGGGCGCGAAGCGCTAAATTAAGGGCTGCAGAAAGAGTATGAAAAATAAAAATAAGAATAGTGTAAAACCATTTATAGTAATAAGCCTTTTTATTTTTGCCGTTTTAGCGTCAATTATATTATTGTATGTTGGAGTAAAACTAGAGTGTGGAAAATTAACAAAAGAAAAGGTATTAGCACAAGAAAAACTTAATGCTCAAAAAAACTGGAGAACAAGTCTCATTGCTCAAGAACAAGCACTGTCAGCAGAAGAAAGAATTGTTAGCATAGCTGAAAATAAATTAAATATGGTCAGAGGAACCCAGCCGACAATAACATTAACGGTTAGTAAAGATAAGATTGAACACATTTCGGAAGAGTTGAAAAAGAAATATGAGTAATTCTAGAGCTTTAATAATAATAGGATTAGTTTTTGTCTTTTTTATAATACTGATTGCAAAACTTTTTGACATTCAGATTATTAAAAGCGAAGGACTTAAGTATTATGCTCAAAGACAGCAGGTCTCGGTGGAAAAGATTAAAGCAGAGAGGGGGCTTATTTATGATAGGAATAATGTCCTTTTAGTTTATAACCGTAACAATGTTTCATTTTATGTTTACCGAAAAAATCTTACCCCACAAGGGAGAAAATTAATAGCCGATACTTTGTCTTCTATATTTGGTAAAAGCAAAAAATACTATTATGATTTAATGAATAGCTCGCGGAAAACCGTATGCCTGCAAAAAAAAGCACCGGCAGAAAAGGCTATTCTGCTGAAAAATTTTAGGGTGAACGGACTGTATTCTTATGAAGAACCAACTAGAGTATACTATTATAAGGGCCTTGCTTCGCATGTGTTGGGATATGTCGGTTATGATCATGAAGGCGTAAACGGTATAGCGAAAACTTTTAACAATATATTAAGCGGCGAAGACGGAAGCAGGGTGATATTGAAAGATGCAAGGGGAGCAATGATCACTGTTGTTGAAAACCAAACTAAGCCTGCTATCCCGGGATTAAACCTGGTGCTGACTATTAATAAAACATATCAGGCAATTTTGGAACAGCAGTTAGAGAACGGCTTAAAAAAATATGAAGGTACAACTGCGGTAGGAATTATAATGGATCCTAATACCGGTGAAATTTTGGCGTTAGCAGATATCCCGGATTACGATCCAAATCATTATGGAGATTATACCAATTCAATCAGGAGAGACCGTGTTGTAACAGATACTTATGAGCCGGGGTCAACTTTTAAAACTTTCTCCATGTCTGCTTTACTCGATCGTCATCTGGTTAAACCAAATGATATTGTAAATGTAGAAGGTGGTCATTATAAATTTAAAAATGTTTATATAAGCGATACTCATCCGAATAATTGGATAACCGTAAAACAGGTTGTTGAATATTCAAGTAACGTCGGAATGTCAAAGCTCATTCAAAAATTAGATGATGATTCTTTCTATAAATATGTTCGTGCGTTTGGTTTTGGAAATTATACATCAATTCCGCTGCCGGGAGAATCCAAAGGGAAATTAAGAAAACCCAATGATTGGTCTAAAGTGACAAAAGCATTTATGTCATTCGGATATGGTTTAGCAGTAACTCCAATACAACTTATTACCGCATATTGTGCAGTAGTAAACGGTGGGCTTTTGTATCAACCCGAACTAATAAAACGTGAGGTGAGAAAAGACGGAACCGTTGTAATGGAAAATTCACCGAAACTAGTTAGAAGAGTAATATCGGAAAAAACTTCTGCCACAATGAAAAACTTCTTAGTGGGCGTGGTTGAGCACGGAACCGGTGAAAAAGCCCAACTCAAAATGGTAAAAGTCGGTGGTAAAACTGGTACGTCTCAAAAATTAATTGATGGTAAATATTCAAAAATGGATTACAATTCATCTTTCGTAGGATTTTTCCCTGCAGATAATCCGAAAATTGTTTGTTTGATATTGGTTAACTCACCGAAGATAGGAAGATATGGTGGCTCTGTAGCTGCTCCTATTTTTAAAGAAGTCACCGAACAGATTCTTAACGCCAACCCGGATTTACTTACTAATCCCGGTGATGAATTAAAGAATGACGATCCAAAATTAAAAGTTGTTTTTGCAGAAAATAAAAACGCAGATGAGGAAAACTTGACACCGACTGCAAAACGGCTGACGGGGAAAAGTCTAAATTTAGTAAAGAAGAATAAAATGCCTGATCTTACAAATTATTCTCTCAGAGATGCAATTTTCGTATTGAACAAAATAGGAATTAAGTATAAAGTTAGAGGATCAGGAAAAGTAGTGGCTCAAAGTATATCTGCAGGGCAAAAAATTCATAAAGGCTTATTAGTTACTCTGGAATGTAAAGAAACTCAAATTAATGGGGCAGTAGTCTATTAATGGAATTAACCGAATTACTAAATAGCGTTCATGCAATTCAAGTTATCGGCGAAGTGCAGAGAAAAGATATCTCGGGAATTTTTTACGATTCCAGGAAAATTATAAGGAATTCGGTTTTTGTTGCTGTAAAAGGCTACAGTACCGATGGGCATAAATTCATCCTCGATGCAATTAATAACGGTGCAATAGCAGTTATACTTGAGGATAATTCAAGCGTACCGGATGATGTTTTTATTCATCAGAATGCTGCTAAAATTTTAGTAAAAGATAGCCGTGTCGGTCTTGCAGAGATTTCTAAGGCTTATTATAAAGAACCGTCACAAAAAATGAAAGTTATTGGGATCACTGGAACGAACGGTAAAACCACCACGGCATATTTTATTAAGAGCATACTTGAAACTGCAGGTGAAAAAACCGGATTAATGGGCACAATCGCAAATTTTATTGGTGATAAAGAAGTCAAGGCTTCGCTCACCACTCCGGAATCGAGTGATTTGAATGGGTTATTAATGAATATGTACAACGAAAATTGCCGGTATGCGGTAATGGAAGTTTCATCACATTCACTGATTTTGAAAAGAACTTACGGGATAAATTTCAGTGCCGGAGTTTTTACCAATATAACTTCGGATCACCTGGATTTTCATAAAAACTTTGAAGATTACTTAAAGGCCAAAAAGATATTATTCGATTCTCTATCCGAATCTTCATTCGGCTTGCTTAATGCGGATGATAGAAATAGCAGTGTACTGATGAAAAATTCACTTGCAAAATTTTATTTATACGGAACTGATCTTAAGTCGAATTTTATTATTAAAAATATTGAATACGATTTATCGGGTACAAAATTTACACTCAATTATAAAAACATGGATTACAGCGTAACGACTTCATTAATCGGTGAATTTAATGCATACAATGCTTGTGCTGCATTCGGTACGTGCGTACTGCACGGTATAAAAGAAGATGTTGCTGTTGACGGGATCAAGAGGACAAATCAAGTGCCGGGACGATTTGAAGTAATCGGTAAAGGAAACAAAAAAGTAATAATTGATTATTCTCATACTGCAGACAGTCTGGAAAAAGCTTTACTTGCTGTTAATAACATCGTAAAAAAAAATATTCCGGTTTACACGGTATTCGGGTGCGGAGGTAACCGTGATGCTACAAAACGACCGGTAATGGGTAACATTGCGAGTGAGTTAAGTAAAAATGCTTTTATAACTTCAGACAATCCAAGGTTTGAGGATCCGTTTGAAATTATAGAGGATATCAAAAAAGGTATAGTAAAAAATAATTTTGAGGTTATTGAAAATCGCGAAGAAGCTATTCGCGAGGCAATAAAAAATGCCGAAAATCATTCAGTTATTTTAATTGCTGGCAAAGGACATGAGACTTATCAAGAAATAAAAGGCGTGCGAAATCATTTTTCCGATAAAGAAATTGCAGAAAAGTATCTGAACGAATGAAGAAAATTAAACTGACTATTGAAGACATATTTAATATTCCGACTGCAGTTATTTATAATCCGGATTTATTTAAACCAGTTTCGTTAGTTTCAATTGATTCTAGAAATGTTAAAAAGAATTCGATTTTCATCGCGATTGAAGGCGAAAAGTTTGACGGGCACAATTTTATAGATGACGCGATTAAAAATGGAGCAAGTGCTGTAATAATTTCTGAAAAAAAGAAAAATAAATTTGATGATCTGGAGATTCCGTTTGTAACAGTAAAAAATACTATAGTTGCTTTGGGAGAAATTGCAAAAATTTGGAGAACCAAGTTAAATGCAAAAATAATCGGGATAACCGGCAGCAGCGGCAAAACATCAACCAAAGAGCTGCTTGCAACGTTATTAAGTGAAAAATACAATGTTAATAAAACTGTCGCAAATAATAATAATAATATTGGAGTTCCTCTGACTATCTTGAGTACAATTGAAAAGCATGAAATCCTTGTCGCCGAATTAGGGACGAACCATTTCGGCGAAATCAAATATTCGTCTGAAATTGTACAACCGGATTATGCCCTTATAACCAATATTAGCGATACACATTTAGAATTCTTAAAAAATAAAAAAGGTGTGTTAAAAGAGAAAACTGCGCTTTTCAACGCAGCAATTGATAACAAAGGATTCTTGTTCATCAATAATGATGACGTCTTATTAAAAGATACACTTCAGAATTATCCCGAGAGAATTACATATGGATTTAATAATGATTCATCCGTAAAAGGGAGGATAATCGGTTATACTGATACCGGCAATTCTATCATTGAAATTAAATATATGAATAAGAAATTGAATTTTACTTTCCCTTTACAAGGAGAACAGAATGCGCTTAATTTTCTGGCTGCATCAGCAGTAGGTTTTAAACTTGGTTTAAAAAAAGATCAATTTATGAAAGGGTTGCAGAAATTAAATCCGGTGGGAAAAAGATTAAATGTTAAAACTTATAAAAATTTTATATTAATTGATGACACATATAACGCGAACCCAGATTCTATGAGGTATGCTATTGAATTAGCGGGAAAGATGAGAACATATAATAGGAAAATACTAATATTAGGCGATATGTTTGAATTGGGTAAAAATGCAGTCACATTTCACGAAAAATTAGCTGCAGTAATAAAAAGAAATAAAATTGATGAAGTTTATTCAACCGGTGCCCTAATGAAGAATTTACATGAAAAGTTGAAAAACAGCATGGTTATTTCAAAACACTTTAGAATGAGAAAAAGCTTAATGAAATGTGTACTTAATATGAAGAAAGAAAATTGTATAATCCTGGTTAAAGGATCCCGGGGAATGAAAATGGAAGAATTTGTGAATGCAATAGAATCCGGAGTAAAAAAATAATGCTGTACTACTTATTTGAATATATTAATAAGTTATTCAGTCCTCCCGGATTTAAGATTTTCAGATATCTGACCTTTAGATCTGCTCTAGCGGCAATTACAGGATTATTTCTTTCGTTGTATTTGGGTCCGAAGATTATTAGGCTTCTTCAAAAGAAACAGATTGGTGAGGCTAAGAAAATAGACGGTCCAAAATTTCATTGGTCTAAAGCCGGAACTCCCACTATGGGGGGAATTATAATAATTATTTCCATAATAATACCCGTATTGCTTTGGGCTGATATTGAGAGTACGTATATAATTTTAATTATTGCCGGAACGGTGTGGCTAAGTTTAGTAGGGTTCTTAGATGATTATTTAAAAGTGGTAAAAAAATATCCCAATGGTTTAATAGCCCGTTATAAACTGCTGGGACAGGTAATAATAGGACTAGTAATTGGATCCGTAATATATTTTTCACCGCAGTTTGCAGGAATAAATTCGGTTACTACAGTCCCATTTCTTAAAAACGTAAATTTTGATTTTTCATTTTTTTATATTCCTGTAATAATCTTTATAGTAACTGCAACATCAAATGCAGTTAATTTGACCGATGGACTGGACGGGTTGGCAATCGGGGTAATAACAATTGTTATGCTTGCATTAGCAGTAATAAGTTATGTGAGCGGAAATGCAATTTATTCCAATTATCTAAATATAATTTATCTGCCTGGCGCCGGTGAATTAACGGTTTTTGTTGCTGCTGTTGTTGGAGCATCATTAGGTTTCCTTTGGTTTAACTCTTATCCTGCGCAAATATTCATGGGCGATACGGGATCGTTAGCTTTGGGAGGTGCTTTCGGAATACTTGCCGTGTTAATAAAGAAAGAATTGTTCATCCCAATTCTAGGCGGGATTTTTTTCATGGAAACAATTTCAGTTATTATACAAAGATTGTATTTCAAGTATACGAAAAAGAAATACGGTGAAGGCAAGAGAGTCTTTAAAATGGCTCCCATTCATCATCATTTTGAAATGCAGGGATTGCCGGAACCCAAAATTGTGATGAGATTTTATATAATAGCAATAATATTAGCCATAGTAAGTTTGGCTTCTTTCAAAATACGTTAATGAAAATATCAAATAAAAAAATATCGGTTATCGGAGCAGTTAGGAGCGGTATCGGAGCCGCAAAACTTATCCAAAAGCTTAACGGAATTCCGTTTGTAAGCGATAGCGGTGATAATGATAAACTAGCCAAATCTATTGAAACATTGGAGCAAAATAAGATTGAATTTGAGATAGGAATGCATTCGGAAAGAGTCTTTCAGTGTGATATGATGGTCGTTAGTCCGGGTGTTCCTTCGGATGCGGAAGTACTTAAGAAAGCCGAACTGAAAAAAATAAAGGTAATAAGTGAAGTTGAATTAGCATGGAGTTTTTGCAAAGGTAATATAATTGCTATAACCGGTACAAACGGAAAAACAACAACCACTAGCTTATGCGACTACGTTTTTAACACTTGCGGGGTTAAAACATATACCGCTGGTAACATTGGCAAGGCGTTTTCGGAAATAGCACTCGATGTTAAAGAAGATGAATTTGTTGCGCTAGAGGTATCGAGTTTCCAACTGGATTATATTGATAAATTCAAACCTAAATTTGCAATTATTCTGAATATCACTCCGGATCACTTGAATAGGTATCAAAATAAATTTGAGAATTATATTCAATCGAAATTAAGAGTCTACGAAAATCAGGATAGTAATGATTTTCTAATTTTGAATAAAGATGATGCTACATTAAATAAAGCAGTTTCCGGGTATAAGAGTAAATTGTACTCGTTCTCTTTAAAGGAATCATTATTGAACGGCAGCCACCTTCTGCATGATACAATTATATTCAACCTTAATGGAGAGCTTGAATTTACGTGTTCTATTAATGATATCAATTTAAAAGGTGAGCATAATTACGGGAATGCCATGGCAGTGATTAGCGCTGCCAAATTGGTCGGGCTTGATAGCAATAAAATAAAAGATGCATTAAAAACTTTTAAAGGTGTTGAACATCGTCTGGAATTCATTAGAGAGATCGACGGCGTCAAATATATTAACGATTCGAAAGCAACAAATATAGATTCTGTGTGGTATGCTCTCAGAAGTTTTAATGAGCCTATTTTCTTGATTCTAGGAGGTAAAGATAAAGGAAACGATTATAATCAGATAAAAGATTTGGTTGTTGAAAAAGTTGAAAAAATTTATGCAATTGGCTCATCGGCTGATAAAATTTTTAACTTTTTTCATAAACTTGTAAAAGTTGAAATTAAATCGAGCATTGAAGATGTGGTATTGGCTTCAAACAGGGAGGCAAGAGAAAACGAAATAGTATTACTTTCGCCTGCATGTGCAAGCTTCGATATGTTTGAAAATTATGAACACCGGGGCAGAGTATTTAAAGAAGCAGTAAATAGGTTATAATGAAAAAACTTGCATTAATAATATTTTTCGACGCATTTGTGTTAATGTTATTGGGCTTAATAATTGTTATGAGTGCCAGCAGTACTTATAGTGAGTTTAGGTTCGATAGTCTGTTTCATATGTTTAATTCACATTTATTTAAAGTGCTGTTTGGTATCGGACTGATGATCCTTTTTTCCTTTGTACCGTATGATACATATAAACAATTTAGTAAGCCTGCTATCTTTGCAATTACTGCTGTCCTGGTTGTTACCTTATTTGTAGCAAAAGATATAAACGGCGCGGGCAGATGGCTGCACATCGGTCCTTTTAGTTTTCAACCGACCGACGCCGCTAAATTAATTTTATTTATTCATTTAGCAGTATTAATTGAGAATAAAGGAGAGGATATTCGTAACTATAAACATGGGTTTCTTTATTTGTTCATTTGGGTAGTAATCATCTCAGGGTTAGTATTTGTTCAGCCCAATGTAAGTAACGGTGTGCTATTAGCATTTATCTCTCTCGTAATATTATTTGTCGGCGGTGCAAAAGTAAAACATATTGTTACTTCAGCTGCATTCTGTTTAATAGTAGGAGGAGTGGCAGCTATGTTAATACCGCATTCTAGGGAACGGATAATGGCGTTTATTCATGCGAGTGAACATGGCGGCGCAATAAATCTGCAAGTAAAACAAGCTGTCTTGGGACTTGGAAGCGGTGGTGTATTCGGTGTTGGAATGGGACATAGTATGCAGAGTAATCTTTTTCTGCCAGAAGCTTACGGAGATTTTATTTTTGCAATTCTTGGTGAAGAAATAGGATTTTTGGGCTCGGTAATAGTTCTGCTGGCTTATCTTATTTTATTTACTGCCGGAATATTAGTGGCAAAAAAGGCTAAAGATAAATTCGGACAGATCTTAGCTTTTGGGATTACTTTTTCAATAATTGTGTATGCCTTTGTTAATATTGCCGTGGCTACCGGTACAATCCCCACAACAGGATTGCCGCTGCCATTTATAAGTTATGGCGGAACATCATTGGTCCTCTTGTGTATATCAATCGGAATTTTAGTTAATATTGCGTTAGCTAATTCAATTCCTCAACCCAACGCACTTCAAAGATCTGCTGAGATTAATACGGTAGAGGGATTGAAAATATGAAAAGTAACAGATTAAGGTTTGTTTTTGCCGGAGGTGGAACGGGAGGACATTTATTCCCGGCAATTGCAGTTGCCGATAAAATTAAATCAATAGTTCCGGAAGCAGAAATTTTATTTATTGGAACGAAATCAAAAATTGAAGGCAAGGTTGTTCCCGAAGCCGGTTATGATTTTAGGTCAATCTGGATAAAAGGTTTTTCTAGGAAATTTAAATTAGAAAATATCCTTTTCCCTGTAAAGCTGGCTGTTTCTTTGGTTCAATCATTAGTAATAAATATGATCTTTAAACCGGTTGTTGCCATCGGTTCGGGTGGATATGTTTCCGGACCTGCAATTTTCGGTGCGTGGGTTATGGGAGCAAAAGTGATTCTTCTTGAACAAAATAGTTCCCCGGGTATTACAACCAGGATGCTTGAGAGTAAAGCTAAAGAAATTCATATAAGTTTTGAGGATTCAAAAAAATATTTCAAAAATAAAGATAAATTGTATTTGACCGGTAATCCGGTAAGAGAAAATTTGATCCCAGGTGGAAAAGAAACGGCACTAAAAAAATTCGGATTAACTTACGGTAAAAAAACAATATTAATATTAGGCGGCAGCCTCGGAGCAAAAGCAATTAATAAAGCATCAGCCCAATTGATCGGGAAAATATCACAAAAGGATATTCAATTTATTTGGCAGACCGGAAAGTTTTATTTCAAAGATTATGAAAATTTTTCTTCGGATAAAATAAAAGTTAAATCGTTTATAGATAATATGAATGATGCATACACTGCATGCGATATTGTTATTGCCCGTGCCGGGGCAACTACAATAGCTGAACTGACGGTGTTAGGAATTCCCTCAGTATTAATCCCTTCACCGAATGTGGCTGAAAACCATCAATATTATAATGCTAAATCACTTTCTGACAAAAATGCTGCTGTTCTACTTGAAGAAAAAGATGTTGATAATAAATTATATGAAACATTAGATGACTTACTTTTTGATGAAAAGAAACTAGACGAATTTGGAAAAAAAGCTAAATCTTTGGGAAAACCTGAAGCCGCAAAGATAATAGCAAAAAGGGCAATTGAATTGGCGGGAATATAATGACAGATGAACAATCAAATATGAGCAAAAAGTTTAAGTATAATATGTCGTTTTATTATCAATCGACTATCATATACTTTGTGGTATTTATATTGTATGTCGTAATTCGAGGTGAGTTTGTAGAAAATTCATTTAAGTTAATTACCAAAGATCCCATAATTTATTTTTTTGCACTCATTGTATGTATTTCACTCATAGGTTTGTTGTACAATTTATATAAGAACAAATATCTGGAAATTACAGACAGCGAAATTTCCTTTGTCAGCAGAAATAGAAAAAAAACATTTGAAATCAATAAAATTACTGCGATAAAAACTTCCAGGGAAAGAAGTAAGTTAAAGAATAAGGCATTCCGGTTAATCAGAATTAAAATAAAAAACAGGAAAAGGTCAATTCTCGTTAGGCCTTATGATTATGAAAATCAACAAGAACTTGTAGAGGTTTTTCAAGGCATTAAAGAAAAATTGGAAAATAAATAGATGTTTAAGAATATTAAAAAAGTACATTTTGTGGGAATCGGCGGTATAGGAATGAGCGGACTCGCTGAAATTTTGCTTAGCCAGGGATTTGAAGTTTCCGGTTCCGACAGAGCATTGACCGAGATTACCAATCACCTTTCCGCTTTGGGAGTTAGTATTTATGAAGGACATTCTGCGGAGAATTTAAAAGACGCAGACGTATTAGTATATTCTTCAGCGGTCTCGACAGATAACCCGGAAGTTAAAGCTGCGGCTAATAGAAAAATCCCCATCATTAAAAGAGCTGAAATGCTTGCCGAGGTGATGCGGATGAAATACGGTATCGGTATAGCCGGTACTCATGGGAAAACTACCACAACTTCTATGGTGGGGTTGACACTTACCGAAGGTAAAATTGATCCGACAATAATTGTGGGCGGTAAATTGAGTGGGCTCGGTGGAACTAATGCAAGACTGGGTAAAGGTGAATTTATTGTCGTCGAAGCCGATGAGTTTGATAGAACTTTCTTAAAACTTACTCCTGTAATTGCTGCGCTGACAACTTTGGAGAGTGAGCATCTGGATACATATAAAGATCTTGACGATATAAAATCAGCGTTTGTTGAGTTCGCAAACAAAGTTCCGTTTTATGGTTTTGTTGTACTTTGCCTCGATGAGCCGGCTTTGCAGGATATTATACCGAAGATAAATAAGAAAGTATTAACATACGGATTGACGACACAGGCTGACGTACGTGCAGTAGAAATCGTTCATTCCGAATTTAATAGTAAATTCACCGTAAAGTATAAAGGTGAAGAATTAGGCGAGATAACACTTAAAATACCTGGTGTCCATAATGTTAAAAATTCGTTGGTGGCTGTTTGTATCGCAATGGAGCTGGGTATCGATTTCGATATAATTAAAAAAGCACTGGAATCTTTTTCAGGTGTTTACCGAAGATTTGAGATTAAATATAACGAAGAACTTATGGTAGTGGATGATTATGCCCATCATCCAACGGAAACAAGCGCTACACTTGCCGGAATAAGAGCTGGTTGGAGCCGAAGACTGATCGCTGTTTTCCAACCGCATTTATATTCACGCACAAGAGATTTTTACCAGGAATTCGGTAGATCGTTTTTGAATTCGGACATTTTTATTTGTACAGATGTATACCCGGCAAGGGAAGAACCGATCCCGGGCATCAGCGGAGAATTGATTGCAGAAGCAGCGAAAAATTTCGGACATAAAAATGTAATTTATATAAAAGATAAGAATGATATCCCACAAATACTGCAGGAAATAAAAAAGAACGATGATGTAATTGTTACGATGGGTGCGGGAGATATTTGGAAGTATGGAGAAAAGTTTGTGGGGCTATTAAAAAAATAATAAGAATGAATGAAAATAAAGGTAAAATATTAGGAACTATACTTTTCGTTGTATTAATTTCATTTTTAATATTTTTGATTTATTCACAACACAATTTAAAAAAAGACAGAAAAATTGATATGATTGAAATAACCGGAAATAAACTTCTCTCGGCAGTCGATTATAAACATTTTACGGATCTAGAAGATGTCTCTAATGCTGAAGGAATATCCCTATCCGTAATCAAAAACCGGTTTGAAAAACATCCATACGTCGAAAGAGCGGATGTAGAATACGCAGGTAATCATAAAGTAATCGTAAATATAGTTGAAAAGAAAATAGTGGCAATTTTACTTGACAGATCGGATGCATACTTTATTACCGGGAAATTTCAACTTTTACCTTTGATGCATAATACCAGGTATGTCGATTTACCGTTGATTAGTCATGTCTCAACTGATAAAAAAATTGAACCGTTAAAGAAATTTGAAAATAAAGAGATTGTAGAAGCATTTAAAATAATTGAAGCCGCAAAACTTGCTGATGCTGATATTATAAAACATCTTTCTGAAATTAATATGAGAAACGGGGGGGATATAATCCTGACATTTTCGGGAATAAAACCACCTGTAATATTCGGAAGGGGACAGACAGCTAAAAAGATTGTGTATCTTGATGCTTTATGGGAAGGCATCGCTGATGGAAAAAATTTGATAGACGAAAGCGAATATATTGATTTAAGATTTGCAAATGAAATTTATTTGGGTCAAGTTGAAAAAATAGGTTTAAAGTAATGAAGAAAAATGTAATCGCCGGTTTAGATTTAGGAACAACAAAAGTATGTGCCGTTATTGCAGAAAAAATAGATGAAAACCGGATCGATATTCTAGGATTTGGGGTCGCTCCTTCGGAAGGGCTTCATAAAGGTTTGGTTGCTAATATTGGGAAAACAGCCGAAGCTATAAAGGAAGCAGTTTCAAAAGCATCAAATCAAGCCGGAATAGAAATAAATGTTGTCAACGTAGGAGTTGCCGGTGAACATATTACAAGTATACGGCACCGGAATTACGTTACAATAAGCAGTGAGGATAGAGAAATAACAAAAGATGATCTTGACAGGTTGGAGGCTGATGTCAGAACTATAAGAATTCCTTCGGACAGACAAATATTACACATAATTCCTGAGGAATATTCTGTAGATCATCAAGGAGGAATTGAAAAACCTATTGGGATGTCAGGGTCAAGATTGGAGGCAACGAACCATATTGTTCTAGCTTCAATCCCTGCGATCCAAAATATTAAAAAATCAGTAGAGCGTGCAGGTTTGCAGGTGCAGGATTATATACTTCAACCAATCGCATCTAGTGCATCCGTTCTTGAAGAAAGTGAAAAGGATTTGGGAGTTGCATTGATTGATATTGGCGGAGGTACAACTGACATAGCTATTTTTCATAATAAAGCTATCAAACATTCGAAAGTGATCGGAGTTGCGGGTAATCAAGTTACTAACGATATAAGGGAATCGTTGGGTGTTGTTACTGAAGAAGCGGAATTATTAAAAAAAGATTTCGGTTATGCAGCAGAGACTGCCATAATTAAAGATGAAGATATTTTAATCAGAGGTGTAGGTGCCAGAGGTAATACGAAAATACCAATAAGTCTTTTAACACAAATTATAAGTTTAAGAATGAGGGAACTTTTTACTCTCGTCGATAATGAAATAAGAAGCGCGGGATTCAAAAATAAAATTAAAGCAGGTATTGTATTAACCGGGGGAGGTTCTTTATTAAAAGGATGTACTGAACTAGCGGAAGAGGTATTTGGTCTTCCCACAAGAATTGGTGTCCCTCAGGAATTAGGTGAAGGGTTATCAAATGAAATTGAAAGCCCTGAATTCGCTACGGTAGCGGGCTTAATAAGGGGAGTACCCGGGGGTAAATCAAGCGAATATCAAGTTTTAATTAAACCAAAGAAAACCAAGGTTACAGGTAAATTTTCGTCCTTAATAATAAGAGTAAAACAATTTTTCGATGAATTATAATTTCCATAATTAGGAGGTATGTTATGACGCATTTTGCAACAATTGACAAAGATAAATCTATGTCGGCAGTCCTCAAGGTAGTAGGTGTAGGCGGGGGGGGATGCAATGCAATCGAAAGTATGATCAAAAAAGGACTAACCGGGGTTGAGTATGTTACTATAAATACCGATGCTCAAGTTTTAAACAGCAGCAGCGCAACATATAAAATTCAGGTTGGGAATAACATAACACGTGGACTCGGAGCGGGCGCTGATCCAAACATTGGAAAGAAATCTTTAGAAGAGGATCGTGAAAAAATAGCGGAGGTTTTGTCCGGCAGTGATATGGTTTTTGTAACAGCCGGTATGGGTGGAGGAACTGGTACCGGAGGTGCTCCCGTTATTGCTTCGATTGCTAAAAGTATAGGCTCACTGGTTGTGGGTATTGTTACCAAACCTTTCAGATGGGAAGGTAAAAAAAGAATGCTGAATGCGGAGCAAGGAATTCAAGAACTAAAACAACACGTTGATAGTTTAATTGTGATTCCTAATGAAAGATTGCTCAGTATCCTTGATAAAAGTATTAATGCCTTTGCTGCTTTCGATAAACCAAATGAGGTATTATATGAAGCTACAAGAGGAATTGCCGATATCATAACTGTTGAAGGTTTGATCAATGTAGATTTTGCCGATGTTCGCTCGGTAATGAATCAAAGCGGTGATGCATTAATGGGATGCGGAATTGCAAGCGGTGAAAACCGGGCAATGGAAGCAGCACAAAAGGCTATTTCCAGTCCTCTACTGGAAGGTATTAATATCAAGGGAGCGAAAAGCGTTCTTCTTAATGTTACAGGTTCCAGCAATCTTACTATGCAGGAAATCAACGAAGGTAATAATGTTATTTTTGAAGCTGCCGGTGAAGAAGCAAATGTAATCTTCGGCTGTGTTCGCAAAGAAGAGATGAACGATTATGTTTCGTATACTGTAATTGCAACAGGTTTTGAAAGTTCCAGTAAAGGTTATTCTTCGAAATCTTCAACGAGTTCTCAACCTAAACAAGATAACGAAGATAGATTTAGAGGCGGTTTTAATTTCCTGGAAAAAGATGATATTGATACTGAAGACCTGGATGTCCCTACTTTTTTCCGTGTGAAAAGTCCGAAATCATCACTGGAAAATAAAAAAGATGATGAAAAGGAGACACCTAAAAGCGGATTTAATTTTGAAGCTTCCAGATATAATTGGGGAAAAGATAAAGCGCAGAAGAAAAATAAAGATGAGGAGGAAAATCAAGAAGATGATGACAGTTCATCATTTTTACGGATGATTATGGATTGATTTATTGTTAAACAAATAATCAATTTCTAATATTTTTACCCTCTATCTCCGGTAAGATTCTGTATCTTTGAGCAGGTTTAAAGCTGGTTGAGGGTTAATTGATTGTTATTCATCGCTCGGTCTTGCTTCTATCGATGCATTGTTATGATCGTCTTTTAAAACTATTATTCTGTTCGGTCTGCAGCAAATACGGCAATCTTCTATGAAATCTTGTTTGCCCGTGATAGTTAAATCGATCCAAACACTATTTTTTTCACCGCAGTATTGGCAAATCCAGAGTTTCTCATCGTCAGTCGATACTTCTTTTGACATTTTCATCTCCGTTATTTATTCATAATTTAAATATTATTTTTACCAATCAAAATGCACCCTTTTTCGGCTTTACCTTTCTTACTTACATTTTCATGACTTGCATTTAAATTAAAAAAGATATAAATATATAGTGAACAAATGTTCACTATAATATGAATACTAATACTAAGGAAAACTATAAGGCTGATTCTTTAAGCTACCCGATACCCGAGCAGTGGAGAGGCGTAAATATTCGTACTCTTTTTCCCCGGATTCCGCGCAAAAACGGCAATATAGACTTTGATATTTTCGATTTTGAAATGCTTTTTAAGGATAAAGCAACCAATTATTTGATCCGTACTGGGAATACAGCAATACGTAACTGAACCAAAGGGGCGACATAAAATTCCGCGCGGTTGCTGCCAGCAGAAACTCATCTTGCGCACCACGGTCTCGTAATCGGAGT
>CAVVVS010000085.1:0-13172 GCA_963751355.1 uncultured Ignavibacteriales bacterium | reverse complement strand
TACGTAGAAATGAATGTTTTAATACTGTATTTAAAAACAAATAATAATAAATGAACAGCAAAATCTTAGCAGGAATTTTTCTGATATGTGCGGTACCCTTATATCCTCAGCATGATATTAAGGTTGTCTCATCAAACCGTAATTCAATAGTTATTGAATACACGCCCACTTATAAGGACACTTCAACGCACATAATTAATCAGCAGCCATTTATTCAGATTAATTTATGGCAGGGTGAAATTCTTGAACCTGAAAAATGGGGTGCACCTGCAATTCCACAAAGAATTTTAAATATAGGAGTCCCTAGGGAAACAGGTAATACTATTCAGATAATTAGCTCTTCCTATAAAGAAATTAACGGTAATATTATTCCGAAGCCTCAGATGGTTAAGGAAGGTAAGCTTAACACTTTTGTTTATAAAGTTGGTGACAATTACCGGTCACAGCCGAAATCTTTCTCATTAATATCTTTCGGTGAATTTGGTATATCACGCGGCATTAAAACTCAATCGCTCATTCTTTCTCCTGTTCAGTTTAACTCGTCTACTAATACAATAAGACTTTATTCAAATATTGTCTTTAAAGTTAACTTTTCTTCGAATCAAAAGATTTCCTCTAAACCCGCAGGGCAATTTATCAAAAGTGCCCTCCTAAATTTTAATACGGCAAAATATTGGGTTGATGATAATCAGGGTAATCGCCTTAAGAAGATTGAAGGGAATAGTGTGTTGGCATCAGGTAAATGGGTAAGGTTTGAAGCACCTGGGACCGGGATTTACAAAATAACCCGCACCATGCTTTCTTCTTTCGGAATTGATCCTAACACAGTTGACCCCCGTACTATAAAAATATATAATAACAGCGGGAAAATGCTGCCCGAAAATCCTATGGCTCATAAACCGAACGATTTGGAGCAGAATGCTATAATCGTTGTTGGTGAAAATGACGGCAAATTTGATAATAATGATTATATATTATTTTATGGAAGGGGAAATGATTTTTGGGGATATGACACAGCCTCAAAATCTGTTGTGAGACATCACAACGTATATTCAGATAAGAATTATTATTGGATTACTTCCGGCGGAGCTCCGGGGAAAAGAATTAGTGAAGAAAACAGTTTAAAAATTTCCAATCCTTATATCCAGAATTCAACAAAAGCTTACGCATATTGGGAAGAAGATAAAATTAATATCGGGAAAACAGGGAAAATATTTTTGGGTGATGATTTTTCTCCTTCAATGACTTCCAGAACTTATGTAACGAAACTTGACGGAAGAATATCTTCGGATCCCATTCATTATACTTTTAGTTTTGTAAATGCAAGTCAAGGATCACTTGGACTGCAGATAGTTGAAAATTCTACTACTATTTTTAATCAGACTTTATATGGTTACGGAAACCAGGATTATGTTGCCGGTATTCCTTTTACTAGAAACATGACTTATATCGGGACTTTACCTGATAACAGAAGTGCGTTAAAGTTTATTGTTACTCCTTCTTCCGTTACTACAAGCGGGTATATTGATTACTTCAATATTTACTATCAAAAAACACTTACTGCCGTTAATGATAATTTACTTTTCTTCTCCGCTGATACTAACGACGTAATTCAATATGACTTATCCGGATTTTCATCAAGCAATATCCAGGTTTTTAATATTACCGATTATGCAAATGTAAAATTAATTAGCAATCCCGTTATGGTAAGTGGCGGTGAATACCGGTTCCAAGCAAAAGAAACAGATGGAAAAGAATCAAGATATTTAGCGGTGGGAAGCGGAAATTATAAAACTCCTGTTAACCCGGTGGAAGTCGGGAATTCAAACTTACACGGGATCAAGGATGGAGCTAAATTCATCATTATTACTCCAAAAGAATTTGAAGATGCGGCAAACAGGTTAAAAAATTACAGGGAAAATCAAGCAGATGTAAAAATTTCCACAATTGTAGTGGACGTGAACCAGATATTTAATGAATTCGGATGCGGCATTCATGATGTGTCGGCAATTCGGAATTTCATTAAATATGCCTATGATAATTGGACAATAAAGCCTGAATACGTTTTATTGTTTGGAAAGGGAACTTATGATTATAAGGATATTGAGGGCTCGCACAATAATTTTATTCCTGCATATGAAACTAATGAATCACTAGAACTGACAAGTTCATATTCCACAGATGATTATTTTGTACGTGTTGATGGAAATGATGATATAGTAGATCTTGCGGATGGAAGACTGACGGTTGAATCAGATGCTGAAGCAAATAATGCAGTCGATAAAATAATTCGCTACGAAAAGGATAGTGACAGAAGTACGTGGCGTAATTTAATTACATTAGTTGCTGATGATGGTTATACTTCTAAAGGATGGGAAGGCACTTATCATACCGACTATTCGGAGAACCTTGCCGATTACATAATACCTAGTTCTTTTGATCTCAAAAAAATATACCTGGCTGCATTCCCTGTTGATATAACCGGCTTAGGGAGAAGAATACCGGGTGCAAATAAAGCAATTATAAATTCTATTAATGATGGAACTCTAATTTTAAATTACTTCGGTCATGGCAGCCCTGAATTGTGGGCACATGAAGTAGTGTTTGAAAACAGTACAACTATTCCTCAGTTACATAATAGTAATTATTTCTTTTTAACCGCGGCAACCTGTGACTTCGGATATTTCGATATTCCCAATTTTCGAAGCGGCGCCGAGCAATTAGTTCTAAAAAATGACGGCGGAGCAATAGGCACTTTCACCGCTGACCGGCTTGTATATGCACAGAAGAATGAAGCGATAGCAGATGCATTTTTTAGAAATTTACTTACAACTGCAAGAGATACATTAAATCTACCGGTGACTATCGGTCAAGCATTGTTCTTGACAAAGCAAACATTTTACTCAATAAATGATCAAAAATATAATATTTTCGGCGATCCGACTTTGAGATTATTGATTCCGGAATATACCGCATCGATCGATTCAATTGACGGAAATATACTGAATAGCAATGTTCAAATTAAAGCATTGAGCAACACAAGGATTGCAGGCGAAGTAAGAAAACCGGACAATAGTTTGTGGAACAATTTCAACGGACAGGGTATCTTAACTGTATTTGATTCACAGAGGCAAGTTAAATTACCTGCTTTACGAAACTATACCATTACTACACCAGGCGGAGTCATATTCCGGGGAGGAGTTTCTGTAACGAACGGGAGATTTTCAGCGAATTTTGTGGTGCCCAAAGATATTTCATATGAAAATAAAAACGGGAAAGTTATCCTATATTTTTATAATGATAAAGAAGACGGACTGGGATACACAAATCGTGTAATAATAGGCGGTACCGATTCCACTGCAAAGAATGACGGTAAAGGTCCTAACATGGAAATATCGTTTGATAATCCTGCATTCAGTAACGGTTATCTGGTAAACCCGAATTCGACACTGCTAGTGTCCTTATCCGATCAAACGGGATTAAACACAACCGGAACAGGTGTCGGGCATAAACTGGAAGGAATTCTGAATAATCAGGAATCAAATCCAATTGATTTTACAAATTATTTTACTGCTGATTTGAACAGCGGAGGAAAATCGGGTGAAATCAAATATCCTTTGCATGATTTAGCTCCGGGCAAATATACGATAAAAGTCACGGCTTGGGATGTGTTTAATAATTTCTCTTCGTCATCGGCTGACTTTAAAGTGGTAGACGGTAACAATCTTGAAGTGCAGGATGTTTATAATTACCCTAATCCTTTTAACAATATTACCACATTTACATTTCAACAAAATCTTGACAGTCCTTTGAATGTAAGAATAAAAATATACACGGTTACCGGAAGATTGATTAGAGAAATTGAAAAAAATGATTTAATGGATAAGTTTGTAAAGATAGGATGGGACGGAAAAGATCAGGATGGTGATCCGCTGGGAAACGGTACATATTTATATAATATCATTGTAAAAACCATGGACGGAAAGTTTACTAAAAACGTACTCGGAAAACTTGCAATAATAAGGTAATAAAGATTACCCCTAAAAAATCGTTATTTTTAGTGTTAATTTTTTATATTTAATATTTTAAACAAAATTGTTAATTATAAGTTAGAATAATTACTTAACGGAGGACATCAACAATGAAAATAATTCTCAGGATTTTGTTGGTCAGCATGGCAGTTACTCTTGTGCAGAAAGTTACCTATGGCCAAGGCGAGGCAGCTGTACCATTTTTACTCCTGGCGCCAGATTCCAGAGCAGGCGGAGTAGGTGAATCAGGAGGCGGACTGGCTGATAACTCGGCGGCAATCTTTTGGAATCCTGCAGGTATTGCATTCCTTAAAGGTTCGGAAATCAGCATTACTCATAGTAATTGGCTCCCTCAGTTTCATTTAGATATATTTTATGATTATTTAACATACCGGCAGTATATCGATCAAATTGGCGGAAATGTTACTGCTAGTATAACCTACATGAACTACGGACAATTCAATCGAACAACGGAAGGGGGACCTACAGTTGTAGGTACATTCAGATCTTTCGATGCCGCATTAACCTTGGGATATGCTACTCAATTATCTCCCGATTGGGGAATTGGATTTAATTTTAGACTTATTCACAGTCAGTTGTCCGATCAACCAACCGGGCAGGAGCAAGGCCGTGGTGTTGCTACTTCGGTAAGTTTTGATATTGCAGGCATGTGGAGACCGGCTCATCTTGTTATTCCATTTACCGACTCTGATATAGGCGGGAGATTTAGTGTAGGGGCTAATTTAAGTAATTTGGGTCCCAAGATAAATTATATTGACAGGGCACAGGCTGATCCGATTCCAACTAATCTTAGACTAGGGTTTGCTTATCAGATATTTAACAGCGAGTATAATTCTCTTATGTACACCCTTGATTTCAGTAAATTATTAGTTAGTAAAGACTCCAGTACTTCTAAGGAATTTTACCAGGCGATTTTTTCTTCATGGACAGATAGACCATTTAGTGAAGAACTACGGACTATTAATACAGCCATGGGATTAGAATATTGGTATGGTACACCCGGTGAATTTTTATTCGCATTCAGGACGGGCTTCTTTTACGAAGATCCATCTTACGGAAACCGTAAATTTGTTACCTTCGGTGCCGGAGTAAGATACGATATATATGGGTTTGATTTCAGTTATTTGACAACCTCTATGTTCAAGGGAGGACAGGATAATCCTCTAAACGATACCCTGAGATTTACGATTTTAATTGGATGGGGAGGTGCTCAAAATAGCGTTAGAGGAATACCAAGAGGAATGTAATATTTTATGATTAAAACAATTCTTGTAATTATTCTAACTTATGCAGGTATGGGCAGTTTATCTGCCCAATCCTTCATAGGTAATATAAATCCATATCCTGTTTCTACGTCCTCCAAAGTCACTTCAGGTGATACAGTAAAAATACTGGCAGTGATGGTTGATTTTCAGCAAGATAAAGACGCAGCAACTTTCGGGAACGGTAAATTCGGTTCGATTTATTCAACTGAGTACGGCAATACGATTTTAGATCCTTTGCCGCATAATCGGGCTTATTTTGATGAGCATCTCGAATTTGTTAAAAATTATTATGAGCGGGTTTCAAACGGTAAAGTGATTGTTAAATATACTGTACTTCCAAACATAATAACCGTTTCAAATAGAATGAGGAGTTACTCTCCTCCAAATAACTCCGACGATTTTTCTCTTCTTGGATCGTTTGTAAAAGAAGTTTGGGCAAAAGCAGATACTGCTAATCCGGGATTTAATTTTAATAATTATAACCTATTCACAATTTTTCATGCAGGGGTGGGAAGGGATATATCTTTGCCGGGCAGTTTAGGTGATCAAAAAGATTTGCCTTCAGTCTACCTTGGACTTAATGCTTTTCAAAAAATATACGGAGAAAATTTTTCAGGATTCCCGGTATCCGGTAATTCATTTAATATAAAAAATACGATGATACTACCTGAAACCGAAAGCAGGGAAATGTCAACTTACGGTGGGACGGTTTTGTTCCAGATTACGATTAACGGGTTATTGGTCGCCAGCGTTGCAAGTCATCTAGGGTTGCCTGATCTTTTTGACACTAAAACCGGGAATAGTGCAATCGGAAGATTTGGTTTAATGGACGGACAATCCATTTTTGCATATAATGGACTTTTCCCTCCCGAACCTTCCGCCTGGGAAAAAATTAAGTTAGGCTGGGCAAAACCGGTAACCTTAAAACCCGGTAAATATAATTTGAGCCTTATAACACAGATTGAAGCTTCTCAATCGGATACAACAATTCTTAAAATCCCGATTAATACTTCTGAATATTATTTGGTTGAAAATAGAATTAGGGATGCAAATAAGGACGGTGCAATTTTAACTTATGTTTTAGGCGGAGATACTTTAAAGAAAACCTTTGAAAAAGATACTACAGGATTTTACAGCTATCAAGTGGATTCGGTTCAAGGTGTTGTTACAAATGTGGATGAATATGATTGGGCCATTCCCGGGAACGGAATTGTAATTTGGCATATCGATGATAATATTATTAATTCTAAAATTGCAGATAATCAGATAAATGCCGACCTTAATCACCGCGGTGTTTATGTTGAAGAAGCAGACGGTATTTGGGATATCGGTCAAACTTTTACCACAATTTTCGGTGATAAGGTTATTGGGGACGGAGCCCCCGAAGATTTTTGGTATAAATCTAATCCATCTAAATTTTATATGAATAAATTTTCCGAAGATACTCGACCGAGCAGTAACACGAATTCCGGAGCCAATAGTCTTATTACAATTTCAAATTTTTCCGACATAGCAAACAAAATGAGTTTTAATGTTGTTTTCGGAGACTCGATTGTAAAACCAATTTTTGCGAATAAGTTAAATCTTCCGGGCTTACAATACAAGTTAAACGCGGTTCAACTTGGTAATGATTATAAATTTAATCTGGAAAGTACTCAAAATATTTATGAAATTGATGATAAGGGTGAATTAGTCCCTGGTTCAAGCGTACCGCCTAATAGCAATATTATTCACAAATCCGCATCCTTTTATTCCAATGGTGTTTCATATATTGTTGCTGTTTATGATTCGGTTTTAGATTATCATATAACGACACAAAGTACGAATTTCCGGGGTTCGACAAACATTCACACTATGATAACATCTCCGCCGGTTCTTGAAAGCATCCCATCAAATTCTTCAGTTAAGGTTTTAATAGGAACTAAAAACGGTTTGGTGAAAACTTTTATTTTGAATGGGGCAAACAATCCTCAGTTTACCGGGGATGATAATACTGCAGAGGGCAAAATAGAAGTTAATGCGATTGCCGTTAACGGTGATTATTATACTTTTGCAGGTCAATCTTCAAACACCTCAAACGACGTAATGGTGTTTGATAATAAAGGTAAACAATTTGAAACGAAGGACGGAAAACTTTTGCAGTTTGCCGCAACTGAAGATCAAAACGGAAATAAAATTTCTATTTTATTATTAACAAATAATACCTTTGTAATAGTAAATGGAAATCAATTGTTGAGCAAATTTCAGATTAACTCAAGCAATACTATCAATTCATTTGCCTTGGCAGATTTAAAGCAAGACGGTCATAGTTATATATTATTTACGAACGGGAATAATATAGATGCAGTAAATCTAAACGGCTCCGAAGCCGACAATTTCCCTTTTACTGATCCACAGAATATTGGATTTAACGGTACTCCTTTAGCCGCGGATTTTTCAGGAGATAATAAATCTGAAGTAATTGCATCAACGAAAGACGGCAGATTATTTGCTATTGACGGCGGGACAGGTAAGGTTGTTTCCGGATTCCCGGTTTCAACCGGATCGGAATTGGCTGCTACTCCTGTGGTATTCGAAGATAACGGGAAGATTTCTTTAGCTGCAATTAATGACAGTTCTAATTTTTACGCATGGAACATCGGAACGACGACCGGAAGAATGTTCTGGTCGGAAGAAAACGGTAATGCTCAGAATAGTGCTTCCGTTCCTGCTGCATCAAATAATAATTCTATAAATGATTTTTTCCCAAAAAGCCGTGCATACAATTATCCTAACCCGGTTTACGGTACGGAGACAAATATACGTTACTACGTTTCAGAGAATTCAAAAATAGATATTAAAATATTTGATATCTCGGGTGATTTTGTCGCGGAATTGCATAACGATGCTATAGGAGGAATGAACAACGAAACTAAATGGAATGTAAATAATATTCAAAGCGGAGTTTATATTGCTCATATTGAAGCTCAAGGTGTTAGCGGAAAAACCGAGAGCAACATAATTAAAATTGCTGTAGTTAAATAAGGAGTGTGCACACAGAGCGAATCTTACCCAAATATTAAAAATTGTATCACAGTTTATTAGTACTGTGCAAAATAAAACTCGGCGCAATATATCTTGCACATATAAAAATCGCAGATTATTAATATGTGCGAAACCTAAAAAATATTAATTAGTAATTCATGTTACGCACAAGTTATTCTGAACCTAATTCAGCATCTAAAAAAGAATAAAAATGATATTCCGATTACCTTCCAAGACTGGCAGGCAAGTTCGGAATGACAAAATATTTTATTGTTCAATTTGTGCGTAACATGAGTTAATAATTTGACTTTATTAGATAACTAGCAATAAGTTGAAGAATATATAAATTTTATCTTGTACACATCATAACCGGAATGAAAAAATAAATATGTCAAAGATAGTTGGAATCATTACCATTTTGTTTCTCTTTCAAATTAAAGCTTATTCACAGTTCACGGAATTTCATCCTGAATTAAAATGGTTTACAATTAAGGGAAAACACGTAGAGGTGCACTTTCATCAAGGCGCCGGTAGAACAGCACGAATAGCGGCTAAAATTGCCGATGAAGTTTGGGGACCGTTAACATCTCTTTATCATTACGATCCGGGGATAGTTCACTTTGTTATAAAAGACATTGACGATTATTCCAACGGTGCAACTTATTTCTTCGATAATAAAATAGAGATATGGACAAGCGCCCTTAATTTTGATCTCCGCGGTGCTCATAACTGGCTGCGTAATGTTATTACTCACGAGTTTACCCACATGGTTCAAATTCAGGCTGCAATGAAACTAACGCGGACAGTTCCGGCGGTATTTTTACAGGCAATGAACTATGAAGATGAAAGGCGTCCCGATATCCTTTACGGTTTTCCTAATTTTATAGTTTCATATCCAATTGCTACTGTAAACGTTCCTTCCTGGTTTGCGGAAGGAACGGCTCAGTATAATAGAAAAGATTTTAATTATGATAATTGGGATACTCATCGAGATATGATTCTGCGGTCATATGCTTTAAACGGTAATATGCTTACCTGGAATCAAATGGGTGTTTTTGATAAAACCAGTCTTGGTAATGAATCTGTGTATAACGCCGGGTTTGCGTTAACAAGATACCTTTCACAAAAATACGGCGAAGACAAATTACGTGAAATTACAAAAGCGTTGGGTAAACCTTTTAATTTTACCATTGATGCTGCTTTCAAGGATGTTTTAGGAAAAGACGGGAATCAAATTTATGATGAGTGGAAGAATTTTGTAACCGAAGGTTATGAAAAACGCAGTAAGAAAGTCCTTGAAAATTTAGTAACGGGTGATGAAATTAGAGATGTAGGTTTTGGCAATTTTTTCCCCACTTTTTCACCCGACGGTTCCAAGTTTGCTTACATTTCCAATAAAACAAGTGATTACTTAGGATTGTCTAGTGCTTACATTTATGACTTTGCTACCAAAAAGGATAAATTAATTGCCCAGAATGTAAGATCAACGTTAAGCTGGGTTCCGGGCAAAGATGAAATCATTTATTCAAAAATCTCAGATAACAATCCAAATTGGTACAATGTGCACGATATATTCGTTTACAATTATAAAACGGATGAAGAAAAAAGACTTACGCATGATTTACGGGCTAATCAGCCTTCTGTATCGCACGATGGTAAACATATAGTTTTTATTTTCGAAAAAGACGGCACAACCAATCTCGGTATGGTTGATATAAATGGTAAACACTTTAAACAAATCACTAATTTTCGAAACGGAGAACAGGTTTATCAACCTAAATTTTCTCCCAACGACAGCTATATCCTTTTTGATTATTCATATGCTGAAAACCGGGACATCGCTAAGATTGACACGAATGGAAATAATTACCGCTTTGTGATTAAAAATGATCATGATAACCGAAATGCAGTTTTTAATAAAAACGGAGACTTAATTTTTTGTTCCGATTCAACAGGTATTTTTAATCTGTATTCACTTAACCTGAAATCAGGAATGAAAAAACAATTAACTAATGTTATCGGAAGCGTCTTCATGCCTTCAATTGATACAAAAGGAGATATCTTATATTCAGGATACACTTCCAAAGGTTTTAAAATTTATGAAATTACTCCGAAGGAGCAGGGGAAAGTAAAAGAAGGTTACAGTTATAAATGGGTAAATAATCCGCCGCTGGGCAAGGATAAGCCTAACGGAGATATTCAAAATTTTAATTTGAAGAAATTAATTCATTATAATGATTATGATGTACCGAATTATCAAGCGGAACCTTATAAAGGTGAATTTACTAAACTATCTTTCTTTCCTTTTATTAGGTACGATAACTACAATACATCCAATAGTTTTTTTGAAAAGCTAAAGCCCGGCGTATATGTTTCTTCCAGTGATATGCTGGATAAATATTCGTTTTTTGCCGGCGGCGCAATAAATGCAAGATTGGAAAGAGATTTATTTTTAATCTTTAATTACCGGGATAAAATTCCTTTGCTGTTTAATTTAGGAATAAGACCGGAACTGGCTTTTGAAGTTTATAATATCAGCAGAAAAGCTAATACTACGGTTTCATTCGGTGCAGATACGGTTGGGACCACAGTAAATTACGATTATCAAATTCCTACAGATGTTTCCTACAATTTGTTGGAATTCGATTTTTCCGCCAAACAAAAAATATTTACCAGGAATCAAAACCTGGAATTCAAATATATTTTTAGCCGCTATTCTGCTAATCTCGGCAGCTTTACTTTACCCGACGGGACGTTGTATCCGAGTACCAATGACAATTATTTAATCGGAAACAATTTTCAATTAAAATATACTTTGGACGCACTCGTTCCCAGTGTAGATGCAGAAATAAATCCTGTCGGTACAACACTTGACCTTACCTATAACTATGAATTGAATAAATTTAACCCAAACGGAAATTATACTGTGGAAAACGGGATGCTTCAGCCGGTTTTTGATAATTTTAATTTCAGCAGGCTTGAACTTAATACCAAAATGCACTTTGCACTTTCTAAACATCAAACCCTTACCGGCGGTTTACGACTTGGAACAATATTCGGTCCTACAGTTCCTGATTTCTTTGACTTTTATCTTGGCGGGCTTGTTGGTATGAAGGCATATCCTTTTTATGCTTTGAGCGGCAACAGAATTGCATGGTTTAATCTAACATATAGATTCCCGCTGTGGAAAAATATTGATACTCGGATTGGACAGCTCTATATCGATAAAATGTTCTTATCGTTTTACGGAGATCTGGGAAATGCCTGGAACAATAAATTACCGGCTTTTGATCAATTTAAAAAAGGTGCTGGAGCAGAAATCCGGATTCATATGAATTCGTATTATATTTTTCCGACGGATTTGTTTTTTAATGCAGCATACGGTTTTGATAAATTTACAAAGGAATTCTTTGGAAAGGATATTACATATGGTAAAGAATGGCGTTTTTACGGCGGGCTGTTATTCGGGTTTGATATTTAATATTTTTTATTTGACTGCTTTATTTATTTAAGAAATTTTAAGGTCTATAATGAAAGCATATAAAATTATTTTAGTGATGAGCTTAATTATATTTTCATGTATTTTTATTCCCTCTAATGCACAGAGTAAACAACCCGTGAAAAATAATTTAACCGGCAATTTACAATTTGATTCAAATTTAGCAGCACAAAATATAATCCTCCAATCTCAGCCGGATGTTAAATTGCAGAATCCGAAAAAGAAATCAAGATTTTTAGCGGGTTTATTTTCGGCAATTTTACCCGGTTCCGGTGAGTTTTACAGCGAACATTACCTTAAAGCTGCTATATTTTTTGCAATAGAAGCTGCAGGTATGGCTACGGCAATAATCTATCATAACAAAGGCAACAATCAAACAGACTTTTTCCAGAGTTATGCCGATGCAAATTGGTATGTATCTAAATATGCTTACTGGGCATTAAAACATTCCAAAGAAATTAATCCAAATATTGATCCTAATAACTATCACATTTTTAGGACTGTAGATGTAAATAGTATAGACCCTAATACGGCTGATTGGAAAAAGTTAGATGGACACATAGATTGGAACCAGTTGAATGATTATGAATCTGCACTGGGTAACAGCCCGGATGCAGGAGGCTTCACCCATAGGCTTCCACGCCCCGGTGAGCAGCAATATTATGAATTGATTGGAAAATACTATCAATATACCATGGGTTGGAATGAAACAAATATTTCGAATACTCAATACAGTGAAATACCTCAGCAGATGACTTACTATGCACATCAAAGAGGTTTAGCCAATACTTATTACAATACGGGGGAAACGGCTGTCATCTTTTTATACGTTAATCATATTCTAAGCGTATTTGACGCGATATGGAGCACCGACAGATATAATGAAACCCTGGCAATGAATATGAGAGTCCAGGGAATAAATTATGCCGGCAGAATTGAAATGGTGCCCACTTTAAATATGAGTTATAATTTTTAATCGAAAATATAAAATTTTTATTTTCGCGGTACTGTCGATAATTTTTGATAGTATCGCTTTTTTATGCCGTAATCTTTAATTAAGTTTCTAACAGATTAAATGTATATTTTTACTTATGAAAATGAATTTAGTAGTAATAGTAGGCAGACCTAATGTCGGCAAGTCAACTCTTTTCAACAGGTTGGTGGGCAAAAGGGAAGCCATTGTAGATGATGTAAGTGGTGTTACGCGGGATAGAAATTACGGCGAAGTTAGCTGGAACAAGAAGGAGTTTCAATTAATTGATACTGGCGGTTTCGTCCCGGATTCACCCGATCTATTTGAAACAGCCATCAGAGAACAAATTGATATTGCCG